>NZ_JBFAVC010000006.1:0-331560 GCF_040679595.1 Agromyces sp. NPDC052230 | reverse complement strand
AACGCCCGGACACATTCCGAACCCGGAAGCTAAGACTCGCAGCGCCGATGGTACTGCAGGGGCGACCCTGTGGGAGAGTAGGACACCGCCGGACACACATTGAGGAGTGGCCACCCGAGGACGGGTGGCCATTTCTCGTTAACGGGCCAGGCTTCGCCGGCCGCAGTACGGTTGAGTCCGAAGATGACTCCACACCCGACAGGAAACTCGTGAGCGACTCCAAGGACGAATCCGACGGCAGGGAGCGACCGCGCCGCGGCGAACGGCCCGGTCAGCGCCCCCAGAGTGGCGGTCGTGGAGCCGCAGGAGGTCGCCCATCTGGAGACCGGCCCGCGAAGCGTCCGTACTCGGGTGGTGGCGAGAAGCGTCCCTACTCCGGCGATCGGGATGCGAAGCGTCCCTACTCCGGTGGTGGCGAGAAGCGTCCGCACTCCGGTGATCGGGATGCGAAGCGTCCGTACTCGGGTGGTGGCGAGAAGCGTCCCTACTCCGGTGATCGGGATGCGAAGCGTCCGTACTCGAGTGGTGGCGAGAAGCGTCCCTACTCCGGTGATCGGGATGCGAAGCGTCCGTATTCGGGTGGTGGCGAGAAGCGTCCGTATTCGGGTGGTGGCGAGAAGCGTCCCTACTCCGGCGCTGGCGAGAAGCGTCCCTACGCCGGCGCACGCAGCGATGACCGTCGCGGCGGGCGGCCCGATGCGCGCGATGGCCGGCGTGAGGCGCAGCCGCCCCGTGAGACCTTCGGAGCCCCCGACCTCGCGGTGCGCCCGCGCCACGACGATCCCGAGATCCCCGAGTCGATCGAGGCACGCGACCTCGAGAAGAGCGCCCGCGCCGAGCTGAAGACGCTGAGCAAGGAGAACGCGGACTGGGTGGCAAGGCACCTCGTTGCGGCATCCATGTACCTCGATGTCGACCCCGAGTTGGCGCACCTGCACGCGCAATCGGCCGGGCGTCGCGCCGGTCGGATCGCCGTAGTGCGCGAGACCCTTGCGATCACGGCCTACGCGGTCGGCGACTTCGTGCTTGCGCTGCGCGAGCTGCGTACGTATCGCCGCATCTCCGGCCGCAACGACCAGTTGCCGCTCATGGTCGACAGCGAGCGCGGTGTCGGTCGCCCCGATCGTGCGCTCGAGGTCGGCCGTTCCGTCGACCGCGCGACCCTCCCATCCGCCGTGCAGGTGGGGCTCGCCATCGCGATGTCGGGAGCGCGCCTCGACCTGGGCCAGCCCGAGCTGGCTCTCGCCGAGCTCGAGATCCCGCAGCTCGACCCCGACCGCGCCTTCTCGTACAGTCCCGCGCTCTTCTCCGCGTATGCGGAGGTGCTCGAGGAGATCGGGCGCACCGCAGAGGCCGGCGAGTGGCGAGTCCGCGCCGATCGCGCCGAGGAGGCACTGGGCGGTCCGGCCGAGTCGGAGCTCGTCGAGATCTTCGAGGTCGAGCTCGAGGAGGACGAGGAGGACCAGCCGGTCGTCGAGGATGAGGCGCCTGCAGCGGCATCCGTCGCCTCCACCTCGACCGACCCGATCGACGACCCCGGCGCCGTGCTCGAGGACGATGTGGCTGAAGTGCTCGCCGAAGGCGAGCGCCTTGACCGCGAGACCGACCGGAACGACGAGGACGCGCCCGATGGGCCTGTTCCGCACGCGGACTGAGGCGTCGACGCCGCTCGACGGGATCGACGCGGTGTTCGCCGACCTCGACGGCGTCGTCTACGCCGGCCACGGCGCCATTCCGCATGCCGTCGAGAGCCTCAACCGCACGAGGGCCACGCACGCGGTCGGATACATCACCAACAACGCCTCGCGAAGCGATGCATCCGTCGCCCGTCACCTCGCCGAGTTGGGGCTCGACGTCACCCCCGACGACGTGGTGACCTCGCCGCAGGCGGCCATGCGGCTGCTCGAAGGCCGCGTCGACCCGGGCGCGCTCGTCTTCGTCGTCGGCGGCGAGGGGATCGTCGCCGAGCTTGAGAAACGCGGCTACCGGGTCACGCGGTCGGCGGATGACTCGCCCGCCGCCGTCGTGCAGGGGTTCGCGCCCGAGGTGGGCTGGCGGGAGCTCGCCGAGGCGTCGTTCGCCCTGAACGCGCACGGCGGTCCGCATGCCGCGACCCCGGGCATCCCGTGGATCGCCACGAACATGGACTGGACGATCCCCGTCGCGCGGGGCATCGCGCCCGGCAACGGCACGCTCGTCTCCGCGGTGCACACCGCCGTCGGACGCCTGCCGGTCGTGGCGGGAAAGCCCGAGACGCCCATCTTCGAGGAGGCGAAACGACGGTTCGGCGCCGAACGCCCACTCGTCGTCGGCGACCGGCTCGACACCGACATCCTCGGCGCGAATCGCGCCGGCATGACGAGCGCCCTCGTCCTCACGGGCATCGACCACGCCAAGCAGGTGCTCGCCGCCGATGCCACCAGTCGCCCCGACTTCATCCTCGGCGACCTGCGGGAACTGCACGAGCCCTACCCGGGCGTCGAGACGGTGCGCGGCGGTGCCGTGCGAGTGGGTGCGGCGCGCGTCCGCATCGACGGCAACCGGGTGGTCGTCGTGGCCGACGGCGACGGCGGACTCGACCTGCTGCGCGCAGCCTGCGCCGCGATCTGGTCGTCGGGCACGCCGATCCACGCGCTCGAGGTGCCGCCCCGGCTGTACTCCTGAGCGCAATGCCGTCGGCGCGATGCCGCGCCGTCGGCTCGGCGGGGTAGCGTGGTCGGGTGAGCACTGACGACGAGCCCGGCACGGTCGATCCGACCGACGCGACGGATGCCGCGGGCACGCCGAGCTCCCGCGACTCGAGCGGCTCGGCACCCGACGATACGGTTGCCGAGCTTCGCGACATCGAGTCCAAGCCGCTTGCCGAGCGTGCCGACGCTTACCAACAGCTCGCCGACCGGCTGCGCACGGAACTCGAGCATTCCGACCCCTCGCGCGGTCAGCGTTGACGATGCCCGAGCAGCGGCTCGATGCCGCCCTCGCCGCACGTGGACTGGCGCGCTCGCGTACGCATGCGGCCATGCTCATCGCCAGTGGCGTGGTGATGGTCGACGGCCGGCCGGCGGTGAAGCCCGCGATGAAGGTCTCCGAGGGCGCTGAACTCGTGGTCGCGACATCCGGCCACTACGTGAGCCGAGCCGCCCACAAGCTCATCGCGGCGCTCGACGGGTTCGGCGTTGACCCCGCTGGTCGCGTCGTGCTCGACGCCGGCGCGTCGACCGGCGGGTTCACCCAGGTGCTCCTCGAACGCGGCGCCCGCGCCGTGCTCGCGGTCGACGTCGGTCACGGCCAGCTCGCGCCCGAACTGCAGGGCGCACCTGGTCTCGTGCTCGTCGAGGGCTGCAACGTGCGCGGCCTCGACCGGGTCCGTCTCGCCGAGCTGACTGGCGTGAGCGAGCCGCCGTCGCTCGTGACCGCCGACCTGTCGTTCATCTCGCTCACCACCGTGCTGCCTGCGCTGCGAGCCACTGCTGCCGACGATGCCGACTTCGTGCTGCTCGTGAAGCCGCAGTTCGAGGTCGGGCGCGGCGGGGTGCGCGAGGGGGTCGTTCGGGATGCCGCGCTTCGTTCCGAGGCGGTGTCGAACGTCTTGTGGGCGGCATTCGACCTCGGGCTGGGCACCGCCGGGGTCTTGTCCTCCCCAATCGTGGGCAGTCATGGCAATCGTGAATACCTCGTCGATCTCAGCGCGTCGAGAGGGGTGAATCCGACAGAATGGATGCGTCGGGTGGAGCAGCTGACTGGAGGCACGAACGCGTGAACGACGCACGGCACTTCCTCGTGGTCTCCCACACCGGCAGGCAGTCAGCCCTCGAGGCGACGGGCGAGGTGTGCTCGCAGCTCCTCGCTGAAGGCGCGGTGCCGGTCATCGCGGCCGAGCACTGGGACGAAGTGCACGCCTTCGTGCCCGAGCTCGACGGAGAGGTCAAGCGGTTCGAGGAGATCGACCCGAGTGTCATCGAACTCGTCATCGTCTTGGGCGGCGATGGCACGATCCTGCGGGCGGCCGAGCTCATGCGCGACCATTCCGTCGCGCTGCTCGGCGTGAACCTCGGTCACGTCGGCTTCCTGGCCGAGAGCGAACGCGATGACCTCGGCTACACCGTCGCACGTGCCCTGGCCCGCGACTACACGGTCGAGGAGCGCATGACGCTCGCGGTCCGTGCGAAGGTCGGCAACGAGGTCGTCTACGAGAGCTGGGCGCTCAACGAGGTGACCGTCGAGAAGGCCGAGCGCGAGCGCATGCTCGAGGTCGTGGTCGAGGTCGACCGCCGGCCGCTGTCGTCGTTCGGGTGCGACGGCATCGTCATGTCGACGCCCACGGGGTCGACGGCGTACTCGTTCTCGGCCGGCGGACCCATCGTGTGGCCGAGCCTCGAGGCCCTGCTGCTCGTGCCACTCAGCGCCCACGCGCTCTTCGCTCGCCCGCTCGTGGTGGGCCCCGAGTCCTCGCTCGCCGTCGAGATCCTGCAGCGCACCGAGGCCGCGGCAGTCATCTGGTGCGACGGTCGCCGCACATTCGACCTCCCGCCCGGCGCGCGCGTCATCGTGCGGCGGTCGCCCGTGCCCGTGCGCCTCGCGCGCCTGCATGAGGCGCCGTTCACCGACCGCCTCGTCAACAAGTTCCAGCTGCCCGTCACCGGCTGGCGAGGGCCGGGCCGTCGTGAGTGAGGGCCGCGTGAGTGAGGGCCGCCGTGATTGAGGAGCTCGGCATCCGCGACCTGGGCGTGATCGCCGAGGCGACACTTCCGCTCGGGGCGGGATTCACTGCTGTCACCGGCGAGACCGGCGCGGGAAAGACTATGGTCGTCACCGCCCTCGGTCTGCTGCTCGGCGCCCGCGCCGATGCTGGCGCGGTGCGCGCCGGAGCGAAGCAGGCGTGGGTCGAGGGGCGCTGGCTCGTGCCCGACGACGGTGCCATCGCCGAACGCGTCGCCGAGACCGGCGGCGAGCTCGACGACGGTGAGTTGCTGCTCGGCCGATCGGTTTCGTCCGAGGGCCGCAGCCGCGCGGTCGTGGGCGGCCGCAGCGCCCCCGTCGGCGTGCTCGGCGACCTCGGCGACGAGCTCGTGGTGGTGCACGGGCAGGCCGACCAGCAGCGGCTGCGATCGGCGGTGGCTCAGCGCGATGCGCTCGACCGGTTCGCCGGTGCGCCGCTCGCGGCCGCCCTCGCCGAGTATCGCGACGCGTTCACCGCCTGGCGTATCGATGCCGCCGAGCTCGAACGGCTCCGCGACGCGCACGACGCCCGGGCCCGCGAGGCCGAGGAACTCCGCGAAGCTCTCGACGAGGTCGAGGCGACCGACCCCCAGCCCGGCGAGGATGTCGAGCTCGCCGAGCGCGCCGACCGCCTCTCGAACCTCGAGGAGCTCCGCCTCGCCGCCGCGCAGGCGCGAGCCCTGATCTCGGCGGAAGACCTCACCGACGGCGCGCCCGACGCGATCGCCCTCGTCGACAGCGCGAAGCGCAACCTCGAGCACGTGGTCGAGCACGATGCGACCCTCGCGCCCATCGCCGAGGCGCTCGAGAGCGCCGGGTTCCTGCTCGCCGATGCCTCGACCGAGCTCGCGGGCTACCTCGCCGGCCTCGACGCCGACAGCGCGCGCGAGCTCGAGATCGTGCAGGAGCGGCGGGCGCTCATCACGGCGCTCATCCGTCGCCATGGCGGTTCGCTCGATGAGGTGCTCGAGTTCCGTCGCAACGGGGGGCTCCGCCTCGTCGAACTCGACGGCGACGACGACCGCATCTCGGTGCTCGAAGCCTCCGTCGCCCGACTGGGCGACGACGTCGCCCGACTGGCCGCCCGGCTCACCGAGCTGCGTGCCGATGCGGCCGAACGACTCGCCGCGGCCGTGACCGCCGAGCTCGGCGCGCTCGCGATGCCCGACGCGCGTCTGAGCGTCACGGTCGACGCCGACCACGAACCCGCGTCGCACGGCCGCGACCAGGTGGCCATCCTGCTGCAGCCGCACCCCGGAGCCGAGCCGCGGCCCGTGTCCCGTGGGGCATCGGGCGGCGAACTCTCGCGCGTCATGCTCGCGATCGAGGTGGTCATCGCCGGCACCGATCCCGTGCCGACGTTCGTGTTCGACGAGGTCGACGCGGGTGTCGGCGGTGCGGCGGCCATCGAGATCGGCCGGCGGCTCGCGCGGCTCGCCGAACGGTCGCAGGTGATCGTGGTCACCCACCTCGCCCAGGTCGCCGCATTCGCCACGAACCACTTGAGTGTCGTGAAGGGCACCGACGGGCAGGTGACGTCATCGAGCGTGCGGCAACTGACCGGCGCCGAGCGCGAAGCCGAGATGGCGCGGTTGCTGTCTGGGCTCGCCGATTCCGAGAGCGGCCTCGCGCATGCGCGGGAGCTGTTGGAGATCGCCTCGGATCGGGCGGCATGAGCACGGCGGCACCGCGCCGCGCGGATGCGGCGTCGACCTGACGCCATCGAAGAAGGGGGAGCGCGTGGGGCATGTCGGCCGGGCTGGCGAAGAACGTGGGTTAGACTATAAGCCCGTGGTGGATGAACGCGGCAGAGCTCTTTCGAGCACAGACATTTCCAACCCTGAGCCCATTAACGGCGTAACCAAGCACATCTTCGTGACCGGTGGTGTCGTTTCTTCGTTGGGCAAGGGTCTCACGGCGGCCAGTCTCGGCAATCTCCTGACAGCCAGGGGGCTTCGGGTCGTGATGCAGAAGCTCGATCCGTACCTCAACGTCGACCCGGGCACGATGAACCCGTTCCAGCACGGCGAGGTCTTCGTGACCGACGACGGCGCCGAGACCGACCTCGACATCGGCCACTACGAGCGGTTCCTCGACATCAACCTGTCGCAGGCCGCCAACGTGACGACCGGGCAGATCTACTCGACGGTGATCGCCAAGGAGCGACGCGGCGAGTACCTCGGCGACACGGTGCAGGTGATTCCGCACATCACCGACGAGATCAAGCGCCGGATGCGACTGCAGGCCACCGAGAGCCCGAAGCCCGACGTCATCATCACCGAGATCGGCGGCACCGTGGGCGACATCGAGTCGCAGCCATTCATCGAGTCGGCCCGCCAGGTGCGCCACGAGCTCGGCCGCAAGAACGTGTTCTTCGTGCACGTCTCGCTCGTGCCGTACATGGGCGCCTCGGGCGAGCAGAAGACGAAGCCCACCCAGCACTCCGTGGCGGCGCTTCGCTCCATCGGCATCCAGCCCGATGCGCTCGTGCTGCGCAGCGACCGCCCCGTCACCGAGGCGAACAAGCGCAAGATCGCGCTCATGTGCGACGTCGACGAGGCCGCCGTCGTGAACGCGGTCGACGTGCCGTCGATCTACGACATCCCCACGATGCTGCACGACCAGGGGCTGGACGCGTACATCATCGAAGCGCTCGGTCTCGACGGCAAGGCCGCCGACGTCGACTGGTCTGGCTGGAGCGAGCTCCTCGAGGTGGTGCACGAGCCGAAGCACGAGGTCACCATCGGCCTCGTCGGCAAGTACATCGACCTGCCCGACGCATACCTCTCGGTCACCGAGGCGCTGCGCGCCGGCGGGTTCGCGAACGACACCAAGGTCAGCATCGAGTGGATCCCCTCCGACGAGTGCCGAACGCCCGAGGGTGCGCAGAAGCACCTCGGGCATCTCGACGGCATCTGCGTGCCCGGCGGATTCGGCGTGCGCGGTATCGAGGGCAAGCTCGGCGCGCTGCGGTTCGCGCGCGAGAACGGGATCCCCGCGCTCGGGCTCTGCCTGGGCCTGCAGTGCATGGTCATCGAGTACTCGCGCAACGTCGTCGGCCTCCCGGGCGCCTCGTCGAGCGAGTTCGACCCCGACACCGAGTTCCCGGTCATCGCGACCATGGAGGAGCAGGTCGAGATCATCGCCGGCGGTGACCTCGGCGGCACGATGCGCCTCGGCCTCTACCCCGCGAAACTCGCCGACGGCTCGATCGCGGCGGAGCTCTACGGGTCGAACGAGGTCTCCGAGCGCCACCGCCACCGCTACGAGGTGAACAACGCCTACCGCGATCGCATCGCCCAGGCCGGCATGGTGTTCTCGGGCATGTCGCCCGATCGGCACCTCGTCGAGTTCGTGGAGCTGCCCCGCGAGGTGCACCCGTTCTACGTGGGGACGCAGGCTCACCCCGAACTCCGTAGCCGCCCGAACAACGCGCACCCGCTCTTCCGCGGGCTCGTGGGCGCGGCGCTCGAGCGACAGCAGGCCAGCCTGCTCTTCGACGTCGCCAATGGCTGAGCAGCCGGCGGGGTCACCGGCCGGTCTGCTCGCAGACGAGCGCGTCGACCTGCCGCTCATCGCGAGCGAGCGGGTGTTCGACGGTCGCATCTGGGACGTGCGTCGCGACACGTTCGAGTACGGCGGCGACCACCTCGTGCGCGAGTACGTCGATCATCCCGGCGCGGTCGCCGTGGTCGCGCTCGACGACCACGACCGGGTCTTCCTGATCCGCCAGTACCGGCATCCGGTGCGCACCCGCGAGTGGGAGATCCCGGCGGGACTCCTCGACGTGAACGGGGAGGATCCGCTCGCCACGGCCAAGCGCGAACTGGCCGAGGAGGGCGACCTCGTGGCATCCGAATGGGCCGTGCTCATCGATGTCTTCACGTCGCCGGGCGGCAGTGACGAGGCGATCCGCATCTATCTCGCACGTGGACTTCGGCCGGCCGACGAGATGTTCGAGCGCGAGGCCGAGGAGGCCGACATGGAGACGCGGTGGGCCGGCCTCGATGCGTGCGTCGACGCGGTGCTCGCGCGGCGCGTGCAGAACTCCTCCCTCGTCTACGGCACGCTCGCCGCGTTCGCGGCACGCGCACGGGGGTGGCAGGGACTCGGACCTGCGGATGCCCCGTGGCCCGGCCGTTCGACCCCGCGCGGGGAGCCGGCGCGGCCGTGACCGCCGCCACCGCATCCGTCGAGGGGTACCTGCGGCACCTCACCGTGGAACGCGGCCTCGCGCGCAACACCGTCACGTCGTATCGCCGGGACCTCGGGCTCTACGCCGACTGGCTCGCCGACCGCGGGTTCGACGGCCCCGGGGCGGTGGGGGAGCAGGACCTCGCCGACTTCGTGCGCTTCCTCGGCGCCGATCGCCGGCCGCCGCTCGCGACCTCCTCGATCGCACGCGTGCTCTCGGCGGTGCGGGGCCTGCACCGCTTCCTCGCCGAGGAGGGCGTCGTCGAGGGGGATGTCTCGCGCGAGCTGCGTCCGCCGAAACTGCCGATGCGGCTGCCGAAGGCGATTCCCGTCGAAGAGGTCGAGGCGCTCATCGCGGCGGTCGGCGGCGAGGAGTTGCACGAGCTTCGCGACACGGCGCTGCTCGAGCTCCTCTACGCCACCGGCGCGCGTGTCTCCGAGGCGGTGTCGCTGAACGTCGACGACCTCGTCGACGAAGAGGTCGTGCGCCTGTTCGGCAAGGGCGGCAAGCAGCGCATCGTGCCGCTCGGCTCGTACGCGCGACGCGCGATCGACGCGTACCTCGTGCGTGGGCGTCCGGCGCTGTCGGCGCGCGGCTCGGCCACACCGGCGCTCTTCCTCGGACTCCGCGGTCGGCGGATGTCGCGGCAGGCCGCGTGGGACGTGATCCACCGGGCAGCCGAACGGGCCGGGCTCGGGGCATCCGTCTCACCGCACACCCTGCGGCACTCGTTCGCGACGCACCTGCTCGAGGGCGGTGCCGACGTGCGGGTGGTGCAGGAACTGCTCGGCCATTCCTCGGTCGCGACCACCCAGATCTACACGCTGGTCACAGCCGATACACTCCGGGAGATGTACACGGCAGCCCACCCTCGTGCTCGCTAGAATCGACCAAGCACGCCACACGGATGCCGGCTCTGACGATGCAGGAGAGGGACCACACGTGACCCACCAGACACAGGACCCGGCAGACGGAATCGCGTCGCTGGAGCCGGAGGTCGGTCCGACCGGTCGCCCACTTCGCGATTTCCCCGACCCGAAGGCCCTGCGGTCGCACGGTCCTGCCCGCATCATCGCGCTCTGCAACCAGAAGGGCGGCGTCGGCAAGACGACGACGACCATCAACCTCGGCGCCACGCTCGCCGAGTACGGCAGGCGCGTGCTCGCCGTCGACTTCGACCCGCAGGGTGCGCTCTCGGCGGGTCTCGGCGTGCTCACGCACGACGCGCCCACGATCTACGACCTGCTGCTCTCGCGCACCCTCGAGCCCGCCGACGCGATCCAGCACACCATGATCGAGGGGCTCGACGTGATCCCCGCGAACATCGACCTGTCGGCCGCCGAGGTCCACCTCGTCACCGAGGTCGCGCGCGAGCAGATCCTCGCGGGGGTGCTGCGACGGGTCTCGGCTGACTACGACGTGATCCTCATCGACTGCCAGCCGTCGCTCGGCCTGCTTACGGTCAACGCGCTCACCGCCAGTCACGGCGTGGTCATCCCGCTCGAGTGCGAGTTCTTCGCGCTGCGCGGCGTCGCCCTGCTCATCGAGACGATCGACAAGGTGCGCGACCGCCTGAACCCGGCGATCGAGCTCGACGGCATCCTCGCGACCATGTACGACGCGCGCACGCTGCACTCGCGCGAGGTGCTCGAGCGGGTGGTCGACGCCTTCGGCGAGAAGGTGCTCGAGACCGTCATCACGCGCACGGTGAAGTTCCCCGATGCCACGGTCGCCGCGACCCCGATCACCGAGTTCGCGCCCGAGCACCAGGCGTCGAGGTCGTACCGCCAGCTCGCGAGGGAGCTGATCTTCCGTGGCGCGGTCGCCTGAGCGCCTTCCGGTTGCCGACGACGGCGTGCCCGTCGAGTCACTGACGGTCGGCGGCGTGCCCGCGGCCGGTGCGGCAGCCGATGAGACCTCCACGGGATTCCGCGTCGCCCTCTCGAACTTCGAGGGCCCATTCGACCTGCTGCTCTCGCTCATCGCCAAGCACGAGCTCGACATCACCGAGGTGTCGCTCTCGGCGGTGACCGACGAGTTCATCTCGTACCTGAAGGGACTCGACTCCGAGGAGGAGCTCGATCGCGCCTCGGAGTTCCTCGTCGTGGCCGCGACGTTGCTCGACCTCAAGGTCGCGGGGCTCCTGCCGCAGGGCGAGCTCGTCGACGCCGAGGACGTGGCGCTCCTCGAGGCGCGCGACCTGCTCTTCGCACGGCTGCTGCAGTACCGCGCGTTCAAGGAGGCGTCGCGCTGGTTCGGGTCGCACCTCGAAGCCGAGTCGCGGCGGCATCCGCGCAGCGTGCGCCTGGAAGACCAGTTCCGCCAGCGTGAGCCCGAGCTGCGGTGGACACTGAGCCTCGAGGACTTCGCCGCGCTCGCGACGCTCGCGCTCACGCCGCGCGAGATCCCCGTCGTCGGTCTCGACCACCTGCACGCGCCACTCGTGTCGATCCGCGAGCAGGCCGCCCACGTCGTGGCCGTGCTGCGCCGGGGCGATCCGGTGACGTTCCGCGAGCTCATCGCGGGCATCGCCCAGCCCGGTGTGGTCGTGGCCCGCTTCCTCGCGGTGCTCGAGTTGTACCGGCACGCGGCCATCGGCTTCGAACAACTCGAGCCGCTCGGCGAGCTCACGCTGCGCTGGGCCGCCGAGAGCTGGTCGGATGAGAACCTCGAGAGCCTGGGGGCTGACTATGACGAGTGAGACGGATGCCGCGGAGCTGACGGATGCCGCGGAGGAACGCGGGCCCGAGCTGTCGATCGTCACCCCGCTCGATGTGCCCGGACAGCCGCGGCTCGACCTCGACCGCGCGCTCGAGGCGATCCTGTTCATCGCCGACGAGCCGCAGGGCGTCGTGCAGCTCGCGGCCGCGGTCGCGCGCCCGGTCGCGGAGGTGCGCGCCGCCATCGCTCGCCTCGTGGCCGACTACGACGGCACGGGCACGTCGGGCGAGCCCCGCACCGACGTCGCCGAGGAGGCGGCGGCGGCTCGCGGCATCCGTCGCGGCTTCGAACTTCGGGAGGTCGGCGGTGGCTGGCGCTTCTACGTGCGCGCCGAGTACGACGCGCTCGTGGCCGACTTCGTGCTCACCCAGTCATCATCGAAGCTGTCGCAGGCGGCCCTCGAGACGCTCGCGGTGATCGCGTACAAGCAGCCGATCTCACGCTCGTCGATCGCCTCGATCCGCGCGGTCAACGTCGACTCCGTCGTGCGCACCCTGCTCGGTCGCGGCCTCATCACCGAGGCCGACACGGATGCCGAGACTGGCGCGATCCTCTACGGCACGACCGACATGCTGCTCACGAACCTCGGCATCAACTCGATCGACGAACTGCCGCACATCTCGCCGTTGCTCGACGACGGCCAGGGAGGATTCGATCTTGACTGACGAGCGCGACCGCAGCGGGGAACGGCTCCAGAAGGTGCTCGCGGCGGCGGGTGTAGCGAGCCGCCGGGTCTCGGAGCAGCTCATCGTCGAGGGCCGCGTCGAGGTCAACGGCCAGGTCGTCACCGAGCTCGGCAGCCGGGTCGACCCCACGACCGACCTGGTCGCCGTCGACGGCGTCGCGGTGCAGCTCGACCCCGCGAAGCGCTACTACATGCTGAACAAGCCGCGCGGCGTCGTGTCGTCGATGCGCGACGAGCAGGGTCGTCCCGACCTCAGGCGCTTCACCGATGGGCTCGAGGAGCGCGTCTTCAACGTCGGCCGGCTCGACGCGGAGACGAGCGGCCTGCTGCTCCTCACCAACGACGGCGAGCTCGCGCACGTGCTCGCGCACCCGTCGTTCGGCGTGGAGAAGACGTACATCGCGAAGGTGCGCGGCCGGATGACGCCGCAGACGATACAGCGACTGAAGCAGGGAATCGAGCTCGATGACGGTCTCATCGCGATCGACCGCGGACGCATCCTGCAGCAGCAGGGCGACGACCGCCACACCATGGTCGAGGTGACCCTGCACTCGGGGCGCAACCGGATCGTGCGACGGATGCTCGACGCGGTGGGGCATCCGGTCACCGACCTCGTTCGGCGCAGCTTCGGGCCCCTGCACCTCGGCACCCTCACGTCGGGCGCCATGCGCGAGTTGACTAAGGTGGAACTCGGCCAACTGCTCACGATCTCCCGCGCTGCGGACGCCGCGCGCGGCGCCGGGTCGAACGAACGCGCCGCATCGAACGAAGGGGACTCGTGACCGAATCACGCCTGATCGGACCGGTGCGTGTCGTCGGCGTCGGTCTGCTCGGTGCGAGCATCGGCCTCGGCCTCAAGGCGAAGGGCATCGACGTCATCCTCGCCGACGCGTCACCCACGCATCTCGCGATCGCCGTCGACTACGGTGCCGGCCGGCCCGCAGAACCCGGCGACCGGCCGCAGCTCATCGTCGTGTGCGTGCCGCCCGACGTCACGGCCGACGTCGTCGCCGCCGAGCTCGACGCCTATCCCGAGGCGCTGGTGACGGATGTCGCGAGCGTCAAGGTCGCCGTCTACGAGGACCTCAAGGCGCGTGGCGCCGACCTCGCGCGCTACATCGGCACCCATCCGATGGCGGGCCGTGAGCGCGGTGGACCCATGTCGGGTCGGGCCGACCTCTTCGTGGGACGCCCGTGGGTCGTCGTCGACCACGGGAACGTCTCGTACCAGAACGCCGCCGCCATCGACGACCTCATCCTCGATCTCGGCGCCACACTCGTCGAGCTCACACCCGAGCAGCACGACCAGGCGGTCGCCCTCGTCTCCCACGTTCCCCAGGTCGTGTCGAGCCTGCTCGCACGCCGGCTCATCGAGGCGCCGCACGCCTCCCTCAACCTCGCGGGGCAGGGGTTGCGCGACGTCACCCGCATCGCCTCGAGCGATCCCGAGCTGTGGGTGCAGATCCTCGGGCAGAACGCCCGGCCCGTGGCCGACATCCTTCGCGCCTACCGCGACGACCTCGATCGGTTCGTCACCGCCCTCGAGGACTTCGAGGCGCCCGGCGCCCGGCGCCGTATCGCGGAGGAGCTCTTCGGCGGCAACACCGGGGTCGAGCGCCTGCCGGGCAAGCACGGCGTCGACCGCCGGTACGCGAGCCTCATCGTCATGGTCGACGACCGCCCGGGCCAGCTCGCCCGCCTCTTCAACGACGTCGGCGACGCCGGCGTGAACCTCGAGGACTTCCGCCTCGAGCACTCCCCGGGCGCCCAGGTGGGTCTCGCCGAGGTCTTCGTGCTTCCCGAGGTGGTCGAGCGCCTCACCGACGAGCTTGCCGCACGCGGTTGGCGGATCGCAGGCTGAACAGGTGAACGTGAACGAACACACTCCCGTCTACCCCCTCGTCGTCGCCATCGACGGCCCTGCCGGCAGCGGCAAGTCGAGCGTGTCCAAGGAGGTCGCACGTCGCCTCGGCTACGGCTTCCTCGACACGGGCGCCGCGTACCGCGCGCTGGCGTGGCACGCAGAGGCCTGCGGGGTCGACATGGATGACGCGGCATCCGTCATCTCCTGCCTCTCGAGCTTCGAGGTCCGCATCGGCACCGATCCCGCCGGATACGCCGTGCACGTCGGCGATGTCGACGTGACCCTCGCGATCCGCGACCCCGACATCTCGGCGGTCGTGAGCCGCGTGGCGCGGATCCCCGAGGTGCGAACCCACCTCATCGAGCAGTTCCGCGGCATCATGGCCGACGAGCGCAGGCCGGGTGTCGTGGTCGAGGGTCGTGACATCACGACCGTCGTCGCGCCCGATGCGCCCGTGCGGATCCTGCTCACCGCAGCTGAGCAGACTAGAATAGCCAGGCGCTCCGCCGAGCTCGTCGACACCACACCAGAGCACACGGGGGAGCAGTTGCGCCGGCGCGACGAAGCCGACGCGAAGGTCGTCGACTTCATGACCGCCGCCGAGGGCGTGACGACCGTCGATTCGACGGAGCTCGACTTCGAGCAGACCGTCGAGGCGGTCATCGGCGTGATCCGGGCCGCGCAGCCCGAGGCGGTGCGGTAGCCGCAACGGGCAGGCGCCCGGACGCGCACAGACTTAGAGGAGACACCATGACCGACCAGCAGCGCGACTACGACGACGAGGCCGTCGTCGACGACGACCTGGCCGAGCGCCTCGCCGACGTCGACGAGGATCTCGCCGAACAGCGGGCCGCCACCCTGCGGTCAGGGCTCGCCGACTACGAGCTCGACGAGGACGACCTCGGCGTGCTCGAGATCTCCGAAGAGGGCGAGGAGGCCATCCGCTACCTCCCGGCCCTGCCGGTCATCGCGATCGTCGGGCGCCCGAACGTCGGCAAGTCGGCGCTCGTCAACCGCATCCTCGGCCGCCGTGAGGCCGTCGTCGAAGACACTCCGGGCGTCACGCGTGACCGCGTCTCGTACAAGGGCGAGTACCTCGATCGCCGCTTCAGTCTCGTCGACACCGGTGGCTGGGAGCCCGACGCGAGGGGCATCGACGCATCCGTCGCCGCCCAGGCCGAGGTCGCGATCGACCTGTCCGACGTGGTGCTCTTCGTCGTCGATTCCAGAGTCGGCGCCACCTCCACCGACGAGCACGTCGTGCGCCTGCTCCGCAAGGCGAAGAAGCCGGTATTCCTCGTGGCCAACAAGGTCGACGACGCACGCCAGGAGCCCGAGGCGGCCGCACTGTGGAACCTCGGCCTCGGCGAGCCGTATCCGGTCTCGGCGCTGCACGGGCGTGGTGTGGCCGACCTCCTCGAGGCGGTCTTCAAGGTGCTGCCGCAGGTGTCGGCTGTCGCGAAGGACGAGTTCGGCGGTCCGCGCCGGGTGGCGATCCTCGGCCGGCCGAACGTCGGCAAGTCGAGCCTGCTGAACAAGGCCGCCCGCGAAGAGCGCGTGGTCGTCAACGAGCTGGCGGGCACCACCCGCGATCCCGTCGACGAGCAGATCGAGCTGGGCGGCAAGGTGTGGCGCTTCGTCGACACCGCCGGCATCCGCCGTCGTGTGCACCTGCAGCAGGGTGCCGACTTCTACGCGTCGCTGCGCACCCAGGCAGCCCTCGAGAAGGCCGAGGTCGCAGTCGTGATGTTGGATGTCTCGGAGCCGATCTCCGAGCAGGACGTGCGCATCATCGACCTCGTGCTCGAGTCGGGCCGAGCGCTCGTGCTCGCGTACAACAAGTGGGACCTCCTCGACGACGACCGCCGACGCTACCTCGAGCGCGAGATCGAGCAGGACCTGCACCACGTCGCCTGGGCGCCGCGGGTGAACATCTCCGCGAAGACCGGCCGGCACCTCGAGAAGCTCGTGCCCGCCCTCGAGACGGCGCTCGAGTCGTGGGACACCCGCATTCCCACGGGCAAGTTCAACGCCTTCCTCACCGAGCTCACGCAGGAGCATCCGCACCCGGTGCGCGGCGGCAAGCAGCCCCGCATCCTGTTCGGCACGCAGGCCGCGAGCCGCCCGCCGACCTTCGTGCTGTTCACGACCGGGTTCCTCGACCCGGGCTACCGCCGATTCATCCAGCGTCGGCTGCGCGAGATCTACGGCTTCGAGGGCTCGCCGATCGTGATAAACATGCGCGTCCGCGAGCGTCGCCAGCGGTAGGCGCCCGATGGCGCGAGCGTCGTCCCCGCATCGCCCGCAGGTGGGCGATGGGCGGTCGCGTGCCCTGTACGTCGAGACGCTCATCCGCGCCGACCTCGAGACGGTCTGGCGGCTGACCCAGGATCCGGCGGAACATGCGCGGTGGGACCTGCGTTTCTCAGCGATCGCGCCGATCGGGCAGCTCGACGACGGTGCTGTGCGGTTCGTTTACGAGCGACGGCTCGGTCGCCTGCACACGATCCGCGGGACGGGGATCTCGATCGGGCAGCGCACGGGCGCCGACGGCTCGAGCACGTCCGCGCTGCGGTTCACCACGGACGACCCGTGGTCGCCGCTCCGCTCCGGCCGCGGGTACTGGCGGTACGTGCCGACCGCAGCGGGCGTGCGGTTCATCACTGGGTACGACTACGAGCCGGGCTTCGGGCGCATCGGATATGTCGTCGACCGTCTCATCCGTCCGCTCGTGCGATGGATGACGGCGTGGAGCTTCGACCGGCTGCGCATCTGGGCGGAGACCGGCGTGCCGCCCGAGCGTTGGCCCGTCGCATCCGCGTTCGCATGCTGGAGGGCGGAGCGACCGAAAGCGCGCCGCTGCCGCACGGTGTCGCCCCGCGGCGTCTTCGCCGACGCACCGCCGACCCTCGCGGGGTTGACGGCGCCGTGAGCGGACGCTCGACCGCGACCGTCGGCCCGGTGTTCCCGCGAGCACTCGGCGACGACTTCGGGCGGCTCCACCCGATGCTGCAACGGCGGTTCGGGGTCTCGCTCGACGGCGGGTACGCCTGCCTCGGCCGAGGCGTGATGACGCGCATCCGCCGCGGGCCGTGGTGGACGGTGCCGTTCCTGCAGGTCGGACGGCTTCGGAACATCCTCATTCCGGATGTCGGTGACGACGTGCCGTTCACGATCGAGAACGAGCCCTACCTCGACCCGTTCGGACGCGAGACCGTGACGTTCGTTCGCGAGTACCGTCTGCCCGGCCGACGGCCGAGTCGCTTCGATGCGACGATGGTCGTGGATCCCGCCCGGGGCATCGTCGTCGACTACCTCGGCACGCACCAGCATCTCGCCGTCGACCTCGACCTCACGGTGGAGCAGGACGGCTCGCTGCTCCTGCGCTCGGGGGAGCAGCGATTCCGCGAGGGGCCGGTCGACTTCCGATTCCCGATGCTGTTCTCGGGGTACGCCGAGCTTCGGGAGCGGTTCGACGAGGAGGCCGGCGTGTTCCGCGTGCACCTGGAGGTGCGCAACCGTGCCTTCGGGTTCCTCTTCGGCTACGAGGGCTGGTTCGAGTGCGAGTTCCACGAGGCCGGAACGCCACCCGCTGGTCTGCTGCCGAAACGGCACGAACCGAGGTACTGAGGAGCGCGATGGACCTGACCGTGCGGGTGAAGCCCGGCAGCCGCAAGGGGCCGCTCGTCGAGGAGACCGAGGGCGACCCAGCGGCATCCGTCACCGTGTACGTGCGCGAGCGCGCCGTCGACGGTGCCGCGAACGCGGGCGTCGTGGCCGCGCTCGCCGCGCACTTCGGGGTGGCGCGCTCGAAGGTGACGATCCTGCGCGGCGAGTCGTCGCGCATCAAGCGCGTTCGCATCGACGACGCCGGGTAGGCGCGGGTTCCCACCCGGCCCCGTGGGGTTGCGGCGCTGAGCGGATGCCCCGGCGTAGCGTTGGCTCATGGCAGCGCTTCGCCCACTCGACGAGCGCCTCTGCGGCGTCGCCCATCCCGACGGGGAGCCCGGCGACGCCGAGACGTGGGTGGTCGCGTTCGACGACTACCTGCCCACCCACGAGGGCACACGCGAGGCGCTGTGCACCCTCGCGAACGGGTACTGGGGCACGCGCGGCGCGGGTGAGGAGTCGTCGGCCGACGACGTGCACTACCCGGGCACGTACTTCGCGGGCGTCTACGACGTCGTCGACTGGCAGGTGGAGGGCGTGATGATGCCCGACGAGGAGATGGTCAACGCCCCGAACTGGTTGCCGCTGCGGTTCCGGCTCGAGGGCGGCGACTGGTTCGGGCTCGACGCGCTCGCCGACGCCGACCTCGGCGAGTTCCACCAGGAGCTCGACGTGCGGCACGGCATCCTCACGAGACGGGTGACGTTCCGCGACGACCACGGCCGGGTGACCACCGTGCGCAGCGACCGGTTCGTCTCCCAGGACACGCCACGGGTCGCGGCCATGCGCGTGTCGATCCTGCCGGTCAACTGGTCGGGTCCCGTCACCGTGCGCTCGGGGATCGACGGCAACGTGGCGAACACGAACGTGCCCAGCCATTCGCCGCGCACGCATCGGCATCTGCGCCCGATCTCGCAGCGTCAATGCGCTCGTGACACGGTGCTCCTCGAGGTCGAGACCGATCGATCGAAGATCCGCATCGCGACGGCGGCACGAACGACGGTGCGGGCGGGGGAGCGGGCGATCTCGCCCGAATGCTCGTTCGATTCGGACGAGTGGGGTGTGGTCGCCCAGGAGTTCACGACGGATGCCGCAGCCGGCACGCCGCTCGTGATCGAGAAGGTCGTGTACGTCTCGACGTCGCGTGACCGGGCGGTGCTGTCGCCCGACGAGACGGCCGCCGACGGCGTGGCGAGGGTCGCCCCGTTCGATGAACTCCTCGTCGCGCACGTACGGGCATGGGAACGGCTGTGGCTCGAGTTCGCCGTGGAGCTGCGGCCCGCCGGCGAGGAGGCGCTCGCGCTGCACTTCAACGCCTTCCACGTGCTGCAGACGCTCAACGCCGTGAACGCCGACCTCGATGCCGGCATCCCCGCTCGCGGCCTCCACGGCGAGGCGTACGACGGCCACGTGTTCTGGGACGAGCTGTTCGTCTATCCCTTCATCACCCTGCGTCGTCCGCCGTTGACGCCGGCCCTGCTCGCCTATCGGCACCGCCGTCTCGGGGCGGCCAAGGCGGCGGCACGACGCGCGGGGCACGCCGGGGCCATGTTCCCCTGGCAGAGCGGCATCGCGGGCGACGACGTCACGCCGAGAGCGTTGTTCAATCCGCTCAGCGGCGCATGGATCCCCGACAACTCGCGCCTGCAGCGCCACGTCGGTCTCGCGGTCGCGTACAGCGCCTGGCAGTACTACGAGTCGACGGGCGACACGCAGTTCCTCCTGCACGAGGGCGCCGACCTCATCGTGGGGGTCGCACGATTCTTCGCCTCGCTCGCGGTCTACGACCCGGCGCGCGACCGGTATTCGATCGACAACGTCATGGGTCCCGACGAGTTCCACGACGGCTACCTCGACCGCCCCGGCCAGGGTCTGCGCGACAACACCTACACGAACGTGATGACGTCGTGGGTGCTGCGGCGGGCGATGACGACCCTCGACGTGCTGGAGGGGCATCCGGGCCGCCTGCACTGGCAACGTCTCGGTATCGAGCCGGGGGAGCGCGAGGCGTGGGCGCAGATCGCCGCCCGGCTCACCGTGGTGTTCAACCGCGACGGCACGCTCTCGCAGTTCGACGGCTACGACGACCTCGAGCCCATCGACCTCGACCGGTACCGCCACCGGCACGGCTGGATCGGCCGGCTCGACCTCATCCTCAACGCCGAGGGCGACACCACCAACCGCTACCAGGTGTCGAAGCAACCCGACGCGCTCATGCTCCTGTACCTGCTCTCGGCCGAGGAGCTCCGGGAGCTGTTCGAGGACATGGGCTACGAGCTGCCGCCCGAGGCGATCCTGCGCACGGTCGAGCGCTACTCGGCGACGAGCACGTACGGGTCGACGCTCTCGAACGTGGTGCACTCGTGGCTCGAGGCCCGTCGCGACCGCGCACGTTCATGGCGGTTCCTGCAGGAGGCGCTGCGCTCCGACCTCGCCGACATCCAGGGCGGCACCACGCGAGAGGGCGTGCACATCGCCGCCATGGCCGGGTCGGTCGACCTCGTGACGCGGTGCTACGCCGGCATCGAGATGCGCGCGGATCGGCTCTGGTTCCACCCCCTGCTTCCCGTCGAGATCGGCTCCGTCAAGTTCCACCTCACCTATCGCGACCAGGCCCTCAGCGTGACCCTCTCGCAGGCGGAGTTGCATATCACCTCGGCGGAGGGGCGCGCCGCGCCGATCCGCATCGTCGTCGATGGGGTCGAGTCCGAGCTCGCCACCGGCCAAGAACGGAGGTTCACGCTGTGACCCGTCCAACCACCCGTCGATCCGCCGACGGGCCCGCCCAAGGGGCGCGGATCACGCACCCCGAGCGGCAGCTCTTCGAGACCGGCTTCACGAAGGGAGACCTCGTCGCGTACTACCGCGCGGTCGCCGACGTGATCCTGCCCCAGCTCGCCGACCGGCCGGTCACTCGCATCCGCTTTCCCGAAGGAGTGGGCGGCGTGCGCTTCTTCGAGAAGCACGCGCCGAAGTACACCCCTGACTGGCTGCGACGGATGCCGCTCTCGTCCGATCCCGGGTCGTCGAAGCCCGCCAAGCTCGTGACCTACCCGTTCATCGACGACGTGCGCGGGCTCGAATGGATGTCGAATCAATCGGCCATCGAGCTGCACACGCCGCAGTGGCGGGCAGGGCCGCGTGGCGGCATCCGGAATCCCGACCGGCTCGTCATCGACCTCGACCCGGGCGACGGCGCCGGACTCGACGAGTGCGTCGGTGCGGCGCGACTCATCCGCGCGCGGCTCGCCGAGGACGACCTCGAGGCCTGGCCGGTGACGAGCGGAAGCAAGGGCCTGCACGTCTACGCGGCGCTCACCGGCCGGCGCTCGTCGCAGGCCGTGCACGCCTACGTCGGTCGGGTGGCGAAGGAGCTCGCCGCAGCGCATCCCGATACCCTCGTCGCCGAGGTGGGCAAGGAGAAGCGCGTGGGTCGCGTGTTCATCGACTGGAGCCAGAACAGCGCCGCCCGCTCGACCGCCACCCCGTACACGATGCGCGGACGCGAACGACCGCAGGTCGCGGCGCCGCGCGAGTGGGACGAGCTGGAACCGGGCGTCACGCAGCTCGGACCCGACGAGGTGCTGCGCCGTCTCGAGCGCGACGGCGATCTCATGGCGCGACACGGACTGAGCCGTGGCTGACGAGAAGGCGGCACCGGATGTCGCCGACTCCGACGCGGGCACGGCGGCGGTCCTCGCGCTGCGCGCCCTCGCCGAGCGCCTCGACGCCCTCGAACCCGCCGCGCTCGCCGACGAGCCCGACGGGGTGCACCAGCTTCGGACGCACGTGCGGCGCCTGCGGAGCTTGCTCGCGGCGTTCGGGCCCCTGTTCGACGCATCCATCGCCGAGCGGATCCGCCGCCGGTACCGCGAGTTCGGCCGTGAACTCGGCACGGTGCGGGACATCGAGGTGCGGGTGCAGGTGGCCGAAGCCGCGCTCGAGGATCCGCCGGAAGGGTCGACTCCGGGCGGGCTCGCCGCGGTGCGTGGGCACCTGGTCGACGCCGAGCTCGAGGCCCACCGGCTGGCGCACGCCCGCTTCGTGGAACGGCAGCGGATGCCGCGTGCGTCGGCCCGGCGCCTGATGCTCGCCGACTTCCTCGACGCCCCGCCCCTGACGCCGCTCGCTGCAGGCCCGGTCGACGAGGTGCTCGGCGACCTCATCGAGCGCGAGGCGAAGCGTGCGGTGCGCCGCGCCGATCGCCTGACGTCGTCGCCCACGCCCGAGCAGCTGCACGCCGTGCGCAAGGCGGGCCGGCGGCTGCGGTACGCCGCCGAAGCCCTCACCATGGAACCCGTCGAGCTGTTCGGCTCCCGGGCCGAAGCGCTCGCCGAGGCCGGGGAGGACCTGCACGACGTGCTGGGCGACCACCGCGACGAGGTGCTGTTCGCCGAGCATGTGCGGCGTGCGGCAGCACACGCCGCACACCGGGGTGAACCGGTGGAGGTGCTCGCGCAGCTGGCCGAGGCGGCCGATCGACGCGCGGCAGCGCACCTCGACAAGCTCGCGAAGGCGCGGGGGGAGTTGCGGCACGCGGCTGACCGATGGGCCGCGCGCTGAGGCGCCGGTGACGTGTCCCTGGACGGACGTCAGCCGAGCGGCCACCACGACGGCAGCAGCAGGCGGATGTCGCTGAGCAGCTCGTCGAGCGGTCGCGGCGGCTCCTCCTCCATCCACGCCTCGATCGCGCCCACAATGCCGTATGCGATGTATCGCGCGGCGGTGGCGAGCGGCACCGCGCGTCCACTGTCGGTGGGAAGTTCGATGCGGTGCTCCTCGAGCAGCATCCTCGCCGAGATTTCGAAGTGCGAGCCGAGCATCGCATGCAGGCCGGCACCGTCGTCGGCCGCAGTCAGGCCGCGGTGGTAGATGGTGCGGTGCGCCTGCACGTGCTCGAGCACCGCGCCGGTCACGGCGCCGACCGCGGTTCGGATGTCGGGTTCGGTCGACGCCATGAGATATCGGTCGCGGATCGTGTCGAGTTCGTCGGTCAGCACTGAGCGAAGCAGCGCGGGGGGAGACGACGCGTGCTGGTAGAAGGTCGAACGGTTGACGTCGGCGATGGCGGCGAGTTCTGCGACGGTCACGTCACCGATGGGCCGGGAACTCGCCAGGTCGAGCACCGCCGCGGCCAACCGTGCCCTGCTGCGCGCGGCGCGCGGATCGACTCGAGCCTCGTGTTCAGGCATCCGATGAAATACCTCCGCGCTCTCTGGTGTTCTACAGTTTATCCAACATTTGTTGGATAGTTGCCCCGGAGCGACGCGACACGATCGTCCGCTCCGAACGAGGAAAGGATTCACCATGGCTCGCTTCGATGGACGCGTCGGCATCATCACCGGCGGCGCGAGCGGCATCGGTCGCGCGACCGCGACCCGGTTCGCCGCCGAAGGCGGAACGGCGATCGTCGCCGATGTGCAGGACGAGATGGCCGCCCAGGTGGTCGCCGAGATCCAGGCCGCCGGCGGCACGGCCAAGGCCGTGCACCTCGACGTGACGAGTGAGCAGGGCTGGAACGACGCCGTCGCCGCCGTGGTCGCCGAGTTCGGTCGCCTCGACGTGCTCGTCAACAACGCCGGCATCGGCGACAACCAGCTCATCGAGGACACGACCATCGAGACGTACAACAAGGTCGTGGCCGTGACGCAGACCAGCGTCTTCCTGGGCGAGAAGGCCGCCAGCGCCGCGCTCAAGGCGAGCGGCGACGGCGCGGTCGTCAACGTCAGCTCCATGTACGGCATCGTCGGCGGCTTCGGCACGAGCCCCGCGTACCACGCCGCGAAGGGCGCCGTTCGCACGCTCACCAAGAACACCGCGCTGGCCTGGGCCACTGAGGGCGTGCGCGTGAACTCCGTGCACCCCGGGTTCATCGACACCCCCATCCTCGGCGACACCGACCGTGAACAGCTCATCTCGACCGAGCCCGTCGGCCGTCTCGGCCGCCCCGAAGAGGTCGCCGCAGTGATCCTCTTCGCCGCGAGCGACGACGCGTCGTTCATGACCGGTTCGGAGCTCGTGGTCGACGGCGGCTACACCGCCCGCTGAGCACGCGTGGCTCGCGGCATCCGCCGGCCACCCGCCGAACGGATGCCGCGGTCGAACCCTGTCTTCGTCTACGCCCACCGGCGCCGCGATCCGGCGTTCCCGGTGGCCGTGCACGTCAGCCGCGAGGCTCGCAGATGACGAGCGGGATCTGCCGGGACGTGCGGCGCTGGTAGGCGGCGTAGCCGCGATAGGCGCGCACGACCCGCGGCCACAGCTCGGCGCGTTCCGCGGCATCCGCTCGCCGTGCCGTCATGGGTCTCGTGACCCCGCGCATCGTCAGTTCGACTCGGGGGTTCGCGAGCAGGTTGCGGTACCAGCCGGGGTGCTCGTCGTCACCGCCGCGCGAGGCCACGAGCACGACGCGCTCGCCGTCGACGACGGGTGCTGAGAGCACGACCGACCGCGGCCTGCCGCTGCGGCGCCCGATCGTGTGGAGCTCGACGATCGGCATGCCCACGATGCTCGCTCCGACATGCCACCCGGTGAGCCGGAGGATCGTCGCGTGCGCTCGCGAGAGGAACCGGAACCCGAGATCGGCAACACGACGGCGGCGCGTCATGCGATCACGCCGCCGCGTCGCGTTCGAGCCGCGCGAGCCGCGACCGCGCCGCGTCCTCCGAGGTGGACCGGTCGCCGAGCACGGTGCGCACTGAACGCAGCACCGCGCCGGTCGCGGCGACCGCCGGGAATGGCGGCGCGGTGAGTCCCAGCAGGCGCCGCTGGTCGGGGGAGAGCGACTGCACGGCGCCCGCGAACATCACCCGATAGGCGGGGATCATGCCGCGCGCGAGCGGCGGGTTGCGGATGAACCGCATCGTGCTATCGACGCGTTCGTCGTGCTTCAGCACCCCGGTCGTCGCGAAGCCGTCGAGGCGTGCACGGAGCTCGGCCGCGGTCTGCGGGGCATCCGTCAGCCCGAGGAGTTCGCCGGCGACGGCCCACTCGCGCACGTACGCGTCGGGGCCGCCCGGAATCGGCCCCTCCCACAGTTCGTGGCAGGTGAGGAAGGACTCGGTGAACGCGACGTGCACCCACTCGAGGAGCTCGGGGTCGCTCGCGCGATAGGGGCGACGGATGCCTCGAGCATCGACGTACTCGCCCTGCACGCGCCGGTGCAGCCCGCGCACGCGCGCTGACGCGCGCTCGGCCGTGGCACGATCGCCGAACGTGACCGTGACGAGCCAGCGGATGGTGCCGGTGAGGCGCCCGAGCGGGTCCTCCTCGTAGCGCGACCAGTCGTGGACCCCGGCCAGCGCGCCGGGATGCATCGCCTGCACGAGCAGCGCGCGGATGCCCGCGACCATGGTCGCCATGCCGCCGTGCACTGCCCACGCCGCGGATCCCGGACCGAAGTAGCCGGCGTCGACGCCCTGTTCGAGCTCGTCGACCCATGCCGGGCGCCCGTCATCGGTGCCCGACAGTGTCTGCAGGAGGTGCGATCGCCAGCGATCCCGAACCGAGCCCATGCGTTGGAGTAGACCATGCGAGCCTGAGCATCGAATGGGCGCGGCGGGCTAGGCGCCGAGCCGCACCTCCATGACCGCGCGGTCGGGCCTGGGCCGAGCGACCTCGGCGAACCCCGCGGCTTCGAACATCGTGACCGTGCCGTGGAAGAGGTCGGCGGCGGACGCCTTCTCGCGGAGCTCGCCGTCCACCGCGTAGGCCTCGACGACGTGGGCGCCATGCTCGTGCGCATACGTCACCGCGGCCGAGGCGAGGGCCCGCCCGACGCCGCGCTTCCGGTACGCCCGTGGGACGACGAAGCACGTGACCGCCCAGACCGCGGGATCCTCGAGGTCGGGATGCGCGGTGCCGCCGGTGATGAGGCGACTGCTGCGGAGCCGCTCGAGGTGCGGTCGCGGCTCGACCGCGCACCAGCCGACCGGCGTGTCACCGTCGTAGGCGACGAGGCCCGGACCGGAATCGGATCTCGCGAGCTGCGCCGCGAGGCGATCGCGCAGCCCCTCGTCGCCGACGGAGCGCCAGTTGCTGCCGGGGATCTTGTACCACTGGCACCAGCAGTGCGCGGGGTCGCCCCTCGTGCCGAAGACGGCCGCCACGTCATCGAAGGGCACGTCGCCTGCGGGCACGATGCGCAGGTCGGCTCGGTCGGTCTCGTCGCTGGCCGTGTGGGTCATGACGCCACGTTAACGTGCGGCGGCGACATCCGGCGCCGGGGGATCGAGCCGCAGGGCGCGCAGTTCCTCGGCAAGCCGTTGCAGCTGGTCGGGGTCGGTCGTGTACTCGGCGCCCAGGATGGCCTTGCCGAGCAGCGCCGCGGCACGAGGATGCCGACGCTGGTAGTCGGCGAGCAGCTCGGCGCGCTCGGCGGGTGTGAGCGCATGGACACGGGGAGTGAACGTGAGCCGTTTCCAGGTGACCGTCGTGGGGCCGCCGGCGACGGCGTTCGCGTACCAGTCGGTGCGCCGGCCGCGGCTCGCGATCACCCAGATCGTCGGCATCGAGCCCGGCCCTGAGGCGCGGCGCGCGACCTCGAGCACGACCCGGCGCGTGCGTCCGGTCTTGCGTCCCGTCATCGTGAGCAGGAGGAAGTGACCGCCGAGGAGCCAACCGAGGCGTGCGCGGTAGAGCCCGATCGGGACCCGATTGAGGAACTGCACGATGCGCGGCGGCTGTTCCGAGACCATGTCGTCAGCCTATGGCGTGCCGTCGAGAACTCGTGAAGTGAGGTAATGATGAAGTAACATCAGGATATGGCAGCGGAGATCACCGTGCTCGACCGACTCCTCGAGGTCGGCGAGCTCTTCCAGAAGGACATGGCCCGGGCCTTCGAGGGCACGCCGCTCACCGCCGCACGCGCCCGTGTGCTCTGGGACCTGCAGCACGACGGGCCCGCGACGCAACAGGCTCTCGCGACGAGGCTCGGTGTCAGCGCGCGCAACATCACCGGACTCGTCGACGCGCTCGAGGCGGGCGGCTACGTTGAGCGCTCGCCGCACCCGACCGACCGGCGCGCCACGATCGTGTCGCTCGCGACATCCGCTCGGCGCATGATGCGGCAGATGCAGCGCGAGCACGCGGAGTTGTCGGCGGAGCTCCTGGGGGCGGTGGCACCCGCCGACCGAGCGGGGTTCGAACGCGGCGTCGACGCGATCGCGACGCGCCTCCGCGAACTCGTGGCGGCCGAACAGGCGCGCAGCGCCGACCCCGAGGGGGCCTCGGCATGAGTGTTGCGGTGCAGGAGCGGCGAGAGGCATCCGTCAGACCATCACGGGCGTGCGCATCTGGGTCGACGACCCGCGGTCGTTCATGGACGAGGTGCGGAAGCACCTCTGAACGCCCGCGGGCCGCCGGGTCGTCGGTGGTCGCGTTGATCCTGCGACGTCAGGGGCGGTCGGTCGCGTCCTTCGGGCGGTCGGTCTGCGGAACGACCGTGTCGGGCTCGGCGAGGCCGGGCGCGTCGTCGGCTGCTGCGGTGGTTGACGGGGCACCCGTGGCATCCGCCGCTCGCACCGTCGGTGTGGTTGCGACGGCGTCGTCGTCGCGGAGACCCGTGGAGTCGAAGCCGTCGTCGCCGTCCTCCTCGTCGTCGAGCTCACGCGCGTAGAGGTCATCATGCGCGAGCTGGTCGGCCGCGACCTTCGCGGCGGCCCAGTTGCGCGAGTGGGTCGCGAGGGCGAGGAACACGCCGACGACACCGGCCGTCAGGAGCATCCCGCCGATCGTGCTCTGCGTCTGGAGGCTGAGGTACTGGAGGTAGTCGGAACCGCCCGTGTTGTAGAAGTCGGCCTGCGCGGTGTTGCCCGAGAGCAGGAAGAACAGCCCGAAGAGGCCGACGCCGACGGAGACCACCCAAAGGGCGATGAGTGGGATGTTCAGGCTGGGGCGGCGCGTGGTGGCGTTCGTCAAGGGTTCCTCCTGGGGTGGGTTGTTCGGGCTGCGCTCGGGTCGCTGTGGCGTAGGGTCGGTACCCGCCTCCGCGAGCCTACGGCGGGAACCTATGTGCCGCATAGGGATTGTTTCCGTGGGTGAGGGTCGACGTTTCGATACCCGTGGTGTGCATGAGCACGCTCACGGATGCCGCTATGATGGTCAAGTTGTCTTCCGAGGAATCGGACGGCATCGGGCTGTGGCGCAGCTTGGTAGCGCACTTGACTGGGGGTCAAGGGGTCGCAGGTTCAAATCCTGTCAGCCCGACCGAAAAGTCCCGGAAACTCAAGGGTTTCCGGGACTTTCCAGTTGAGAAACGGGATCCGCTCGTCGCGCTCCCTGCGTTCAAGTTCCGCACTCCCGTGAGGCATCGGGTCCTTGGAAATTGGAGCGGAGTCAGATGGGACCCGATCCACATCCGACTCCGCTCCGGTCTCGTCGACTCCGTCTACTCGAGAGAGTCCACCGGAGCGAACCCGGTGCCGTTGAACTCCATCACCTTGATATCGCTCATGGCCGGGAGTCCGTCCTCGGTGGTGTCGATCGTTCCGCCGGGAAGCAGGAAGGGGGCTTCGAATCCTTCGATCGAGGAGAGAGCGTCCATGAAGCTCTCGCGGGTCGGCTCTTCCATGTTCATGAAGGCCTGCTCGAGGACCGACGCGCCGATCCAGCTCCACACGCACTGGGGGAACCCGGGCACGCCATCTTGGTCGGTGTATTCGTCGACCGCGGCGAGGAATGCCTTGCCGTCCTCGCTCTCCTGGAAGGCCGGGGACCCTGCGACGAGCGAGGATGCCGTCGTGTAGATCGCGGGGAACTGGTCGGCCACGCCCGACGGCGTGAGGTAGACGCCGGGACTGGACGTCGTCGAGGGGAGGAACCAACTCGGGTGCCATCCAAGCGCGTGCGATCGCTGCAGAGAGCCGAGCACGAGGGGCGCAAGGGACGACATCGCGTTGAAGAAGACGTCGGCACCCGTGCTGGCCAGCTCGGTGATCTGCGCGGAGACATCGACGTCGGTCGCCTCATAGGTGAGCTCCTTGACGATCTCGACGTTGTCCGCTCCCTCGAGTGCGGCCTTCAGGCCCTCGACGTAGCCGTGGCCGTAGTCATCGTTCTGGTACAGGATGGCGACCTTGTGATCGTTCGGGGACGCCGCGAGGAGCTCGCCGAACGCCTCGCCTTCCTGCGGATAGACCGGGAGCAGTCCGAGTTGCCAGGGGCTCTCCTCACGATCGCTGAACAGTGGGTCGCCGGTCTGCAGGAGAACCTGGGGCACTTCTTCATCGATGGCGGCCTCACGCCACGCTCGGTTGGTCGGGGTGCCGAGGCTCAACGTGGTCGCGAATACCCCATCGCTTACCATCTGTTGGAAGTTCGCGAGCGCCTTCTGAGGATCGTAGCCATCGTCGTACGCCTTCACCTCGATGGTGCGTGTCTTGCCGTCCCCGAACGTGATACCGCCCTCGGCGTTCTTCGTTTCGAAGTAGGCGATGGCACCGTCGATCGCGCAGTTGCCGACGCCGGCGGCGTTGCCGGTGAGGGGTGAAGTCGATCCGAGGGTGAGGGTGGTGTCGGTGATTCCGGGCGAGGCGCCGGCGTCCTCGCCTCCTTCCCGCCCGCTGTCTCCTCCGCGAGCGCACGCGGTGAGCCCGAGTGCGAGGATGCCGACGGCCGCGATGATCGCGGTGGTCCGTCGCCGAACTGGAGTGATTGTCATGGGTGTCGTGCCTCCTGTGCCTGCCGCGACCGACGCTGGTCGCGGGCTCATCGACGCGACACCATCTTGTGTTGAGGCTCTTCTTCAGTCAAACAGAACAACTCGATGAAGAACCACGATTGAGTTGTGGATTAGCCTTGGCGAATGAGATTCAGTGCCGAAGGCATCGACGACGGTGTCGCCAGGGGTGAGTTGACACTGCGGCAGCTCGCCAACTTCGTCGCTGCGGCAGAGGAAGGAACGATCAGCGGCGCGGCCGGGCGATTGAACTACTCGGCCTCGGCGATCTCGTCGTCAATCACCGAGCTCGAGCGCGCGCTCGGCGCCGAGCTGTGTGTTCGCCGGCGGGCACAGGGCGTGAAGCTCACGCCGTCCGGGCGCCTGATCTTCGACAAGGCCAAGCGCCTGCTCGAGGATGTGGCTGAGTTGAGCTACGCGGTCGGCGGGGGTGGCAGCGAACTTGTTGGCCCGCTCGTGATCGGCTGCTTCGTGACGCTCGCGCCCACCGTGCTGCCGCGGCTGCTCCACGAGTACGAGTCGCTGCATCCGCGCGTATCGGTGGATTTCGTGGTCGGCGCACAGGACGAGTTGCAGGACGCGCTGGTCGGCGGGGCGATTGATGCCGCGATCATGTACGACGTCGGAGGCATGGAGGCACTCGACCGATTCACCCTGTACGAAGCGCGTGGGTACGCGTTGTTCGGCGAACGCCATCCGCTCGCTGCACGTGAGACCGTCACCCTGGAAGAACTGGCCTCGGTTCCCCTCGTCCTCTACGATCAGGCGCCCAGCACGCGGTATGCGATGTCGATCTTCGAGGCAGAGGGTCTCACGCCGAACGTCCGTCACCGCACGCACGCATTCGAGCTGACGCGTTCGCTCGTCGCACGATCGGAGACCGAGTACGCCATCCTCGTTCAACGCCCCGCGAACAAGCTCAGTTATGAAGGGCTTCCGATCATCGAGAAGGATATCGTGCCGCCACCGCTGGCCGTGCCGGTCGTGCTTGCGCGGTCGCGCGAGGTGGAGATGTCCTCCCGCGTTCGGGCGCTGGCCGACTTGGTGCACGGTCAGTACCCGCCGAGCGAGGTATATGCGACTGAGTAGTGGATGTTCAGCGAATTGTTTTGCTTGACCGCAGAATGGTTCGCCTCTGAGGATTGGGTCCATCAACGACGATCGCGGCACTCGCCGCGGAGAGGCGAATCGCCATGGACACCACCATTCTCCAAGAACGCCGAACTGGCATCCGCCCCGCGCCTTCGACGGCGCTCACCGCCGATGACCTCATCGCGTCTGCCGAGGCACTCATCCCCGTATTGCGCGAGCGTGCCGCGGAGGTCGACCGGGAACGTCGCATCCACGAGGACACCTACCGTCGCCTCGGGGACGCCGGCTTCTTCCACGTGCTCAAGCCCAAGAAGTTCGGCGGCCTCGAGCTCAGCGAGCACGAGCACGCACGAATTGCGATGACGCTCGCGCGTGGATGCGCCTCCACCGCCTGGATCTTCTCGATCCTCAGCTCCGACAACATGGCGATCCTCGCCTACCCCGAGGAGGCGCAAGACGAGATCTGGAGCATCGACACGTACGCCACCCTCGCCGGCAACACCAACCTCAACCCGAAGGCCGTCACGGAGCGTGTGCCGGGCGGCTACCGCCTCACCGGCCAGTGGGGCTTCTGCAGCGGCTCCGATTTCTCCGAGTGGCTGATCTTCAACGCACCTGTCGGTGAGGATGGCGAAGGCCACATGTTCATCGTCCCGCGCGAGGACACCACGACCGTCGATGACTGGTTCCCCACCGGAATGCGAGGCACCGGCAGTCGCACGATGGCCGTCCATAATGTCTTCGTCCCGGAGCACCGGGTCCAAGCGACGAAGGACACGGTGCGCAAACTGAAGGAACGCCGGTCCGTTCACCCAACGTTCGACACGATGTGGGCTACTTGGCCGTCGAATGGTCGGTTTCCGTTCGCCAGCTGCGCGGTCGGCGCTGCCTGGGGCGCCGCCGAGCATTTCGCCGAAACCGCGGGTTCCAGCACCCGCGTTGCGAACGCCCTCGGCGGCACTGTCCGACTCGCGGATCAGGACTATGTCGCGAGCGAGTTCGCCCAGGCGCAGGGAGACATCGAGATGGCGCGACTCTTGATCGAACGTCGAAGCTTCGAGGCATCCGAGCGTGCCCGCCGGCGGGAGGAATCGTCGGAGTCCGACGTCGCTCGCGAGATGCGAGACAATGCGCTCGTCACCCGCACCTCGCTGCGAGCCGTCCAGCAGATCTTCTCGCTCGTCGGTGCGAAGGCCGGCAACGCCGACCATCCGGTTTCCCGTGCCAAGCGGGATGTCGAGATGATCTCCCACCACGTCACACTCAACTGGCGGCAAGCGGCCGTCCGATACCTGGCTGCGCAATCATGATCACCGCGGAGGAGTTCAAGTCGGCGTTCCGGCTCCACCCGAGCGGAGTCGCGCTCATCTCGGCGAACGTCAGCGGCACGCAGGTTGCCCTGACAGCATCGTCGGTTTCCGCGGTCAGTGCTGAGCCGCCATTGCTGATGTTCTCGATCTCGGTGCTGTCGTCCAGTGCCGAAGTGTTGAAGCGAGCGGATGCCGTGATCGTCCACCTGCTCACCGCGGGCAATCTCGAACTTGCCACACTCGGCGCTGCGAGCGGGGTGGACCGCTTCGCCGACGAGACCAGGTGGAGCCGGCTCCCGACGGGCGAGCCCGTGTTCGCAGAGGCCGGTGTGTGGCTGCGTGTGCGCATCGTCCACCGCATCGATGCCGGAGGTTCAACCGTGTTCGTCGCGGAGGGCGTCGATGCGAGCGTCTCAGACCGCTCCGTCGAAGACGACGGGCTCGTCTATCGGAATCGAGCCTGGCACCGCGTCGGCAGCGAGTCGGTGGTCGACGGCGCGCACCTCGTCAGCTCGGCTGCGAGCTGACTGCAGGTTCTCGAACTTCCGTCGCGTGGTCGTGTGCGTGAACCGGATGGTGCCGGATGCCGCGTCGAACTCGGACCACATCGGGTTGACCTGAAGGGCGCCGTCGTGTCGCACCGTGGCGAGATGGCCGAACACGGGAGCGGAGAGGATGCGGGGAAGTGGTGGGTGAGTTCGGGACGCCATCCGCTCATTCAATCGCATCGCGTCGACCTCGGCGCGCCGCCCAGGTGTCGACCAGGAACAGCACACCGACCACGATGAACACCCACGCGCCGGAGATCGGCATCAGGCTCGCGGAGAACATTCCCCACAGGATCAGGATCCAGCCGACGAAGCGGGGCATCGGCCGACCTTCCCGTGCGGAGAGCACCGCGAGGACCCCCAGCACGAACAGCGGCACGGCGAAGCTGCCCGCGCTGATCCAGAACGACTCCGCGACTTCGAGTTGCTCGGTGCTCGGCCGCAACGTGGCGGTGTTCCACCACCCGGCGGAGACGATTCGACCCCAGACATCGGCGCGGGGGATCGACGTCAGTGTCACGTGAATCACTGGACCGACGATCGCCACCCAGCCGCCGGCGGCCGTCAGTGCAGTGCTCTTCATGTTGGTCCCTCGTGGTTCGGCGTGGGTTTCGATTCCATCGGTTTCCCGTCCACCTGGGCCTCGCGAAGTCTCTGCAGCCGCGAGTAGGCCGCCAGGCCGTCGGGGACCCATGACCATTCGTCCAGCCGTTCCCGCAGTTCGGCCTCCGGCATGAAGGCCGCCCACGCGACCTCCTCCGCCTGTGGGTGCACGGGCAGTTCGCACCGCACCTCGTACACCGCCGACCACCAGCGATGCTCGCCGTCATCGTAGAGGAACGTGAAGAGCCGGACGGGCCGCGGCAGCCCGGAGATGCCGAGCTCCTCCTCGGCCTCCCGCAGCGCCGCGGCGTCGTAGGTCTCGCCCGCCCCCACGACCCCGCCGACGAACATGTCGTACAAGGAGGGGAAGATCAGCTTGGAAGCGGTGCGTCGGTGCACGAAGACCTCACCCCGCGAGTTCCTGACCTGGATATAGACGCATCGGTGTCGCAGGCCCCGCGAGTACGCATCGGCGCGCCGAGCCCGGCCGATCACCTCGTCGTTCTCGTCGACGATGTCGAGGATCTCGTCGGCGGAGCTCAACGGACCACCTCGAGGCTACGCCTGCCGCGCATCGCCACCCAGAGTTCCCCAGCGACGACGTTCATGCCGAGGCCGAGCCAGAACGCCAGCGCGAAGCTGTCAGCTACTGGGATCTCGGAAAGGGAGGTGAGCAGTCCGATCCACAGCCGGATGGTGCCGACCCCGATACCCACGGCGAATGCACGGATCATCCAGCGTCGATGCATCTGCACGTCTCTGCGGCGGATTGCGGCGTAGGCGATGAGCAGGCAGAGCAGGAACCACGACCCGAACACGGCGGTGGCCAGTGACTGGAATGCGCCGCCGAAGGAGAACGGAACGCCGAACGCGAGTGCGAAGACGCCGCTGATGATTCCGGCCGGCAACACGATCCGGCCCATGATTCGGTGCACGTCGAGGTGTCGTTCCCGGAAGCCGCGCCAGAGCTGCATCGGAGCGCCCATCAGGTAGACCACCCCGGGGATGATGTGCAGGTACGCGAGCCACGGGGCGTCGACATAGCGGGCCTCGAAGCTTCCCGGATCGGCCGTCCGCGCACTGAGGAGTTGAGGGAGGTCCGTCGCCGCGCGGATGGAGGCGAACACGAGGGTGATGATGATGAGCACCGCAATTCCGGCCCACGCCGTTGTCATGACGACACGGCCACCCAGGCTGGGGAAGGTGACGTGCGAGTTCACGCGATGGGGTCCAGGCGAGCGGCGATCTGCGGGCGCGTCGCCCGATGCAGGGCGACGATGCCGCCGCTGAGGTTGCGATGCTCGACACGCTCCCAGCCGCATTGCGCGATGGCAACGGCGAGTGCGTGCTGGTCGGGCCAGTCCAACACCGTGTCGGCGAGGTAGTGGTAGGCGGGTGGATCGGATGACGCGAGCCGGCCCAGCGTCGGCAGGAGTGCGCGCACGACCAGGCGGTGGCCGGCACGGAGGAGGGGAGTCGTCGGTGTGGAGAACTCGCAGACCACCAGACGTCCACCCGGGCGGCAGACTCGCGCCATCTCGCGAAGCGCATGCTTCGGATCGCCGATGTTGCGGAGACCGAACACGATGGTGACGGCATCGAAGCTGTCGTCGGCGAATGGCAGGGCGAGCGCGTCCGCATGAACGAAGTCGAGCTGCGGATGTCTGCGCCGTCCGGCGGCCAGCATGCCGGGGGAGGGGTCCGAGGCGATCACGCGGGCGCCCGCCATGGCGAGCGGGAGCGACGAGGTGCCGGTTCCCGCTGCGACGTCGAGGATGTCCTCATCGGGCCGCGGTGCGATGGCTGCGGTCGTCGCCCGGCGCCACCGGCTCACGTAGCCGCCGGTCATCAGTGAGTTGAGCAGGTCGTAGCGCGGCGCGACCCGGTCGAACATCGCGATGACGGTGTCGGGCTGCCGATCGAGACCAGGACGCTCGGCCACCTGTGATCGGCCGGTCACGCTGCGACGCCTTCGCGAACCTTGGAGCGGTGAGCGCTGGCCAGCAGCAGCCCGGCGGCGGTCAGCGGGATGACGCCCTGCCCGATCCCGGGCCCCGAGAGCACGGCATCGACGGCGACCCAGGTTCCCAGCGCCCATGCGACGAATGGGGGAGGGGTGATGCCGCGGCGGTCCATCCAGAGCACGGTGGCTCCGATCAGGACGAGCGGCGGACCGAAACTATTGACCGTCAGCCAGTACGCGCTCATGGCGGGGCTCATGTCGGCGAGGTCCTCCGCCCACAGTTTCCCGCTGACCCATGTTCCTGCGTGGCGTGCGGCGCCCAGCGCGGTCAGTGCGCCGACGGTGTGCGCGGCTCCGTAGAGCACGATGAGCCCTCCCGCCCACTTGTTCATCAGGTGTCTCCTTCCATATGTGCGGGCCGCACTTTGCGGCGGCGCCGTGCTCTCAGTGGTGGCCCACCTGAGGGCGTTTATACGGTTGAGCACAACGCCAGCCTAGACCGTATATACGCAACCGCACAACACCCTTGGCCGGTCCGATCGCGGGTTCGGTGCGAGCGGTTGTTTACACTGTACGCGTAAAGATATACGGTGTACGCATCGCTGTCAAGCGACGTGTACGCTGTATCGATGGTCGAGTCGAATTCCGTTGAGGCTGCCGCTACCGCGGGCGTCCCCGAGCATCCGATACCACCACGCTGGGCTCGGACCGCCTGGGGCGTCCCCGGCGTCGAACCTCTCCCCGGCAGGGCGCTTTCCGTGCCGTCGATCGTCACGACGGCAGTCGACATCGCGGATGAGTCCGGATTGGCCGAACTGTCGATCAGGCGGATCGCCACGCGCCTGTCCGTGTCGCCGATGGCGCTCTATCGCCATGTGGACTCACGTGAGGCCCTCGTCATCCTGATGTTCGACCGAGCGATGGGGCCGCCACCCCCCGAGACGACGGACGCCACCCCCTGGCAGGACCGGCTACGGGTCTGGGCAGAGGCGCTCCTCGAGCGGTACACCGCGCATCCGTGGATGATCGATGCACCGGTGGGCGGTCCGCCGATGACACCCAATTACGCTCGTTGGCTCGAACAGATCCTCCAGGTGCTGGACACCACGGGGTTCTCCCTTCGTACGTGTCTCGAGGCTGCGCTGCTCGTCGACATCCACCTGCGCGGTACCGCTCAGCTCATCGGGAATGTCCGGCCGGTCGAGGATGGCGCTCCGTCGCCCTCGCGCTGGCTCAACGGGCTCCTCACGCCCGAGCGCTTCCCCGTGGTGGCACGCGTGCTCGCCGCGGGGCTCCTCGACGACAACGAACTCGATGCGCGGTTCGGGCTGGAGCGCATCATCACCGGCCTCGAGGCCATCGTTCCCTCGCGGGACCGCACCGTCGGTCGCAACGAATAGACCAGCCGGCTCGCCACTCCTCACGGTGCGGAGGCATCGCTCGAGCGATCGAGGATGACATCCGCTGCGCGGGCGATGACCTCATTGCGAGTTCGGCCAGGGTGGTCGGCGGCGAGGAAATGACTGCCGATGGCGACACAGAAGGCGATCAGGGAGCGGGCCTCGACTTCGTCAGGGTCGGAACAGAAGGTGCTGATCGCATCGCGTAGGACTTGCATCCGTCGGTTGTCCACGCGGCGCAGTCGCTCGGCGACGCGCGGGTCACGGCGAGCCCAGTCGCGGACAGCCAGGTCGATGGGCAGCAGGCGGTCATCGGAGAACGTGAGTTCGCCCGCCCGGCGTACCTGCTCCAGCACGTCACCGCCCTCAGTGTCGATGCGGCTGACGACATCGTCGACGCTCTCGCGCTCCCAGGTGTCGAGCATCTCCGTGAGTAACGCTGCTCGGTCATCGAAGTAGCCGTAGAAGCCGCCCTTGGTCACCCCGAGGGCTTTGGCGAGGACCTCGATCCGCACCGCGTCGACACCGCGTTCAGCCAGAGCACGAAGCCCTTCATCGATCCACTTCTCTCGTGGTGTGCGCAAGGCGCCCATCGACTCAGCCTCCTCACGATGATCAGTGCAGCTCTGCAGTGGCGTATCCGGTTTACGGATGACCTTGTGCGGTATCGTACAACCCGGTCGCGTCCCGGTCGGTCGACGGATCGCCGTGGCCTACCTCCCGGCGAGCTTCTCGACCTGCATCACGAGGATGACCCGATCCGCCTTGTCGGCGGGTGGCTGCTGGTCGGGGTTTCCGTACCGACGCCCGAGACGCACGTAGAAGTCGCCCTCGGGGTCGGGGGTCACGTCGACGAGCGAGCCACGCACCTCGACGTAGCGGTGCGGGTTCTCGGGATCGAGCGCTTCGAGTGTCATCGTCGGATTGCCCTGCAGGTTCTTGAACTTGCGTCGCGTGGTGGTGTGCGTGAACCGGATGGTGCCGGATGCCGCGTCGAACTCGAACCACATCGGGTTGACCTGAACGGCGCCGTCGTGTCGCACCGTGGCGAGATGCCCGAACACGGGGGCGGAGAGGATGCGGTGGAAGTGGTGGGTGAGTTCGCGAGCCATCCGCTCATTCAACCGCACGGCGTCGGCTCGGGAGTGCGCCGACAGGGCGCGCATGGAGGAGCCTGCGACCAGCGCGCCGAGGCCGCCCGCGACCATGTCGCCGATCGAGTCGGCGTACCCGACGTAGATCTCCTCGTCGATGAACGTGTGTCCGAACCACTCGGCGACCTCCCAGAACACGCTGAGCGAGAGGCCGAGTGCCGTCGTCACGAGGACCGCTGCGGCAACGGGGCGCGGTGCGGAAGCCGCATCCGCCAGGATGCGGCGTTGCATGAGGAGCAGGTACAGCAGCGCCGCTGCCAGCCCTGTCGCGGCGAAGTGAATGGGGATGTCCCACCAGCGGGCCGCGAGGTAGATCTCGAGCACGCTGCTCCAGCCAGCGGTGAGGATGACGAGCGCGAACGCAATGTCGAATCCGGGTCGCACGCCCACGAGGCGGGGAACGAGCGTGCCGAACGACGCGAACCCGACGGTCGCCGCCGCGAGCGGGCCCCAACCGATGCCGGCGACGATGACGCTGATCGCGCCGAGGATCCGCACCGCATCTGCGAGCACCTCTGCCCAACCCCTCGGCGGCCGCAAGAACGTGCTCATCACACGATCCATCCTCACCTATTGCACGTTGTCGCCGACGGGAACCCGCCGGAGAGGCAACCCCATTCCGGCGATCCGTGAACCGACCTACGGTCCAACCAGGGACAGGCCGAGGAGAGCAACGGCCGAGAAATTGAAGAAGGAGCAAAGATGAGTAACGCATGGGAACCGTGGGCCTATCGAGAATCCGCCACTCGCACGCCGGGGGCCAGCCTGGTCGGCTACCACGTGCACGCCACCGACGGCGACATCGGCAAGATCGACGAGGCCACCGACGAGGTCGGTAGCAGCCGTCTCGTCGTCGACACCGGCCCCTGGATCTTCGGCCGGAAGGTGGTGCTCCCTGCGGGGACCGTCGAACGTGTCGATGACGACGACAAGAAGGTCTACGTCGACCTCACGAAGGACCAGATCAAGGATTCGCCGGAGTTGGGCGAGACGACCACCTACGACGACCCCGACTATCGGAACCGCCTCGGAGCGTATTACGGCGGGTTCTACGGGTGATCTCCCCGTCGGTACCCGGCCCTCGGCCGGGCACCGACGCATGTCTTCATGGGATCACAGGCGCGGGCATTGCCGGACGACTACCGCCGCACGCGATACCGCAGATGCACGACGCCGCGCTCGCCCTCGAGCACCCGGACCCGCTCGAGTTCGCGCTGGTCGGTGCCCAGGTGCTCGAAGAGCGGTCGACCCGCTCCCATGAGGATCGGCACGAGGTGGACCTCGATCTCGTCGAGCACCCCCTCGCGCAGCGCCCGCTGCGCGATGCCGGCACCATGCACGAGCACGTCCTTCTCGCCGGCGGCGGCCTTGGCGTCGCTCATCGCCGCTGCCAGGTCCGACGTGTACCGCACGTTCGGCCAGCCGGCCGCCCACGTCGGCGCCCCATGTCGACTCAGGATGAAGATCGGCACGCCCTCATGGTGGTCGCCGCCCCAGCCCTGCGCGGGTTCGAAGGTGCCGCGACCGGCGACGACCGCGCCGGTCGACATGAACTCGTCGTAGATCTGGCGGTTCACCCCGGTCAGCCGTGCCTCCGCCGCCGCGAAGTCGCCCCCTTCGGCATCGGGGAACACCCAGTCGTGCAGCCGCTCGCCGCCATCGCCGAGCCCGTTTCCGGGACCGTCGTTCGGCCCGGCGATGAATCCGTCGAGGGACATGGACATGTAGAGCACTGTGGATGCCATCGTCTGCCCCCTCGGCTCAGGCCCGCACGCGGTAGGTCACGTGCGTGATTTGCGTCGCGGCGCGCGCGTCCACCTGTTCGAGGTTCAGCGGCGGCACGCCCTCGAAGAGTCGTGTGCCGCCGCCGAGCGTGAGCGGCGCGATGTGCAGTCGCAGTTCGTCGATCAGGCCGGCGGCGAGGTACTCGTTGACGGTCGTCGCTCCGCCCTGCACCGCGATCTCGTCGTCGCCGGCCACAACGCGGGCCTGGCCGGCGGCCGACAACGTGTCGATCTCCGCCCGGTTCTCGTCGGCGTTGTCCGCGAGCCAGGCATGCAGCCCGTCGCCCCAGCCGTCGCCGCCATCGTCGCCGAACGGCCGTTCCTCGGTCTGGTTGGGCCCCGCCGAGTATCCATCTGCCGAGATCGTCAGGTCGCAGACGACCCTGCCCCGTTGCCCGGTCATCACACTCTCCTCCTCGCTGAGACCCAGGTCTCGTTCGCGTTGAGCGCCCGTTCGAGGCATTGAAGTATGTCGAACAAGGGCGTCCGAGTTACCGGATGACTCTAGCAATCGACTGCGCTCGCGTCGAGGCCGGGTTGCACGCCGCCGAGACAACCACGGCAGGATGGGCGGATGGCCACCGCCCGTTCCCCGCGACGCCGAATCGCTGCCGCCGTTCTCCTCGCGGCCGACATCGCGTCCGGACTCGCGGTGCACACGCTGCTCGCCGATACGGCCGCGACCGACATCGCCGGCGACGCGCTCTACGCGGCGGCGGTGTACCTCGCCGTCGTCATCGTGGCGCCGCGGCTGCAACCGTTGGCGGTCGGGGCGATCTCCGCCGCGTGGTGCATCGCGGTCGAACTGTTCCAGCTCACCGGCATCCCGCTGGTACTCGGCGACGCTTTCCCTCCGTCGATGCTGGTGCTGGGCACGGTGTTCGATGCCCGTGACCTGGTCGTGTACGTCGCCGCCGCGATCGCCATCGCCGCAGCAGATGTCGCGGCGTCCGCTCACTAGAAGGGCATTTCTAACTGAAGACTATTCGGTAGTCTTTGTTTAGAATGGTCGTATGGCCAATACACGGACTGACTGGCCCGCCATCGGCAGCGAGCCCCGACCGTGGCACCGCGGCGAGATGGAGGTCGCATCGCGTCGTCAGCTGCGCTCGGCCGTGGGGGAGTACCGAGCCGCGCTCGTGCCGATGATCGCCGAACGCGAGGTGAGGCTCAGGCCCGAGACCCTGGCGGGCGCCGACGACGCCAGCAAGGAGCTGACCCGGTTCGACGCCGAAGCGGGTTCGTTCGCAGCGCCCTTCGCGGCGATCCTGCTGCGCACCGAGAGTGCATCGAGTTCCGAGGTCGAGCACCTCACCGCGAGCGCGAAGCAGGTGGCGCTCGCCGAGCTCGACCGATCCGACTCGGCGAACGCCCAACTGGTCGTGGCGAACGTGCGCGCCATGCAGGCGGCGATCGCGCTGAGCGACCGTCTCGACGAGCAGGCGATCATCGCGATGCACGAGGCCCTCCTCGAGGCATCCGCCCCGCACTATGTCGGCGGATGGCGCGATCAGCAGGTGTGGATCGGCGGCGGGTCGTTCTCGCCGCATCACGCCGCCTTCGTGCCGCCGCATCACGATCGGGTGCCGGAGCTCATGGGCGACCTCGTGCGGTTCGCGAGCCGCACCGACGTGCCGGCGCTCGTGCACGCGGCGATCGCGCACGCGCAGTTCGAGACCATCCACCCATTCCCCGACGGCAACGGGCGCACGGGGCGCGCACTGCTGCATGGAATGCTCCGCGCCGCCGACGTGACCCGCAACGTGGCGGTGCCGGTTTCGGCCGGCCTGCTCGGCGACCTCGACGGCTACTTCAACGCGCTCACCCGGTACCGGCAGGGGCAGCCCGACGACATCGTGGGGAAGGTCGCCGAGGCCGCGTTCCGAGCGGTCGCGAATGGCCGGGCGCTCGTGCGCGAGCTGCAGGAGATCGCTGCGGGGTGGGATGCGCTCGTTCGAGCGCGATCGGATGCCTCGGTGCACCGCGTCAAGGCGCACCTGCTGCAGCATCCGGTCGTGACGGCCGCGTCGGTGGCCATCGCGACCGGGGTGAGCGAGGTCGCGGCGCAGACCTCGATCGACAAGCTCGCAAAGGTCGGCGTTCTCACCAAGGTGGCCGGCGGCGCCCGGTACCGCATCTGGCAGGCGACGGAGGTGCTCGCCGCGCTCGACGCCTTCGCCGCGCGCGCCCGCCGTGCCCGCTGGTGAGGCGGGGGAGAATCACCCTGTGAGATTCACGCGTGCCGAGCTCGAGGCGTATCGCGGTGCGAGCGTCGACGACCTGATGCCGGAGTATCCGAGGCTCGTCTTCGTGGGCATCAACCCCGGGCTCTGGACGGCCGCGACGAACACCCCGTTCGCCCACCCGGGAAATCGGTTCTATCCCGCGCTGGCCGCGGCGGGCATCATCCCGCGCCTTCCCGACTTCGCGAACGGCCTCTCCGACGACGACCGGCGGATGTTCCTTGACGCGGGCATCGGCATCTCGAACCTCGTGAACCGGGCCACCGTGCGCGCGGACGAGCTCACCCGCGAGGAGTTGCGGGCGGGCGCCATCCGGCTCGCCGCCGATGTGGCGCGGTGGCATCCGCAGGTCGTCGCGATAGTCGGGCTCACCGCGTATCGGCAGGGATTCGACCGCCCCAGGGCGAGGGCCGGACGGCAGGATGAACGGCTCGGCGGCGCCGAGCTCTGGGTCGTCCCGAATCCGAGCGGCCTGAACGCGCACGCGACGGTCGCCGACCTCGCGGGGGCCTACGCCGGGCCCGCGCGGGCCGTGGGGATCATCTAGCCGTCGTCGAAGACGTCGCAGGTGTGCTCGATCTGCAGCATGTACGTCGCGCGCGCTCGCCACGGGACAATGGAGCATGCTGCCCCGATGGGTACGACGGATCGTCGCGAGTGCCTCCCACTCGAGGCTCTTCGGCGCGATCGGGCCGACGGTGATGCCGCCCCTCGAATGTGCCTACCGTGCCGTGACGCGACGGCCGGGTCCGATCAGCGAACTCGCCGTGCCGTCGCTCGTGCTGCACACCACGGGTGCCCGCACCGGGATCGCCCGGCGCGCCGAGCTGATCTGTGCTCGGGATGCCTCGGCCGACACGCTGCTCGTCGCAGGCAGCAGCTTCGCGCGGCCGCGGCATCCGGGGTGGACGTACAACCTCATGGCGCACCCCGACGCCGAGGTCGAGCGCGGCCGACACCGCAGCCGCGTCACCGCGACGCTCCTGACGGGCGCCGAGCGGGAGCAAGCGTGGGAACGTCTCGATGGGGTGCTGCCCGGATACCGGCGTTACGAGCGGGCGGCTGGCCGCGAGTTCCGCGTCTTCCGCCTGGACCGGATTGAGTGAGGCGAAACCGCAACGTCAGGCCGCGGCGGCGCCGGCGCTCGGCCCGAGCCGCTTCACGATGCCGCTGACGGCCGCCCGTCCCGCCCGGTTCGCGCCGATGGTCGACGACGACGGGCCGTAGCCGATGAGGTGCACGCGCGGCTCGTTGGCGACCTGCGTGCCGTCCATCACGATGCCGCCGCCGGGTGCGCGCAGGTGCAGGGGCGCCAGGTGGTCGAGGGCGGCGCGGAACCCCGTCGCCCACAGGATGACGTCGGCGCGCAGGAACGAACCGTCGGCCAGGCGCACACCGTCGGGTTCGATGCCGGTGAACATCGGATGCCGCTCCAGCGCGCCGCGGGCCGCCGCCGCGCGCAGCGATGGCGTCCACAGGAGGCCCGTGACCGAGACGACGCTCTGCGGCGGCAACCCCTGGCGCACGCGCTCCTCGACGAGGGCGACCGCGTCGTGCCCCGCGCGGTGATCGAACTCGGCGTCACGCCATTCGGGCTCACGCCGGGTGAACCAGGTCGTCGAGGTGACCTTCGAGATCTCGTCGAGGAACTGCACCGCCGAGATGCCGCCGCCCACGACCACGACGTGCTGCCCGGCGAACTCGTTCGCCGCGACGTAGTCCTTCGTGTGCAGCTGCCGCCCGAGGAACGTGAACTGCCCCGGATACACCGGCCAGAACGGCCGGCTCCAGGTGCCGGTCGCGTTGATCACGGCCCGAGTCGACCAGACGCCGGCGGATGACTCGACTCTGAGCCGCCCGTTCGGGTCGTCGTCCTCCCGTCGCACCGCCGACACCGAGACCGGACGCAGGATCGGCAGGTCGAGCTGCCGCTCGTAGTCGCCGAAGTACCGCGCGAGGAACGCCGAACTCGGCTCGTTCGGGTCGACCTCGGGCTTGGCGATGCCCGGCAGGTCACTGATGCCGTTCACCGTCGCCATCCGCAGGCTCTGCCAGCGGTGCCGCCACGCGCCGCCCGGGCCGCCCTCGGCGTCGAGCACGACGTAGGTTCCGGCGCCCGAGCCCGGCTCCAAGTCGCTCGGCCGGCCCGCGGTATCCGTCGCCGACACGAAGCTGCGCCGCCGCAGGTGGTACGCGGCGGAGAGCCCGGCCTGCCCGGCACCGATGACGACCACGTCGGCCGTGCGCACCATCTCGGTCGCGTCGTGCGCGGCGAGGGCGCCCAGCAGGGTGTCGGTCACGACAGGATGCAACGCCAGACGGCGCCCAGGGCTTCCCGGGAGCGCGAATGGGCTACGGATGCCCCCAGCCGCCGATCGCGGCGATGAGCGCGCCGATCGCGGTGAGGGCGACGATGGCCGCGAGCGTGTAGCGCCGGACCTGCACCGCGAGCAGGGCGACCGAGAGCCGTCGGCGCGGGCGGCGCCGACGGCTCATGGCTCGACGCTCGGTCAGTTCGCGCCCGGGACGATGAGTCCCTGCGTCGCGGTGCGGGCGCGCTCGAAGCGGGACGCGACATCCGACCAGTTCGCGATGTTCCAGAACGCCTTCACGTAGTCGGCGCGCACGTTCTTGTAGTCGAGGTAGTAGGCGTGCTCCCACACGTCGAGCTGCAGCAGCGGCGTCACGCCGAGCGGCACGTTGCCCTGCTGGTCGAACAGCTGGAAGACCACCGGGCGGGCGCCGATCGAGTCCCACGCGAGCACTGCCCAGCCCGAGCCCTGCACGCCGAGCGCGGTCGCGGTGAAGTGCGCCTGGAACTTCTCGAACGAGCCGAACGCGTCGCCGATCGCCGCGGCCAGCTCGCCCTGCGGCTCGCCGCCGCCCTCGGGGGAGAGGTTCTGCCAGAACACGCTGTGGTTCACGTGCCCGCCGAGGTTGAACGCGAGGTCCTTCTCGAGCTTGTTCACGTTCGCGAGGTTGCCCGCCTCACGAGCCTCGGCGAGCTGCTCGAGCGCCGTGTTCGCGCCGGTCACGTAGGCCTGGTGGTGCTTGGAGTGGTGCAGCTCCATGATGGTCGCCGAGATGTGCGGATCGAGCGCAGCGTAGTCGTACGGCAGGTCGGGGAGGGTGTACGCGGTCATGGTGATCGTTCCTTTCGAGGTGGAGTGGGTCAGAGGTCGGGGGCGTCGGGGTCGAAGGCGTGGAACCTGCGGTCGTGGTAGAGCAGCGGATCGCCCGGGACGCCCTGCAGCACGTCGAGCACCTCGGCCACGACGAGGGAGGAGCTGCCCACCGCGACGACGTGCAGCGCCCGGCACCGGAACGCCGCGCGGGCATCGGGCAGCAGCGGCTCACCGGTCGCGAGCGTGGTCCAGCCCTGCTCGCGGGTGAAACGCGGAGCGCCCGAGTGCGCGAACGCCCGAGCGAGGTCGGCGTGACGGTCGGCGAGGAAGTGCACGAGCATGGTGTCGGCCGAGAGGAGGCCCCCGGCAGACCCCGTGGCGCGCGTCACCGAGAACGAGACGGTCGGCGGATCGAGGGCGACGGATGCCACGCTCGACGCCGTGAGCCCGACCGGGCCCCGGGGCGTCGACGCGGTGATCAGGGTGACGGCGGCCGGATGCAGGCGGAAGACGTCCTTGAGGGCCGCGGCACGGGCAGCCTCGGCTGCGGCGGGGTCGGCCTCGGCAGTGGGAGCCGCATCACCGCCGACGGCCGCGGCATCCGTCGTGCCGTCGTTCGTCACTCGTGGCCGCCCTGCGGCGGCAGTGCGGCGATGAGCGGGTGGTCCTTGGCGATCATGCCCACCTTCGCGGCGCCGCCGGGCGAGCCGAGGTCGTCGAAGAACTCGACGTTGGCCTTGTAGTAGTCGGCCCACACATCGGGGAGATCGTCTTCGTAGTAGATCGCCTCGACGGGGCACACGGGTTCGCAGGCACCGCAGTCGACGCACTCGTCAGGGTGGATGTAGAGGCTGCGTTCACCCTCGTAGATGCAGTCGACAGGGCACTCGTCGATGCAGGCCTTGTCCTTCAGGTCGACGCACGGCAGTGCGATCACGTAGGTCATCGGGGAACCACCAGGGTGAACACGCGCATGGTCCCAACGTAAGACCTCAAGTATGCTTGAAGTCAAATCGGAGGTCATCGGATGTCGCGCACGCATGACGTCGCCACCGCGGCGGAGCATGCGACGAAGCACGCCCCCGACGAGCTCATGACGATCGGCGAGATGAGCCGGCGTACGGGGGTCGCGGCATCCGCCCTTCGCTTCTACGAAGACCTCGGTCTCATCGCCTCGCTGCGGTCCGACGGCAACCAGCGTCGCTACCCGCGGCACATGCTCCGACGCATCTCGCTCATCTCGGTGGCGAAGCGGCTCGGTATCCCGCTCACCGACGTGCAGGCGGTGTTCGCCCACGTGCCCCTCGACACGACGCCGAGCCACGAGGACTGGCAGCGCGCCTCCCGTCGATGGAAGAAGCAGCTCGAGGAGCGCCGGCTTGCGATCGAACGGCTCGAGCGCGAGCTGACCGGATGCATCGGCTGCGGCTGCCTCTCGATGAAGGCGTGCGGGCTCCTGAACCCCGACGACGCGCTCGGTGAGTCGGGTGTCGGGCCGCAGCGGCTCGAGCCGTCGGCGTAGCGCAGCCGTCGAGCGCCCCTGCCCTGCCGACCACGTGTCGGAACTCCGTAGGGTGGAACCATGCCCCCGATGACCGCCGACCCCCGCGCGGAGCTCGTGGCCCTGTGCGAGCGCGGCCTCGACTGGTCGCTCGACATGCCGCGAGTGCTTCCCGATGTCTCGAGCGCTCGCCCGGCCGCGGTGCTCGTGCTGTTCGGGGTGCTCGACTCCGTGCCCGCGTCATCCAACGGCCACGTGCCTCGCGACCTCGACGTGCTGCTGCTGCGCCGCGCGGCGACGCTCGGCAGCCACCCCGGACAGATCGCCTTCCCCGGCGGGCGGCTCGAGGCATCCGATGCCGGTCCGGTAGCCGCAGCGCTGCGAGAGGCCGCCGAGGAGACGGGCGTCGAACCCGACGGCGTCGAGCCCCTGGGCCTGCTGCCCGCGATGCCGCTCCCCATCAGCAATCACCTCGTCACGCCCGTGCCCGCGTGGTGGAGGCGTCCCTCGGAGGTGGCCGCCGTCGATCACGACGAGTCGGTGGAGGTGTTCCGGGTGCCCGTCGGCGACCTGCTCGACCCCGCGAACCGGGGGAGCACGGCGCACACCGTCGAGGGCCACGTCTTCCGCGCGCCGGCCTTCACCGTCGACGGACGGATCATCTGGGGCTTCACCGCGATCGTGCTGGACCGCATGTTCGACGAGCTCGGATGGTCGGAGCCGTGGGACGAGACCCGCGTCATCGAGGTGGATCGCTGACGCTGGCCGGTTCGCCGCTGCCGTCCTAGGCTGGTCGGAGGGCGTCGGCTCCGCGCCGGCCGGAAGGAGCGATCGGCATGAGCATGCTTCTGGTACTCGGGGTGGCGGCGCTCGCCGCGGCATCCGTCGCACTCGCACTCATGGTGCCGCAGACCGCGCGCGCGCACTGCGACACGATGGACGGCCCGACCGTCGCCGATGGGCGACGAGCGCTCGAATCGGGCAACCTGAACCACGCGCTCAAGTGGATCGGCGAGCCGCACGAAGCCGAGCTGACGAAGGCGTTCGAGCTCGCCCGACGAGTTCGCGACCTCGGGGACGACGCCCGCGAGCTGGCCGATCAGTACTTCCTGGAGACGCTCGTGCGGCTGCACCGCGCCGGTGAGGGCGCGCCGTACGACGGCGTCAAGCCGGCGGGCACGCCCATCGACGACGCGGTCGCGGCGGCCGATCGCTGCGTGGCGACCGGGAGCATGGAACCGCTCGAGGGGATGTTCTCCGAAGCCGAGCTGCAGGAGCTGCGCGAGCGGTTCGAACGTGTGCTCGCGACGAAGGACTTCGACGTCGACGATGTCACCGCCGGCCGCGCCTTCATCGCGGCGTACGTCGACTTCTTCCACTTCGCCGAGGGGGAGGAGCATGGGCACGGGGAGCACGGGCACGAGGAGCACGAGCACAGCGAGCACGAGCACGTCGGCCATCACGAGCATCACCACTGACGTGGCCTCCGCTGAGCTCGGCTGGGTCGTCGCCCTCGTCGCGGTCGCCGCCGTGGCCGTCGGGGCGCTGCTCATCAACCGGTTCGTGATGTTCACGACCCTGGTGCGTTCGGATTCGATGCGCCCGGCACTCGAGTCGGGCGACCTGCTGCTCACGACCTGCGTGCATCGCCTCGAGCGACTGCGACGGGGCGACATCGTGGTGTTCCGGTCGCGCGAACGCGGGGCGACGCTCGTCAAGCGACTGATCGGCCTTCCCGGTGAGCGCATCGGGTTCGGATCGGGCGGCGTCGTGCACGTGAACGGTGAGCCGCTCGACGAGCCGTATGCGAGCGCGTCGGGCACCTACCGCGGCGCGTTCGAGGTGCCGCCCGGCAGGTACCTCGTGCTCGGCGACAACCGCGAGGCATCCGACGATGCCCGCTCGTGGGCAGAGCCGTGCCTTCACGGACGGGACATCCGCGGTGTCGTGCGATTCCGCCTGCTGCGCCGCGCTGCGCGGGCCTCCGAGCGACCGGTGGTCGACGCATGAGCGCGCCGGCGTCGGCGGCGCTGGTCGACGAGCATGCCGTGGTCATCGATGCGGGCCGCGACACGGCATGGCCGGCGCTGCTGCGCATGGTCGAGCATGCGGGGCCGGGTCGGCTGGCACGATTCCTCGGATGTCTCGACACCGAGGCATCCGGCCCACGCCCGCTTGCTGTCGGATCGACCGTGCCGGGGTTCCACGTCGTCGCCGTCGAGGAGCTCGCGGAACTGGCGCTGGCGGGCCGGCACCGGTACTCCGACTACGAGCTGGTCTTCCGCCTCGACGACGTCGGTGACGGCAGGAGCCGCCTGCGCGCAGAGACCCGCGCCGCATTCCCCCGAGCCTCGGGTCGCCTCTACCGCACGATGCTCGTCGGCACGCGGGCACATGTCATCGCCACGCGCCGCATGCTCGCGACGGTGAAACGAGACGCCGAGCCGTCCGTCGGCTGACCCGACCGACGCCGACGCGAGTCAGTCGTGCGATGCCGCTGCGGGGAGCTCGGTGAATCGCAGCACGGCCTGCACCGGCTCGTGGTCGGATGCCGCGGCGCCCTCGAAGCGCACGGCGTTGATGCCCGTGCGCAGCACCTCGAAGCCCGCCCCCGCGAGGATCAGGTCGATGCGTTTGCCGCCCACGCGGCGCCGGCGGTAGTTCGAGAACGTGCCCCACTGCGGGCTGATGCGCTCCTCGGCGGCATCCCACACATCTCGAAGCACGCCGTCGCCCTCGAGCCGTCGGTGCACGACCGAGCCGGCGTCGGCGTTGAGGTCGCCCATCACGACGAAGCCGGCCTCGGGGTCGGCTTCGTGCTCAGCGACGACGAGTTCCCGGATCATGAGGGCGGCCGCGTTCCTGGACTTCCGGGAGACATGGTCGAAATGCGTGTTGAACACGCCGAGACGACGGTCGGTCGCGAGATCCGTGAAGTGGGCGGAGACGACGATGCGCGGCACGACGTTGCCCCAACTGCGCGACCCGGGCGTGTCGGGGGTCGCCGAGAGGGCGCGCTGATGCCATCTCGACAGCGTCAGGCGCTTCGTGTCGTAGAAGATCGTGCAGCGCTCACCCTCGCCCGAGGCGTTGCGCCCGTGTCCGACCCACTCGTAGTGCTGGCCCAGCGAGTCGGCGACGAAGTGCACCTGATCGGCAAAGGCCTCCTGCACGCCGAGCACCGTGGGCTGCTCGGCCGCGAGGATGCGGCGAAGGAGCCATTTGCGGCGGTCCCAGCGATCGGGGCTGCCGGGGCGGAGGTTGCGGAACCGGCGGCGCACGTTGTAGGTCATCACGTGCACGTCGGGCGGGTCCACCGGACCGATGAGCACGGGGTCAGTCATTCGTCCAGCGTACGTCTGCCCGGAGAGGCGGCGAGCGTGACGAGGCACAGCTCGGGTTCGACGAAGGGGAGGAGCTCGGCGCGGCGATCGGAGCCGCGGTGCTCCATCAGCTGCTCGATGAGTCCCCGGTGCACCGAGCACACCACCTGGGGGTGGTCGCGCGCGGCATCGCGGAACGGGCACGCGCGCAGCCGGATGACCTCGCCACCGGCGACCTCCGGGTCGAAGCCGAGCATGTCGAGCACGCGCACGAGGGTGTCGACGTCGTCGACGTCACCCGGTTCGGGCTCGGCCGGCATGAGCGCATCGGCCCATCGGCGTCCGGCCTCCACCGACCGCGACCGCCCGTCGGCTCGCTCGGCGAGTGCCTGCGCGAGCACCTCGATGAGCTGCTCGCGGCTGTCTCCCTCGGTGCTCGATGCGGCGACGTAGCGGATGCGCGGCCTCCCGCGCCGCGGTTCGGCGCCGACTTGGCGTCGCACGAGGTGCGCGGCTTCGAGCTGGTCGAGGTGGAAGCGCACGGTGGTCACGTGCCGTCCGAGTTCCGTGGCGATGGTGAGGGCGTCGACCGGTTCCTGGGAGCGTTCGATCGTGTGCAGCACCTGGCGTCGGCTGCGGGAGGCGAGCACCGCGTGCACGTCGCCCGTGACGGATTCACGGGGCATCCGCTGGCTCCCGGAGGCCGATGCTCTCGAATTCGCTCCCCGACCGCCCCTGCAGGCGACGGCCGATGGAGCCCGCGATGCGCTCGGCCTGCACCTTCGCGAGGTCGGCCCTCTCGCCGCTGAACAGTTCGTCGACGGTGTGCACCCAGAGCTGCATCCAGCGCTCGAAGTGCTCGGGCAGCAGCGGAAATCGACCGTTCAGCGCGACGTGGACCTGGAGGGCGTTGCGCCGGTAGAGGCCCGCGTTGAAGAGCACGGTCTCCCAGAAGTCGCAGATGATGGGCCGGTGGTGGTCGAGGTCCATCTTCGCGACGTCGGTGAAGATGGGGCCGATGAGCGGGTCGGCGAATGCCCGCGTGTAGAACTCGTCGACGAGGGTGCCGATGTCGGCTCGGTCCTGCAGGTCCCCCGTCGTCATACTTCCACGCTAACCGATTTAACCGGATAGTGTTTCGGTTAAATCAACCGAGGACGGTGAGCGGGACGTGACACTCCGACATGAGTCCCTCAGCGTGCGAGATTCCCTCGCGCCCGACGGGGCTGAGATAACGGCACCCGTGGACCGGGTCGGCCGCACCGGGTTCGCACTCGGTGTCGCCCTCGTCATCGTCGGCGGCCTCGTCGCCGCCATCACCGGTCCGCTCGAGCTTCCGAAGGGCAGCTGGCTCGCCGCCTACCTCGTGCTCGTCGCCGGCGTCGCGCAGTGCTGCCTCGCCGCCCAACATCGGGTGCTCGGAACGACGGATGCCTCGGCGGCTCGCCTTCGGGCGACGCTGGCCGGCTGGAACCTCGGCAACCTGCTCGTCATCGTCGGCACGTTCACGGCGGCGCCCATCGTCGTCGACCTCGGCGGCATCCTGCTGCTGGCGGCGCTGGTCGCCGCGATGGCCGCGACCTGGGCGCACCGGGCGCTCGCACGCGCCGTCGCCTACCGGGTCGTGCTCGCCGCGCTGATCATCAGCATCCCGATCGGGCTCACCCTCGCCCACCTCCGAGCGGCGGGCTGACGTGGCCGACCGACGCCTCCACCACATCGCCATCGAGGACGACTGGGGCATGAGCCAGCTCCTCGGCCAGTACGAGGTCTCGACCCGCGGACGTTCGCTCGACGACGACGGGTACATCCGCACCTGCGACGCCGCGCGCGTGCAGCAGGTGCTCGACGAGCGGTACGCCGACCTGCGGCTCCCGGTGGTCGTGGTGGTGCTCGACGCCGAGGCGCTCGTGGCGAGCGGCGTGGCGGTGGACCCGTCAGACGACCGCTCGGGCCCCCGTGTGCGCGGTGCGATCGAATCGAACGATCCCACGATCGTGGTCGACGTGCTGCCCGCGGTGCGCGAGGGGGACCGCTGGCTGGCGCCGACCGAACTCAGCGGACTGGAGGCTTGAACCGCGTGAACCAGGCGAACGACATCGGCGAGCCCACCGAGGGCCGCCGCGTCATCCGACCGAAGATCCTGTACGTGGGCACGCCCGTGTTCCTCGTCGCCAGTGAGAACCCCGACGGCTCGCCGAACCTGGCACCCGCGTCGTCGTACTGGGCGCTGGGGCAGATGCTCGTGCTCGGCATCGAGACCGACGGGCAGACCGTCGAGAACCTGCGGCGGCGGCCCGAGCTCACGGTGAACTTCCCCTCGGGGTCGCACTGGGAGGCGGTCGAGCGCCTCGCCGCCCTGACCGCACGCCACCCCGTGCCGTCGGCGAAGGCCGACCGGTATCGCCACGACCCCGAGAAGTTCGCGGCTGCGGGCCTGCACGCCGAGGCATCCGATCTCGTGACGCCGCCGCGCGTGCGGGAGTGCGCATTGCAGTTCGAGGCCGAGGTGCGCCGGATGACGCCCGGCTGGAGCGACGACTACGTGCTCGTCGAGGCGGAGGTCGTGCGCGTGCACGCCGCGGCGGGCATCGTCGCCGAGGGCGACCACATCGACCCGCGCGCCTGGCAGCCCCTCATCTATAGCTTCAAGCACTACTTCGACCTCGGCGACGAGCTCGGCTGGACGCGCTCGAGCCCCACCGCACCGCAGACGGCGGCGGCCGATGCCCGCTGAGTCCGGCGACGCGGTCTGCTGGCTCGGGCGCGTGTGCCCCGAGTGCGGCGCGATGAACGAGGGCGCACCGGATGCCGCGAGCCGACCGTGCTGGCACTGCGGCGCGGTGCCCACCGAACAGGAGACCGACGATGCGTGACCTCGTGGAACTGCTCGGCGTCGAGCGGCCGATCGTGCTCGGGCCCTTCGGCGGGCTCTCGTCGATCGAGCTCACCGCCGCCGTGAGCGAACGCGGTGGACTCGGTTCGTACGGGCTGTACGGGTACGACGCCGATCGCATCCTCGAGGCGGCGGCAGCGCTGCGGGCGGCGACCGGCCGGCCCTTCGCGCTCAACCTCTGGCTGCCGAACGACGAGGTGGAGCAGGTGTCCGCCGACGACTTCTCCCGCTACGCACAGGCCCTGCGGCCGTTCTTCGACGAACTCGGGCTCGAGCTGCCCGAGCGGCCCGATCGGTTCCTTCCGCTCTTCGAGGCGCAGTTCGAGGCCGTGCTCGAGGCGCGGCCGGCGGTCGTGAGCTTCGTGTTCGGCGTTCCATCGGCAGCGGTGATCGCGGCAGCGCACGAACAGGGCATCGCCGTGCTCGGCACCGCCACCACCGTCGACGAGGCGCTCGCCCTCGAGCGCGGCGGGGTCGACGCGGTCGTGGCGACCGGGCCGGAGGCCGGCGGGCACCGCGTGTCGTTCCTGCGGCCGGCCGAGGAATCCCTCGTCGGCATCTTCGCCCTCGTGCCGCAGGTGGCCGACGCGGTCGACGTGCCCGTGATCGCGGCCGGTGGCATCGCCGACCGGCGGAGTGTCGCCGCCGCCTTCGCGCTCGGCGCCTCGGGGGTGCAGGTCGGCACGGCATTCCTGCGTACCGAGCAGTCGGCGGCGAACGACGCGCACCGGCGGGCGATCACGCAGGCCACGGCTCATGGCACCGTGCTCACGCGCGCGATGAGCGGACGCCTCGCACGGGGCATCCCGAACCGTGCCATCCGCACCATCGAGGCCGCGGGAGCGATCGCGCCGTTCCCCGTGCAGAACTGGCTCACCGGGCGGTTCCGCGCCGAGGCCGGGCGACGCGGCGTCGGTGAACTGCAGTCGCTCTGGGCGGGGCAGGCCGCGCCGCTCGCCCGGGAGCGCGACGCGGATGCGGTGTTCGACGAGCTCGCGGCCGGCCTGCCCGCATAGTCTGGACCGGTGAGCGACCTGCACAGCTACGAGCCGCGACTCGGCCACGGCCTCGCGCACGACCCGCTCAACCTCATCGTCGCGCCGCGCCCGATCGGCTGGATCTCGTCGCTCGCCGCCGACGGCACCCGCAACCTCGCGCCGTACAGCTTCTTCAACCTCTTCAACTACCGACCGCCGATCGTGGGCTTCTCGAGCCTGCGCTGGAAGGACTCCGTCGCCAACATCGCCGAGACGGGCGAGTTCGTGTGGAACCTCGCGACCCGCTCGCTCGCCGAGGCGGTCAACGCCAGCTCCGCCGAGGTGCCCGGCGACGTCGACGAGTTCGAGTTGGCCGGGCTCGAGTCGGCGCCGTCATCGCTCGTCGCGCCGCCGAGGGTCGCTGCGTCCCCGGTCGCGTTCGAGTGCCGGGTGAGCGCGATCCATCGGTTGACGGATGCCTCGGGCGCCGACCTCGACTCCTGGCTCGTGCTCGGCGAGGCGGTCATGATCCACATCCGACGCGACCTCGTGGCGAGCGGCATCTACGACACGGTGGCCGGTGAGCCGATCCTCCGCGGCGGGGGACCGGCCGACTACTTCACGATCAGCGAGGACGCGCGGTTCCGGATGCGGCGGCCCGGGGCATCCGTCAACTGACGTTCGTGGTGAACGGCAGCACGAGGCGTGATGGGTGGGCGGCGTCGCGGTAGACCTTGTGCGTGACAGGCCGGCCGACGGGGAGGTGGAACGCGTCGGGCGGCAGCAGGGCGTTGTGCTCGTCGGCGAGCGGCTCGGCGTTCGAGAGCTCGACGACCATGCGGTGGCCGGGCTGGAACGTGGCCGCGAAGGGGTAGAGGCGGAGCACGTACTCCTCGATCTTGCCCGGCTCGACGGGCACCACGCGGGTGTGCGGGTGGTAGGGGTTGCCCTCGGTGGTGCGGTCGTCGAGCTCGCGATGCGAGGCCTTGAGGTAGCCGGTCGTGATGAGCTGCCGTGACCCGTTCGGCGCGGCATCCCACAGGCGCAGGATGAGGTTCGTGTCGGGCTGGTCGATCTCGACGAACAGATGTGCGGCACCCGTGCCGATCAGCTCGGTGGGTTCCTCGAACGGAGCCGTGGCCCAGTCGAGGATCTCGACCTTGTCGGTAACGGTGAGCGGGGCCTGGTAGAAGCCGTCGGGGGCGGCATGCTCGGCGCCCATGCGCTCGGGCTCGGAGGCGAGGCGGCGGCGAGGTCGCAGGTAGAGGGGCCGGTACTCGATCGGCTTGGGCGGCCACTGGTCGGCGGTCACCACCTCTCGCGAGCCCTCGACGAACACGCTCACGGCGGGTTCGTCCATGACGCCGTTGTCGATGCCCTTGATCCAGTAGTCGTACCAGCGGAACATCTTGTCGTGCTCCTCGATGAGGGGACGCGACTGCATCGGCGGGTACGGGCCGATGTCGAGCTTCTTCGGCCCTTTCAACGCGTGGAACAGCTCGATGGTGCCGTCGAGGGTCCATCCGCGGCCCTGATCGAGTTGCAGCCAGACCGGGATGTCGATGTTCGGAGCCAGCGTGATGGGATTGCGTTCCTCGTACCACTCGCCGTCGAACTCGTTCATCACGATGTCGAACCAGGCCTCGTGGTTCTTGGGATAGTGCAGCACGTGCACGAGGTTCGGCCATGCGGCGACATCCGGATCTGCCAGCCGCTTCGCGACGAGCTCCTTCAGCGCATCGGGGGAGTACTGCTCGAGCATGCGGGACTTCACCCGGTCGGTGAACGCCCAGCCCGAGTCACCACCCCGCCCCTCGCGGGCCGCGCGCGGCATGAACCACATGATGCCGCCGTGGTAGGTGGTCTCGTAGAAGTCGTAGTGGCCCCCCGAGACGAAGATCGCCTTGAGGTGCGGCGGCCGTTCGGCGGCGGCGAGCACCTGCATCGAGCCGAAGTACGAGATGCCGATCATGCCAACGTTGCCGTCGCACCAGGGCTGCGCCGCCACCCACTCGATGAAGTCGTACGCGTCCTCGCCGAGTGACACGCCTCCGGCGTTGTAGTTGCCGATGTGCTCGCCCTCGGATGCCCCCGATCCGCGGAGGTCGCCGATGACGTGCACGTAGCCCTCCTCGACGACCCGGGCGATGTCGCCGGCCTCGATGCAGCCGTCCCACATCGGGCTCGGACGCCGCTGCGGCGGCGTCGTCAGGGCGAGTGCCTGCAACTCCTTGCCGTACGGGCTGAGCGCGACGAGCGCCGGCCGCGGCGTCCCGTCGAACTCGCCGTAGGCGTCGCCGACGAGAGCCACCCCGTCCCGCATCGGTATCTCGAGGTCCTTGTGAACGGTGATCGTCCGTCCGCCCGCGTCGATCGTGCGGATCTCAGCCATGTCGTTCGCCCTTCGTCCTTCCGGATCGCGGTGGGAATGTCGTGCGGTACGCGTGCATCGTCGTGAAGAACGGCGCCGGCTCGAGGGTCGGATCGCCGGTGTACCCGAGCTCCTCCGCGACGGCCTGGAACGGCGAGTACGGCGAATCCGTCGCGGCGAGCCCGGCGGCGAGGTACCGCTCGACGGCGGCACGGATCCGCGCCTCGTTGTCGAGGCTGCCCTGGATCGCCTCGGATGCCTCGGCTTCATCGAGCTCGACGGGAAAGGGGGTGCCGTCGGCGCGCCGGTAGGGGTGGCCGAGGTACAGGTGCCGCGGCTCCACCACATCGCGCAGGTACTCGAGGCTCTTCCGGTAACCCACGGCGTCCTCGTACCCGGGGAAGCCGCTCGCCGCGCCGTAGCACTGCACGCTGTCTCCGACGAAGACGTCGCCCTGGCCCTCGACGACGTACGCGACCGCGCCGGGCGTGTGCCCCGGCACGGCGTGCACCAACACCGCGACGCCGCCGAGGTCGAGCGTCTCGCCGCCCCGCACGAGCAGCGTCGGCTCCAGCTCGCCGGAGATCGACTGCTCGGCATCCGCGATCTTCCGCTCCGCGGCCTGGGGGTCGGAGAGGTATTCGCCACGCAGCTCGAGGAACTCGTCGACATGGGCCCGGCGCGAGCGGATGAACGGTGCGTCCCGTTCGCCGATGACGACGTGCGCTCTGCGGCCCGTCGCTTCCCAGAGCGCGAACGCGCCGCCGACGTGGTCGATGTGACCGTGGGTGAGCAGGATCCAGCGGACGTCCTCGATGCGCCGGCCGAACGATTCGAGCGCACGCGGCATACCGGCGGCCGAGTCGGTCACCCCCGTGTCGACGATGGCGAGCTCCGGTGCGTCGATGAGGAAGCTGTACAGGTGGAAGCGGCCCCAGGGCGCCGCGATCGGGTGGATCTTCGTCGTCATCGCGTCGCCCCGAGGAAGGCCGCGGTCTCGTCGTAGACGCGCTGGTACTCGGGGATCCACGCGAAGTTCTGCACGAACCCGTGGTTCGCCCCGGCGTACCGGCTGACGATCACGTCGACCCCGGCGTCGCGCAGCCGCTCGCCGTAGCGCTCGCCCTCGTCGCGCAGCGGGTCGAACTCGGCCGTGACGATGAGGGCCGGCGGCAGGCCGGAGAGGGCTTGGCGCTTGATGGGGGAGACGCGAGAATCGGCCGGGTCGGCTCCGCTGTCGAGGTAGAACGCGTTGAACGGCCGGAGACCCGCGGTCTCGAGTCCGTAGCCCTCGGCGTTGTCGCGGAGCGAGGGGTACCGGTCGACGTCGAAGTCGAGATCGAGCGACGGGTAGTACAGCACCTGGTGGGTGATGCGGTCGAACCCGTCGTCGTGCGCCATCGCGGCGACGGCCGCGGCGAACGTGCCGCCCGAGCTGTCGCCGACGACGGCCAGGGTCTCGCCGTTCCACCGCAGGCGCTCGCCGTGCTCGGCAACCCAGCGCACCACGCCGTAGCAGTCCTCGAGGCCGGCCGGGAAGGCCGCCTCGGGTGCGCGACGATAGCCGACCGACACCACCCTGAGGCTGGTCGCCGCGGCCAGCGACCGTGCGACGTGGTCGTGCGTGTCGAGGCTCCCGAGGAAGAACGCCCCGCCGTGGAAGTACACGAGCACGCCGTACGACGCGGCCTCGGCCGGGGTGTAGATCCGCACCGGCACCTCGCCGACCGCCGTCTGGGCGGTCACGTCCTCGACGGCGTGCAGCGGCAGCCGTTGCTCCAGGCGGGGAACCATCGCCTCCTCGGCGGCCCGAAGCATGCTCGGGTCGATGGGGCCGGGCGGCGGCGCGGGCAGGCTGGCGACGACCTCGGCGATCTCGGGATGCAACGGCATGGCGTCTCAGGCCTGCTGCCGGGCCAACGGCTTCTGGCCGGGGAAGACGTCGTTGATCTCGTCCTCGGTCCAGCCCTGACGCGAGATGCGCTGCAGCTCGTCGGTCACGGGCTTGCGCGCGGCCTGGTAGGCGGCCAGCGCCTGGGCGACGGAGTCGGCCTGCTGCAGCGCCTCGGCGAGTCCGCCGGCGTCCATGATCGCCGAGTTGGCACCCTGTCCCTGGTGGTGGCACATCGAGTGGGCCGCGTCGCCGAGCAGGGCGACGCGGTCGGAGTGCCAGGTGTCGACGGGGTCGATGTCGTAGACGGCGCGCACGTTGACGCGGTCCATGTCGAGGTCCCGCACGAGCTTCACGATCCGCTCGTCGAAGCCCTCGACGGTCGCGAGCATGTCGTCCTTCGTGACCGCCGGCGTCCACGTGCCGTCGGCATTCAGTGCGGTGACGTCGAAGGACATCTGGCCGCGATGGCGAAGGGGGAGCACGTAGACCTTCGTGCCGCGGCCCACGAACATGCGGAGGTTGTCGTCGACCACGAGACCGTGGGCCTCGTCGGCGTTCACCACCGCGCGGTACGCGTGCTCGCCCGCGAAGACGGGCTGCTGGTCGCTGAACAGCTGCTGGCGTACCGTCGACCGGATGCCGTCGGCGCCGATGACGAGGTCGGCCTCGGCGGTGGTTCCGTTGGCGAAGGTGAGCACCGCGCGATCGCCGAGGTCCTCGATCTGCTCCAGCTTGTGGCCGAGGTGCACGATGCCCTCGGGCAGCACGCCCACGAGTGCCTCGATGAAGTCACCGCGGTGGATGAGGTGCGTGTTCGTCTTCACCTCGTAGTCCTCCATACCGGGCCACGAGTCCTTCATGATGGGGTCGCCCGTGGCGGTGAGGATCTCGAAGTAGTCGCTCGGCGAGCTCACCTTCGCGATGGCGTCGAAGACGCCCCACTGGCGGAACAGGTCCATCGTGGAGGGGCGCAGGCCGATGCCGGCGCCGACCTCCCGGATCTGGCTCGCCTGCTCGTAGACGGCGACGTCGGCGCCGAGCAGGCTGAGGGCCTTGGCGGCGGCAGCGCCGCCGTATCCGCCGCCGACGGTGGCGACGCGGAGGTTCGTGATGTCCATGGTTCTTCTCTCTCAGTTCTGGATGGCCAGGAAGTCGGCGGGGTTGTCGACGAAGATCGTCGTGATCGTGGCCTCGTCGAGGCCGGCGGCGCGGAGGTCGGGGATGAGGTCCTCGAAGATGTAGTTGACGGTGTGGCCCTTCACGCCCGGCCAGCCCAGCGGGCTGCAGTTGGCGTCGGCGGAGGCCAGCACCCTGCCGAGGTGGCCCTGGCCGATGAAGCGCAGGAAGTGGTCGAGCCGTTCCTTGCGGGGCCGGGCCCAGAAGGGCGGGTCGGGCAGTTCCGTCTCGTAGCCGAAGGTGTCGAAGCCGATCCGGCCGCCCTGCTCGGCGATCCACGTGTCGCGCGTCTTGTCGGCGTTCACGCCGTCGTCGACGTGCCCGAACAGCACGCGGTCGAGGGGGAGGCCCTCCTCGTTGAAGATGTCGATCGCGTTCTCGGCGTCGATCGCGAGGTGGGTCAGGACCGGCACACCCGTAGCCAGGGAGGCCCGGGCGGCGGCGCGGTAGATGCGCTTGTCGAGGTCGGTCATCCGCCCGCCTCGGCTCACGCCGACCTTGATGATGCCGGCACGGCCGCCGGTCGTGCCGATGCCCACCGTGATCTCGTGGATGAACTGCGCAGCGAGGTACTCGACGCTCGCTCGCGCGAAGAACGGCAGGGCGGTATCGCCGCCGACGAAGCCCGTGCACGCGACGATGTGCACGCCGGTCTTCGCGGAGAGCGACTGGTAGTAGTCGACGTCGCGGCCGTTGCAGATGCCGGTCGCATCGACGAATGTGCCGCCGCCGAGCTCGTGGAACCGGCGCAGCTTCGGCACCGTCTCCTCGTAGCGCTGCTCGGGTGTCTTCCACCACGTCGTGTCCAGCTCGGAACCCGGCATGCCGTATCCGATGTGCTCGTGGATGGCCACGAAACCCAGCTCTTCGGTGGGGATCGGCCCCAGGACGGTGTTGACTCTCGACACGTGGTTCCTACCTCACCGTGAGAAATTCGCGCGGATTGTCCACGAGGATCCGCTGGATGACGGCCTCGTCGAGACCGGTGGCCCGCAGCACGGGGACGAACCCCGACAGGACCAGGCTGAACGGCAGGTCGTCGTCGGGCCGGCCCTTCGCGACGCCGATCGCGCTGCTCGAGAGCAGGATCCGGTCGCCGTGACCCACCGTGACGAGCTCGCTGACGAGGGCCGCCCGTTCGCGGTCGGTCACGTGATCGTCGTCGTTGCGTCCGACGTTGTCGACGCCGACGAACGCGCCGCGACCGGCGATCTCGAGGTGGGCGCCTGCGGCGACCGCGTCCCTGCGGTCGAGTCCGCCGACGGCGACGCGGTCGGCCGGCAGGTGCTCGTCGAGCACGATCTCGAGATCGTGGACGGCGTCGTGTCCGAAGCGGATGGAGACCGGCGCACCAGTGGCCAGGCCGGCGCGCGCAGCGCCGCGGAGCAGGCTCTCATCGGTGGCCGTCGTTCCCTCGCGGGTCGCCGTGGTGGTGACGAGGCCGGCAGCGCCCCGCCGCTCGACCCGAGGAATCACCATGCCCTCGTCGATCTCCCTCGTGAACAGGTCGGCGAACCTCTCGGCCGGCCACGGCGTCGGCGGATTCGTCTGCGGGGTGAGGAAGTAGCCGCCGAGCATCTCCTCAGGCCCCATGCCGGTGGAGGCGACGAGGTGCACGCCGGTCGAGCGCGAGAGGGCTTCGTAGAGCCGCACGTCGCGACCGTGGAACATCCCCGTGCTGTCGACGATCGTGCCGCCGCCGTGGTTGCGGAAGTCGCGGAGCTTCGCCGCCAGCCGATCGAAGATGTCGGCACGGTCGATCGTGATGTCGAAGGCGTGCTCAGCGCCGGGTACGACCGAGAGGAGCGCCTCGTGTACCGAGATGACCCCGAGCCGATCGGCGGGTACAGGGCCGAGGACGGTATTGACGATGCCGTTCAACCGACGGTTCCTCTCCATTGAGCGCGACATACCCGCTCGTCGAGCGGCGGTGTGCGAACCATCCTGACACTCGCTTTACAGAATGTCAAGTGGACTTGCGTAATGACATGCGACTCGCTTTACTGTATGTAAGCCAATTGTCGACGACGACCGCCGGCCACTCAATGAGGAGGAACCATGGCATCATCACCCGCGACCTCGGACATCGATCTCTTCGCAGACGACGTCCTGATTGATCCGTACCCGACCTACGAGGCCCTCCGCGAACTCGGCGCCGTCGTGCACCTGCCGGCGAATGACGTGTACGCGCTCACCCGCTACGACGTGATCCGCGACGCACTCGGCGACCCCGAGACCTTCTCGTCGGTCAAGGCGATCGGGTTCAACGACGGCGTCAACGAGGCGCTCCAGGGAACTTCGCTGGCCTCCGACCCGCCCATGCACACGCAGCTGCGGGCGACCCTGTCGGCGAACCTCACCCCGCGTGCCCTGCGCGGCCTGGAGGGCACCATCAACGAGAAGGCCGACGCCCTGGTTGCCAGGCTCGCTCGAGAGGGCAGCTTCGAGGCGATCGATGCACTCGCTCGGGAGTTCCCACTCGAGATCGTCGCCGATCTCATCGGCTTCACGGGCCAGGTGAAGGAGAACATGCTGCGCTGGGGCCAGGCCGCCATGGAGGTCATCGGCCCGATGAACCAGCGCACCATGGAGAACTTCGCGATCGCCGGCGAGCTCTACGGATGGTGCAGCCAGGTGACCCGCGACGACCTCGCCGAGGGCTCCATCGGTCGGGGCATCTTCGACGCGCAGGATCGCGGCGAGATCCCCGAGGGCACCGCCGGCAACATCATCCACCAGTACCTCGGCGCGGGGGTCGACACGACCATCGCCGCGATCGGCAACATCGTCGCTCTGTTCGGACGCCACCCCGAGCAGTTCGAGCTCGTGCGGCAGGATCCGTCGCTCGTGCCGGCCGCGTTCGCCGAGGTCCTCCGTTTCTGGCCGCCCGTGCACGCCTGGGGACGGCGCGCGACGCGCGACGTCGAGATCGACGGTGCGCTGGTGCCGGAAGGCGCCCACATGGCGATCCTGTTCGGGGCCGGCAACCACGACGAGCGCCACTACGACGACGCCGACACCTTCGACGTGAAGCGCAACCCGACCGACCACCTGACCTTCGGCTACGGCCCGCATGGATGCGCCGGGCAAGGCCTCGCCCGCATGGAAGGACACGCGGTCATCCGCGCCCTCGCCAATCACGTCCGGTCGTTCCGCCTCGGCGACGAGGTGCGCGTGCCCAGCAACATCACGCGAAGCATCGAGAAGCTCGACGTCCTCGACGTCGTCCCCGCGTGAGATCCCACCACCTGGAGAGCACCACCATGAGAATCGAACTCGACCGACCGCGCTGCGAGGGCCACGGCCTCTGCGAAGAGGCCGCGCCCGACCTGATGCACCTCGACGACTACTCCGACCTCGTCATCGACGTCCCAGAGGTCGAGGGCGAAGCGCTCGAGCGCGCCCGTGCCGCGGTGCGTGCCTGCCCGGTCGCCGCGCTCCGGCTCGTCTGAGCGTCGCCGATGGCGACCCCGCCCAGGAACATCGTCGTGGTGGGCAACGGCATCGCCGGGCTCACCGCCGCGGACACGCTGCGAGCCGGCGGATTCGACGGCGACCTGACAATCGTCGGTGCGGAGGGCCGACCGGCGTACAGCCGGCCGGCCCTCTCGAAGGCGTTGCTGCGAAGCGATGCCGACCTCGCCTCGCACGAGCTCCCGCCGCCCGACCATGGCGCGACCGAGCTGTTGGGCCGCGCAGCGGCAGCACTCGACCCCGGACGCCGCGTGCTCATGCTCGACGACGGTTCGGAGCTCGGGTACGACGGACTCGTGATCGCCAGCGGTTCACGCGCGAGGCGCTTGGGAACGCTCCCCGACGAACTCGTGCTTCGCACCCTCGACGACGCAATGCGGCTTCGTGAGCGGATCACCTCTCGCCCCGACCTCGTCGTCGTGGGGGGTGGTCCGCTCGGCATGGAGGTCGCTTCCGGTGCCCTCCAGGCCGGATGCCGCGTGACCCTCGTCACCAACGAACCGCCGATGGAGCGCCAGCTCGGCACCCACCTCGGCGAGACGATCACCGAGACGGCCCTCGCCCGCGGACTCACGCTGATCGTCACGCCCGCCGCGCGGGTCGTCGACCGCGGCGGGAGGTCCGTCGCAGAGCTCGCCGACGGTCGACTCATCGAGGCCGACCTGCTGCTCACGGCGGTCGGCGACATCCCGAACACCGAGTGGCTCGCCGGCAGCGGCCTGCCGAGCGGAGGCGCGCTCCCGGTCGATTCCCGCGGCCGGCTCCGCCCCGACATCGTCGCCGCGGGGGATGTCGCCGCGGTGCCGACGGCGGCGGGCCATGCACGCAGCCCGATCTGGCACAGCGCGATCGAGCAGGCCCGCGTCGCTGCCGCCGCCCTGCTGCGCGGTGACGCGTCATCCGAACTCCATGCCAGGCCGTACTTCTGGACCGAGCAGTTCGACCTCGACCTGCGGGTCGCGGGCCGCACGCCCCTCGTCGGCGAGCCTGAGGTCATCGACGGCGACGTCGGCGCGCCCGAAGGCCCGGCCCTCCTGCGCTGGCGCCACGACGACGGCACGGCGACGGCGGTCGCGTTGAACTACCGGATCCCGATCCCGCGCCTTCGACGCCTGTGCGAGGCATCCGCCGTCGTCTGAGGACAACAGAATGGGGCTCGGCATCCCGCCGAGCCCCATTCGCTGTGCCGGGTCAGGCCACGGCGTCTTCGACGACCGCCTCGCCGAGCTCCTCGTCCGTGACGGGAGCGTCGGTGCGCTTGCCGCTGATGAACAGGGTGAGCGCGGCCGAGATGGTGGCGGCGATCCCCGCGATCAGGTAGACCGCCTGGAACCCGGTGCCGAGCGAGGCGCCGGCCGAACCCTGGATGGCGCCCTGCGAGCTCGTGAGTCCGGCGACCGCCTGGTCGACGGCCTGCTGCGGCGCCCCACTCGCCAGCGTCTCCGCGGAGAACTGCGCGATGATGCCGTCCCAGCCGGAGAGGAATCCGAGCGGCGGAACCTGCGAGAGTCCGGCGACGGCCTCGGGCGGCAGGCCCGCCCCGGCGAGGATGCCGCCGAGCTGGGGTGCGAACATCGACGCGCCGATGCTGAACGCGATCACGGAGCCGACCACCGGACCCAGCGCGAAACCGAGGTCGCGGAGCAGGTTGGTCGTGGCCGAGGCCATGCCGATGTAGCTCGGCTCCACGGTGTTGATGGCTACGGCCGTGATCGACCCCACGGTGAGCGCGAAGCCGATGCCGAGCAGGAACAGCGGCACGATGAAGGCGGTCCACGGCGTGCCGCCGAAGGCCTCGGGCGTGCCGAGGGGGAGGCCCGAGATCCAGAACCCGCTCGCGGCCATCAGCGCGAACCCCGCGGTGAGCACCCAGCGCGGCGAGACATGGTGGATGAGCCAGCCCACGACCGGGATGAGGAGGAACGCCGGTCCCTGGATGAAGACGAAGAGCACGCCCATCTTCCAGGTCTCGACACCGCCGAGGGCGCCGACCGCCACGCTCGTCGAGAACGCGATCGCGAGGAACGCGAACATGCCGGTGACCGCGACGATGCTGGTGATGGCGTACGAGGAGTTCTTGAACAGCGACAGGTGGATGAGCGGAACCTTCGCCTTCAGCTCGACGATGACGAAGGCGACGAGCAGGATCGCGCCGACGATGTATCCGCCGATGACGACCGGGTCGCCGAAGCCCGCGTCGACGGCCACCACGGTCGCACTCAGCGCCGCGATGAGGCCGAGGGAGAGGGTCACCTGTCCGGGGATGTCGAGCTTGCGACCCTCGGGGGCGGCCGAGTCCTTCGACCTGAGCGCGATGACGAAGACGACGATCGCCACCGCCGCAGCGACGTAGTAGGCGACGCGCCAGCCGCTGAAGACGTTCGGTGCGCCGGGCTCGGCGCCGGGCACCGTGAACAGTTCCACGGTGATCCCCGCGAGCACCGGGGAGATCACCGCGCCGAGCGAGAGGAAGCCCGCCCAGGTGGCGATGACTCTGGCCCGCGCGCGAAGGTCGGGGGTGATCGCCGCGATCATCGAGAGCGAGATCGGGAAGAGGATGCCCGCGCCGATGCCGCCGATCGCCTGGCCGAGGATCATGATCCCGGTGGTCGTGGCGAAGGCGGCGATGAGCGTGCCCACGAACGTGAACGCCGCGCCGGCGTAGAGGAGCTTCTTGCGTCCGAACAGGTCGCCGAGCACGCCGAAGGTGAGCTCGAACACGACGATCGCGATCACGAACACCGACGAGATCCAGGTCAGGCCGGCTCCCGAGGCTTGGAATTCTGCGGCGAATGCGCCGTTGAGCGCGCCGGGGAACGCGTTCGTGATCTGGGCGAGGGTGACCGCGATGTACGCGGCGGCGAAGGTCGCCTTGGCCGATCCGGCTGTGGCGGTGGCACTGGACATTGCAGAGAACTCCTTTGTTCCGTGAGTGGGTTCGAGCCCTGGTGCACCCGGTCTGGGGGCAGACCGGTACTGCTCTAGCGTGAACCTAGATTTACACAATGTCAAGTGATCTTACAGAGCGAACGGTCAACGATCGCTTCGCTATGCTGAGCGCATGGCGAATCTCCGAGTCGCACAGAAGGAGCAGACGCGCCAGCGCCTGCTCGACACCGCGCTCGACCTGTTCGAGTCGAAGGGCTATGCGGCGACGACGATCGATGACATCGCCGCCGCCGCGGGTACGACGCGCGTGACGTTCTACGCGCACTTCCCGTCACGTCGGGCGATCATGGCCGCGCTCATCGATCGCCTGAACCTCATCCTCGAGCGGCACGAGTCGCCCGCCCACGGCTCCACCGCCACGGCGCTCGTCGACGTGGTGCGGGCCGGTACGGCCGAGGCGATCGGCGGCTGGATCAGGGAGCAGGCGGCCCGGTGGCCGGTCATCCGCCCGTACATCCTCTCGGCGAGCGTCGCGAGCGCCGTGGAGCCAGAGATTCGCGAGCTGGTCGACGAGTGGTCGGAGGAGGTGGCCGGCGACATCCAGGACGGACTCGACCTCGCCGACCGCTTCGATCCCGCCACGCGGCATTTCCGCGGCGTGCTCGCGTTCGAGATGCTCGACCGCACGAACCAGCACTGGATCCGCCACCAGTGGGACATCGACACCGATCCAGCGCTCGTCGTGCTCATCGAGGGATGGGCGAAACTCCTCGGCGACGGCTGAGGCTACGCCTTCCAGACGGTCTTGAGGTTGCAGAACTCCCGGATGCCGGCGGCCGCCAGTTCGCGCCCGTATCCCGAGTCCTTGATGCCGCCGAAGGGCAGCTCGGGGTAGGAGACGGTCATCCCGTTGACGAAGACGGCGCCGGCGTCGATCCTCGCCAGGAACCACGCCTCCTCGTCGGGGTCGTTCGTCCAGACGGCCGAACTGAGCCCGAATGTGGTCTGGTTGGCGATGCGCAGGGCCTCCTCGCGGTCGGCCACCCGGTAGAGCGAGGCGACCGGCCCGAATGCCTCTTCCAGGACGAGGCGCATGTCGTCGGTCAGCGAGTCGACCACCGTCGGCGCGTAGAACCATCCGTCGCGCTCGGGCGTCGTTCCACCCGTCAGGATCCGGGCGCCCTTCGCGGCCGCGTCGTCGACGAGCGCCGCGAGCTCGTCGCGCCCGTTTCGCGTGGCGAGCGGGCCCACCTCGGTCGCCTCGTCGAACGGGTCGCCCATGACGAGCCCAGCCATGCGGTCGGCGAAGCGTTGTGCGAACTCGTCGTAGACGTCGGCGTGCACGATGAAGCGCTTGCCCGCGATGCAGGACTGGCCGTTGTTGGAGACGCGGGCCTTGACCGCCGTCTCGACGGCCGCCTCGAGATCGGCGCTCGGCATCACGATGAACGGGTCTGAGCCGCCCAGCTCGAGCACGGCCTTCTTGATCTCGCTGCCGGCGCGTCCGGCCACGGCGCGTCCGGCCGGCTCGGAGCCCGTGAGCGTGACGGCCTTGACCCGGCGGTCGGCGATCACCGCATCGACGGCCTCGGACCCGATGAGCAGCGTACGGAACGAACCCGCCGGGAAGCCGCCCTTCTCGAAGAGGGTGTCGAGGTAGAGTGCCGCCTGGGGCACGTTCGACGCGTGCTTGAGCACGCCCGCGTTGCCCGCCATGAGGGCCGGGGCCGCGAACCGGATGACCTGCCACAGCGGGTAGTTCCACGGCATCACCGCGAGCACCACACCGAGCGGTTGGTACGTCGTGTACGCCTTCGATGCGCTCACGGCCGAGGCGTCGGCCAGCGGCTCGTCGGCGAGGAACGCCTCGGCGCGGTCGGCGTAGAACCGCATGTTCTTCGCGCACTTCAGCACCTCGGCGCGCGACTGCGCGATCGGCTTGCCCATCTCGAGGGTGACGAGACGCGCAACCTCCTCGACCTCGGCCTCGAGCACAGCGGCGGCCGCGCGCATCCATTCGGCGCGCTGGGCGTAGCCGACGCCGCGCAGGGTGCGTGCGGCGGCATCCGCTTCGGCGAGTCGACGCTCGACCTCGGCGGCATCGTGCGGGTCGAAGGTTCGAAGCGTCTCTCCGGTGGCGGGGTTGACGGTCGCGATGGCCATGGTCGTCTCCTTCGGCTCGATGGATCGCGCGGCGTCGCCGGATGTCAATGCGGACGTGCCGTCCTGCGTCGAGTCGACACCATCCGGGTTGCGCGAAGTGCAATCGATTGTAGTCTGTCAAGCGATCACGGCCGGTGAGTGACGGTTGGACGGGGGAAGCGTGCCCAAGCGAGTGACGATCGATGACGTTGCACGCCACGCGGGGGTGCACAAGGCCACCGTGTCGCGCGCGCTGAACGCCCACACGCAGGCGCAGGTGAACGCCGAGACCGCGAAGCGGGTGCGGGAGGCGGCCCGCGAGCTCGGGTACGTGCCGAACTTCGTGGCGCGCGGACTGCGGCTGAACCACTCGATGACGGTCGGAGTGATCATCCCGGATGTCGCGAACCCGATCTTCCCCCCGATCATGCGCGGCATCGAGGAGTGCCTCCAGCCCCGCGGGTACACCGCGCTCCTCGCGAATACCGACGGTCAGGCCGCGGTCGAGGAGGCGGCCTTCCATTCGCTGCTGCAGCGCCGGGTCGACGGATTCATCGTCGCCACCGGACGACTCGACGACCAGCCGGTCATCGCCGGTGCATTCGGCGACGGCGTCCCCGTGGTGATGGTCAACCGGTGGGCGGGCTCCGCGCCGTATCCGGTCGTCACGGCCGACAACGAGCGGGGGATCCGAGCGGCCGTCGAGCACCTCCACGAGCTCGGCCATCGTCGGATCGCGCATCTTGCCGGGCCGGCCAACTTCTCCACCACCCGGCAACGAGCGGAGGCGTTCGAGGCGGTGATGGCATCCATGACGGATGTCGCCGCCTCGGTCCTGGAGGCCGGCGCGCTCTCCGCCGATGCGGGCGCCGCGGCGATGGACGAGCTCCTCACGCGCGCGTCGCCCCGGCCGACCGCGGTCATCGCTGCCAACGACCTGGTCGCGCTCGGCGCGATCCGGTCCCTCCGATCGCACGGCCTGCGATGTCCCGAGGACGTCTCGGTCGTCGGCTACAACGACATGCCCTTCGCCGCAGACTTCTGGCCGGCGCTCACGACCGTGCAGATCCCGCTTCGCGAGATCGGGGTGCAGGGGGCGCGGATGCTGCTCGACGCCATCGAGGCCGGCCATCAGGAGCCGGCGACCTTGACCCTTCCGGTCACGCTCGTCGTGCGCGGCTCGACGACGATCGCGCCCTCCTGACGACGGTTGACAAGCCGCCCGAGGCCGACCTAGCCTTGGCGCATCGGCGAGTGCAATCGATTGCACCCGTTCCGACCGCGGTCCAGCGCCGCGAACGCCCGACGAGACGAGGAAGTCCGATGGCAGCGAAGCACGAGCACGCCCACGATCAGGCCGGCCGCCGTTTCGAGCGGCCCTCACTTCGCCCGGCCGGCGTGCGTCCGTTGTCGGCTCCCGGCCAGCACGCCGTCGACTACGAGCACCGCGTCGACTTCGACCGGCTCCGCAACTACCGGCTCGACCGGGCGAAGGCGGCACTCGAGGCCAGCGACTGCGGCGCCTTCCTGCTGTTCGACTTCTACAACATCCGCTACACGACCCAGACGTGGATCGGCGGGGCGCTCGGCGACAAGATGATCCGGTACGCGCTCCTCATGCGCGGCCACGACCCGATCCTCTGGGACTTCGGCTCGGCGGTTCGCCATCACAAGCTCTACTCCGACTGGGTGCCCGACGAGAACTACCGAGCCGGCTTCCTGGGCTTCCGCGGGGCCGTCGACCCCGACGGGGCAGGACTCATGCGCGACGCGGTGACCGAGATCAAATCGCTGCTCACCGATGCGGGTCTCGCCGACGCGCCCCTCGGCCTCGACATCGTCGAACCTCCGTTGCTGTTCGAGCTGCAACGCCAGGGGCTGCGCGTCGCGGACGCCCAGCAGCGCATGATGGATGCCCGGGTGATCAAGTCGCAGGACGAGATCATCCTCCTGAACCAGGCGGCCGCCATGGTGGACGGGGTCTACCAGGACATCGTCGACGCCCTGAAGCCCGGTGTCCGCGAGAACGAGATCGTCGCACTCGCGAACAAGCGTCTCTACGAGTACGGCAGCGACCAGGTGGAGGCGATCAACGCGATCTCGGGGGAGCGGTGCAACCCGCATCCGCACAACTTCACCGACCGCATCATCCGGCCGGGGGATCAGGCCTTCTTCGACATCATCCACTCCTTCAACGGGTACCGGACCTGCTACTACCGCACCTTCTCCGTGGGGTGGGCGACCGAAAGCCAGAAGGACGCCTACAAGCAGGCGCGGGAGTGGATGGATGCGGCGATCGACGCCATCCGCCCCGGCGTCGGCAGTGATCAGGTCGCGGCGGTGCTGCCCAAGGCCACGGACTTCGGCTTCGAGAACGAGCTGGCTGCGTTCGGGCTGCAGTTCGCGCACGGGCTCGGACTGGGCCTGCACGAGCGCCCGATCATCTCGCGCCTGAACTCCATGAAGGATCCGGTCGAACTGCAGGCGGGCATGGTCTTCGCGATGGAGACGTACTGCCCGGCCTCCGACGGCTTCTCGGCGGCGAGGATCGAGGAGGAGGTCGTCGTCACCGAGTACGGAACGGAGATCCTCACGAAGTTCCCGGCGCAGGACCTCTTCATCGCGAACGAGTACTGACGCACCCTTGACATCGCGATCGAGAGACACTTTACTTTCGTGAAGCAGCACTGAACGTTTTCTCGCGCTGGGGCGACCCGTCACCGCAGCGCCCGGGAGGGGCATCGATGACGAGGTTCGTGGTCCGCCGCGGCGGCGAGGCCGACTACCGCTTGCCCGGCGCGGTTGCACCCGGCGCGGTCGGGATGACCCGGTGGCGCGCGGTCGGCGAGGACGACGGCGCCGCCCATACCGACTTCGGCATCACGCGCCTCGAGCCCGGTGGTTCGACCGCCACGCACGTGCACTCATTCGAGGAGAGCTTCAACGTGATCGAGGGCGAGGTGGTGCTCGCCACCGCCGAGGCGACGGTGCGACTCGTCGCCGGCGACTACGGCGTCATCCCCATCGGCGTTCCCCACGCCTGGCGGGCGGTCGACGACGCGACGGCGGCGGCATGGTCGGACCTGTTCACGCCGCCGGCACGCGAGCGCTACGGCTCCGACACCTATCGCGTCTCCGAGCTCCCGCGTGTGCCGCCCGTGCCGGTCGATGCCCGCGACCCGCGCACCCGGTCCTTCGGCAACATCACGCCCGAACACATGGACCCTCGCAAGCAGTCGCAGGAGCTCCTCGCCGTCTCGGGCAGCATGCGCACGGCGCTGCTCGTCTACACCGGCATCTCACTGAAGATGATGGTCGACTCCGACCTCGGCGCGACGCTCGGCACGATGTTCATGGTGCAGTACGCGCCCGACGGCGCCGCCGGACCGCATGACCACCCGCTCGAGGAGGCGTACCTGATCCTCGACGGCGAGGTGCATGCGACGTTCGACGGCCAGGAGTTCCTCCTGCGTCCGGGTGACATCGCCTGGGCCGGCGTCGGGTGCGTGCACTCCTTCTCGGCGACGGGAGCGGAGGTGCGCTGGCTCGAGACCCAGGCGCCGCAGATGCCCCCGCGTCACGCATATCGGTTCAGGCGCGACTGGGAGTACCTCGAAGGACGTCTGGAGGAGGAGCCGTGACGACGCCGCCCTGAAAATCTGTACAGTTCGACTTGACAGGTCCTGCAATCGATTGCTTGACTCTCATCACGAGACAGTGATCGCAGAACCGCCCCGACGACGTGGAAGGTTTGCACCCGGTGTTCGAACCCCTGTTCCTGCTGCAGCAAGCGCTCAACGGACTCAGCTTCGGTGCGCTGCTGTTCCTGCTCGCGAGCGGCCTCACCCTCGTGTTCGGGCTCATGCGCATCATCAACCTCGCGCACGGCGCCTTCTACATGGTGGGCGGCTACCTCGGCGTCGTGGTGGCAGGGCTCACCGGTAACCTGCTCCTCGGCATCCTCGCAGGCGTGGCCGTGGTCGCGGTCACCGCATTCCTCGTCGAGTTCGTCCTGCTCCGATTCGTGCGCGGTCAGGAGCTCCCCGAGGTCCTGCTCACCGTGGGCGTCTCGTTCGTGGTGGCCGACCTCTGCCTCGCGCTGTTCGGCGGCGACCCGTACACGCTGCCGTCGTCGGCGATGATCCAGGGCTCGATGACGATCGGCGGTCTCACCTACCCCACGTACCGCATCTTCGTCATCGGCGTCGCCATCGTCATCGGCGTCGCCCTCGCACTCGTGCAGACCCGCACGCGCGTCGGCGCGATCGTCCGGGCCGGCGTCGATGATCGCGAGATCATCTCCGCGATGGGCGTGAACATCAGGTGGGTGTTCACGGGCATGTTCGTGGTCGGCGCCGCCCTCGCGGCGATCGGGGGAACCATCGGCGCCGGCATCATCAGCGTTCGTCCCGGCATCCAGGACGACGTGCTGCTCTACGCGCTCGTCGTCGTGATCATCGGCGGACTCGGCAGCGTGCCCGGGGCGGCGGTCGGCAGCGTGCTCATCGGATTGATCGACGCGTTCGCGAAGGCCTGGATCCCAGACCTCGCGTACTTCACGATCTTCGCGCCCATGGCCCTCGTGCTGGTCCTCCGGCCCACCGGACTCTTCGGGAGGACCGCATGAACCGCTCCCGCATCGTCGGCGTGATCGCCATCGTCGCCCTGATCGGCGTCGGGGTCGCCCTTCCCTACCTCGGAACGACCGCGTACGTCATCTCGCTCGTGTCCACGATCATCATCGCCGGGATGCTGGCCGCCACGGTGAACTTCCTCGTGGGCGACGGCGGCATGGCCTCGCTCGGTCACGGCGGCATCGCCGCCGCCTCCGCATACGGTGCCGGCTGGGCATCGAAACAGGGCTTCGACCCCGGCATGCAGGTGGTGGTCGCCATCGGCGTCACGCTCGTCGTCTCCTTCGTCTACGGTTTGCTCTCCATGCGAACCAGCGGGATCTACTTCCTCATGGTCACCCTCGCGCTCGGCATGGTCGTCTACGGACTGGCCTACCGGCTGTCGACCGTCACGGGTGGTGAGAACGGGATCACCGGCATCCGGCGGCCGGAGTGGATCTTCGAGTACTGGACGTTCTACTACTTCATCCTGGGCGCATTCATCCTGACCACACTGCTGCTGTGGGTGGTGAGCCGCTCGCCGTTCGGCGCGAGCCTCCGCGGCATCCGTGACAGTGAGAGCCGTATGCGGAGCCTCGGCTACTCGGTTGCCTCCTACAAGCTCGCTGCCTTCATGATGTCGGGCACCCTCGCCGGGTTCGCCGGGCTCCTCGCCGTCTGGCACACCCACTTCGTCAGCCCGTCGGCGGCCGGCGTGCACCGGTCGGTGCTGCTCATCGTGATGGTCATCCTCGGCGGCGTCGGCACCGTGTTCGGGCCTCTCATCGGGGCCGCGATCGTGGTGCTCGTCGAGAACGTGCTCTCGAACTCCATCGAGCGCTGGCCCACCATCCTCGGCCTCATCTTCATCCTCGTGATCCTCTTCGCACGCGACGGGATCATGGGCAGTGCGGCCAAGCTGGTCCGCCGCATGCAGCGACGAGATCCGAGTCCACCGGATGACACCGCACCACCGCTCGGCGGGGCGGAAGAACCGATTCCACCAAGAGAAACAACGCAATCGCACGCATCGAGGAAGGAACTCCCATGAGATCAACCAAGACTCGGGCCCGGGGGCGATGGTCTGCCCTCGCCGGACTCGGCGCCGCCGCTGCACTCGTCCTCACAGCCTGCGCGCCTCCCGGGGCCGCGCCTGACGACGAGGGCGGTGGTGGCGGTGGTGGTGAGCAGGGCGGCACCCTGAAGGTCGGCTACATCTCGCCCATCACCGGCAACTTCGCCATCGCCGGCCAGGAGATGGTGGACGGCTGGAACCTCTACTGGGAGCTCAACGGCGACGAGGTCAACGGCGTCACCGTCGAGACGATCGTCGAGGACGACGCGGGCAACCCCGAGACGTCCCTCACCAAGGCGAAGAAGCTCGTGGAGCTCGACGAGGTCGACATCGTGGTGGGTCCGCTGCTCGCGAACACCGCCCTCGCGACCGCCGCCTACACCTCGAGCGTCGGCATCCCGAACCTGCACCCGGTCGCCGCCGCCGACGACCTCACCCAACGGTCGGCCAACGACCTCACGGTGCGCACCGGCTCGATGTCGGGCTCGCAGATGAACTACCCAGGTGGCAAGTGGGCTGCCGAGCAGGGCCACAAGACCGCGGTCACCCTCTGCCCCGACTACGCCTTCGGCTGGGAGTCCTGCGCGGGCTTCAAGCAGGGCTTCGAGGAGGAGGGCGGCGAGGTCGTCGCGCAGTACTGGTTCCCCAACGGCACCTCTGACTTCTCGACCTACGTGTCGCAGATCCAGTCGGCGAATGCGGATATCGCGTTCGTGGGCACCGCGGGTGGCGCGCCCGGACCCGACTTCCTGAAGAGCTACCTCGGGCTCGGCCTCGGCCAGTCGCAGCCGCTCCTCATGAACTGCTGCGGCATGGACCAGGCCACGCTCCGAGCACTCGGCAGCGAGATCGTGGGATTCAACTCGGTCAGCTGGTGGGCCGAAGGCCGTGACAGCGACACCGTTCGCGAGTTCTCGGAGGCGTACGGCGAGAACTTCGAGGGCAAGATCCCGTCGGCCAACGTGGCCGGTGGCTACATGACGGCGAGCCTGGTGGCCAAGGTGCTCGAGGAGAATGGCCTCGTCACGGGTGCCGACCTCGTCTCCGCGATCGCGGACACGACGTTCGACGACAGCATCTTCGGCGAGGTGTCGTTCGACGACTACAACAACTTCGTCGGTCCGGTGTACATCCGGGAGGTGCAGGAAGTCGACGGCAAGTACCTGAACGTGCCGATCGAGACCTACGAGAACGTCGACCAGTGGCTCGGCAAGGACCCCGAGGAGGCCCTCTCCCAGCCCACGTACTCGCAGAGCTTCCAAGGCGAGTAACGAGTGAGCACCGCGACGACGGCTTCGGCTCCGGGCCCGCAGGGGTCCGGGGCCGAGGCCCCCGCGCTCGTCATCTCCGATCTCGGGAAGCGATTCGGCGGTGTGCAGGCGGTCGACAACATCTCCCTCGAACTCGGCGCCTCAGAGCGGATCGGGGTCATCGGCCCGAACGGCGCGGGCAAGACCACGCTCTTCAAGGTCATCGCCGGCGACCTCCCGCCGACCACCGGCTCGGTCGAGATGTTCGGGCGCGACGTGACGCGCATGGGAACGGCACGACGTGCGCGGATGGGCGTGGGTCGTACCTTCCAGGTGTCCAACCTGTTCCGCGACATGTCGGTGCTCGACAACGTGCGCATCGCCGCGCGCGGCGGAAGCCCGAAGGCGCGCATCTTCTGGTGGCCGCAGCGTGCCACCGACGAGGTGTCGGAACGCGCGCGGGCCGCCCTCGAATCGGTCGGCCTCACCGGCCGCCGCGACGACCGGGTGTCCAACCTGTCGCACGGCGAGCAGCGTCAGCTCGAGATCGCCATGGCACTGGTCGGCGAGCCGAAGCTGCTGCTGCTCGACGAGCCCGCCGCCGGACTCTCGGCGGTCGAGCGGTCGACCCTCCGGCACCTGATCGAGGGGATCCCGCGAACACTGCCCATCCTCCTGATCGAGCACGACATGACGCTCGCCCTCGGCCTGACCGACCGGGTCATGTGCCTGGAGAACGGCCGCCACGTGGTGACCGGAACCCCTGACGAGGTCCGTGAGAACGAGACGGTCAAGGAGATCTACCTCGGAAGGCGCGGCAAGAAGTGACCCTCGAAGTGACCGACCTGCACGTCAACTACGCCACGGCGAAAGTGCTGCACGGTGTCGACCTCACCATCGCCGATGGCGAGAGCGTCGGCCTCATGGGTCGCAACGGCATGGGCAAGACGACGCTCGTGCGCGCCATCTGCGGCCTCCGCCCGCCGACGGTGGCGGCGGGGTCGATCGTCTTCGACGGTGTCGACCTCATGCACCGCACCAGCTTCCAGATCTCGCACGCGGGCATCGCGTTGGTGCCGCAGGGCCGTCGCGTGTTCGGTTCGCTCACGACCACCGAGAACCTCACGGTGGTGCCGCGCCGCAAGTCGCCCACCGCGGGCGAGCCCTGGACGGTGGAGCGGGTCTTCGACTTCTTCCCACGGCTCGCCGAGCGGTCGAAGTCGATGGCGCGGCTGCTCTCGGGCGGCGAGCAGCAGATGCTCGCGATCGGTCGCGCGCTGATGACGAATCCGAAGCTCCTCATCATGGACGAGCCGAGCGAGGGCCTCGCGCCGAGCGTCCTCGACGTGATCCAGGACCGCCTCGCCGAACTCAGTGCGTCGGGCCTGTCGATTCTCATCGCCGAGCAGAACGTCGATCTCGCCCTCGACGTCGCGACGCGTGTCGTCGTCATCGACGACACGGGCACCATCGCCTGGAGCGGCAGCTCCGAGGACTTGCGCGCCGACCCCGTCGCGCTCGAACGGCACCTGAGCATCTGATGAACGGGGAATCCTGGACATGCCGGCGGACGTGACTCCGGCGGGGGCGCTCCCGCTGGTCGACCTGGTGCTGCGCGGGGGCCGCATCTCGACGTTCGCCCAGCCGGGCGAAGGACGGGCCGAGGTCGAGGCGATCGCGATCGCCGGCGGTCGAGTCGTCGCGGTGGGAACCGACGCCGAGCTCTCGCGGCACGCAGAGCTCGCGGAACGGGTGATCGACCTCGGCGGGCGACGTGTGATCCCGGGGCTCAACGACTCCCACATCCACGCCGTGCGCGGCGGTGTCTCCTGGACGCGCACCGTGCATTGGGAGGACGTGCTCACGATCAGCGAGGGGCTCGATCGCCTTCGAGCGGATGCCTCACGCCGCAGCCCGGGGGAGTGGATCAGTGTCGTCGGCGGATGGCACTCGTCGCAGCTCGCAGAGCGGCGGGCCCCAACGCGCGCGGAGCTCGATGCCGTGACCTCCGACCATCCGGTCTACGTGCAGGAGGCGTACGACCTCGGCGTGCTGAACTCCGCGGGCCTCGCCGCGTGCGGCTGGGACGAGACCTCCGTCGACCCGCCCCGCGGACGGCTGGAACGCGACGCCGAGGGTCGGCTCACCGGTCGGATCTTCGGGGTCGGCGCGTTCTCGCTGCCGGTCGCACGCGCGGTCACTCCCGACCTCGCCGACGGCGAGGATGGGGTGCGTTCGATGTTCTCGATCTTCGCCCGGCACGGCCTGACCGGCGTCGTCGACGGTGGCGGGCTCCTGATGACCCCTCGCGACTACGACGCCGTCGCGAACGTGTGGCGGAGCGGCGAGCTCGACGTTCGCACGCGGCTCTTCATCTCGGCGTGGACGCGCGGTGGCGAGGTCGCGGACATCGATCAGCTCACGACGCTCGTGCAGCCCGGCATGGGCGACGGGATGCTGCGCATCGTCGGCGTCGGCGAGATCCCGCACCTGGGTTGTCACGACATGGAGGGGTTCGACCCGTTCGCGATGTCGGATGCGTCGTACGCCGAGCTCGTCGACATCGTCCGGCTCTGCGCGACGCGCGGCTGGCGAATGAGCATCCACGCCGTGCTCGACCAGACCCTCACCCGGATCCTCGACGCGTGGGAGGCGGTCGAGGAGGAGACCGGTCTCGTCGCCGGCCGGGGCTTCTCCATCGTGCACGCCGACGAGGCGTCGCGCGCGAACCTCGAGCGGATCGCGAGGCTGGGGGCGGGTGTGCTCGTGCAGAGCCGGATGGTCCTGAAGGGCGGCGACTACGTCGAGTCATGGGGCGAGGAGGCCACTCGCAACGCCCCGCCCATCGGCGACCTGCGCGAGTTGAAGATCCCCATCGCCGGCGGTACGGATGCCACGAGGGCGAACTGGTTCTCCCCGTGGGCGGCCATCTGGTGGCTGGTCACCGGCGGGACGCTCGACGGCGCGGGCGTGCGTGCGGAGCGTCATCGGATACCGCGTGAGGACGCGATCGCCGCGTTCACGCGCGACGCGGCGTGGTTCACCGGGGAATCCGACTCCCGCGGGCGACTTCTGCCCGGCTATGACGGCGACCTGTGCGTCCCGACGCTCGATCCATTCAGCTGCTCGGACGACGAGCTCCGCGACATCCTCAGCGACCTCACCGTGCTGGGCGGTCGCATCACCCACGACTCCGGCGCCGTCGCCTGAGCCGTTCCGCACCACGAAGAAGGAGGCAGCATGACCGAGATCCCCGCGCCCCGGCGAGTCGGGAACGCCGAGATCATCCACCACGAGGGCTACGACGGCACGATCGTCAGCCCGTTCGTGCCGGCAATCCGCACCGTCTCCAACGCGCGCCTCGTCTTCATCAGCGGCGTGACGGGCGCGCCGGTCTACCACGATCACCCGCACGTGCCCGAGGTGTTCGACTCGATGCCCACGGATGCGGCCGGCCAGGTGCGGAACGCGTTCGACCATCTCGACCTCGCGCTCAGGGCCGCCGGCTGCGAACGCCACGACGTCGTGAACATGATCCGGTTCTTCACCGACGTCGACGCCGACCAGGACGTCGTCAACCGGCACCAGGCCGAGTGGTTCGGCGGTCACATCCCCACGAGCACGACCGTGCAGGTGACCCGGCTCGCGACCGACCCGCGCCTGCGCTTCGAATTCCACGTCGTGGCAGCCGCCGCGGCATCCTGAGTCCGATCCGGGGAGGACAACCGGCCTCGGCCTCGTGCACGTTCAACTGCAAACGATTGCGAACCGCGTAGCGGCGGGCGCTCGACACTCGAAGGAGCATTTCCGTGACTGACACCAAACCGACCGTCGGATGGATCGGCGCCGGCCGAATGGGCTTCCAACTGGCCAAGCGGCTGCTCGACGCCGGCTATGACGTCGCCGTCTACAACCGGACCCGCGCAAAGGCCGAACCGCTCAGCGAATTCGGCGGGACGATCGTCGATCGCCCCATCGACCTCGCCGACCGCGGCATCGTGTTCAGCATGGTGTCGGCACCGAAGGACCTCGAGGAGGTCATGCTCGGCGACGGCGGGCTGCTGACCAACCCCGACACTGCGCCCGGCATCATTGCGGATGCGTCGACCGTCTCGGTCGAGATGAGCGAGAAGGTGCGCGCCGAGGCCGAGGCGCGCGGAGTGGGCTTCCTCGCCACCCCGGTCTCGGGGAACCCCAAGGTGATCGCCGTCGGGATGCTCACGGTCGCGGCATCCGGCCCGCGCGAGGTCTTCGAGGTCGCCGAGCCGCTGTTGCAGACCTGGGGGCGCGGCGTCACGTACGTGGGAGAGGGCGAGGCCGCGCGCATCGTCAAGATCGCCCACAACGTGTTCCTCGGCGTGGTCATCCAGTCCATGGCCGAGATCACGGTGCTCGCCGAGAAGGCCGGCGTCACGCGGGCGGATTTCCTCGCCTTCCTCAACGACTCGGTCATGGGCTCGGTGTTCTCCCGTTACAAGTCGCCGGCACTCGTCAATCTCGACTTCACGCCGACGTTCACGAACGTCCTCCTGCAGAAGGACTTCGACCTGGCGTTGCAGGCGGCGTACGAACTCGGGGTGGTCATGCCCGTCGCGAGCGTCACCCGCAACCTCGTGGCGCAGGAGGTCGGCAACGGCAACGTCGACCAGGACTTCGCCTCGCTCATCGTCACCGTGGCGAACGGATCAGGACTCGACATCGTGCCCGAGAACGTGCCGGTGAGCGACGGACTCGAGAACTGACGACGTCAGAGGCGATCCATCGCGCGCAGCACGTCGACCGCGGAGCCGAGCGAGCCGTCGTGCACCGCACGCGTGCCGGCTTGGTCGGGCATCGTGTCGGCGTGCTCCCGACGGCCGACCACGAACCACACCCCCCGCGCCGGTACGGTGCCCCGGTTGGAGTAGAGGTGCGGTCGCACGGAGTCGAAGTGGAGCGAGTCGCCGGCGCGCAGCACGTGTGTGTCGAACTCGAGCTGCATGGTGAGCTCGCCCTCGATGAGGTACCCGTACTCGACGCCGGCGTGGCGCATGAGCTTGCCCTCGATCGAGCTCGAGCCGCCGGGCTCGTAGGTGACGAGGAGCACGTCGACCGGACCTTCTTCGCCGACGGCGAGCCGCTCCCAGCGCACGCCGTTCTCCATCTCGAGCACGGGGTTGTCCTCGGCGCGTTGGATCGCCGAGCGTGACGCGGCGCTGAGGTAACGCGCCGCGCCTCGAGGCGTCGGGGCGGCTTCCTTCACCGCGACGCCCATCACGTCGTCGAGCGAGATGCCGAGGTGGTTGACGAGCGCGTACAGCGTCGAGACCGACGGCTGCGTCTTGCCGGTCTCGACCTGCGAGACGAGGCTCGCCGACACGCCGAGCGACTGGGCCACGCTGCGCAGGCTCATGCCGCGGCTCTTCCGGGCCTCGCGGAGTCTGAGGCCGATGTCTGTGGTCATGCGCACTCCTCGTGCCGTGGGGTCGACGTTGGTGCTCGAGTGGCAGGCGTCGCCGAGAGTTCATCGTCGTGGAACGAGGATACATCCAGTGTTCAGTGTCACTTGGACATTCAGGGATGAATTTCTCCGAATCACGCGAGACGCCCGCACTTCGTGGTGAAATTCGCGCCAACCGGCCGAACAGAATGTTCATCACCGCTGTACAATCGATCGCACACGCGACGGCCACCAGGCCCTGACCAAGGGGATTCGATGAAGAACACGGGTACGACTGGGACGAACGCGGTCGATTGGGAGGCGCGCGTCGACTTCGACCGTCTCCGCGACGATCGACTCGGCCGACTGAAGGCGGAGCTGGAGCGAAGCGACCTGGGCGCGGTGCTGGCGTTCGACTTCTCGAACATCCGCTACATGACTGCCACGCACATCGGCACCTGGGCGATGGACAAGCTGATCCGCTTCAGCCTGCTCACGCGCAACACCGATCCGATCTCGTGGGACTTCGGTTCGGCGGCGAAGCACCACAAGCTGTACAACCCGTGGCTCGATGTCACGTCGGCCGAGATGGACGCGGACCCGAACGCACCGCACGAGGGCGCGAAGCGGCCGCGACTCGAGTCCGGAGCACGGGCGGGCATCTCGACGCTGCGCGGCGCGTTCCCGCCCGACGCCGAGATCGCCGAAGGGGTCGCGAAGAAGGTCAAGCGCGAGCTCGAGAAGTTCGGGGTCGCCGACCAGCCGCTCGGCGTCGACGTCATCGAGCTTCCGATCCTCTTCGCGCTCCAGAAGGAGGGCATCCAGGTCGTCGACGGGCAGCAGGTCTTCATGGAGGCCCGGCGCATCAAGACCGGCGACGAGATCCGGCTGCTCACGCAGGCGGCATCGATGGTAGACGCCGCGTACGAGGAGTTGTACCGGTTCCTCCGCCCCGGCGTGCGCGAGAACGAGGCCGTGGGCCTCGTCGCGAAGACGCTGTACGACCTCGGCTCCGAGTACGTGGAGGGCGTGAACGCGATCTCAGGGGAGCGGTGCTCGCCGCACCCGCACGTGTTCTCCGACCGGCTGATCCGGCCGGGCGACCCCGCGTTCTTCGACATCCTGCACTCGTTCAACGGATACCGAACGTGCTACTACCGCACCTTCGCCGTGGGGTCGGCGAGCTCCGCGCAGCGCGACGCGTACGCCCGGGCACGCGAGTACATGGACCGGGCCATCGCGCTGGTGCGGCCCGGCGCGACCACGGCCGACATCTGCGCCGTGTGGCCGAAGGCGGAGGAGTTCGGCTTCGCCGACGAGGAGGCCGCGTTCGCCCTGCAGTACGGGCACGGCGTGGGCCTGTCGATCTGGGAGAAGCCGATCTTCTCGCGGCTGGTGTCGTTCGAGCATCCCGAGGTGCTTCAGGAGGGCATGGTCTTCGCCCTCGAGACGTACTGGCCGTCGGCCGACGGCTGGGGCGCGGCGCGCATCGAGGAGGAGGTCGTCGTCACCGCCGATGGATGCGAGGTGATCACGAAGTTCCCCGCCGAGGACCTGATCGTGGCCGGGCAGCGGTACTACGCCGTCGGCGGCCCGCTCTCGCTCGAGCGCGACTCCCAGTCGCACCTGAACACCACGTGGGGCCGCGGCGAGGGCTGAGGCCGAGCGAGGGCGACCCGGGAGGACAGCGGATGGCTGAGACACACGACGACATCGCCTACATCACGCTCGAGGGTGCGGGCCGCAACCTCCTGAATCCGCAGAGCATGGCGGCCACCGTGGAGGCGTTGCGCCGCGCCGATGCCGACGCTGATGTGACCGGCATCGCCATCACGGGCGCCGGCGACACGTTCTGCGGGGGACTCGACATCGAGGCGATCCGTGCCGGCGGCGACCCGGTGGAGTTCGCGGGCTCGCTCGTGGAACTCCTGAAGGTCTTCCCGAGGCTCTCGAAGCCCGTGGTCGCGGCCATCAACGGTGACGCGCTGGCATCGGGCGCCTCGATCGTGGCGGCGTGCGACTTCGCGGTCGCCGTGCCCACGGCGCGCGTCGGCACCTTCGAGGTGAGCGTCGGCGTCTGGCCGATGGTCGCGCAGGTGCCGCTCATCCAGCGCATCGGAGCGCGCGCCGCCATGGAGAACATCGGGTCGGGCGAACCGTTCACCGCGGAGCGAGCACGCGAGGTCGGACTCGTGAACGTGGTCGCCGAGGCATCCGACATCGACGACGTCGTGCGCACCTGGCTGGGGAACGCCGCGCGCGGCGGGGCCGCCGTCGCCGCCGGCCGCCCGGCGTTCTACGAGCTGGCCGAGCTGCCCTATGCCGACGCGCTCGACAGTGCCCTCGACCGGTTCGCGTCGATGTTCGAGAAGGACTGACACGCCTCGAACGATGGAGCCGGCAGCGGATGTCTCGCTGCGGGCCCCCGTGGCGTGATGCGCCTCACTGGCGGCGGGTGACCTCGGCCACGCCCGACCAGTCGTAGTCCTTGAGCTCGTCGTCGGCCAATGCGCGCTCGAAGCGGTCGCGGATCACCGGCGCGGTGGGAAGCGTGATGCCCTTCTCGTCGGCGAGCCCTTCGGCGAGGCCCAGGTCCTTGAGGCCGAGGGCCATCGAGAACCCCGCAGGGCTGTAGCGTCGCTCGGCGATCATCGGCCCGTAGCCGCTGTACACGACGCCGCCGAAGAGGGAGTTGGTGAGCAGTTCGACGAAGTCGGAGGCGTCGATGTCATGCGCTTCGACGAGCGTGATCGACTCGCCGAGCGCCTGCAGCGCGTGCAGGATCATGAAGTTGACGGCGGCCTTGGTCACGTTCGCGCGACGCGGAACGTCGCCGAACGTCCAGACGCGCACGCCCAGTTCGGCGAGGAGCGGTTCGACGCGGTCGACGAGCTCGGCCGGGCCCGCCGCCATGATGTTGAGCTTTCCGGCCTCGGCCACCGTGGGCCGACCGAGCACTGGCGCGGCGACGTAGTCCACGCCGACCTCCTCGTGCACGGCCTGCAGGCGGTCGGCCGCCGCTGCGCTGATCGAGGCCATGTTCACGTGGACGCGGCCTTCGTCTCCGCGCAGGTGCTCGGCGGTGAGCACCGATTCCGCGGCCTCGTCGTTCGCGAGCATCGAGAATGAGATCGGCGCCGCGAGCGCGTCGGCGGGGTCGGCGGCGAGCGTGGCGCCCGAGGCGACGAGCGCGGCGGCCGCCTCGGGCGAGCGGTTCCAGACGACCACCTCGTGGCCGGCGGCGACGAGCCGCCCGGCCATCGCGCTTCCCATGTTGCCGAGTCCCAGGAATCCGATTCGCGTCATGATGCCTCCCATGGCTGTCGTCAGCCGGTCGTGGTTGGAGTGGTCGTGGTGGGTGGTGGTCGCGCCTCCGACCGGGTCGGCCGGACGGCCTCAGGACTCCGTCGAGAAGATCTCCGGATGCTTCGCCAGCATCCGCCGGGTGCGCCGGATGTGGCTCACGATGGTCTGCTCCGCGCTCTCGGTGTCGCCTTCGTGAAGCGCCGTGACGAGCAGGTGGTGCTCGTCGTGCACGATGCGGGTGCTGTGCGCATCCATGAGCAGCGAGTAGGCGCGTCGATACGGCTGCGTCGTGTTCCAGAACCGCAGCACGAGGTCGCCGAGCATGAGCGTGTCGGCCCGGCTGTAGCTCAGCATGTGGAACTCGCGATCGAGGCGCAGGAACTCGGCGACGTCGTCGGTCTCGGCCATGCGCCGGGCGAGGGCTTCGAGCTGCTCGAGGTCCTGCGGGGTGAGGTTCGGGGCCGAGTAGCGCAGCAGCAGCGGCTCGAGTCGCTCGCGAGCCTGGTACACCTCTTCGCACTCCGCGAGGGTGAGGCGCGACACCCAGGCGCCCGCGTTGGCGACGAGCGTGACGAGGCCCTCGGCTTCGAGCGCCTTGAGTGCCTCGCGCACGGGCACGCGACTCGCGCCGAACCGCTCGGCGATCTCCTCCTGCCGCAGGCGTGAGCCCGGCGGGTACACGCCATGGAGGATCTCGTCGCGGATGCCCTCGGCGATCCTGCGGCTCGCGGCGCCGTCGCGGGGGACAGGGGCGACCTGCGGTTCGGCGCTCATGCCGCGGGGTCCCGGGGATCCCAGAGACGCACGGAGGAGGCTGCCTCGTACGCCTTGCCGTTCGGGAAGCTCACGAGCTCGAGCTGCATGCCCCACGGGGTGAGGAAGTACACCCAGCGCTGCCCCTCGCTGGCGTTGCGGCTCGCCGTCGGTTCGCCGAGCACGCGGACCCCCTGCGAGCGGAGGTACGCCACCGCGGCGTCGAGGTCGTCGACGTAGAACGCGAGGTGGTGCCCGCCGAGATCGCTGTTGCGAGGCTGGTCGCGTTGCCCGTCGGCCGGTTCCCACTCGAAGATCTCGAAGTTCGGGCCGTGCCCGCATCGGAAGAATCGCAGCTCGCGCATCACCGAGCGGGGGTGCACGTTGAGGTGCTCGGCCATCCAATCGTCATCGCGTTCGAAGGGGCCGAGCGTGTACACGTACTCGCACCCGATGACGTCGACGAAGAAGCGATGCGCCTCCTCGAGATCGGGCACGGTGAAACCGATGTGCTCGGTGCCGCGGAGGCCGGGCAGTGCCATGACGTGTATCCCTTTCATCGCGATCAACTGGATGCAATTCTATGCCATCGGTGACGAATTCGCGCCTGATCATCGTCATGGATACTGGAATTGGATGCAATCGTGGCGTAAGCTGACCCTCATCACACCGCCGTGCTGGAGCGCGGTGCAGCCACCGACGAAGGATCCGACATGGCGAGACAACGACGTTTGGAGCCCGCGGCCCCGTGGGTCGAGATCACGACCACCGCCGCCGACTGGAAGTCGGCCGACCCGGCGCTGCTCGCGACGATGCTCGGCGAGCTGCACCTGATCCGCGCCTTCGAGGAGCGCGTGCTCGACCTGGCCGGAGAGGGCCTGGTGCACGGCCCGGCCCACTCGTCCATCGGGCAGGAGGGCGGCGCGGTCGGTTCGATCGTGGGCCTGCGCTCGACCGACGGCATCAACGGCTCTCACCGGGGCCACCACCAGTTCCTCGCGAAGGCCATCACGCACGTGGCGGGCGGGCGGCTCGACCTCGAGCACCTGGTCACGCCCGACCTGCAGGCGGTGCTGCAGCGCACGCTCGCCGAGATCCTCGGGCTCGCGCAGGGCTACTGCCGCGGCCGTGGCGGCTCCATGCACCTGCAGTGGTTCGAGGCCGGCGCGCTCGGCACCAACGCCATCGTCGGCGGCGGGGTTCCGCTCGCGGCCGGCAACGCGTGGGCGCAGAAGCATTCGGACACGACGGATGTCACGGTCACCTACTTCGGCGACGGCGCCACGAACATCGGCTCCGTGCTCGAGAGCATGAACCTCGCCTCCGCGTGGAAGCTCCCGGTGGCCTTCTTCATCGAGAACAACCTCTACGCCGTCTCCACGCACGTCGAGGAGGTCACGGGCGAGCCGCGCCTGTCGGCCCGAGGCCTCGGCTTCGGCATCCCGTCATACCGCGTCGACGGCATGAACCCGCTCGCCGTGCACCTCGCGATGGTGGAGGCGGAGCAGCGGATGCGTGCGGGCGACGGCCCGGTCGTGATCGAGGCCCAGGTGTACCGGTACTTCCACCAGAACGGCCCGTACCCCGGCAGCGCATTCGGCTACCGCTCGAAGGAGGAGGAGGCCGAGTGGCGGGAGCGCGACCCCCTCATCCGAATGGCCGCCGAGCTGACGAAGCTCGGGCTCGTCACCGACGAGCAGGTCGAGGCGGTGCGCGCCCAGGCCATCGCCGCGATGGACGCGGCCACCTCCGAGCTGCTCGTGGCCGATCCCGAGAAGGAGGGTCGTCGTCGCATCCGGCCCGAGCTCTGGCCCGACCCCGAGTTCGTCGACGTCGGCGTCCGCGGCGACCTGAGCGAGCTCGCCGAGCTCCGCACGCTCGAGCCGCTCACCGACACCCGCGCTCGCGACGAGGTCAAGTACGTCGACGCCGTCGCGGGCGTCATGGAGCGGCGCATGGCGGAGGACCCCCGCATCATCGTGCTCGGCGAGGACGTGCACCGCCTGAAGGGCGGCACCAACGGCGCCACGAAGGGCCTCTCCACCGCCTACCCCGAGCGCGTGCTCGGCACGCCGATCAGTGAGAACGCGTTCGCCGGGCTCGGCGGCGGCATGGCCCTCGACGGCCGGTTCCGCCCCGTGGTCGAGTTCATGTATCCCGACTTCCTCTGGGTCGCCGCCGACCAGGTGTTCAACCAGATCGGCAAGGCCCGGCACATGTTCGGCGGCGAGAACCCCGTGCCGCTCGTGCTGCGCACCAAGGTCGCGATGGGCTCGGGCTACGGCTCGCAGCACCTCATGGACCCGGCCGGCATCTTCGCCACGAGCGCCGGATGGCGCATCGTCGCCCCGTCGTCGGCCGAGGACTACGTCGGCCTCATGAACGCGGCGCTCGCCCTCGAGGACCCCGTGCTCGTGATCGAGCACGTCGACCTCTACAACGAGAAGGACTCCGTGATCGCGGGCGACCTCGACTACATCATTCCTCCGGGCACCGCCGCGATCCGCCGTGAGGGCAACGACGTGACGGTCATCAGCTACCTGTCGATGGTGCGGCACAGCATGGAGGCGATCGAGGAGACCGGCATCGACGCGGAGCTCATCGACCTGCGCTGGCTCGACCGCGCATCGATCGACTGGGACACCATCGAGGCATCCGTCAAGAAGACCAACGCCGTGCTCATCGTCGAACAGGGCGCACGCGGCACCTCATACGGCGGCTGGCTCGCCGACGAGATCCAGCGGCGGCTGTTCGACTGGCTCGACCAGCCGGTGCAGCGGGTGACCGGCTCGGGGTCGTCGCCGTCGATCTCGCGGGTGCTCGAACGGGCGGCGATCGCGCGCACCGAAGAGGTCGTCGCGGGACTCGAAGCCGTGCGCAGGAACGCGGGAGGTGCCTGATGGCCACGACCATCCGAATGCCCGAAGTGCTCGCGGGCGCCGAGGAGGCCGCAATCCAGTCCTGGTCGGTCGCCGTGGGCGACGCCGTGACGGTGGGGCAGCCGTTCGCCGAGATCGAGACCGACAAGGCCGTCGTCGAGTACGCGGCCGAGACCGCAGGGACGGTGCTGCAGCTGCTCGTCGCCGAGGGTGACTCCGTCGACGTGGGCACGCCGATCGCGGTGCTCGGAGAACCCGGTGAAGCCGCTCCCGAGACCCCGGCGGCGCCGGCAGCGGTGGCCTCGGGTGAGCCCGAGGAGGAGGAGACCCCGTCCGATCCCGAGTCGGGCACGCCCGTCGCCGATGCGGCGCCGGTCTTCGATGAGGAGTCGGATGCCGCGGCGGCTCCTGCTCCGACGGGACCGGATGCCGCGGCGGCTCCTGCTCCGACGGGACCGGATGCCGCGCCCGCACCACAAGCGCAGCCCGAGACGACCCCGGCCGCGGCATCCGGCTCCCAGGAGCGCCGCTTCATCAGCCCGCTCGTGCGTCGGATGGCCCGGGAACAGGGCGTCAGCCTCGACGGCGTCGAGGGCTCGGGGCCCAACGGCCGGATCGTGCGACGCGACCTCGAGGCGCTCATCGCCGCAGGCCCGGCCGAACCGGCGACCGCCGAATCGGCAGCGCCCACGGCCCCGCCCGAGCCTGCGGCGCCCGCAGCCGCTGCCGCGCCCGCCGCGGCGCCCGCCGCCCCCGCCGGCGCGGAGCCCGAACTCATCCCGCACTCCAGGATGCGCCGCACCATCGCGCGCCGCCTCATCGAGTCGAAGACGCAGGTTCCGCACTTCTACCTCACCGCCGACTGCCGGGTCGACCGACTCCTCGACCTGCGCCGCGAGCTCAACGAGGCGGGCACCGTCAAGGTGTCGGTCAACGACCTCGTGGTGAAGGCCGCGGCCGGGGCGTTCCTCGACGTTCCCGAGGCGAACCGCACCTGGTCCGACGAGGGCATGCTGCAGCACCGCACCGTCGACATCGCGATCGCGGTCTCGATCGACGACGGGCTGGTCACGCCCGTCGTGCGCGGCGTGGAGATGCTCAGCGTATCGGCGCTCGGCCGGCAGATCGCCGACCTCGCCGAGCGCGCCCGGTCGGGCGGGCTCCGACAGCATGAGATCGAGGGCGGCAGCTTCTCCGTCTCGAACCTCGGCATGTTCGGCACGCAGGAGTTCAGTGCGATCATCAACCCGCCGCAGGCCGGCATCCTCGCCGTGGGCGCCGCCCGTCAGGCACCGGTCGTCGTCGACGGAGCCCTCGAGGTGGGCACGATCATGACGGTCACGATGTCGGCCGACCATCGGGTGCTCGACGGCGCGCTCGCGGCCCGCTGGCTCGCGGCCTTCGTGGCACGCATCGAGAACCCGCTGACGATCCTCGCGTGAGGCGCCGTCGGGCGCCGGTCAGTCCGCGGCGCCCGCGGCGCCGGCCGTACCCGCTGTTTCTGCGGCACCCGCGGCCACGGGGTCGCCGTCTCGGGTGCTCGAATCGGCCATGAAGTAGGACATGCCGAGCCCCGCGAGCAGGGAACCCAGGCCGCCCCAGAACAGGTCGCCGAGGGAATCGTCGTAGCCGACGAGGATCCCGTGGTCGATGAAGTTGTGCCCCATCCATTCGAAGAATTCCCAGAACACGCCGATGGTGAAGCCGATGGCGGTGGTCACGAGCGCCGCGGAGAGCGTCGGGCGCGGGAGCGTCCAGGGGTCGCCGAGCACGCGAATCCGCACGAGCACAATGTAGACGAGCGCGGCGCTCAACCCGTTCGTGGCGAAGTGCATGGGGATGTCCCACCAGCGGGTCGTGATGTAGATGTTCAGCACGCTCGACCACGTGGAAGCGAGGATGAGGGCGCCGAACGCGATATCGAAGGCCGGACGCAGGCGCAGCAGCCGCGGCACGAGCATCACGACGAACGCCGACACGAAGCTCAGCCCCGAGAGGAGGCCCCACCCTGCGCCGGCGATGAAGATGCTGACCACGGCGACGAGGCGGAGCAGGTCGGCGACCACCTCGCCCGGACCCACGGGGGCGCGAAGCAACGTCCGGATCATGACAGCAGACTAGCCCGGCGCCGCTCGGTCAGTCGGCGAGGTACTCCCGGAGGTTCGCCGGCAGGCCGAGCACGAGTGCGTGCCGGTCATGTCCGATGGCCAGTCCGCGCTCATGCAGCGAGAGCCTCCAGCCGTGAAGCTCGACCCGGCGCCTGATCGTCTCGAGGAGCGCCTTCTCCCGCTCCGCGGCATTCTGCGGCTCGATGTTCGTCTCGAGGACGACCTGGAAGCCGAGGTCGTCGGGCGACAAGGCCCCGAGCTCCTCGAGACGCCCGTCCACCTCGAGGACGACCGGGGCCAAGTAGAGGTCGGTCACGTCACGTGGTCGTTCGGCCATGGTGCCCTCCTACGTCTCACTCGCGTCGATGCGATCGATGACGCCAACATTAGCCGCGGACCAGCCCCTGAGGCCAGCAAACGCGGTCGGCGTCAGCCGGCGGCATCCGCTCCCGGTGTCGCCGCCGAACGCGTACCGAGGGTGAGCACCAGATGCGAGGGGGTGAGCGCCTCGACGGCGTGCGGCACTCGCTCGCCGATGTGGAGGAGCCCTCCGGCACCCAGCTCGATGCGCTCGCCGCCGACCTCGAGCGCCACGCGCCCGTCGAGCACCGAGACGAGCAGGGGCGCCTGCGCGATGTGCTCCTTCATGACGGTGCCCGCGTCCATCGAGAGCCGCACGATCGTCGCGCCGGGGCCCTTGTGGATGCGCGTGGAGCGCACGCCCCCGGGTTCGATCGGCAGTGCGTCGATGAGGGAAGCCGCATCGGCGGCGATGAGGATGTGGGTGGCGTCGGGCATGGCTGGCCTCCGGTGGATCTCGGTCGTTCGTCCGTCTCCCTCATTCTCGCCGTCGGAAGAGGGGTACGGTGTGAGGATGGCTCATGGGGGTGTGCCCGACACGTGGGAGCAGGGCCGCGCGTACGAGCGGTACGTCGGTCGCTGGAGCCGCGTGGTCGCCCCACTGTTCCTCGACTGGTTGCGGATGCCGCCGGGTCGCCGGTGGCTCGACGTCGGCTGCGGCACGGGTGTGCTGTCGGCGGCGATCCTCGAGCAGTGCGCGCCCGCAAGCGTCGACGGCGTGGAGCCCTCCGAGGGCTTCCTCGAGACCGCGGTGGCCGAGCTGGGCAGCCGGGTCACGTTCCACCGCGCGGTGGCATCCGCTCTCCCGATCGACGACGCGTCGGTCGACGTCGTCGTGTCGGGCCTCGTGCTGAACTTCGTGCCCGACCTCGATGCCGCCCTGGCGGAGATGACGCGGGTGACGGCCGACGGCGGCGTGGTCGCCGGCTACGTCTGGGACTACGCGGATCGGATGGAGCTCATGCGGCGGTTCTGGGACGCCGCGACCGACCTCGATCCGGCCGCAGCGGCGTTCGACGAGGGAGCCCGGTTCCCCGACAGCACGCCCGAGGCCCTGACGTGGCGCTTCGCGAGCGCGGGTCTCCTCGACGTGGAGACGACGGGCATCGAGATCGCCACCGTGTTCCGTGACTTCGACGACTACTGGACGCCCTTCCTCGGCGGGCAGGGTCCGGCGCCGTCGTACGTGATGTCGCTCGAGGCGCCTGCGAGGGAGCGCCTGCGCGAACATCTCCGCGAGGTCCTGCCGGTGTCGGCCGCCGGCTCCATCCCGCTCACCGCGAGGGCCTGGGCGGTGCGTGGCGAGGTCGTGCGCTGAGCCCGTCGAGGGAGCCCGTGCGCGAACTCGGCGCGGAGCTCGCGCCCGACAACCCGCCGACGCCATACGGACGCCACTGACCCCGTACCCGGCATGCCGACGGCCCCGGCGGACCTGCGTCCGCCGGGGCCGTCCTTCCGCCGTCAGGCGCTACGCGGCGGGCTCCGCGTCGCGCTTCGGCAGCTTCCACCCCGGACGCACGTAGTGGCACGTGTAGCCGTTCGGGTAGCGCTCCAGGTAGTCCTGGTGCTCGGGCTCCGCCTCCCAGAAGGCGCCGGCGGGGGAGACCTCGGTGGTGGCCGGTCCGGGCCACAGCCCCGACGCATCCACATCGGCGATGGTCTCGTACGCGGTGATCTCCTGCTCGGGGGTCGTCGGGAAGATGGCCGACCGGTAGCTCAGCCCGATGTCGTTGCCCTGCCGGTTCTTCGTCGACGGATCGTGGATCTGGAAGAAGAACTCGAGCAGGTTGCGGAACGATTCCTTCGCGGGGTCGAACACGATCTCGATGGCCTCGGCATGCGTGCCGTGGTTGCGGTAGGTCGCGTTCGGCACGTCGCCGCCCGTGTAGCCGACGCGGGTGTCGAGCACGCCGGGGCGCTTGCGGATCAGGTCCTCCATGCCCCAGAAACAGCCGCCCGCGAGCACGGCCGTCTCGGTGCCGGGGGTCATGGTGATCTCGCCGGGGTTCGTCATGATGCGTTCTCCTTCTCGGATGCCGCGGCATCCGTCGTCGTGAACAGTGCGCGGTACTCGCCGTACCCGTGCGCCTCGAGGTCGGCGAGGGGCACGAACCGCAGGGCGGCGGAGTTCATGCAGTAGCGCAGGCCGCCGGCCTCGGCCGGGCCGTCGTCGAAGACGTGCCCGAGGTGGCTGTCGGCGGCCGCCGAGCGCACCTCGACGCGCTTCATGAACAGCGACCGGTCGACCTTCTCGGTGACCGCGTCAGGCTCGATGGGCCTGGTGAAGCTCGGCCAACCCGAACGGCTGTCGTACTTGTCGGTCGAGGCGAACAGCGGCTGCCCTGAGACGACGTCCACGTAGATGCCTGGCTCGTGGTGATTCCAGTACTCGTTGCGGAACGCCGGCTCGGTGGCGTCCTCCTGGGTGACCCGGTACTGGTTCGGGGTGAGACGGGCGACCGCCTCTGGAGTCTTGCGGTAGTCCTGTGACACTTCGTTCCTCCTCTGCGGGCGACGCTGGCTGCGGCGCCTCGACGCCCGGACCGCACGATGCGGATCATGGCGCCACCAGAGAGAACAGGGGAGCCCGCCCGACTGTTCCGAACGGCGGCCGTGGGGGCTGTGACTTCCCTGTGAGGGCGGTCCCGGGGCGGTCGACGTACCATTGAAGGGCGTCGGCCGGGGCGCTCTGGAAGGAGCAGCACTGGCCACCACCTGGCATCCCATCCTCGCTGCGACGGAGCCCGAACCGGGGTGCTGGCGCCTCGTCGACAGCATGGGTCGCGAGTACGGCGCGGTCACGATCGTGCGCGTCGACGGCGAGGTGCGCTACCGCGCCGAGTTCGCCGGGCGGCTGCTCGGATGGGGCACCACGCTGCGTGGCGCATGCGAGCGAGTGCACCAGGCGTTCGTGCGTTCCCACGGGCCTCGCGAGTGGCCGGGGTACCCCGATTTCGGGGCGAATGGCGCCGTGCGAAGGTGAGAATTCATTCCGTTTTGGATGGTATTCACAGGACTATGTGAGGACTCATACAGGGCCTCTCGGCAGACTGGCCACTTCGCCCGGGCGCCCCCGCGTCTGAGGAACGTCGAGTCCAGAACAGTCGAGCGTGAGCTCTGCCGTTCGCCCCCGTGAAAGTCATGCCGAACCAGTCTCAATTCTCGAACCCGAACAACTCCAACGATGCAATGAAGCGCCGGGCCACAGACCCGGCGAAGCGCGGCCCCAAGGGCTGGCGCAAGGGCCCGCTCCTCGCGGCCGGCGCCGTCACCGCCATCGGCGCCATGGTCGGCACCGGCTTCGCCGTGCAGGGCGCGGTCGCCGCGCAGAACGACCGCGTCGCCGAGACACGGGTGCTCACCGAAGCCACCGACCTCAATGTCGACCAGCTCCCGGCGCACGGCGGCATCCTCGCCGCCCGTGCGGCGCAGCAGGCCGAGGCCGTGCTGAGCGGCGCGAACGACACCATTGCCGCGGCGCAGGGCAAGACGGATGCCGCTCAGCTCGCCGCATCGGTCGCCGTGCTCTCCGACTACCGCCTGCTCGCCCCCGAGCGGGTGTTCGAGCTCGTCGACACGACCACCTACCACGTGCACACCGTGAGTGCCGCCGTGGCCGAGGCCGACCGCCTCGCCGCCGAGGCGGCCGCCAAGGCCGCCGCTGAAGCCGCCGCCGCCGCCGAAGCCGCCGCGAAGGCCGCCGCCGCTGCCGAGCAGTCGACCTCCTCCTCGTCATCGTCGTCGTCATCCCGCCCGGGTGCGCCCGCCAACCCCACCGAGGCGCAGGCCATCGCCCGCGACATGCTCGCGCAGCGCGGGTGGGGCGGCGACCAGTTCGGATGCCTCGTCGAGCTCTGGAACCACGAGTCGGGGTGGAACGTCTACGCGTCCAACCCGTCGAGCGGGGCGTACGGCATCCCGCAGGCCCTGCCGGGCAGCAAGATGTCCACGGCCGGTGCCGACTGGCAGACCAGCGCGGCCACCCAGATCACCTGGGGCCTCGGCTACATCGCCGACCGGTATGGGACCCCGTGCGGTGCGTGGGACACCTTCAACTCGCAGGGCTGGTACTGACCGGCACCCCAGCACGACTCCATGAGGCGGGGCGGCTCCGGCCGCCCCGCCTCAGGCGTCGCATTCGACTGTCAAGCGCCTGCGCGTGACCTCCGCCGCTCGATAGCCTGTCGACATGGCGGAGGAGACCGGGTCGCAACAGGGTGGCGGCCCGTTCGCGGGCATCGTGGCGTTCGGCAGACGCGCGACCGCCTGGGCCCTCGAACGCAAGCTCGTGCGTGCCGTCATGCTGTTCATGGAACAGCGCGGCCCCATGCTCGCCGACAGCGTGACCTACCGCACCCTGTTCTCGGTCTTCGCCGGCATGTTCCTCGGCTTCGCCGTCGGCGGGATCTGGCTCTCGGGCAATCCCGACGCCATGGACGCGCTCGTCGGCACGATCGGCACCGCGATCCCCGGTCTCGTCGGCGATGGCGGCATCATCGACACCGACGACCTCATCCAGCCGATCACGCTCAGCCTGGCCGGCATCGCCGGCCTCATCGGCCTCGTCGCGGCCGCCATCGGCGCCATCGGGTCGCTCCGAAAGGCCTTCCGCGAACTCGGCGACCAGTCCGACGAGCACACGTTCTTCCTGTGGGTCATGCTGCGGGACCTCGCACTCGCGGTGGGCTTCGGCGCGTCGCTCGCCCTCGCCGCGGCCGTGACGTTCTTCAGCACGACCGCGCTCGGCGCGCTTTTCGATGCGCTCGGCATCGCCACCGATGATCCGGCCTACGACGTGACGACGCGAGCGGTGTCGATCCTCGTGATCTTCGCCATCGACACGCTCGTGATCGCGGGTATGTTCCTCGTGCTCTCGGGGCTGCGGCCGAGTGTTCGTTCGCTCTGGACGGGCGCACTTCTCGGCGGCGTCGGGCTTGCGGTGCTGCAGGTGCTCTCGAGCCTCTTCGTCGGAGGTGCATCGCGCAATCCGCTGCTCGCCTCGTTCGGGTCGCTCATCGCCCTGCTGCTCTGGTTCAACCTCTCGAGCCAGGTGATCCTCATCGCGGGCGCCTACATCATCACCGGCATCGACGAGGAGCGCGACCGCGTCGGCGCGCGATTCGGTGCCCCGACGCCGGCGATTCGGCGCATGCGGCGCGCCGAGCGTCGGGCCACGGATGCGACGGCCGAACTCGCGGCGGCGCGCGAGGTCGTCGCAGCCGAGCGGGGCGACACGGCCGCGCCGGGCGACGACGACCGAGCCGTGCGTTGACGTGCCGAAGACGCGCGGCCGCGCGGCCGCGCGTCCGATGGCAGGTCAGAGGGCGGTGTCGCCGCGGGGTGGGTAGTTCCGGTCCTCTTCGACGACCTCGACGACCTCGACATCGTCCTCGTCGATGTCGTTCTCGTCGAGGACCTCCTTGACGTCGTCGTACTCCTCCTTGGGCAACTCCGCGTCCAGCGGAAGCTGGGAGTCGGTGTACTCGCCTTCGCTCGAACCTCCGGAACGGTGCATGGCTCCTCCGATCGTCAGGGCCGATCCGCGATCGCGGCGGCCTGCGGCCACCGTACGGCTGTCGGGTGGGTGCGCGCGAGGGATTGACGTGCCGAACCGGCGGGGGTAGCGGCATCACGATGCGTCGGAGGCCAGCCGATGCAGGGCGGCCCACTGCTCGGCGGTCACGGCGCGAGTGAGCGCGTTCGGGGCCACATCGGTCGCGGCCGACCAGGTGCGCGCCCGGGCACGGCCGACCACGCGTGCCACCATCTCCACGGCGCCGCGTCCGGGCGCCGCGTACACGCGGCGCACGAGCGCGCGGTACGCGCGTTCCTCGCGAACGGGCACCAGCGGGATCGCACGCCGTGTGATCAGGAGGATCCCGGCATCGACCGTGGGCACCGGGGCGAAGGCACGCGCCGGCACGCGCTCGACGAGGGTGAAGTCATACCACGGCCACGATTCGGCCGTCATGAGCGTCGCGCCGCCGACACCCGCGCGCTTCCTCGCCACCTCCCACTGCAACACCAGGAGGGCGTGCTGCCAGGCGTGGTCGGCGAGGAGCCGCCGCAGCAGCGGCGTGGTGAGGTGGAACGGCACGTTCGAGACGAGGTTCGACGGCCGCGGCATCCGGTACGACAGCATGTCGCCGTGCACCACGGTGACGCGTCGTCCGTGCCGTCGGCGCAGCCGCTCGACATAACGGCGGTCGATCTCGACGGACGTGAGCGGCATCCGCTCGGCGAGCGCGTCGGTGATGGCGCCGTCGCCCGGGCCGAATTCGATGAGCGGATGCCGCGGCCATGCGGCCGCCAGGTCGGCGATCCGGTGCACGACGCGTCGGTCGCGGAGGAAGTTCTGGCCGTGTTCGTGACGGCCGCTCGTGGCGAACCGCGGTCGCGGCGGTCGCGGATGGGATGGGGTGTGCATGCGCAGCTCCAGGTGTCGTGGTCGACACCGGGCGTGCAGGGCGAATCGCGGTGGGCGCACGGAGGCGCGGGGGAGCGGATGCCGGCACTGCCCGGTGAGGGGGAGTGCGACGACAGGTTCCGTGGCGCGGCGACCGCAGACGTGTGGCGGGGCGGCGCTCAGGCGGACGAGCGGAGTCGCATGCTGCGGGACCTGCCGTCAGGCGGTCCGCAGCCGGATCGATGCGTGCATGGCTCCTCGATTCGCGGATGCCGCCGGGCGGGCGGCCTGCTCCAGTGATGCGAGCATCGACCCTAGCAGGAGCGGGCGAGGTTCGCGAGGACGCACTATCCGTCGCGGCATCCGGCCCGCCAGAATGGGCGGATGGCCACCGTCCTGCAGGTCGTCCGAACCGCCATCGCGCCGCTCACCCGAACCCGCCTGTTCCGGGCGCTTGGGCCGGTGCTGCTGCCGCCGGTCGAGCGCGTGCTCGCGTGGGCGACCGGGGGGCGCGTGCAGCTCAGTGGACTGCTCGTGCCCTCGCTCGTGCTCCATTCCACCGGCGCGCGCACCGGGCAGGAGCGCGATACCTACCTCATGTACACGCCCGACGGGCGTGGCCGCGCGATCGTGGCGGGCACCTCGTTCGCGCAGGAGCGGCATCCGGGATGGACCTACAACCTCATCGCCCACCCCGATGCTGCGATCACGGTGCGAGGCGGGCGGATGCCGGTGCGGGCGACCCGCATCCGCGGCGAGGAGCGTGAGCAGGCGTGGGCGCGCATCGAGGCCCAATGGCCGGGCTATCGCGCGTACGAGCGGGACTCGGGTCGCGAGGTGCGCCTGTTCCGGCTGCAGCCGCTGGCCGATCAGCGTCCGACGTCGAGGTGAGCGACACCTGGCGCCGTTGCGTGAGGGGCGTCAGGTGGCGGCGGCGTCGACCCGGGCGCCCGCCTCGATGAGCATCTGCACGGCGGCGCGGATGCCGGCGCTCTCGGCCATCGACCGCCGGTAGGCGACGCTGATGTCGCGCACCTGACTGTGGTCGGCGAGGGGCCGGGCGACGACGCCGTCAGGCAGTTCCGAGCGACCGAGCCGTGGCACGAGGGCGATCGAGACGCCCTCGCGGGCGAGCTCGACGAGCGAGCCGAAGTCGGGATCCTCGGCGACGATGCGGGGCACGGTGCCGAGATCGGCGAAGATCCGCATCAACGCCTCGTGGCAGATCTGCCCGCGCGGCGTGCTCGCCCAGAGCTCATCGACGAGCTCGGCGCGGTCGATCTCGGCGCGTTCGGCGAGCGGATGCCGCGTCGACAGCACGACATCGGCCTCGTCGCGGCAGACGTGCTCGGTGACGACGTGCGCGGGCGTGACGAGCGGCACCGAGTTCCAGTTGTGCACGATCGCGAGGTCGGCGATGCCGGTGGCGACCATGTCCATGGCGTCGATGGGGTCCATTCCCGTCACGGTCGCCGACACCGGCGGGTCCGACTCCCGGAGTCGGCGGAGCACCGGCCCGAGGAGGCCGCGCGTGGCCGTGGAGAAGGACGCGATGCGCAGCGGCGCGCTCGCCCTCGACGTGCCCGCGCCGAGTGCCTCGAGTCGCTCGAGGCGGTCGAGCAGCTCGCGGCCCTCGCTGGCGAGCGCCCGGCCGCGTTGCGTGAGCAGCACGCCCCGACCGCGCCGCTCCAGGAGTGCGGCGTCGAGGTCGCGCTCGAGCTTCTTGACCTGCTGCGAGATGGCCGACGGCGTATAACCGAGTTGCTCGGCGGCCGAGACCACCGAGCCCGCGCGATCGACGGCGACGAGCGCGCGGAGGCCCTGGAGGTCGATCATGAAGCAATCGTACGTGTTCATGCGAACCATTCGGAACTGGTGCTGAATCGTCGTGCCTGAGAGGCTGAACAGCGTGACCCCCAGACATCTCCTCCTCGGCCTCCTCGTCGCATTCATCTGGGGTACCAACTTCGTCGCGATCGAGGTCGGCCTCCGTGACACTCCGCCGCTCGTGCTCGTGGCCCTCCGGTTCCTCCTCGTCGCGCTTCCCCTCGTCTTCATCGTTCCGAAGCCGGATGCCCCGTGGCGCGTGATCATCGGCATCGGGCTGTTCATGAGCGCCGGCCAGTTCGGGCTGCTCTTCACGGCGATGCACCTCGGCCTGCCGGCCGGCCTCGCGGCCGTGGTGCTGCAGTGCCAGATGGTCTTCACGCTGCTCATCGCCGCGCTCGTGCTGCGGGAGCGGCCGACGCGCATGCAGCTGGTCGGCGCGCTCCTCGGCGTCGCGGGCCTGGGGGTGGTCGCACTCGGCCGGGTCGAGGCCGACGCCGGCATCGGCGCGATCGTGCCGATGCTCGTGTGCGTCGCAGCCGGGCTCAGTTGGGGCATCGGCAACGTCATCTCCCGAACCGCGCGCGGCGCGAACGGCTTCGGCATCGTCGTGTGGTCGGCGCTCGTCGTTCCCGTGCCGATGCTCGCCCTCAGCGTCGTCATCGACGGGCCGGCCGCCGTCGGCGACGCATTCACCACCATCGGCTGGGAGACCATCGTGAGCGTGGTGTACACCGCCGGACTCGCCTCGCTCGTCGGCTACACGATCTGGAACATGCTGCTCGGCCGGTACCCCGCGGCGATGGTCTCGCCGTTCGCGTTGCTCGTTCCCGTCGTCGGACTGGCTGCGGCCGCCCTGCTGCTCGGTGAGGTGCCGAACGTGCTCGAACTGGCGGGTGCGGGGCTCCTCGTGGGCGGCGTCGCGGTGGGGCAGCTGCGGCGTCGTACCCGGGGTGGGACAGGTGTCGACGACGGCTCAGGTGCTGTCCAGCCCGTGCGCGTACCGTTCGGGAGATGAAGCGTCGAGGCCCGAGGGAACCCGTCTACAGCAGTGCGATCGCCGTCGGCCGTGGCCTCTTCGGCCTCTGGCGGCTCAAGCGCAGGGTCGACGGGGTCGAGCATGTCCCGGTGACCGGCGGCGCGGTCCTCGCTATGACGCACTTCGGCTATCTCGACTTCGCGCTCGTCGAATGGGTCACATGGCTCGCGAACCGACGCCGCATCCGGTTCATGGCGAAGCAGGGTGCCTTCGACACGCCCGTCGTCGGCTGGCTCCTGCGTGGCATGCGGCACATCCCGGTCGACATGAAGGCCGGAGCCGCGGCTTACGCGAAGGCCGTCGCCGCCCTTCGCCGCGGCGAGCTCGTCGGCGTGTTCCCCGAGGCGGGCGTGAGCGCGTCCTTCACGGTCCGCGAGTTGAAGACGGGCGCCGTGCGGCTCGCCGCCGAGGCAGGGGTGCCGATCATCCCCGTCGGCGTCTGGGGCGGCCAGCGCCTTCTCACCAAGCGCCATCGCATCGGCTTCTTCGAACGCTTCGGCGTGCCCGTGTCCTTCGCGTTCGGCGCACCCGTTCAGGTCGGTGCCGACGACGATGCACGGCTCGGGACCGAGCGGCTGCGCGAAGCCCTCCAAGGGCTCGTCGCCCGTCTCCAGCGCGAGTACCCCGTCGACGGCGCCGGCGCCTGGTGGCAACCGCAGGCGCTCGGCGGCACCGCACCGACGCCCGAGGCTGCGGCGCAGGCGGATGCCGCACGCGATCGGGAGCGGGCGGCCGAGTCGGGCTCGCGGGACATCCGTGCCAAGGGCTCGACCCCATCGCCCTCGGAAACCGCGACGCGCTCGACTCCCCGGGGTTAGGCTCGGGTCATGTGCAGGAACATCCATCCCCTCCACAACTTCGAGCCGGCGGCCACGAACGACGAGGTGTACGCGGCGGCCCTGCAGTACGTCCGCAAGGTGAGCGGCTCCACGAAGCCGTCGAAGGCGAACCAGGCGGCCTTCGACCGCGCCGTCGCCGAGGTCGCGCACGTCACGCAGCACCTCCTCGACGATCTCGTCACGATCGCGCCGCCGAAGAACCGCGAGATCGAGGCGGCGAAGGCCCGCGAGCGGGCCGCGAAACGGTACGCCACGGTCTGAGCCGGCCGGCCCACGCTCCAGCGCGGGCCGTTCGCGGCCGCGTCCGCCCGGCCGTCGTCGGCGGGAGGCGGTAGCGTCGCACCATGGCTGGTGCTGCAGCAACGCTCTCTGTCCCTGGTCCGCACGGCGTTCGCGACGTGCGGATCTCCTCGCCGAGCCGGGTGCTCTGGCCCGAGGAGGGCATCACCAAGCTCGAGCTCGCCGAGTACCTCGTCGCGGTGGGCGACGCGTTCATCCGGGCGAACGGCGATCGTCCCGTCTCGCTCCAGCGGTTCCCAGAGGGCGTCGACGGCGAGCAGTTCTTCTCGAAGAATCCGCCCAAGGGTGCGCCCGAGTGGGTGCGATCGGTCACCGTGACCTACCCGAGCGGGCGGCGGCATCCGCAGCTCGTGCTCGACGAGCCGGCCGGTGCCGTGTGGGCCGCGCAGATGAACACCGTGGTGTTCCACCCGTGGGCGTCCCGTGCCGGGAACACCGACAACCCCGACCAGCTCCGCATCGACCTCGACCCGCAGCCCGGCACGGGCTTCGGCCATGCGGTTCCGGCCGCGCACGCGCTGCGCGAGCTGCTCGGCGAGGTCGGGCTCACCGGCTACGTGAAGACCTCCGGCAACCGGGGCATCCACGTGTTCGCGCCGATCGAGCCCGAACACGAGTTCCTCGACGTGCGGCACGCCGTGATCGCGCTCGCCCGGGAGCTCGAGCGGCGCATGCCTCGCGAGCTCACCACGGCGTGGTGGAAGGAGGAGCGCGGCGACCGCATCTTCATCGACTACAACCAGGCCAACCGAGACCGCACCATGGCCGGCGCCTACAGCCCGCGGCCGCTGCCGCACGCGCCGGTTTCGTGTCCGCTCGCGTGGGACGAGCTCGACGACGCCGATCCGGCGCGGTACACGATCCGCACCGTGCCCGACCGACTGCATGAGTCGGGCGATCCGTGGAGCGACATGCACGACCGGCCCGGCCGACTCGACACGCTGCTCGAATGGTGGCAGCGCGACCTCGACGCCGGCCTCGGCGAGTTGCCCTTCCCGCCCGACTTCCCGAAGATGCCCGGTGAGCCCATGCGCGTGCAACCAAGCCGGGCGCGAAACCCCGATTGAGCGGATGCCGCGGCTGCGGCGCGCCGGCTCGCGTGGCGTCAGGTCGCCCGCACGACCTCCGAATAGCTCGGCGTCGCGGCATCCGGTGCGAAGGTTCCGTCGCGGATGTCGGCGAACGCCGCCGCCATCGCGCCGAGCGCGACGCGGAACAGCAGTGAGCCCGTGCTGATTCGCGCGACACCGGCTGCGGCGAGGTCGCGAACGGCCGCGGCCGGCTGCACGAGCACGTTGAGCGGCGCCGGAATGTCGCGCGCGAGCCGCGCGACGACGTCGAGGGGAATCGCGCCCGGCACGAATACGCCCGACGCGCCGGCGTCGAGGTATCGGTGGGCGCGCTCGACCGCATCGCGCGTGCGGTGGGGGACATCCGCGTCCCCGCCGATCCAGAACGGGTCGGTGCGTGCGTTGAGGTAGAGCTCGGGCGCGGCCGTCGCGATCGCGCGCACCTTCGCCGCCGCGGCGGACGGCTCGATGAGCCGGCCGGCAGCGTCGGAGTCCTCGATGTTGACGCCGACCACGCCGAGGCGAGCCAGGCGCGCGGCATACCGACCGACCTCCTCGGGGTCGTCGGAGAAACCTGCCTCGAGGTCGACCGTCACGGTGATGCCCGCCTCGGTGAGCCGGCTCGCGAGGTCGAGGGTCTCGTGGGCGGTCGCACCCGCGCCGTCGGGCTTGCCCGAGGCGTAGGCGACGCCCAGGCTCGTGGTGCCCACGACCGGGTGGCCCGCGGCGCGCAGCCACCTCGCGGAGGCGAGGTCCCACGCGTTCGGCAAGACGAGTGGTGCGCCGGGCCGGTGCAGCTCGCGGAACTCGGCAGGCGTCAGCATGCGCGCAGCCCGTCCACGATGGCGGCCGCGATGGCGACTGCGTGCGCCGGCGCCGGGCATCCGCGCTCGCCGACGCCGAACGCGAGCATGCGCGCTTCGCCCGGCGGCGAGTCGTGATCCGGCCCGCCGAGATGCAGCACGAGTTCGTTGCCGTCGGGGCCGACGCGACGCGTGCTGCGAACGGGCGGCGTCTCGCGAAGGATGCGCTCGAGGAGCTCGGCGGTCGCCACGCCGGCGTCCGCGGCATCCGGATGCCGCAGGGCCGTCGTGATGAGTGCGGCGGTCGCGGCATAGGCCTGCACGAGGAGCTGCACGCGCAGCACGCCGTCGTCGCGGTGTTCGTCGCGGCCCGGCGGCGGGGCCGCCGCGAGCAACCGCACGAGGGCGGCATCGGCGGTGTCGGACGGCCCGCCGGTGGGGTAGTGCGCCGCGAGCAGGGCCACGTGGCCCGGCATCGAATCGGGTTCGGCGAAGCCGAGCTGCTCGGCGAGGCAGGCCACCGGGACCTGGGTGGCCACCGCGTCGGATCCAGCAGGTGCGAGGGTGCACGCGCGGGTGGCCGCGGCGCGGGCGAGGGCGTCGACGTCGAGGCTCGCGAGGAACTCGTCGAGACGTCGCCGGCGGGCATCGTGCACGGCCCCGTTCACGAACCGCGAAGTGCGGGCGCGGAACCGGTCGGCGGGGAGGTCGGCGTCGGCATCCGCTTCGGGCACCCGGAACGCGGGATCGGCGAGGATCCGTTCGACGTCGTGGCGGTCGATCACATCGGTCATGCACTCGACGGTACGTGGGGCACGCTTCGCTGCGCGACGAATCGTGCCCGCCGTATCGTGGGGGCATGCACGGTGATGCCGACCTCGCGACGCCCGCCCGGTTGATGGGCGAACCGGCCCGGGCGGCCATGCTCGTCGCCCTCCTCGACGGGCGGTCATTACCCGCGAGCGAACTCGCGGCCATCGCCGGCGTGAAGGCGCCGACGGCGAGCGCGCATCTGGCCCAACTGGTCGAGGGCGGCCTCGTCGTCGATCGTCGCATCGGCCGTCACCGCTACTTCGCGCTCGCCCGAGCCGAGGTCGCCGACGCCGTGGAGGCGCTTCAGCGGATCGCGCCGCGACAGATCGTGACCTCGTACCGGCAGTCCGCCACCGCGCAACGGCTCGCCGAGGCCCGCTCGTGCTACGACCATCTCGCGGGCCGCGTCGCGCTGCGACTCGCCGACGCCCTCGTGGCCGAGGGGGCGATCACCCCGCTCCGGCCGGGGGAGCCGGGCCGCCTCGGCCGACTCGACGGCGATCTTGCCGGGCGCCTCCGGGTGAGTGAAGTGGCGGAAGCCGACAGCCGGCGGCCGGTGGTTCGCGGATGCCTCGACTGGACCGAGCGCCGCCCGCACATCGCCGGTCGCCTGGGCGCCCACCTGCTCGACACCCTCGTCGCCGAGGGCTGGGTGTCGCGGGTACCGGGCGATCGCTCCCTGCGTGTCACCGAGATCGGTCGCGCGGGATTCGCGGCCCTCGGCTGAGGACCGCCGACCGCCTCCTGCCGGAGCGGTGTCAGATCGCGATCGGCCCACGTTCGTGCGACGGAGCGCCGTGCAGCTGCCGATGCAGCCGCTCCATGCGCGCGTCGAGCTCGGCCGCCGTGTGCGCGGCATCCGTCAACTCCTCGAGGAGCCCGGCGGGCACCCGCCGGTCGTACTTGTAGTAGATCTTGTGCTCGAGGCTCGCCCAGAAGTCCATCGCGATCGTGCGGATCTGCACCTCGACGGCTACCGGATGCGCGCCCGTCGACAGGAAGACCGGCACCTCGACGATGAGGTGCAGGCTCTGGTAGCCGTTCTCCTTCGGTTCCGCGATGTAGTCCTTGGTCTTCAGGATCCGGATGTCGGGCTGCGCCGTGAGGAGCTCGGCCAGGCGGTAGGCGTCGGTGACGAAGCTCACGGTCACCCGCACGCCGGCGATGTCGGTGATCGTCTCGCGGATCGCGTCGAAGGTCGGTTCGATGCCCTTGCGCTGCAGCTTCGCGATGACGCTGTCGAGGCTCTTCAGCCGACTCGAGATGTGCTCGATCGGGTTGTAGTCGTGGTTCAGGCTGAATTCCTCGCGGAGGATCGACAGCTTGGTGATGACCTCGTCCATGCCGAACTTGTATCGCAGCATGAAGCGTTCGGTCTCGTCGCGGAGGGCGCGCATCTCGTCGAGCGTGCGCCCGTCGATCGACTCCAGCGTGCGCTGGGCGCGAGCGGTGAGCATGTTGTGGGGCGCGTCGCCGCGCTTGGTCGCCGAGTTGCCGTCGAGCGGGGTCACGGGCGCAAGGCTACGGGCGGAACCTCTGGATTCGCTTTGACGGGCCGGGATTCCGCTTCCGGCGGATCGCTAGGCTCGGGGAATGGCCGGCACCTGGACCACGGTCGCGCCCCGGATCCACCAGTGGCGGGGCGGATCGTTCGACCTCTCGACCGTGGTCGTCGAGGGCGACGACGGCCTCCTGCTCGTCGACACGGGCGCCGAACCCGCGGAGGCCGAAGAGCTCGACGCCGACATCGGGTGGCGGTTCGACGGCGACGTGCGCTGGGTCGTGAACACGCACGCCCACTTCGACCACACCTTCGGCAACCAGGTCTTCGGCCCCGGATCGACGACGGATGCCGCCATCTACGGCCATGCGGGCATCGCCCGCCGTTTCGAGCACTTCGAGGGTCCGCGCCTGGCCGCGTGGAACGCCGACCCTTCGCGCGAACCCGACCGCCGATGGGACGACGTGCGCCTCATCCCGCCGACGCATCCGATCGAGAGGATGACGCGGCTCGACCTCGGCGGTATCGCGGTCGAGCTGCGGCCGCAGCCACGTGCGCACACCGACACCGATCTCGTCGTCGTCGCGCCGGCGCAGCGCGTCTGGATCGTCGGCGACCTCGTGGAGGAGTCGGGGCCGCCGATGTACGGCTCGGGGTGCTTCCCGCTCGACTGGCCGAGCGTGCTCGAGGCACTCGCCGGCCAGCTGCGGCCGGGCGACCGGGTGATCCCCGGCCACGGCCGCGTGGTCGATCGCGAGTTCGTCGCACGCCAGGCCGCCGACCTCCGCATGATCGCCGCACGCTTCATCGTCGCGCACGACGCCGGCCTCCGCGCCGACGAAGCGCTCGCCGCCCACGACGACTGGCCCGTGCCCGTCGAGGGGCTCGTCGGCGCGGTCGAGCGCGCCTACGCGGCGCTCGACGGGCTGCTCCTCGATGAGGGGAGCACCGATGATGCGTGATGCGGCGACATCCAGGTTCGCCATCGCCGTCACCGACGATGCGCTCGCCGACCTCCATGCCCGGCTCGAGCGCACCCGCTTCGCGACGCCGAGCACCGCCGAGTCCTGGGGAGCCGGTGTCGACCCGGGTGCCCTCGCGAGCCTCGTCGGCGAGTGGCGCGATGCGTTCGACTGGCGCACGGTCGAGGCCCGGCTGAACCGCCTCGACCATCGCATCGCCGAGGTCCACGGCACCCGCCTCCACTTCGTGCGGCAGACCGCGGGCCCCGCCGGCGGGCGCGCCCTTCCGCTCCTGCTCATGCACGGCTGGCCCTCGAGCTTCCTCGAGATGCTTCCGCTCACCGACGCGCTCGCGGCCGAGGGACAGGCGCGCGGCATCCGTTTCGAGCTCGTCATTCCGTCGCTACCGGGGTTCGCGTTCTCGGGCTTGCCGCGCGGCCCGCTCACGCGCGAGGCGATGGCCGACCTCATGCATGCGCTCATGACCGTAAACCTGGGTTTCGACCGATATGCGGCGTTCGGCGGTGACATCGGTGGCACCGTCGCGGCGTGGCTCGCGGCGAAGTACCCGGCCGAGGTGCTGGGCCTCTACATGATCCACCCGCCGTTCCCGGCGGCCTTCGACGCGCCGCTGAGCGACGCCGAACGGCGGGTGCTCGACGAGGAGGCAGCGTTCGACGAACACGACCAGGGGTACAGCGCCATCATGGCCACGAGGCCCGACACCATCGCGGCCGCACTCGTCGACTCGCCCGCGGGGCTGCTGGCGTGGATCATCGACAAGCTGCGCGACTGGAGCGACTGCGACGGTGAGCTGTCGCGCCGATTCGACCCCGAGACGCTGCTCACGCTGGCGTCCCTGTACTGGGTGACCGGCTCGATCGGCACGTCCTTCCGCCAGTACCTCGACTACCCGGCGAACCGACCCCGTCCGCGCATCACCGTACCGGCCGGATTCACGCTGAGCGCCGAGCCGGTCATCCGCGACCTCCCGCGAAGCGTCGCCGAGCGCTCGTGTGCCGACGTGCGGGCGTGGCATCCGGCGACCAGGGGCGGTCACTTCATGGCTCACGAGGAGCCGGCCATGCTCGCGAGCCACCTCGCCGCGTTCGTCGAGGAACTCGTCGGAGAGGCGAGGTGAGCGCTCAGTCGTCGACACCCTCTACGACTGTTCGCACAGCTAGGATCGCGAGCTCCAGCGCCTCCTCGAACCGGTGCGCCGGGGGAGCGCCGTAGCCGACGACCATGGCGGGCGGATGCCGCCACTCCGTGCCATCCAGACGGAACGATCGAAGCCCGGCCAGTCGCAGCCCGAGGCGCTCCGCCTCCTCGGACACCTGCTTCTCGCTCGTGCCGGGCGGGAGTTCGAGGAGGCAGTGCAGGCCGGCGCTCAGACCCGTGACACGGCATCCGCGAAGCTCATCGGCGACGCGTGCCTCGAGCGCGAGGCGTCGGGCCCGGTACTCGGCGCGCAGTCTGCGCACATTGCGGTCGAGCTCGTGCGATGCGATGAACTCGTGCAGCGCGAGTTGGTTGAGCACGTCGATCGAGGCGCCGCTACGGCGACGCTCGGCGACGACCGCGGGCAGGAGCCGGTCGGGCACCACCGCCCAGGCGAGCCCGACCGCGGGTGCAAGGCTCTTGGAGGCGGTGCCCGCGTAGAGCACGTGTTCGGGTGCGAGCGACTGCAGGGCGCCGATCGCGCGGCGATCGTAGCGGAACTCGCCGTCGTAGTCGTCCTCGATGACGAGTCCGCCGGTCCGTTCGGCCCACCGCACGGCCGCGACGCGTCGCGTCGAGGCGAGCGGCACCCCGGTCGGGAACTGGTGGGCGGCCGTGAGGAGGATCGCGTCGACGTCGTCGCCGAGGCGCGCGAGGTCGGCGCCGTCGCCGTCGACGAGCACGGGCACCGGTGCGAGCCGGGCGGCCCGGATGATCTCGCGGTGCGCCTCGTGCCCGACCTCCTCCACCGCGATGCGGCGCGCGCCGCCCGCCGCGAGCGCTCGGCAGGCGAGGCCGAGCAGCTCACCGAAGCCATGCCCGACGATGAGGCGGTCCGCGGTCGCGACGACGCCACGGGTGCGGCCGAGGTACTCGACGAGGGTGGTCCGCAGCGACTCGGCGCCGATGGCGGGCGCGTAGCCGAGCTCCGCCGCGGTTGCATGGAGGGCAGCACGCTTCGCGGCCGCCGCCCACTCGCGTCGCGGGAAGCCGGAGGTGTCGGGGATGCCACCACGGAGGTCGAGCCGGCCGAGGCGCTGTGGCCTGGCCGTCTCGTGCGCCGGCGCGGCGGTGCCGGCGTGCTCGCTGACCCAGGTGCCGGCACCCACGCGCGCCTCGAACCAGCCCTCGGCCGTGAGCTGCGCGTACACGTCGGCGACGCTGTTGCGTGCGATTCCAAGGTCGGCCGCAAGCGTGCGAGTCGAGGGCAGCCGCGCGCCGGCGATGAGCCTGCCTTCTCGCACGGCGCCTCGCAGGGCGTGCTCGAGCGAGGCCGCCTTGCGCCTCGGGTCGAGCTCGAGGTGCAGGTCGAGGCCCGGAATGGCCCATGGTCCGCTCATGGGAATGGACTGTAGCACTGGGCCGATCGTCTTCTACGGTGGACCCATGACCATCACCGACTCCCTCGTCGACATCCCCGTCCGCTTCGACTTCGACCAGCTCGTGCCGCGGTTCTCCCGCGCGGTCGCCTCGCTCGACCAGGCGGCGACGAACGAACTCGACCGGGCCGGTGTCGACCCGGCCCTCCGCGAGCTCGTTCGCCTGCGCGCCTCGCAGGTCAACGGCTGCGCGTACTGCGTGGACATGCACTCCAGGGACGGGCGTGCGGCCGGCCTCACCGATCAGAAGCTGCACGCCGTCGCCATCTGGGAGGACTCCGCGTTGTTCACCGCCGCGGAGCGCGCTGCGCTCGAATTCACCGAACAGGTGACGCGCCTGTCGGAGACGCACGTGCCCGAGGCGGTCGTCGACCGCGCCCGCGCCGAACTCGGCGAGGAACGGCTGGCCGCGCTCCTCACGCTCGTGATCGCCATCAACGTGTGGAACGCCATCGGCGTCACCGCGCGCTGCTGGAGCGTGCACCGCGACGCCGCCTGACTGTCAAGCCCGCGCGGAGGGCGCGCCCCACTCGGTAGGAACGAGTGGGGCGCGTTCGTCGCCCCCGGAGGGACCGACATGCAGACCACCGACCAGACCACCGACGAGACCGTACTGCTGCTCAACTGCACGCTGAAGCGTTCGCCCGAGGAGTCCAGCTGCCAGCTCCTCGCCGAGCAGCTCCGCGAGGGGTTCGCCGAGTACGGCTTCGACGGCGAGATCGTGCGCGTTGTCGACTACGACGTCGCGCCCGGGGTGGAAACCGACATGGGCGACGGCGACGAATGGCCGAAGCTCCGCGCCCGGGTCCTCGACGCCGACATCCTCGTCGTCTGCACGCCGACGTGGATGGGCCACCCGTCGAGCGTCGCGCAGCGCGTGCTCGAGCGGCTCGACGCCGAGCTGTCGGTCACCGACGACGAGGGCCGGCCGATCCTGTTCGGCCACGTCGCGGCCACCGCCGTGCTCGGCAACGAGGACGGCGCCCACAAGATCACCGCCGACCTCCACCAGGCGCTCAACGACGTCGGCTTCACGATGCCGGCACAGGGCGGCACCTACTGGAACGGCCGGGCGATGGAGACCATCGACGACAAGGACCTCCCGGAGACGCCAGAGTCGGTGCGCAAGGCCAACGCCACCCTGGTCGCGAACGCCGCGCATCTCGCCCGGGTGCTGCGCGAACAGCCGTACCCGCCGTCCGACGGCGACTGACCCCATCGCGCTCGACGATGTCGGCGCCGACTGCGAGGATGCCGTCATGACGGATGCCGCAACACCCCCGGTCCTGCAACTGCGTGTCGTCGTCGAGGCGACCGATTACGACGAGGCGGTGGCGTTCTTCCGCGACACGCTCGGGCTGCCCGAATACCTCGCGTTCGCCGAGGGACACGACGAGCGGGTCGTCATCCTCGACGCCGGGCGGGCGACCCTCGAGATCGCCAACCCGGCCCACAAGCGCGCCATCGACCGCATCGAGGCCGGCGGCGCCCCGAGCCCGCACATCCGCCTTGCATTCGAGGTCACCGACACCGAAGGGGTCACCCGCCGGCTCGAGGCTGCCGGCGGGCGGGTCGTGGCCGAGCCCGTCGTGACACCGTGGCAGTCGCTCAACTCGCGGCTCGACGCTCCGGCGGGCGTGCAGATCACGCTCTTCCAAGAGCTTCTCGAGGGCGGCGAGCGCGCCGTGCTCGACGGCTTCGCCACCGACGAGCAGCGCGGGGCGGCCGGCCCGGCCGACTGACCGGGCTCGGCGCGGCAGCCCGGGTCAGGTGGCGGCGACGTACCGCCAGCGGCCGCCTTCGCGCACGAATCGGCTCACCTCGTGCAGTTCTCCGCGCTCGCCGTCGTGGCGGTAGAACGCCGCGAACTCGACGATGCCGTCGCGGTCGAGCGGTCCGCCGCGCTCCCGGCGGACGACGTCGAGTCGGTACCACCGCAGGGCAGGATCCAGGTCCAGCCCGAGCGGCCTGGTCGAGGGATGCCACGTGGCGAGCAGGTAGTCGGCGTCGCCCACCGCGAATGCGGTGAATCGCGAGCGCATGAGCTGTTCGGCGGTGGGGGCATCCGCAGCACCCGTGAGGAAGCGACCGCAGCACTCGCCGAACGTCTCGCCACTCAGACACGGGCAGCGATCGCCGGGGGAGGGCGTGGTGAAGACGGCTGGCGAGCGCGGCATCCTCCCAGTATCTGCGCGATGGGCGTCGCACGGTCATGGTCTGCACAGAAGAAACTGAGGAACCTTGCAGGTTCCCGGGGCAGGGTTGCTCGGGTGCGCTTCGGCTCGGCAGGCGCGCAAACCCCCGACCCCCGGCCGAGCGCGACTTCTCTATGCGAAACCAGACCCGAATCTCCTACGCCCCCCCATCCGACAACCCGAACCCGATCCCCAGCAGCCCGCACGACGCCTCCACCGGCTCCCGGCGCGCGATCCGCCGTCGGCGTCTCGGTCGCCGTCGCCTCATCGTCGTCGGCGCCATCGCGGCGGTCGGGCTCGTCGCCGGCACCGGCTTCACGGTGCAGAACGGCGCCGCGACCCAGGCCCGCATCGAGGCCACGCAGGCACTCAACTACGCCGGTGCGCTGCACGGCGATCAGGTGGGCGTCTACGACACCATCGCCGCGGCTCGCATCCTCGACATTGCCGAGGACACCATCACGGTCGCGAACGCGACGCTCGCCGCGGCTCAGGGCAAGGTGGACGCGTCCGGCCTCGCCGCCTCCGTCGCCTCGCTCAGCGAGTACCGCAGCATCCCGGTCGACGAGGTCGCCGATCTTACGAAGGTCACCAAGACGGAGGCGGAGAAGACCGCCGCCGCCGCGGCGGCCTGGGAGCAGGCGCAGGCCGAGGCCGCAGCTGCAGCCGCAGCCGCGGCTGCCGCCGAGCAGGCGGCGGTCAACACGCCCGACGGTGCGCGAGCCTTCGCGCGCGACCTCGCCGCGTCCCAATACGGCTGGGGCGCCGACCAGTTCCAGTGCCTGAACAACCTCTGGCAGAAGGAATCCGGCTGGTCGTACACGGCCTACAACGCCTCGAGCGGCGCCACCGGCATCCCGCAGTCGCTGCCCGGAAGCAAGATGGCCACCGCCGGCGCCGACTGGCAGACCAACGCCCGTACCCAGATCACCTGGGGCCTCGGCTACATCAAGAGCGCGTACGGCACGCCGTGCAGCGCATGGTCGCACTCGCAGGCGGTCAACTGGTACTGATCGACCGTTGGAATGCGGGCCGGGGTCGTCGACCCCGGCCCGCATTCGTGTCTCCGGGCCGCCGCGTGCGACGGCTCAATCGGTGACCACGAGCGGGGTCATGGCCGCGAGCTCGTCGCCGAGCCCGAGGTCGACGACCTCGACGCTGCCGGCGTAGTCGGCCGCCGGATGCCGCAGCAATCCGGCCTTCACGGCGCCGAACGTCACCGTCAGCGTGGCGCGCAGCACCGTGGGGTCGGGCACGGTGCCGTCGTCGGGATGGACGCCGCTCGGCAGGTCGACCGCGACCACGGGGGTGCCGCGCCGGTCCACGATCGGGATCGCGTCCGTCACGAGGTCGCGTGCCGCGCCACGGAGCGCCGGCGAACTGCTCGTGCCCGTGCCGAGGATGCCGTCGACGAGCACGGCCGCCGACTCGAACGCCGCGCGCGCGGCATCCGCATCATCCGCACCGACGAAGTGGACGCCGGCGTCGAAGGCGGCGCGACGCCCCTCGGTGTGCATCCGCTCCGCCGTGGCGATCGCGATCACCTCGACGCCCTCGCGTGCGAGCTCGGCGCCCGCGAACAGGGAGTCGCCGCCGTTGTCGCCCGAGCCCACGATGAGCACGACCGCGCCCTGCGGCGAGTCGGCGTCGGCCAGCACCCGCCGGAGCGCGGCGGCCAGCGCGCCCGCCGCGTGCCGCATGAGCGGTTCGCCCGCCGCAAGGTGCGGCGCCTCGGCCGCCCGCACCTGCGCCGCCGAGTACCCCGCGACCACGGGGATCACACCGTCCTGGGGTCGAGCAGGTCGGCGCGGTCGGGATGGCGGCCGAACCATTCGCCGACGTACCAGCAGCTCGGCACGATGCGCCGGCCGCCGGCGGCCTCGACGTCGTCGACGGCGAACTCGACGAGCTCGCCCGCGAGTCCGCTGCCGCGGTAGGGCGGATTCGTGAACGCGCGCGTGAATGCCACGGAGTCGCCGAGCTCGCGATAGTCGAGCACGCTCGCGATATCGCCGTTCACGCGGAGCACGTATCGACGGGCATCGGGTTCGTGGGTGAGTTCCTTCTGCACCACTTCAGGCTACGCGGATCGCCGCACGCGCTCGGCGGGCTTGCGCTGCGCACTTCGACGCATTAGTGACCCCGAAGCCGCTCCAGGTCGCGTCGCTCCCGCTTCGTCGGCCGCCCCGCACCGCGGTCGCGCACCGGTACGACCGGCACCGACTCGCGCGGTGGCGGCGGGGGCGTGCGATCCTCGAGCGCCGCTGCGGCGAGGGTCGCCGACACGCGTTTCACGAGGGTCTGGCGCACCACCAGCATCCGGTCGAAGCCGTCGACGCGCACGCGCACCTCGTCGCCCGGACGCACCGCCTGCGCCGCCTTCGCCCGCTCGCCGTTCACCCGCACGTGCCCGGCGCGGCAGGCCGCCGTGGCGGCCGAGCGCGTCTTGTACTGGCGCACGGCCCACAGCCACGCGTCGATGCGCACGGGCGAGTCGGAGGACATGCAGCCAGCCTACGACCGCGCGAGCGCCCACCAGATGAGCAGCATGGTGACGAGGAATCCGACCCCGTAGTTCAACGCGATGAACCGGCGCCAGCCCCGGTTCGCGGAGCCCGATTCGGCATCGGAGATCGAGCGGTACGGCCACGCCGCGAGGACGTACGGCGCGACCAGCACCGCGGCGAGCGGCCCGGGCCACTCGGTCACGAGCATGAGGAGGCCGGCTGCCGTCCAGAGCGCGAGTGCGATGCGCACGGTCGCACGGGCGCCCAGCGCCGTGGCGATCGAGGCGATCCCCGCCTCGCGGTCGGGCGCCACGTCCTGCACGGCGCCGAACGCGTGGCTCGCCATGCCCCAGCAGAAGAACGCCGCGAGCAACGCGACGAGCTGTGGCGTCCACTCCGCGCCGGCGACCGCGAGCCCGTACACCGCGGGGCTCACGAAATGCGTGCTCGAGGTCACCGAGTCGAGCACCGGCCGCTCCTTGAAGCGCAGCCCGGGCACCGAGTAGGCGAACACCGCGAACAGGCTGATGGCGAGCACCAGCCAGGACCACGGATGCCCCGTGCCGCCGAGCCAGAGCATGGCGACGATGAGCGGGACCGCCGTGACGATGCCCGACCACACGACCGTGCGATGCAGCCCCGGTTCGAGCAGCGCCCCCTCGGAGCCGCCCTTGCGGGGATTCCGCAGGTCCGACTCGTAATCGAAGACGTCGTTCACCCCGTACATGAGGAGGTTGTATGGGATGAGGAAGAACAGCGTGCCCACCACGAACAGCGCGTCGACCGCGCCGGTCGTGAGCACGTACACCGAAGCGAACGGGAACGCCGTGTTGATCCAGCTGATCGGCCGCGACGAGAGCAGTACCTGCGTGACGATGTGCACGGGCCGGTTGCTCACGGTCTCAGTCTTCATCATCGCCGTCTCGGAGCGCACGTCGTCGCGCGAGGGTCCACACCGCCGGTACCAGCAGCACGGCGACGATCGGGTAGGCGAAGTCCTCGATCGGCGCGAGCCCGATCGTCGGTCCGAGACGTGTGCCGTCGGCATAGCCGAAGAGGCCCGCGCTGATCATGACCGTGTCGAACACCGCCGTGAGCAGGAGCAGCACGGCCCCGGCGATCGCGGTCGCCCACCAGCGGCGCCGTCGAGCGGGCTGCGGCAGCGAACGGGTCGCGACAATGGCGACGATCACGCCGACGACGAGGAATGGAAGGCAGATCAGGGCGTACGTCACGCGCGTGCCCTCGCTCGCAGGACGCGCTCGGCACCGAGCACGGCCACGAGCGCCAGGTAGCAGAGGAACACGAGGAACACGGGCTCCTCGATGGGCAGGTCGGGCGCGATGACCACGCCGGTCGCCCATCGGGACTCACCGCGGAAGAACACCCCGAAGCCGATCCCGACGACGTCCCAGACGAGCAGCAGCCCGGCGCCGGCGCCGACCGCGAGCGTCGCGGCCCCGGGCGCGCGCCAGAAGGCGATCCGCCACCGGGCGTCGATGAGCGCCATGGCACCGAGGGAGACGAGGAGCGCGGCGAGGTAGGTGAACCCGATCATCCCGCGTTCCGGTCGAGGTGGAGGGGTCGCGCCGCCGTGGCGGGCTCGGGCAGCGGACCGCTCGACCGGTCGCCACGGACGCGCTTCAGCACGTTCTCGGCGCTGATGAGGCACATCGGCAGCCCGATGCCGGGCACGCTCGTTCCGCCCGCATAGAGGAGGCCCTGCACGCGGCGGGAGCGGTTCGACCCGCGCAGGAAGGCGCTCTGTCGCAGCGTGTGCGCGGGCCCGAGCGCTCCGCCCTGCCAGGAGTTCAGGTCCTCGGCGAAGTCGGCCGGTCCCACCGTGCGGCGCACCACGACGCGCTCGGCGAGGTCCGGCGTGCCGGTGGCCTCGGCGATGCGGGCGATCGCCCGGTCGGCGGCCTCCTCGACGAGGCGGTCGCCCGCGCCGTCCTCGCCGCCCCGCCCGATCGAGGTGTCGGCGGGCACGGGCACGAGGACGAACAGGTTCGTGTCGCCCGGCGGCGCGACGGTCGGGTCGCTCGCGCTCGGCTTGCACACGTAGAACGACGCCGGATCGGGGATGCGCGGGTCGGCACCGAAGATGTGCTCGAAGTTCTCGGTCCAGTCCTCGGTGAAGAACAGCGTGTGATGCGCGAGCTCGGGGATCTCGCCCCGCACGCCGAGCATCGCGAGCACGGCGCCCGGCCCCGACATCCGCCGGTCCCACCACTTCTCGGGATACGTGCGTGCGGTCGGCGGCAGCAGCTCGGTCTCGGTGTGGTGGAGGTCGGCCGCGGACACCACGCGGTGGGCGGTCACCCGGCGTTCGGCTCCGGACGCGTCGCGGTAGCGTACGCCCGTCACCGAGGGCGACGGTTCGTCGGTCAGCTCGATCGCCTCGACGCGCGCGTTCACGATCACGTCGACCCCTGCCGCTTCGGCGATCTCGGCGATGCGGGAGATGAGCACGCCGAATCCGCCCTGCGGGTAGAGCACGCCCTGCTCGAGGTCCATGTGGCTCATCAGGTGGTACATCGCGGGCGTCGCCGACGGCGAGGAGCCGAGGAAGACGGCCGGATAGCCGAGCACCTGGCGAAGCCGGCGGTCCTGCACCGCCCGGGCGGCGAACCGGTCGAGCGGCGTGGTGAGGAGCCGGGCGAGGCGGCCGGCGCTGCCGAGCACCTCGGGTGCCGCGAACGACCACGGGTCGTCGAAGTTCGTGTACAGGAATCGGCGCCGCGCGACGTCGTAGGTGGATGCCGCGGAGTCGAGGTACCGTTCGAGCGCCGCGCCCCCACCGGGCTCGATCGACTCGAAGAGGGCGACGTTCTCGGCCCGCGATGCTCGGAGGTCGATCGGCTCGTCGTAGCCGTCGGCGTACACCCGGTAGCCGGGGTCGAGGGTGACGAGGTCGAGCTCCGCCTCGGCACTCGTGCCGAAGAGTCGGAAGAAGTGGTCGAACACCTCGGGCATGAGGTACCACGACGGCCCGGTGTCGAACCGGAAGCCGCGGCGTTCCCACGTGCCGGCGCGTCCGCCGAGCGTCGGCAGCGCCTCGAGCAGGGTGACCCGATGGCCATCCCGCGCGAGCAGCGCTGCCGACGCCAGCCCGGCGATCCCCCCGCCGATGACGACGATGCGTTCCCCCGACATCGTCGTCATCGGGTCCCCCCGCCGGCCGTGATCGCGGACCGGACCGCGATCACGAGCTTCTCCCCGTCGGGCACGCGGATCCGCGTCGCGATGAGCCGCTCCGCCGGTGTGGCACGGCAACGCGCGGCGAGCTTGGCGAACAGGCCGTGCGCCGCGGCGACGGCGATGCGGGCGCGGCGCGGAAGTTCCCGGATGCTCCGCCCGGCGATCTCGAGGTCGCGGTCGATGTCATCGAGGATGCGCGCTTTGTCGGCCTCGGTGAACGCGTCGGGATCGAGCCACGGGAAGTAGTTGCGGCCGAGCTCGTGCCAGTCCACGGCCAGGTCGCGGAGGAAGTTGATCTTCTGGAACGCGGCGCCGAGGTGCACGGCACCCTCCTCGAGCCGCGCGCGGCGCGCGGCATCCGTCGGCTCGTCCATGAGGAACACCGCGAGGCACATCAGCCCGACGACTTCCGCGGATCCATGGATGTACGGGCCCACCTCGTCGTCCCTGAGCGGCGACACGTCGAGGTCGCGGCGCATCGAGGCGAAGAACGGACGCGTCATTCGCTCGTCGATCCCGGCGTCGCGCGCGGTCTTCGCGAAGGCGTGCACGACGAGGTTGGCCGAGTACCCGCGCCGCAGCGCCGTCTCGGTCTCGGTCTCGAGTTCGTCGAGCACCGTGCGCAGTTCGGCGTCGTCGAGGCCGGCGGCCCGGGCCGTGCCGTCGACGATCTCGTCGGCGACCCGCACGAGGGCGTAGATCGAGCGGATGCGTCGTCGCGACGCCGGATCGAGGAGCCGCGCCGCTGCGCCGAACGAGGTGGAGTACCGCGCGATCACGACGGCGGCGCTCGCCTCCGCGGCCGCGTCGTAGCGGTCGAGCGCGCCGTCACCGGCGTCGGGGCTCGTGGGGACCACCGGGCTCATCGGGCACGCTCCGCGGCGCGCTGGGCGAGCTCGCCGAGCTCGGCCTTGAGGGTCTGGGGGAGGTCGGCCGTGTCGAGCTCGAGCCGCGCGAGCGTGACGTGCTCGTCGGCGAGACGCCGGGCGGCCTCGAGGGCACCGCACTCGAGCAGTGCGACGCGCATGAGGTGGGCGGCGCCGTCGTCGAGGTCGGGGTCGCCGAGCCGTGCGGCGATCGCGGGCCAGGCGTCGGTCGTCGCGGCGTGTGCCGTGAGCGCGGTCTGCTTGCCCTCGCGGAGGTCGGATGCCGCGGACTTGCCGGTGACGGCGGGATCGCCGAAGACCCCGAGGATGTCGTCGGCGATCTGGAAGGCGACCCCCACGAGACGTCCGAAGCGCGCGAGGGCGCCCACGGCCGCCTCGTCGGCCCCCGCGAGCACGGCACCGGCGGCGAGCGGACACTCGAAGGAGTAGACCGCGGTCTTCTGCTCGAGCGTCGCGAGCACCCGGTCGACCCGGGGTGGCTCGGAAGCGCCGGCGTGCACGACGTCGGCCAGCTCACCTGCGGCGGAGACGAAGACCGCACGGTCGAGGATGTCGAGGAGGGCCGAACGCCGCTCGGCGTCGACCGCCAGGGTCGCGATCTCGCGGTGCGCACGGCTGAGCGCGAGGTCGCCCGCCAGGACCGCCGCGGTCTCGCCCCACGTCGCGCTGACGCGGTCGTCGGCGCCGTGCGCCCGGGCGCGTCCGGCGAACCGGGCCGCGACGTTCGGCGCGCCGCGCCGCATGGTGTCGCGGTCGATGACGTCGTCGTGGATCAGGAACGCGGTGTGCAGCAGCTCGAACGAGACGGCGACCCGCGTTGCCGACTCCCGGTCGGTCCCGCCGAGGCCGAAGTACGCGGCGTTCACGAGCTGCGGGCGGATGCGCTTGCCGCCGGCGCTCTGCTGCTCGAGCGAGTCCCAGAGCGCGGCGTAGTGCGGGCCGAATTCGCCGGCGCGCACGCGGGCATCGGCGAACATGGCGCGGAGCGCGTCGTCGATGGCGGTGTCGAGCACGTCAGTCACGGAACAGCTCCAACTGCTGGGCCTGCAGCACGAGCCACGGGCTGAACGCCCACGGTGCGGAGTCGACGGCGCGACCGAGTTCGCAGGGGTCGACCCACCGGTACTCGGCGACCTCCCGCGGGTTGGGGTCGGGTTCGTCGGACGTTCGCGCGAGATAGACGGGGCAGATCTCGTTCTCGACGGTGCCGTCGGCATCGACGGCGCGGTAGCGGAACAGCGGCAGCGCGAGTTCCACATCGTGCAACTCCAACCCCAGCTCGAACTCCGCGCGCCGTCGAACGGCCGCCACGAGGGATTCGGCGGGCTTCGGATGTCCGCAGAACGAGTTCGTCCAGACGCCGGGCCACGCCTGCTTGGTGAGTGCCCGTCGCGTCACGAGGATCTCACCGAGGGCGTTGACGACGTGGCACGAGAACGCCAGGTGCAGTGCGGTGTCTGGGCCGTGCGCGGCGCTCTTCGGGGCGCGCCCGATGGGCGTGCCGGCCTCGTCGAGGAGTACGACCTCGTCCTCGACGGCCTCCATGATCTGTGGCATCGCCCCTCCAGATGTCTCAAGTCGCTAACCGAGTTAGTGATTTGACGATAGCATCGAGCCATGCCCGAGGGAACAACCGAAAGTTCGATGAGCGACGGGTACTGGTACGACCGCTCCGACCCGTCCTCGCTCGACGTGCTCGAGGCGGTTCGGCGTCACCGGGATGCAGAGGCGCTGATGCGCCGTCGCATGCGCGACGACATGGACATGGGCGACACCGACGTCGCCGCGCTGCGCTGGATCATCCGCGAGCAACGCGCGGGGCGGCACGCCACGAGCGCAGCACTCGCGCGCGAGCTCGGCATCACCACCGCTGCGGTCACCAAGCTCGTGGGGCGGCTCGTGGCGTCCGGATATCTTGCGCGGTCACGGCATCCGACCGATCGCCGCCTCGTGCTGCTCACCCCGCTGCCCGGCGCGCACGAGCGGTTGCGGCGCGCGCTCGGCCCGATGCACGATCGAATGCTGCAACTGGCCGTCTCGCTCACGGCCGCCGAGCGGGCGGCCGTCGTGGACTTCCTCGACCGGCTGGCCGAGATCGTCGTCGACAGCGGCGACCGCGCGGGCACCGGCGCGACGTGACCCGAGCGTGCGTCATGCTGGAGTGATGAGCGGAACGAGCGGCGACGCCTGGGTCGAAGGGCCCGACGGCGCGCGATACTGGGGGAGGTTCGGCGCTGCCGGGCTGCTCGTGATCAGCCCCGCCTCAGAGGTGCTGCTGCAGCACCGCGCCGCCTGGAGCCACTTCGGCGGAACGTGGGGGATGCCCGGAGGCGCCCGCCACGAGCACGAGGATGCCGTGCAGGCGGCCGTGCGCGAGGCCGCCGAGGAGGCGGGCGTTCCGGCAGACCTCCTGGCCGTGCGGTTCACCTCGGTGCTCGACCTCGGCTACTGGTCCTACACGACCGTCGTCGCCGACGCCACCGAACGCTTCCTGCCCGTGGTGAGCGACCCCGAGAGCATCGAGCTGCGCTGGGTGGCGTTCGACCACGTGCTCGAACTGCCGCTGCATCCGGGGTTCGCGGCGTCGTGGCCCGACCTCAGGTCGAGGATCTGACCCGTTCCCGGCGCGGGAACCACGGCACGAGCGGCGACGTCCGCGACCGGTACTCGTCGTAGTCGGGGTACTTGGCGCGTGAGATCGACTCGGTGAGCATCGTCGACCCGACGAACAGGAGCGAGAGCAGCACTGCGCCCGCGATGGTCCAGTGCAGCCACACCCCGGTCGCGGCGACGGCGAACCCGTAGAACACCCACCACTGCGCCTGCTCGAAGAAGAAGTTCGGATGCCGCGACAGCCGGAACAGCCCGGTCTGCAGGAAGCCCGGCTCGGCGGTACGGCCGGCCGCAGCCTCTGCGGCCTTCCAGCGATGGAAGGCCCACTGCTGCTGGTCGGCGACCGTCTCGCCCACGAGGAAGGCGACGAAGAGCACCGCGAGTACGACGTCCCACACGCCGAGCGGGGCGCCGAGGGCCTCGAACGCCGTGAGCGCGGGCAGCGAGAACAGCAGGATGAGCGCGTTCTGGTAGACCGAGATGAAGAGCAGGTTGAACACCTGGAACGCCGGCGGCGACATCCGCCCGCGCACGACCGCCCAGCGGTAGTCCTCGCCGCCGGGCCGGTACCCGCCCTTGCGTGCGTAGTTGAAGGTGAGCCGGATGCCCCATGCCGTCACGAGCACCGCCATCAGCACGAGTCGGGCGTCGAACGAACCTGCCACCGCGACGACCCAGACGTACGCCACGGGCGCGATCGACCAGATGCGGTCGACCCAGGAGTACTCGTCGGTCAGGACCGAGGCGAGCCACGTGGCAGCCATGAGCGCACCGCAGATCACCAGACACACGACGAGGGGAGCCATGGCGGAATTCTAGGGGTCGATAGGATCGCATCGTGGCTGGGGAGAGCACGGGGGCAGTGGGGACGCGGGTCTGGACGATCCCGAACGTGCTCAGCATGCTCCGGCTCGCCCTCGTGCCGGTGTTCCTGGTGCTCATCGTGGTGGGTGCCTACGTCGCAGCGCTCGTCGTGCTCGTGGTGGCGAGCCTCACCGACCTCCTCGACGGCTACCTCGCACGCCGGCTTCGACAGGTCACGCGCCTGGGGCAGTTGCTCGACCCGGCCGCCGACCGGCTCTACATCTTCGCGGCACTCGTCGGGCTCGCGGCGAACGGGTTGGTCCCGTGGTGGATCGTGGTGCTGATCGTGGCGCGCGACGTGTTCCTCCTCGTCCTGGCGGTCGTCCTCGCGAACCACGGCTACGGGCCGCTCCCGGTGCACCAGCTGGGCAAGGCGGCGACCTTCGCCCTCTTCTTCGGCGTGCCCGTCATCATGCTCGGCCTCGCCTTCCCGGCCGCGCAGCCCCTGAGCGAACCGATCGGCTGGGCGATCACCCTGTGGGGGGCGTTCCTGTACTGGTGGGCCGGCGTGATCTACGCGATCGAGACCGCCCGTGTCATCCGGATCCCCCGTGCAGCAGACGACCCTCGATCCGATACGCTGGAGCAAGGAGGTTAGTCGTGGCGGATATGGACATCACTCAGCCCAACGGTGAGGCCGAGGGCGAGTCCCAGACGTCGTCGGCGCGCGCCGGCGGCGACGGCACGGGCGACACGACCATCGGGTTCAGTCGCGAGGCCGCTGCGCACTTGGCGGCGCTTGACAGCGACATCTCCGCCGAGGAGCAGGAGGCGATCAACGCCCTGCCTTCCGGATCGGCGCTGCTCATCGTCCGGCGCGGTCCGAACGCCGGTGCGCGATTCCTCCTCGACGCCGACGTCACGACCGTCGGCCGTCATCCCGACGCCGACATCTTCCTCGACGACGTCACGGTCTCGCGTCGACACGCCGAGTTCCTCCGGCACCGCACGGCATTCGAGGTGAAGGACCTGTCGTCACTGAACGGCACCTACTTCGACGGCGTGCGCATCGACACCGCCCTCCTCAGCGATGGCGCGGAGGTGCAGATCGGCAAGTACCGTCTCACCTTCTACGCCTCCCGACGCGACCTGGCGCCGCTGGCGACCGGATAGTGCCCGGCACCGCCGCCTCCTCCCACGCGAGCGGCCAGGCCCAACTCCTCGGGATCGGCCAGGTGCTCGCGCTCCTCCAGCCCGAGTTCCCCGAGCTCACGCCCTCGAAGCTGCGCTTCCTCGAAGAGCAGCGCCTCGTCGCTCCCGCGCGCACGGCGGCGGGCTACCGCAAGTTCTCCCGAGCCGATGTCGACCGCATCACCGTGGTGCTCTCGATGCAGCGCGATCAGTACCTGCCACTCAAGGTCATCCGCGCGCACCTCGAGGCGATCGACGCGGGCGAGACGCCCGCGCTGCCCGGAGCAACCGACGCGGCGACCTTCCTCGCCGGCGCGCGCCGCTTCCGGCGCGACGAACTCATCTCCGCGGCGGGTGCGACCCGTGCGTTCCTCGACGACGCGATCTCGGCGTCCCTCCTGCCAGCCGCCGAGTACTACGGCGAGGAGGCGGTCGGTGTCCTCCGATCGCTCGTCGCGCTTCGGGACGTCGGCATCGAGGCCCGCCACCTCCGCGGCGTCCGGGCGGCCGTGGAGCGAGAGGCGGCCCTCGTCGAACGCGCCATCGCCCCGTCGAGGCGGTCGGATGCCGCCGACAAGGCCCGCGCGACCGAGCACGCACTCGAGCTCGCCGGGCACCTCGAGACCGTGCACGCGAGCCTCCTGCGCTCGGCGCTGGCACGGCTCGCGCGATGATCCGCGACACGCCGTGACGTTCGGCCCGATGTGTTTGGCGCAACCCCTCGGCGTGGGTAGCGTGGGACTCGCGCCGTCGGGGTGCTGGCGTGAGAGTGAGGGGCGATCGCATGAGTGAGATCGAGCGCAGTGAACGGGCTCGGTACGACCTCGGGCTGCTCTTCACCGATGGCATGCCCGAGCACGACGACGGCACCGGCTACCGGGGGGCGGTGGCCGCGCGGGCGGCCGGGATCAGCTACCGCCAGCTCGACTACTGGGCTCGGACGCAACTCGTGGAGCCCACGGTTCGCGGCGCAGCGGGTTCGGGTTCGCAGCGCCTCTACGGGTTCCGCGACATCCTCGTGCTGAAGCTCGTCAAGCGCCTGCTCGACACGGGCATCTCGCTGCAGCAGATTCGCACGGCGGTGCTCCAGTTGCGCGAGGCCGGCATCGAGGATCTCGCGCAGACCACCCTCATGAGCGATGGGGCGAGTGTCTACCTGTGCACCTCCGACGACGAGGTCATCGATCTCGTGAACCGGGGCCAGGGGGTGTTCGGCATCGCGGTGGGCAAGGTGCTCCGCGAGGTGGAGTCGACCCTGGTCGAGCTCGACACCGAACCGGCCCACCCGATGGACGAGCTCGCTGTTCGCCGCGGAACGCGGCCGCGGAAGATCTCCTGACGCGAACGCGGTCGACTCGACCGCACTGACGTCCGGCTGGCCGTCGCGTGGCGCGCTCGCGCCCGTTCATGACGTCAGATGACGGGGGACTCGAGCTCGAAGGGCGTGCCGGCGTACTCGCCGATGCGGGCGGTGCGCAGCACGCGGTCGAGGAGCTGGTCGAAGTGCCGTGACATCTCCTCGGCGCTCTCGCCCGGCCACATGTGCAACGGCTTCGCGGCGCCCTGTGCCTGCTGCAGCGAGGTGCGCTCGGGCAGTTGCGGCGAGAGCACGAGCGGGCCGAACATGTCGCGCAGCTCCTTGATGCGGAACTGGTGCTCGAGCGACTGCACGCGGGCCCGGTTCACGATGATGCCGAGCGGCTGCAGGCGCGGGGAGAGGCCGCGGCGGATCTCCTCGATGGCGCGGAGCGCGCGGTCGGCGGCAGCGACGGAGAAGAGTCCGGGCTCGGTCACCACGGCGACGCGGTCGCTCGCCGCCCATGCGGTGCGCGTGAGGGCGTTGAGGGAGGGCGCGCAGTCGATGAGCACGAGCTCGTAGTCGGCCTCGACGTTGGCGAGCGCCTCCTCGAGCTTCCAGATGTCGCGGATCGACGGATGCGGCCCGTCGAAGTTGATGGCCGAGGGGCTGCCGATCATGACGTCGATGGTCGACTGGGGGTTGGACCTGGCCCAGCCGCTCGGCGCGATCGCCGAACGGACGATCTTCTCCTTGGGAGACGCGAGGACGTCGGCCACGTTGAGATGACCGGCCATCTGGATGTCCATGCCGGTCGAGACATCGGACTGCGGGTCGAGGTCGACGACGAGGGTTCGGACGCCGCGGGCGAAGGCCGCAGACGCCAGCCCGAGCGTCACGGTCGTCTTGCCGACACCGCCCTTGAGGGAGCTGACGCTGAGTACGTGCACGAACAGATACGTTACCTTTACTACTCGGGCGATACCTAAATGTTCGCTGTGCGGAAACCCGTCTGAAAGGCCTGCATGTTCACGAAGATCCTGGTAGCCAATCGCGGGGAGATCGCCATTCGGGCGTTCCGTGCGGCCGTCGAGCTCGGTGCGAAGACCGTGGCCGTGTACCCGGTGGAGGATCGCAATTCGTTGCATCGCCTGAAGGCGGACGAGGCCTACCAGATCGGTGAGCCGGGGCATCCGGTGCGCGCGTACCTCGATGTCTCCGAGATCATCCGGGTCGCGAAGGAGTCCGGTGCGGACGCCATCTACCCGGGTTACGGGTTCCTCTCCGAGAACCCCGAGCTCGCCCAGGCCTCGGCCGAGGCGGGCATCACGTTCATCGGGCCGTCGAAGGACGTGCTGGAGATGGCGGGCAACAAGGTGACCGCCAAGGAGCACGCGATCGCCGCCGGCGTTCCAGTGCTGAAGTCGACGCCGCCCTCGCGCGACGTCGAGACCCTCTCGGCGCAGGCCGATGAGATCGGCTTCCCGCTCTTCGCGAAGGCTGTGGCCGGGGGTGGCGGCCGCGGGATGCGTCGGGTGAACTCCCGCGACGAGTTGCGTTCCGCGCTCGAGGAGGCGATGCGCGAGGCCGACAGTGCGTTCGGCGACCCGACCATGTTCCTCGAGCAGGCGGTCATCCGCCCGCGTCACATCGAGGTCCAGGTGCTCGCGGATGCCTCGGGCGAGACGGTGCACCTGTTCGAACGCGACTGCTCGGTGCAGCGCCGCCACCAGAAGGTCATCGAGATCGCGCCGGCGCCGAACCTGCCCGACGAGGTCCGTGAGCGGCTCTACCGCGATGCGGTCGCGTTCGCGCGTTCGATCGGGTACATCAACGCCGGCACCGTGGAGTTCCTGGTGGACACGGCGGGGGAGCGGGCCGGCCAGCACGTGTTCATCGAGATGAACCCGCGCATCCAGGTCGAGCACACCGTGACCGAGGAGGTCACCGATGTCGACCTGGTGCAATCGCAGATCCGGATCGCCGCGGGGGAGTCCCTCGCCGATCTCGGGCTCCTGCAGGATTCGATCAAGCTTCGCGGGGCGGCGCTCCAGTGCCGCATCACGACGGAAGACCCCACGGCCGGTTTCCGGCCCGACACGGGCCGGATCACGACCTACCGGTCGCCGGGCGGCGCCGGCATCCGCCTCGATGGCGGCACCGTGAACCCCGGTGCGCAGATCAGCCCGCACTTCGACTCCATGCTCGCCAAGCTCACCTGCCGCGGCCGCGATTATCCCGCGGCCGTCGCGCGGGCACGGCGCGCCCTTGCCGAGTTCCGGATCCGCGGCGTCTCGACGAACATCTCCTTCCTGCAGGCGGTGCTCGACGACGCGGCGTTCATCGCCGGCGATCTCAGCACCTCCTTCATCGACGAGCGCCCGAGCCTCGTGCGGGGTCGCGTGTCGAAGGACCGGGGCACCAAGATCCTGAATTGGCTCGCGGATGTCACGGTCAACCAGCCGAACGGGCCGGCGCCCACGACCGTGAACCCGGTCGAGAAGCTGCCCGCGATCGACCTCGGCGCCCCGGCTCCCGACGGGGCGCGGCAGCGGCTGCTCGAACTCGGGCCGGCCGGGTTCGCCGCGGCACTCCGTGCGCAGACCCCTCTCGCCGTCACCGAGACGACGTTCCGCGACGCGCACCAGTCGCTGCTCGCCACCCGCGTGCGCACCCGCGACCTCGTGGCCGTCGCGCCCTACGTCGCCCGAATGACGCCCCAGCTGCTCTCGGTGGAGGCGTGGGGCGGCGCGACCTACGACGTTGCGCTGCGGTTCCTCGGCGAGGACCCGTGGGAGCGGCTCGCGGCGCTCCGGGAGGTGCTGCCGAACATCAACATCCAGATGCTGCTGCGCGGGCGGAACACGGTGGGGTACACGCCGTACCCGACCGAGGTGACGGATGCGTTCGTGCGCGAGGCCGCGGCGACCGGTGTGGACATCTTCCGCATCTTCGACGCGCTGAACGACGTGTCGCAGATGCGCCCGGCGATCGATTCCGTGCTCGCCACTGGTCACACGGTCGCCGAGGTCGCGCTCTGCTACACGGGCGACCTCCTCGACCCGGCCGAGGATCTGTACACCCTCGACTACTACCTGCGGCTCGCCGACCAGATCGTCGAGGCCGGTGCGCACATCATCGCCATCAAGGACATGGCGGGGCTCCTCCGTCCGACGGCGGCCGAGAAGCTCGTCGGCGCTCTGCGGGAGCGCTTCGACCTGCCCGTGCACCTGCACACGCACGACACCGCGGGCGGCCAGCTCGCGACGCTCCTCGCGGCCAGCCGCGCGGGAGTCGACGCGGTCGACGTCGCCAGTGCGCCGATGGCCGGCACGACGAGCCAGCCGTCGGCGTCCGCCCTCGTGGCGGCGCTCGCGCACACCGAACGCGACACCGGCATCGCCCTGCAGGCCGTCGCCGACCTCGAGCCGTACTGGGAGGCCGTGCGCCGCATCTACAAGCCCTTCGAGTCGGGGCTGCCCGGCCCCACGGGCCGTGTGTACCACCACGAGATCCCCGGCGGCCAGCTCTCGAACCTGCGTCAGCAGGCGATCGCGCTCGGCCTCGCCGACGACTTCGAGCTGATCGAGGACATGTACGCCGCCGCGAACGACATCCTGGGCCGCGTGCCCAAGGTGACGCCGTCGTCGAAGGTGGTCGGCGACCTCGCCCTGCACCTCGCCGCGGTGAAGGCCGACCCCGCCGACTTCGCCGCCAATCCCGAGAAGTACGACGTGCCCGACTCGGTCATCGGCTTCATGGCCGGCGAACTCGGCGACCTGCCGGGCGGGTGGCCCGAGCCGTTCCGCTCGAAGGTGCTCGCCGGCAAGGACATCCGGATCGGGGTCACCGAGCTCACGACCGACCAGCGCGAAGCGCTCGAAGCCGACAGCGTCACCCGGCGCTCCACGCTCAACGCGCTGCTGTTCCCGGCGCCGACGCGCCAGTTCGAGCAGATCCGCGAACTGTTCGGCGACCTGTCCGCCATCGACACGGCCGACTACCTCTACGGGCTCCGGCAGGGCTCCGAGCACGTCGTCGAGATCGACAAGGGCGTTCGCCTCTACGCTGGCCTCGAGGCGATCGGCGAGGGCGACGACAAGGGCATGCGCACCGTGATGACCATCCTGAACGGCCAGCTGCGGCCGGTTTTCGTGCGCGACCGCAGCATCGCGGTCGAGACCAGGGCGGCCGAGAAAGCGGATGCCTCCCAGCCCGGCCAGGTCGCCGCGCCGTTCTCCGGCGTGGTCACCCTGGGCGTCGAGCCGGGCGCCGAAGTTGCCGCCGGGCAGAGCGTTGCCTCGATCGAGGCGATGAAGATGGAGGCCGCGATCACCTCCCCGATCGCCGGCGTCGTGGATCGCGTCGCGATCCCCAAGACCCAGCAGGTCGAGGCCGGCGACCTGCTCGTGGTGGTGCGCCCACGATAGGCTGTCCTTGTGCTGCACTGATGGGAGGGGAAATCGGTGTCTGACGACAGGGGTGGAGAAGAGACCAGGAGGCGCCGGGCGACCGGCGTTCATACCGCGCCGCTCGATCAGGACGCGGTGGCGCGGGCGAACGGGGCGCATACTGCGGACCCGCTCCCCGAGTCCCCGAGCGTCCGGGTCGACCTGCCTCCCGCTCCTCCACCCGAGATGCCCGAAGACGAAGTGGCCGTCGCCATCGACGACATCGCGGTGAATCCCGGAACCGTGGTGGGCGGGGGCCAGAGCACGACCTCCGTCGAGGTCGTCACCCCAGCACTCGCCGGCTCCGCCTACCGTGGCGGGTCTCGACGCGACCCGTCGCCCTACAGTGCGCTGCTGGCTGCCGACGCGGCGAAGCTCCGACGCGAGCGGGTCACCACCGACACCGGCAGCCATGTTGCCATCGTCGACGTCCCAGGCGAGGCGACGACCGGCACGGAGCTCGAAGTTCCTGAGACTCCTGACTCCCTCACCGCCGACCGGCTCATCGACCTGAACCGTACGACACGTCCCGCACCGCAGGGCGGGTTCAACCGGTTCCTCTACGAGGCGTCCCTTCATCTCGTCAACCTCGGCGACTCCGCGAAGGTGCGCGCGCACAAGGCGATGAGCGCTCGCATCCAGAAGCGGTTCGAGGGCGGGGCCCGGTTCGTGCCGGTGCTCACCCGCAAGGGCGGGGTTGGCAAGACGACCATCACGGCGCTCCTCGGCATGGCGCTGGCCGACGCCCGCGACGACCGCATCATCGCGATCGACGCCAACCCCGACCGCGGCACGCTCGCCGAGCGCGTCGACCGGCAGACCCGCGAGACGGTGCGCGACGTGGTCACGAAGGCGTCGTCGATCGGCGGCTACACCGACTTCTCGCGGTTCGTCTCCCGCGACGAGACCCGGCTCGACATCCTCGCCTCCGACACCGACCCGACGCTCTCCGAGGCATTCGACGACAACGACTACAACGTCGTCGCCGGACTCGCAGCGCGCTACTACTCACTCGTGCTCACGGACTGCGGAACCGGCATCGTGCACTCCGTCATGCGCGCGACGCTCCAGCGCGCCGACTCGATCGTCATCGTGTCGGGCGGCAGCGTCGACGAGGCCCGGCTCGCCTCCGAGACGCTCACCTGGCTCGAGGCCAACGGGTACGGCGAGCTCGTGCGCAACGCCGTCGTCGCGATCAACCTGGCGACCCAGGGCACCCATCTCGTCAAGGTCGACGAGATCGAGGCGCACTTCCAGTCGCGCGTGCGCGAGATCGTGCGCATCCCGTACGACCCGCAGCTTGCCGCCGGTTCCGTGGTGAACTGGCATGAGCTGCGTCCCGTGACCCAGCACGCGGCGCGAGAACTCGCCGCCCTCGTCGTGGAAGGCCTGCCCGCAGAGCGCGGGCACTGATTTGGAGCGCAATTGCCGGAACGTCCGATTCGCCTGTTCGGCGACCCTGTCCTGAAGACCGTCTCCGCCCCCGTCGAACAGATCGATGACGGCATTCGCGCGCTCGTCGCCGACCTGCTCGACAGCGTGCGGCTGCCGGGGCGTGCCGGCGTCGCCGCGTCGCAGATCGGGGTGAACCTTCGTGCGTTCAGCTACAACGTGGACGGCGAGGTCGGGTACATCCTGAACCCCGAGCTGGTGGAGGTCTCGGGGGAGCCCGAGCTCCTCGACGAGGGCTGCCTCTCGGTCCCGGGACTCTGGCACAAGACGAAGCGGTATCCCTTCGCCCGGGTCCGCGGCATCGACCTCGACGGAAAGGAGGTCGAGCTGTCGGGCACGGGCCTCATGGCTCAGGCGCTGCAACACGAGACCGATCACCTCGACGGGCTCCTCTACCTCGATCGCCTCGAGAAGGAGGAGCGTCGGGCCGCGATGCGGGCGGTCCGGGAGTCCGACTGGTTCTGACGCGTGACGTCGACGACGATGGGCCCCGCGGCATCCGCGAGGCCCATCGTCGTGTCAGCGACTCAGTGCACGATCGAGTGGCCCTCGGTGGCCGGCGCCCCCGAGTACATGGCCTCGATCTCACCCGCGAAGTCCTCGAGGATCACGTTGCGCTTGATGCTGAGCTTCGGCGTGAGGTGACCGCTCGCCTCGGTGAGCTCGGTCGGCAGGATCGTGAACTTGCGGATCGACTCGGCGCGCGAGACGTTCTCGTTCGCGGCGTCGATCGCCCGCTGGACCTCGGCGAGCACTGCCGGGTTCTTCGCCGCGTCGTCGACGCTCATGCCCGCGTCCTCGTCGTTGTTGTTGAGCCAGACCGGCAGCATCTCGGGATCCAGCGTGATGAGCGCGGAGATGAACGGCTTCTTGTCGCCGACGACCACGACCTGTCCCACGAGCGGATTCGCGCGGATGGGGTCCTCGAGGGCCGCGGGCGCCACGTTCTTGCCGCCTGCGGTGACGATGATCTCCTTCTTACGACCCGTGATCGAGAGGAAGCCGTCGCTGTCGAACGATCCGATGTCACCCGTCTTGAACCATTCGCCGTCGAACGACTCGGCCGTGGCCTCGGGGTTCTTCCAATACTCCTTGAAGACGTTGATGCCCTTCACCTCGATCTCGCCGTCGTCGGCGATGCGCACGCCCACGCCGGGCAGCGCCGGGCCGACGGTGCCGATCTTGGACTTCGTGGCGAGGTTCACCGTGGCGGGCGCCGTGGTCTCGGTGAGGCCGTAGCCCTCGAGGATCACGATGCCGAGCGAGTGGTAGAAGTGACCGAGGCGCGGGCCCAGGGGAGCCGAGCCCGACACGGCGTACTTCACGTTGCCGCCCATCGCGGCGCGGAGCTTGCCGTAGACGAGCCGGTCGAACAGCGCGAACTTGAGCTTGAGGCCGAGCGGTATCTTCGCGCCCGTCTCCTTGGCCGTCGAGTGGGCGACGGCGGTGTCAGCGGCGGCGCGGAAGATCTTGCCCTTGCCGCCGGCCTCCGCCTTCTGCTCGGAGACGTTGTAGACCTTCTCGAACACGCGTGGCACCGCGAGGAGGAACGTCGGCTTGAAGCTCCCAAGCGACGGGAGCAACTGCTTCGTGTCGGGCTGGTGGCCGACGCGCACGCCGGCGTGCACGCAGAGCACCGAGATGAATCGCGCGAACACGTGTGCGGTCGTGATGAACAGGAGCGTGGACGCGCCGTTGGGGTCGAGCACGACCTCCTTCAGCGCGACGGCGGAGTTGCGCGAGAGCTCGACGAAGTTCGAGTGGGTGAGCACGCAGCCCTTGGGCTTGCCGGTCGATCCCGACGTGTAGATGAGCGTCGCGATGTCGGCGCCGACGGCGAGGTTGCGGCGGCGTTCGATCTCCTCGTCGGTGACCTCGGCGCCGGCGGCCACGAGCTTGTCGAGGTCGCCGAGGTCGATCTGCCAGACGTTGCGGATGGCCGGCAGCTCGGGGTGCACCTCGTCGAACCGCGCGAAGTGGTCGGGCGTCTCGACGATCAGGGCGATCGAGCCGGAGTCGCCGAGGTTCCACTTGACCTGGGCGGGTGAGCTGGTCTCGTAGATGGGCACGAGCACGGCACCGGCGAACCAGGTGGCGAAGTCGATCAGCGTCCACTCGTAGCTCGTCTTGGCCATCAGGCCGATCTTGTCGCCCGGCTCGATGCCGGAAGCGACGAGTCCCTTGGCGAGCGCGACGACCTGCTGGTGGAACTCGCGTGTGGTGACGGGCTTCCACCCGCCATCGCCGGTCGGCAGGGAGAACAGCACCGAGTCGGGCGTCGCTGCAACGCGCTGCACGAGAAGATCGGTCGTGTTGGCCTCTGGGTCGGCAGGGACGAGGGCGGGAGTCTCGAACTCGATCACGGTAGCTCCTTTGGCAACCGGGGAGGGTCGCTCGGCTGAGCGCGTGCGAACCTCGGCGTTGGGGTCGATTACACTCTAGTCCGTTGCTCGCGCGGCCAGCAGGCCCCGAGACCACTCGGCCTCGTCCCCTCTTCGAAAGGCAGCCTGCTGGTGCACGCGATCGGTATCGACATCGGCGGAACGAAGATCGCCGGCGCGGTCGTCGACGAGTTCGGCTCCATCGTGCGAAGCGAGCGCGTGCCCACCCCCGCCGGGGACCCCGCGATGCTCGAGGACGCCGTCGTCGAGATGATCCGATCGCTCTCGGCCGAGGAGCCCCTCGCCGCCGTGGGCGTGGCCGCCGCGGGCTTCATCGACGCGGCGCAGTCGGTCGTCTTCTATGCACCGAACATCAACTGGCGCAACGAGCCGTTCCGCGAGAAGCTCGAGGCCCGCGTGGGCGCGGCCGTGGTGGTCGAGAACGACGCCAACGCCGCAGGCTGGGCCGAGTTCCGCTTCGGCGCGGGCCGAATGGTGAGCGACATGGTCATGCTCACGATCGGCACCGGCGTCGGCGGCGCCATCGTCGCGAGCGACCGGCTGTTCCGGGGCGGCTTCGGCGCCGGCGCCGAACTCGGCCACATGCGGCTGGTTCCGAACGGCATCGCCTGCGGCTGCGGGCAGCACGGATGCCTCGAGCAGTACGGGTCGGGTCGTGCACTCATGCGCATGGCGAACGAGATCGCCGACGCCGGCGGCATCGGACTGGCACTCGCGCGCGCCCGTGAGGAGCACGGCGCCCTCGACGGACGTCTGGTCGGCGACCTCATCGCCGCGGAGGATCCGGGCGCCACGGCCGCCCTCCGCCAGCTCGGGCACTGGCTCGGCCAGGCCGCGGCGTCGCTGTCGGCGGTGCTCGACCCGCAGCGGTTCGTGTTCGGCGGCGGCGTGGCCATCGCGGGCGACCTCCTCCTCGACCCCGTTCGCGAGGCGTTCCTCGAGCACCTCCCGGCTCGCGGGTACCACCCCGAGCCCGACTTCGTCATCGCCGAGCTCGTGAACGACGCCGGTGTCGTCGGCGCCGCGGATCTCGCCCGCGTCTGGGTCGCTGAGCACGCCTGACCCGCCCGGGGATAGGCTGAATCGTCGCTCGCTACGGAAGGGAGGCACACGATGTTCTACTGGATCATGAAGCACATCGTCGTCGGCCCGATCCTGCTGGCGATCTTCCGGCCGTGGGTCGTTGGCCTCGAGAACGTGCCCAAGGAGGGCGCGGTCGTGCTGGCCTCCAACCACCTCTCCTTCATCGACTCCGTCTTCCTGCCGCTCGTCGTCGACCGGCGGGTCGTGTTCCTCGCGAAGAGCGAGTACTTCACGGGCAAGGGCCTCAAGGGCTGGGCCACACGCGTCTTCTTCCAGGCGACGGGCCAGCTGCCCATCGACCGCTCCGGCGGCAAGGCGTCGGAGGCCTCGTTGAACACGGGCCTCCGCGTGCTCAGCGAAGGGGGCGTGCTCGGCATCTACCCCGAGGGCACGCGCAGCCCCGACGCCCGCCTCTATCGGGGGCGCACGGGCGTGGCACGCATGGTGCTGGAGGGCGGCGTTCCGGTCATCCCGGTCGCGATGATCGGCACCGAGCGGGTCATGCCCATCGGCACTCGCCTCCCCAAGGTGCGTCGGATCGGCATCATCATCGGCGAGCCGCTCGACTTCTCGCGCTTCCACGGGCTCGAGGGGGATCGGTTCGTGTTGCGTTCCGTGACCGACGAGCTCGTCTACGAGCTCCGCGCCCTGAGCGGCCAGGAGTACGTCGACATGTACGCCAGCTCGGTGCGGGAACAGCGCGCAGCGCAATCGGGGTAGGCTCGATTCGGCGGCGTCGCGACGTGCGGTGCCGTTCCTCATTCATGGCGCGTCGCGCCCGAACCTTCAGGACAGTCCCGTGGTACAGCTCGTCGAGCCCGTCGTCTTCGCAGATCCCTCAGTGATCGACGGCCTCGACTATTGGCGCACGCTGCCGATCAAGCAGCAGCCCACGTGGCCCGACGCCGAAGCGGCGCACGCGGCATCCGCCGAACTCGCGACCCTGCCCCCGCTCGTCTTCGCGGGCGAGGTGGACATGCTGCGCGACCGGCTCGCCGCCGCCTCCCGAGGCAAGGCGTTCCTGCTGCAGGGCGGCGACTGTGCCGAGACCTTCGCCGGCGCCACCGCCGACCAGATCCGCAACCGGGTGAAGACCGTGCTGCAGATGGCCGTGGTGCTCACCTACGGCGCCTCCATGCCCGTGGTGAAGATGGGCCGGATGGCCGGTCAGTTCGCGAAGCCGCGGTCGAGCGACACCGAGACGCGTGGCGGCGTCACGCTGCCCGCGTACCGCGGCGACATCGTGAACGGCTACGACTTCACGCCCGAGTCGCGTGCGGCCGACCCGGCGCGACTCGTGCGCGGGTACCACATGGCCGCCTCGACGCTGAACCTCATCCGCGCGTTCACCCAGGGTGGGTTCGCCGACCTGCGCCAGGTGCATTCGTGGAACCAGGGCTTCGCGGCCAACCCCGCGAACGCGCGGTACGAGTCGCTCGCCCGCGAGATCGACCGCGCCATCAAGTTCATGGACGCGTGCGGCGCCGACTTCGAGGCGCTGCGGCACACCGAGTTCTACACGGGTCATGAGGGCCTGCTCATGGACTACGAGCGGCCGATGACCCGCATCGACTCCCGTACGGGCACGCCCTACGACACCTCGGCCCACTTCATCTGGATCGGCGAGCGCACGCGAGACCTCGACGGCGCGCACGTCGACTTCCTGTCGCGTGTCCGCAACCCCATCGGGGTGAAGCTGGGGCCGGCCACCACGCCCGAGACCATGCTCGAGCTCGTCGAGAAACTCGATCCCCACCGGGAGCCCGGCCGTCTCACGTTCATCACACGCATGGGTTCCGGCAAGATCCGAGACGCCCTGCCGCCGCTGCTCGAGGCCATCAAGCGCACCGACGCCAACCCGCTGTGGGTCACCGATCCCATGCACGGCAACGGCATCACGACGCCGAGCGGCTACAAGACACGTCGCTTCGACGACGTCGTCGACGAGGTGAAGGGCTTCTTCGAGGCCCACCGCGCAGCCGGCACGAACCCCGGCGGCATCCACGTCGAACTCACGGGCGACGACGTCACCGAGTGCCTCGGCGGCTCCGAGCACATCGACGAGATCACGCTCGAGACGCGCTACGAGTCGCTGTGCGACCCCCGCCTGAACCACATGCAGTCCCTCGAGCTCGCGTTCCTCGTGGCCGAGGAGCTCGCCGCCGCACGCTGACCGATGGCGGGGCGTCCGGCGACGGATGCCCCGCGCCGGCGCTCGGCAGGATCAGCCGAAGTTGACGGTGACCTCTGAACCACGCTTCAACAGCTCGCCGGCGGCCGGGCTCTGCACGGATGCCACGACGGCACCCTCGAGGAAGCCCGGCACGTTCGACGTCACCGCGAATCCGAGCGCCTCGAGCTGCGCGCGCGCCTGCGCGATGGTCTGGCCGTTGATGACGTTCGGCACCTCGACGAGATCGGGACCCTTCGACAGTGTGAGCACCACGGTGTCGCCGGGCCGCATCGGGTCGTTGGCGTAGGTCGCCACGATGACGTGGTCGACGGGAACCTCGTCGTGGAACTCGGGCTCGGTGAATTCGACCACGAGGTCGACGCCTTCGAGGGCGGCCTGCGCCTCGCCGACCGGCGCCCCCTCGACGGCTGGGATCGGGCCGACGCTGATGACGAGCGTGAGGGCCGCGAGCTCGGCGACCTCGGCGCCGACCGGGTTGCCGTCTGCCCCGAGCACGGCGATCACCGTTCCGGGCGCGAAGTCGCCCGAGAACTGCGCGGCGTTCTGCTCGGCCACGGTGAAGTCGGTGAGGGCGTCGCGAGCCTCGGCGTCGGGGCGGCCGATCACGTCGGGCATGGGGAGCATCCGCGGCCCGAGCGAGACGAGCATGGTCACGGCCGAGCCGCGTTGGGCCTGTTTCCCGCCTGCGGGGTCGGTGCCTGACACCTGGCCGGCCGGCACGAGCGGGTCGTTGCGTTCGCCGTCGACCACGCGGAAGCCCTCGTCCTCCAGCACCGCCCTGGCCTCGTCGGGGGACAGCGTCGACACGTCGGGCACGGTCGCCAGTGCCCCGGGCCCGGCGCCGAAGTACCAGCCCGAGCCGGCGGCGAGCCCGGTGAGCAGGAGCACGAGTGCGAAGATCCAGTAGCCGCGACGCGTTCGCCGTTCGGCCGTCGTGGCGAGGGCACCCGTGTCGTCGCCGTCGTCGGATGCCTCGGCGAGCGCGACCGCCGCGGATGCGCGACCGCCCAGCACCATGGTCTCGGCCGTGGCGGTGTCGGCGGGCATGCCGTCGGGGATGATCACCGTCGCCTGCGTCGCATACGCCTGCGAGCGAGGCATCCGGATCGACCCCTCGGCCTCGCGGAGGCGTTCGAGCATCTCGCGAGCGTCGTGCGGCCGCTCTTCGGGATCGCGGGCGGTCGCCCAGAGCACGAGCTCGTCGAACTCGGGCGGAATGCCCGTGCTCTTGGTGCTCGGAGCGGGAACGGAGTCGTTCGCGTGCTGGTAGGCGATCGTCATCGGCGCCTCGCCAATGTACGGCTGCTCGCCGGTGAGCATCTCGTACATCATGATGCCGACCGCGTAGATGTCGCTGCGGGCGTCGGCCACGCCCCGTGTGACGAGCTCGGGGGAGAGGTAGGCGATGGTGCCGAGCAGTGCCTGCCCGGTGGCCGTGTTGGCGCTCGCGGCTCGTGCGAGCCCGAAGTCGCCGAGCTTGATGCGGCCGTCGTCGGCGAGCAGGACGTTCTCGGGCTTGAGGTCTCGGTGCACGATGCCGGCCTGGTGCGCGGCGGCGAGGCCGGCGAGCACGGCATCCATGATGTCGACGGTCTGCTCGGGCGTGAGCTTCTTGTAGTCCTTCAGCAGGTCGCGCAACGTGATGCCCGGCAGGTACTCCATCACGAGGTACGCCATGTCGGAGTCCTGGCCCTGGTCGAACACGTTGACCACGTTCGGGTGCGCCAGCCGCGCGGCCGAGCGGGCCTCCTGCACGAAGCGCGTCTTGAAGGTGTTGTCGTCGGCGAGGTGCCCGTGCATGATCTTGATCGCGACCCGGCGTTCGAGCCGCAGATCGGTCGCGAGGTAGACCGTCGCCATGCCGCCGCGGGCGATCCGCGAGCGCACCTGATACCGGCCGTCGACGAGACGGCCGATCATCGGGTCTGCGGGCGGAGCGGTGGTCACCGTACGAGTGTACGAAGATGTGCATGCCGCACGAGGACTCAACGCCGGTCAGTCGCCAGATTGCAATGGCTTCGTGATCGACGGACGTCCCCGTCGCGGGCCCGGCTCAGCCGAGCTCCGACAGCCAGGCTCGGGCCGCGGCCTCCCACTTCGCGTAGTGGTCGGGGAACTCCGAGAGCTGCACGGACTGAGCGGCCTGCGTGACGGTCATCGCCTCCCAGCCGGGGATGTCGAGCAGCCCGTTCGTACGGCCGGGATTCGGGTTGGCCGCGCCGCCGTAGAACGCGGCGGTCGCGCGCACCGGGTCGAGCACCTCGTCGACCGTGCCCCAGCCCTGGCTCGGGCGCTGCTGGAAGAGGCCGAGCGAATCCCGATCGCCGTGGCGCACGTTCCTGAGTCCCGACTCCTGCGCCGCCGCTGCCAGTGCGACGACGATGCCCTGATCGGGCACGCCGAGGGCGCGCCCCATCTCGATGATGATGCTCGCGTGGCCGCGCATCTCGTCGTCGAGCGGCACGTTGACGGATGCCTCGACCAGGACGGTCTCGGGCCGTCGGATGGCGAGCACCTGCCCGGGCACGATGACGGTCGAGCCGCCGAGCCCGTTGACCTGATCGAGATCGGCGACGGTGAGGCCATGGGCGGCGGCGATGCCGTACAGCGACTCGCCCTCGGCGACCGTGTGCGTCTCGGGGGCCGCGGGAGCGGCGGCGGGAGCCGGGTCGGGCGCCGGCGGGGCCGCGTCGGCGTGAGCTGGCGTGCCCGAGACCGACGGCGGCAGCACGATCGACTCGCCCGGGAAGATGAGGCTCGACGCCCCGAGTCCGTTGGCGCTGAGGATGCTGCCGACGCCCACGCCGTAGGCGGCGGCGATACCGCTCACGGTGTCACCCGCCACCACGACGTGCTTGCGGATCTCGGTCTCGGCAGGGGGAGGCTGGGCCGGAGCGGCGGCCCCGCCCGGCAGCGCGAGCCGCTGACCGGGAAAGATGAGGCTCGACCAGCCCAGGCCGTTGAGGGCGAGGACCTCGGCGGTCGCGAGGCCGAACCGTTCGGCGATGCCGATGATGGTGTCGCCGTCCACCACGAGGTACTCCGCGGGCGGAGTGGCCGTCGCCGCGACCCGCGCCGTGCGCGTACCGTCGGCGTGCACGCCCTTGGCCTTGGGCTGGCGCTTCACGGTCTGCGGTGCCGCTTCGGCGGGCTGCACGATGCCGAGCGTGACGGCGACCGTGCTCACGACCGCGAGCGGGACGCCGAAGACCGCACGGAGGCCACGGCTCCGCGGGACCCGTGCCTTCCCGTGCTCGGTGCGCCGCCCCTCGCCGGCGCCGGTCGACTCTGACTGGCTCGCCATGGTTCCCCCTCACGCCGACCTGGTACTTCGACGTCGCGGCCACCGTCGCACAGCGGGAATGCCGAGTCAACGACCCTCGCCGCGAGTCCGCGGACTCCGCCCGCGAACCGGAACGGCGGCCCGGCGCGCCCTTCCCGAGCGCCCCGCAGGTCTGGCAGGCTGGTGATGTGACCGACGCCGACCAGACCGATTGGCTGACCGTGCCCGACCTCGTCGACATGCTCGGCCAGACTCCGAGCCGTATCCGCCGCCTCATCGATGATCGCCACCTGCTGGGCAAGCGCATCGACGGCGTGCTGAAGGTGCCTGCCGTGTTCCTTCGCGACGACGCGCCACTGCCCGAATTGCACGGCACCAATATGGTGCTCGCCGATGCCGGCTTCACCGACGAGGAGTCGCTGGAGTGGCTCCTCGCCGAGGAGGACAGCCTCGGCACGACGCCCATCGCCGCGTTGCGCGCCGGCCGCAAGGCCGAAGTGCGACGGATCGCGCAGGCGCTCGCGTAGTCCCAGGGGCTCAGCTCGTGCGCCGGCTGACGGCCTTCGCGAGCGATCCCAGTTCGGCGCGGGCCTCCCGGGCAAGGGGTGCATCGACGAGCGCCGCGGTGGCGCGGGCGACGTTGTCGGCGATGATCCGTTCGATCTCGTCGACGGCCCCGCACTCCTTGATGGTGCGCTGCAGCATCCGCACCTGCTCGGCTCCGAGCTCGGGATCGCCGAGGAGCTCGTCGAGGAGTCGTCGCTGCCCGGGCGCGAGGCGCTCCCGGGCGATCGCCACGAGCATGGTGCGCTTGCCCTCGCGGAGATCGTCGCCGCTCGGCTTACCGGTGACGTCGGGGTCGCCGTAGACCCCGAGCAGGTCGTCGCGGAGCTGGTAGGCGATGCCGAGGGGCAGCCCGAAGTCCCGGAGCGCCTGCATCTGCGGTGCGGAGGCCCCGGCGATCGCGCCGCCGATGGTGAGCGGCGCCTCGACCGAGTACTTCGCCGCCTTGTAGACGATGACGCGCTCGGCGCGGGTGCGCTGCTCCGACTCGGGCTGCGTGAGCCAGGCGCGCTCCTCGAGGATGTCGAGGTACTGACCGGCCGTCACCTCGGTGCGCATGCGGATGAACTCGGCGCGCGCGGCCCGTGCGGCCTGTCGGTCGGAGAGCGAGTCGAGCCCGTCGTCGAGCAGCTCGTCGCTCCAGCCGAGGAGGAGGTCGCCGAGGAGGATCGCCGAGGCGCGGCCGAAATCCGCGCCGTTGCCGGCCCAGCCCGAGTCGGCGTGCATGGTCTGGAACAGCCGATGCGCCGCGGGGGCTCCGCGGCGGGTGTCGGAGTTGTCGATGATGTCGTCGTGCACGAGCGCCGCGGCGTGGAAGACCTCGAGGGCGGAGGCGGCCGAGACCACCGGGAAGAGGTCGCGGCCGCCAGTCTCGAACGGATCGAAGCCGCGAGCGCCGACGGCCTCCCATCCCCAGTAGCAGAACAGCGCGCGGAACCGTTTGCCCCCGCTGAGAAACCGCTCAGAGAACGTTGTCAATGGGTCCAGATCGGAGCTGATGGAGCGGAGAATGGTAGTGCGTTCGGCGAGGAATTCCTCGATGCGCGCATGCACCAGATCGACGAGCCGGGAACCGTGAGCCACCCGCCTAGCCTAGCGACGCGGGGCCGGGCTAGAATGGCAACGGATGCGTCGATCCCGAGCCTGAGGGGAATGAGATGCCGCTTTCAGAGCAGGAGCAACGTCTTCTCGAGGAGATGGAGCGGAACCTCTACCGCAATGACGCCGACTTCGTCCATGCGGTCGGAGGAGTGCGCGGTCGTCGCCCCAATTACCGGGCCATCGTGCTCGGCGTGCTGCTCGCGGTCGCCGGCGTCGGCGCCCTGATCGCAGGTGTCGCCCTCCAGTTGCTGGTCGTCGGCGTGATCGGCTTCGCCCTCATGTTCGCGGGTGTGCTCGTGGCCATCACCCCCTCCAAGCGCAGCGGCCTGTCGGCTGCCCCCTCCGAACCGACGGCGCAGTCGGCCTCCCGCCGCTCGAGCGGAGGCTTCATGGACCGTCTCAACGAACGATGGGATCGTCGCCAGGAGGGCCGCGACTAGCCCTCCACTTCCCACCACCTCCACGGGTCGATCTACGGATCGGCCCGTTTTCGTGTGCTTGGCGGCCATCACCGGGCTGAGAGCCCGGCTCCACCGGTCTCCGCACTGGCCCGACGGACGCATTCGCGCCCCCGAACCCGCGCTGCCGCGCCCGTGTCGCTCGTGATCGCTCCACCTCCCTCCACCATGGTCCGGCCCCGTATTCACAGGGAACTCACACCCCCCAAACGGGGAAAACGGCCGGATGTCGTTGGTCAGGGGAGGGGAGTGGAGTAAAGTGGGGTCACCTGGATCCTGGCCGGAGGAAAGGGGGTGGTGCGGTGTTCCTCGGGACGTACGAGCCGAAGCTCGATGAGAAGGGCCGCGTCATTCTTCCTGCCAAGTTCCGGGAGGAGCTGTCGAACGGGCTCGTGCTCACGCGCGGGCAGGAGCGCTGCATCTACGTGTTCAGCGTCCGTGAGTTCGAGAGCATGAGCGACAAGATCCGCCAAGCCCCGGTAACGAGCAAGCAGGCACGCGACTACATGCGCGTCTTCCTCTCGGGGGCATCCGCGGAGACCCCCGACAAGCAGCATCGGGTCACCATCCCAGCCACGCTCCGCAGCTATGCGGGGCTCGACCGGGACCTCGCGGTCATCGGTGCCGGCAGTCGGGTGGAGATCTGGGATGCAACGGCGTGGCAGACATACCTCGCCGAGCAGGAGGCGGCCTTCGCGGAGACGGCGGAGGAGGTGATCCCCGGGCTCTTCTAGCCCCGGGTTGCGACTCCCAGCCGTGCGCGCCTGATGCACTTCCCCGCACCAGGACGAACGGATGGGGATCGGAACCCGGGTACAGGAGTCGAAGGAATCATGGACATCGAACGCATCCACACCCCGGTCATGCTCGAGCGCACCATCGAGCTGCTCGCGCCGGCGATCGAGGGCGAACGTGCCGTGCTCGTCGATGCCACGCTCGGCATGGGCGGCCACAGTCGCGCCTTCCTCGAGCGCTTCCCGCGGCTCACCGTCATCGGCCTCGACCGCGACACCGAGGCGCTCGCCATCGCTCGTGAACGTCTTGCGCCGTTCGGCGATCGCGCCCGCTTCGTGCACACGGTCTACGACGGCATCGCCGATGCCGCGCGCTCCGAGGGGTACGACGAGGTGCAGGGGGTGCTCTTCGACCTCGGCGTCTCTTCGCTGCAGCTCGACCGCGCCGAGCGCGGGTTCGCCTACTCGAAGGATGCCCCGCTCGACATGCGCATGGACCCGACGCGCGGGCGAACCGCCGCCGACGTCGTCGCCGAGTCGAGCGAGGAGGAGCTTCGACGCCTGTTCTACGAGTACGGCGAGGAGAAGCTCGCGCCGCGATACGCCCGGGCGATCGTACAGGCGAGATCGGATGCACCGATCACCCGATCGGGCGAACTCGTCGCCATCATCACCAAGGCGACGCCCGTGGCCGTGCAGCGGCAGGGGCACCCGGCCAAGCGGGTCTTCCAGGCACTGCGTATCGAGGTGAACGAGGAGCTCTCGGTGCTCGAGCGCGCCATCCCGGCGGCGCTCGACCTCATCGCTGTCGAGGGACGCATGGTCGTGCTCGCGTACCAGTCGCTCGAGGACCGCATCGTGAAGCGCGCCCTCCAGGCCGCCGCGCGTTCGACCGCGCCGGCCGGGCTCCCCATGGAGCTGCCCGAACACCGACCGCAGTTCCGGCTCCTCGTGCGAGGCGCCGAGCTCGCGAGCGAATCCGAGCAGGCGGAGAACCCGCGTGCGAAGCCGGTGCGCCTGCGCGCCGTCGAACGAGTGAGGAGGCCGTCGTGACCGCATTGCCGGCCCAGTCCGTTCCCGCCCCACGTCGCGTCTCGAACCCCTCCCGTCAGCGCACCCTTCGTCCCGCGCCGGAGTCGGACGTCGTCCGTGGCAAGCCTCGGCTCGCCTACGCGATCATCGCGGTGGGCGCGGTGGCCGTCATCGTGGTCGCCCAGCTGCTCCTCTCGATCGCCCTCGCCCAGGGCGCCTACGAGATCGACGCCTTCCAGTTGCAGCGGGCGGAGTTGGCGCGCGAGGAGCAGCAGCTCGCCGAGGACCTCGACCGCCTCGAGTCGCCGCAGTACCTCGCCATGAACGCGGAGGCGCTCGGCATGGTGCCGAACGCCGACCCGGTGTACCTGCGACTGAGTGATGGGGCGGTGCTCGGCGAACCCACGGCCGCGAACGCGGGAGCCGCGGCATCCGCCCCGCTCGTGCCGAATGCCCTGATCGACGGCGTGCCGCCCGTGACCGCGCTGCAGGCGGGGGAGACTCCGAACGGGGGATCGGGCACGCAAGCGCCCACTGGGGGCGATGGCGGGCAGGTCGCAACGCCGCTGCCGCCGCCCGTGACCGACGGACTGCCGACGCCCGCCACGCACTGACCCGATCGAGAGGACGAGATGAACCGCATCAGCCGACACCCGGCGCGGCGCGTCCTTCTCGCGGCCATCGTCCTCGTCGTCTTCGTCGGCGTATTCGTGGTGCGCCTCGTCGACATCCAGGTCGTGCGGGCCGCCGAACTCAGCGAGGAGGCGCAGGGACGCCGCTCCACCACGGTGACCGAGTACGGCGCGCGGGGCGACATCGTGGACGCGACGGGCACCGTGCTCGCCGACAGTGTGATGCGCTACGACATCGCGTTGTCGCCGAAGAATGCCGGGCCCGTCGACCGTGAGGTGCCCGATCCGGCCGACCCGTCGAAGACCGTGACGACCGAGGTACCCCTCGCACAGCTCACGGCCGAACTCGGTGCCGTCGTCGGTCTCACCGGCGAGCAGGTGCAGGGGATCATCGATACTGCGCTTGCGGAGAACGCCGACGACGACCACGAGTACGTCGCGAAGCTCGTCGACACGGCCACCTACGAGCGGATCAAGGAACTCGACATCCCGTGGGTGGTGCCGTGGGAGCACCCGAGCCGCAGCTACCCGAACGGCGCGGTCGCGGGCAACCTCATCGGCTTCGTCCAGGCTGACGACGGCACCCCCCTCGCGGGCGTCGAGCTCTCCGAGAACGAGTGCGTCGCCGGGGAAGACGGCGAGTACTCCTACCAGCACAGCCTCTCGGACTGGGTGGAGATTCCGGGCACCAAGGTCGTGCACTCGGAAGCCCGCACGGGCGGCACCCTGCAACTCACGATCGACGCCGACCTGCAGTGGATGGTGCAGCGCATCGCCGAGGCGCAGGTGCAGGCCGTGGGCGCCGACTGGGCGACCGTCACGGTCATGGAGGCGAAGACCGGCCGGCTGATCGCGGTCGCCGACGTGCCCACGGTCGACCCGAACGACCCGACGGCGACCGCAGACGGCAACCGCGGGTCGCGGTCGTTCACGGCGCCGTTCGAGCCGGGCTCGACGTTCAAGGCACTGACCGCGGCATCCGTCGTCGACGCCGGCAAGGCCGACGCGCTCGGCCAGGTCGTCGCGGGATACCAGTACCTGCCGCCGAACGGAGCGAACATCAACGACAGCTTCTTCCACGACGACACCCGGTACACCCTCACGGGCGTGCTCATCGACTCGTCGAACACGGGCATGTCGATGTTCGGCGAACGCCTCACCGACGAGGAGCGATACGAGTACATGCTCGCCTTCGGGCTCGGCGAGGAGACCGAGGTGGGCTTCGCGGGAGAGGAGCCCGGCGACCTGCACGGCGGCCCCGGGGCGTGGGACAACCAGACGAAGTACGCGACCATGTTCGGCCAGGGCCTCACCACGACGGCCGTGCAGATCGCGAGCGCGTACCAGACGATCGCAAACGACGGCGTGCGAATGCCCGTGCGGCTCGTCGACGGCTGCATCGGCGAGGACGGCGAACTCATCGCGACCGAGGCGACCGGAACCCGCGTGATCTCGGAGACCGCGGCGAACCAGACGAGTCAGATGCTCGAACGCGTCTACCTCGAGGGCTGGCTCTCCGACGAGTGGGAGATCCCCGGCTACCGGGTGGCTGCGAAGACCGGAACGGCGCAGGTCCCCGACGGCAACGGCGGCTACCTCACCGGGTACCTGGTTTCGGTGTCGGGGTTCGCCCCGGCGGACGATCCGCAGTTCGTCGTTTCGGTGAGCATCATGAATCCCGTTAAGATGAATTCGTCCGCCGCATCCGCTCCCGTCTTCCAACAGGTGATGAGCCAGGTGCTGAAGAAGTATCGGACCGTTCCATCCGGCGCCCCGGCGCCCGAGTTGCCAGCCACCTGGTGAGAAAGTTGGGGTCGTGACCGGATCGCCTCCCACGGCCCTCCGCCCGCAGCATCCGAACCCCCGCTCGTTGCACGGCCTCGCCGAGACGTTCGCGTTCGAGGTGCGCGGCGACGTGGATGCCGTCGAGGTCACGGGCGTCGTGCTCTCGTCGAAGACCGTGCGCCCCGGCGACCTGTATGTCGGCGTGCCCGGCCGCAACGCGCACGGTGCCCAGTACGCCGCCGCGGCTCGCGACGCGGGGGCTGTGGCGATCCTCACCGACCCGGCCGGTGCCGAGCTCGCCGCCGACGCGGAGCTGCCGATCCTCGTGACGCCCGATGCGCGCGCCGCGCTCGGCGCCGTGGCAGCGTGGATCCACCGCACCGACGACAATCCCGCCACCCTCTTCGGGGTCACGGGTACCAACGGCAAGACGAGCGTCGTGTACCTGCTGTACGGCATCCTGCGACAGCTCGGCGTGACGGCCGGGCTGACCTCGACCGCCGAGCGCCGCATCGGCGACGAGGCCGTCACGAGCTCGCTCACGACGCCCGAGGCCAGCGAGCTGCATGCGCTCCTCGCCCGCATGCGCGAGGTCGACGTGCGCGCCGTCGGCATCGAGGTGTCGGCGCAGGCGCTCTCGCGGCACCGGGTCGACGGCATCGTGTTCGACGTGGTCGGCTTCACGAACCTCAGCCACGACCACCTCGACGACTACACGTCGATGGACGACTACTTCGCAGCCAAGCGCGACCTGTTCCAGCCCGACCGCTCCCGGCGCGGCGTCGTGACCGTCGACTCCGAATGGGGCCGCCGGGTGGTGGCCGAGTCACGCATCCCGGTGACCACCCTGACCACCCGCACCGACGTCGAGGCCGACTGGCGACTGACCGTCGGCGAGGAATCCGCCACGCACACGAGCTTCCTGCTCGAGGGCCCAGAGGGGCGCCGGCTCGAAACGCGCGTGCCGCTCCTCGGCTGGTACATGGCCGCCAACGCCGCACTGGCCATCGTGATGCTCGTCGAGGCCGGTCACGACTTCGAGCGCATCGCCGAGGTGCTGGGGCGCGACGGCGGCATCGACGCCTACATCCCCGGGCGTGCCGAGCGCATCTCGGGCGACGCCGGCCCGCTCGTCTACATCGACTACGGACACAGTCCCGACGCCTTCCTGCAGACCCTCGGCGCCCTGCGCAGGGTCACCATCGGCCGGCTCATCATGCTCTTCGGTGCCGACGGCGACCGCGACACGACCAAGCGCGCCGACATGGGCGCCATCGCGGCACGCGGCGCCGACGTCGTGGTGATCACCGACTTCCACCCGCGCTTCGAGGATCCTGCGGCGATCCGCGCGGCGCTCATCGCGGGCGCCAGGGCTGCCGTTCCCGACCGGGAGATCCACGAGGTTCCCGACCCGCGCGAAGCCTTCCGCACCGCGCTCGCACTGGCGCGCGAGGGTGACGCCATCCTGTACGCCGGCCCCGGACACGAGGAGTACCACGAGGTGAAGGGCGTCAAGATCCCCTACTCGGCCAGAGACGATGCCAGGCAGGCCCTGCGCGAGGCGGGCTGGCCCGCATGATCGCCCTCACCCTCGCCGAGATCGCCTCGGCGGTCGGCGGCGCGCTGCGCCTCGACAGCACGGATGCCACGCCCGAGACGGTCGTCGACGGCGCCGTCACGACCGACTCCCGCGAGGTCGGTCGCGGCGACGTGTTCTTCGCCAAGCGCGGCGAGTTCGACGACGGTCACAACTTCGCCCCGGCCGCAGCCGACCAGGGCGCCGCGCTCGTCGTGGTGGAGCATCCGCTCGACCTGGCGGTGCCGCAGATCGTCGTCGACGACTCGGTCGACGCGCTCGGCGCCCTCGCGACCGAGGTGGTCGACCGGGTGCGCGCGCTCGGGAAGCTCCGCATCGTGGGGGTCACGGGCTCGAACGGCAAGACGACCACGAAGAACCTGCTGCGCGCCGTGCTCGAACGCGTCGGTCCGACGGTCGCCGCCCGGAAGTCGTTCAACAACGAGGTCGGCGCGCCGATCACGATGCTCGAGCTCACGCCCGAGACGCAGTACCTCGTCGCCGAGATGGGCGCGTCGGCCGTCGGGGAGATCGCCCGGCTCGTGCGCATGGCCCGACCCGACGTCGGCATCGTGCTCAAGGTGGGGCTCGCCCACGCCGGCGAGTTCGGCGGCATCGAGCAGACGGTGCGGGCCAAGAGCGAGATGGTCACCGACCTCCTCGAGACGGATGTCGCGGTGCTCAACTTCGACGACCCGCGCGTCGCCTCGATGGCCGGCCTCACGAAGGCCCGCGTGGTGTGGTTCGGACTCGGCGGACACGCCGACGTGCGTGCGACCCAGCTCTCGGTGCACGCGCGTGGCACCGACTTCACGGTGACGATCCCGGGCGGCGAGACCGCCCGCGTGCACTTCGGCGTGCTGGGCGAGCACCACGTCATGAACGCCCTCGCGGCCATCGCGGCATCCGTCGAACTCGGCGTGCCGCTTCCCGTGATCGTCGAGGCCCTCGAGTCGATGACGCTCGCCGAGCGCTGGCGCATGCAGGTCATGGGCGGCCGCGACGGCGTCACGGTCATCAACGACGCGTACAACGCGAGTCCCGATTCGATGTCGGCCGCGCTGAAGACCCTCGCGCAGGTGCAGGCGCCCGGAACGCGCACGATCGCCGTGCTCGGCGAGATGAGCGAGCTGGGCGAGTTCTCGGGGGAGGAGCACGACCGCATCGGCCTGCTTGCGGTGCGCCTCGGCATCTCGCAGCTCATCGTCGTGGGCCGGAACGCCCGCCGCCTGCACATCTCGGCCATCAACGAGGGGTCGTGGGACGGCGAATCCACGTACGTCGAGACCGCCGACGAGGCCTTCGACCTCGTCACCGCCATCGCGCGCCCCGGTGATACGGTGCTCGTGAAATCGTCGAACTCGGCGGGTCTGCGTCACCTCGGCGACCGACTGGGAGAATGGTTCGCATGAGCGGCGGGGCAGCACTGATGATCGGCCTGCTCGGCGACCGACTGGGAGAATGGTTCGCGTGAGAGCACTGCTGACCGCCGGGGCGTTGTCGCTCGCCTTCACGCTCTTCCTGACCCCGCTGTTCATCCGCCTGTTCCGACGGATCGGCTGGGGCCAGTTCATCCGCGACGACGGCCCGAAGAGCCACCACGTCAAGCGCGGCACGCCCACGATGGGCGGCATCATCTTCATCCTCGGCACCCTGTTCGGGTATTTCGTCGCCACCCTCGTGGTGAGCAACGAACCGCCCACGGCGTCGGGCCTGCTCGTGCTCCTCATGATGGTCGGCCTCGGCGCCGTGGGCTTCATCGACGACTTCCTGAAGACGCGCAAGCGGCAGAGCCTCGGCCTGGGTGGCTGGGCGAAGGTCGTCGGCCAGGTCATCGTCGCCGCGGCGTTCGCGCTGCTCGCGCTGCAGTTCCCCAACGAGGAGAGCGTGACGCCGGCGAGCACGAGCATCTCGTTCATCCGCGACCTGCCGCTCGACTTCATCGTGTTCGGCACGGTGGTGGGCATCGCGCTCTACGTCATCTGGATCTGCCTCATCACCGTCGCCGCGTCGAACGGCGTGAACGTCACCGACGGGCTCGACGGACTCGCGGGCGGCGCCTCGATCCTCGCGATCGGGTCCTTCGTCATCATCGGGTTCTGGCAGTTCAACCAGTCGTGCGCCAGTGAGAACCTCAACCCCGACGACGTGCCCCGCTGCTACGAGGTCCGCGACCCGCTCGACCTGGCGATCGTCGCGACGGCCATCGTCGGCGGTCTCATCGGCTTCCTCTGGTGGAACACGAACCCCGCGCACATCTACATGGGCGACACGGGTTCGCTCGCCCTGGGCGGCGCCCTGGCGGCCCTCGCGATCATCAGTCACACGCAGCTCCTCCTCATCCTCGTCGGCGGCCTCTTCGTCATCGAGACGGGATCGGTCATCGTGCAGCGGGCGTACTTCAAGCTCACCCGCGGCAAACGCATCTTCCTGATGAGCCCGATCCACCATCACTTCGAGCTGAAGGGGTGGGCCGAGGTCACGATCGTCGTGCGCTTCTGGATCATCGGGGGCCTCCTCGTGGCGGCGGGCGTGGGCAGCTTCTACTTCGAGTGGCTTCAGCAGTGACCGAGACGGATGCCGCGGCCGCACGCGCCCGGCTCGACACCCTCACCAGCTGGAACGCCGACTGGGCCGGCCTGCGCGTCGCGGTCCTCGGTGTCGGCGTCACGGGGTTCGCGGTCGCCGACACCCTCACGGAGCTCGGCTCCGACGTGTTGGTCATCGCCCCCTCGGTCGACGATGACCGCGCCCGGATCCTCGAGGTCATCGGGGCGAAGCTGCTGCGGCATCCGCTCGATGCCGTGCCCGACGACCTCGTGTCGTTCGCACCCGAGCTCATCGTGGTGTCGCCCGGGTTCCACCCCGATCACCCCGTGCTCGAGTGGGCACGTGCGGCGGGCGTAGCCGTGTGGGGCGACATCGAACTCGCGTGGCGTGTACGCGACAAGGTGAACGCCGCCGAGTGGATGGTCGTCACCGGCACCAACGGCAAGACGACGACCGTGCAGCTGGCCGCGACGTTCCTCGCCGCGAACGGGCTGCGGGCGGCGCCGTGCGGCAACATCGGCGTTCCCGTGCTCGACGCGGTGCGCGACCCGGGCGGCTTCGACGTGCTCGTGGTGGAGCTGTCCAGCTACCAGCTGCACCACCTGCCGAAGCGCGGACCGGGCGCCCTGCACCCGTGGGCCAGCGTGTGCCTCAACATCGCCGACGACCACCTCGACTGGCACGGCTCCGCCGAGGCCTACCGCGCGGCGAAGGCGACGGTCTACGAGAACACCAAGGTCGCGTGCGTGTACAACCGCGCCGACGAGGCGACCATGCACATGGTCGAGGAGGCCGAGGTCGAGGAGGGGGCGCGCGCGATCGGCTTCGGCCTCGACGTGCCGGGCCCGAGCGACTTCGGCGTCGTCGAGGGCATCCTCTGCGACCGGGCGTTCCTCGATGAGCGTCGCACGGCCGCGCTGGAGATCACCACGGTCGCCGAGCTCGAGCCCCGGGGACTCGGGGCGCCGCATGTCGTGGCGAACATCCTCGCGGCATCCGCGCTCGCGCGCTCCTCCGGCGTGCCCGTCAACGTCATCCACGACGCGCTCGGCACGTTCCGCCTCGACGCGCACCGTATCGAGCTGGTCGCCGATGCCGGCGGCATCCGCTGGATCGACGACTCCAAGGCCACCAATCCGCACGCGGCCGAAGCCTCGCTGCGCGCGTTCGGGCGCGTCGTGTGGATCGTCGGGGGACTGCTCAAGGGCGTCGACGCCGACGCGCTCGTGGCCGCGCACGTCGACCGACTGCGTGCCGCGATCGTCATCGGCGTCGACCGAACGGCCCTGGTCGCGGCGTTCCGGCGACACGCGCCGGAGCTGCCCCTGTTCGAGGTCGTGACGGATGACACTGAGACCGTGATGTCCGAGGCGGTCGCGTTGGCGGCCTCGACGGCGGCGTCGGGGGACACCGTGCTCCTCGCGCCGGCGGCGGCGTCGATGGACCAGTTCGCCGATTACGCCGACCGCGGCCGGCGGTTCCACGAGGCGGTCAGAGCGAGGCTGGGAGGTGAGGCGGATGGCGACTCCGCCCCGCACGACCCGAGCCCCGAAGGCTGAGGCGGCGGGCGTCTCCGCCGCCCGCATCCGGCTCGGACGCGTCTTCCGCGTCGAGTCGAAGGACTACTTCCTGCTGCTCGGCACGACGCTCTTCCTCGTCGTGTTCGGCCTCGTCATGGTGCTCTCGTCGTCGTCGGTCGCGTCGAACCTCGAGGATGGCGGCTTCTTCGTGCAGGCGACCCGCCAGGGTCTCTACGCGTTGTTCGGCATCCCGATCATGCTCATCGCGAGCCGCGTGCCGGAGCGAGCATGGATGTCGATCGCCTGGCTGATGCTCATGATCTCCTGCGCCCTGCAGGTGCTCGTCGTGGCCACCCCCCTCGGCGTCACGGTCGGGGGCAACACGAACTGGCTCGCCATCGCCGGGGTGCAGTTCCAGCCGTCGGAACTCATCAAGGTCGCGCTGGTGATCTGGCTCGGTCTCATCGTCACGAAGAAGCAGGCGCACCTCGGCGACTTCACGCACGGCATCCTGCCGATCCTGCTCGTGGGCGGCGGCGCGATCGCCCTCGTACTGCTCGGCGGCGACCTCGGCACCGTGATGATCATGGGCGCGATGCTCATGGGCGCGCTGTTCCTCATCGGCGTGCGCATCCGCCTGCTGCTGCCGCCCGTGCTCCTCGGCATCGCGGTCTTCGTGATCGTCGCCGTCTCGAGCGACAGCCGGATGCGCCGGATCACGGCGTTCCTCCAGGAGAACTGCACGACCATCGACGAGGCCGACTGCTGGCAGATCCAGCACGGCCGCTTCGCACTCGCGAACGGCGGCATCTTCGGGGTCGGGCTCGGCAACTCCACGGCGAAGTGGTCGTGGCTGCCCGCCGCCGACAACGACTTCATCTTCGCGATCATCGGCGAGGAACTCGGCCTCATCGGGGCAGTGGTCGTCATCGGCCTCTTCGTGGTGCTCGCCGTGGCCTTCGCGCGTGTCCTGCGTGCTGCGCGCACGCCGTTCGCGAAGACCGTCACCGCGGCCGTCCTGGTGTGGGTCGTGGGCCAGGCGTGTGTCAATATCGGTGTCGTGCTCGGAGTCTTCCCCGTCCTCGGCGTGCCGCTGCCCCTCGTCTCGGCGGGTGGCACGGCGCTGCTCACCACCCTGCTCGCGATCGGCGTCGTGCTGTCGGTCGCTCGCGACCCCGAGGCCGCCACGCGCGCGGCCGCACGTGCGGAGGCCCGCGCCGACGCACGCGCCGCATCCCGGACGGCAGGACGGCCGGCTCGATGACGACGTACCTCCTCGCCGGCGGAGGCACCGCCGGCCACGTGAACCCGCTGCTCGCCGTGGCCGACCGGCTCCGCGAGCGCGACCCGTCGTGCGAGGTGCTCGTGCTCGGCACGGCCGAGGGCCTCGAGGCACGACTCGTGCCGGACCGCGGCTACGAGCTCCTGACGATTCCGAAGGTGCCCTTCCCGCGGCGCCCGAACCGCGCCGCACTCGCGTTCCCCGTGCGGTTCCGCCGCTCGATCGACGACGTCGCGCGCATCATCCGCGATCGCGGCGTCGACGTGGTCGTCGGCTTCGGCGGCTACGTGTCCACACCTGCGTACCTCGCAGCCCGGTCGGCGCGAGTGCCGGTCGCCATCCACGAGGCGAACGCGAAGCCCGGGCTCGCCAACCGACTCGGCGCCCGCTGGGCGGCGCGTGTCGGCGTGGCGTTCAGCGGCACCCCGCTTCGGCACGCCGAGGTCGTCGGCATGCCGCTCCGCCGTGAGATCGAGACGCTCGACCGCATGGCACTTCGCGACGAGGCCGCGAGCTTCTTCGGACTCGACGCCCACAGGCGCGTGCTGCTCGCCACGGGCGGGTCCCTCGGCGCCCGGCGCATCAACCACACGATGGTGGCGAGCGCGGCGGCCATCACCGCCGCCGGCTGGCAGGTGCTGCACGTCGCGGGCGGCAATGCCGACGTCGCCGACCCGGTGGTCGAGGGGTACCGCATGATCCCGTACGCCGACCGCATGGACCTCGCCCTCGCGATCGCCGACGTGGCCGTGTCACGCGCCGGCGCCGCCACCGTGAGCGAGCTGGCAGCGCTCGGCATCCCCGCCGTGTACGTGCCGTACCCCGTCGGCAACGGCGAGCAGCGCTTCAACGCGGCCGACGTCGTGGACGCGGGCGGCGGCATCCTCGTCGACGACGCCGACTTCGTCCCCACCTGGGTGGAGGCGCAGCTCCTGCCGCTCCTCGGCGACCCGGCGCGCGTCGACCGCATGGCCGCGGCCGCGGCATCCGTCGGCCGTCGCGACGGCACCGACCGCATGATCGCGCTCATCGACGCGGCACTCGGCGGGGGTGCCGGCGAGCGCGCGCGCACCGCGTAACGTGGAAGTTGCGGATGCCGCGACATCCGCAATCCCGAGTCCTGAACACCGCCGTCCCGCCGAACCGCCCGAACCGAACCCGCGATGACCGCACCCGAGGAAGAAGCCGCCGAACCGTGACCATCAAGCCCGATCCGAACGCCAAGATCCCCGCCGAGCTCGGCAACGTGCACTTCGTCGGCATCGGCGGATCGGGCATGAGCGGCATCGCACGGCTGTTCCTCGGCGACGGCCACCGGGTCACCGGCTCCGACGTGCGCGACTCCGACAACACCGCGGCGCTGCGGGCGCTCGGTGCCGAGATCGCGATCGGTCACGACGCCGCGAACCTCCGCGATGACGTCGACACGGTGGTGGTGACGGGCGCCCTCTGGCAGGACAACCCCGAGTACCGGCTCGCGCTCGAGCGCGGCCTCCCGGTGCTGCACCGGTCGCAGGCCCTCGCGGCGCTCATCGGTGGGCGCCGGCTCGTGTCGGTCGCCGGCGCGCACGGCAAGACCACCTCGACGGGCATGATCATCACGGGCCTGCTCGCGCTCGGCGAGGACCCGAGCTTCGTCAATGGCGGCGTCATCGAGGAGCTCGGCACCAGTGCCGCGGCGGGGCAGGGCGAGCTCTTCGTCGTCGAGGCCGACGAGTCCGACGGCTCGTTTCTCTTCTACGACACGTCGGTCGCGCTCGTCACGAACGTCGATCCCGATCACCTCGACCACTACGGTTCGCTCGAGGCGTTCGAGCAGGCGTTCGTCGACTTCGCCGACCGGGCGCGCGAGCTCGTCGTGATCTCCTCCGACGACGCGGGCGCGAAGCACGTCACCGCGCGCCTGTCGCACGAGCGGGTGATGACCTTCGGCGAGGCTCCGGATGCCTCGGTGCGGGTGCACTCGATCGAGACCGACGGTCCCGTCTCGTTCGCGATCGCGTACGAGGGCGCGGAGTACCGCGCGACGCTCCGGGTCCCGGGCCGGCACAACGCGATCAACGCGGCCGGTGCGTTCGCCGTGCTCGTCGGACTCGGGTTCGACCCCGCGGCATCCCTCGCCGGCATCGCCCGGTTCGCGGGCACGGGCCGCCGCTTCGAACTGCACGGCACGGTCGGGGGCGTGAGCGTCTTCGACGACTACGCGCACCACCCGACCGAGGTCGCCGCGGCACTCTCGGCCGCACGCACGGTGGTCGGCGACGGCCGCATCATCGCCGTGCACCAGCCCCACCTCTACAGCCGCACCCGCCTGTTCGCCAAGGAGTTCGCCGACGTGCTCGAGCGGTACGCCGACGAGACCGTCGTGCTCGACGTGTACGGCGCACGCGAGGATCCCGAGCCCGGGGTCACGGGTGCGCTGGTCAGCGAGCGCTTCAACGACCCATCGCACGTGGCGTTCATCTCCGACTGGCAGGAGGCCGCAGACCACACCGCCCGGATCGCACGCGACGGCGACTTCGTCGTCACCCTGGGCTGCGGCGACGTCTACCGGATCGTGCCGCAACTGCTCGGATCGCTCGAGAAGGAGCGCGGATGAGGGCGCGCCGGGCGTGAAGCGGCCCCAGGGCTTCGATCGTCCGACGCCGCGGGCGTCCCGGGCGGAGTCCGAGGTGCCGACGTCCGGCGCTCGTTCCGTGCGCCCGAAGCCGACGGCGAAGGCGGCCGCGTCACCGAGGTCGGCTCCGTCGAGGCCGTCGCCGTCGGCGGTGGCGACCGCGGACCGCGTGGCCACCGAGCCGATCCCCGTGGTCGCGGCATCCGTCGCACCAGAACGCACCGGGGTGCCGCGCGACGCGCGTGCCGCCAAGCGGGCGCTCAAGGCGGCGGCGCGGGAGCGGCGGCGCTACGAGCGGCAGGAGGTGCGACGCTTCACGAAGCGCTCACGCCGCCGGCGCATCACCTGGGCCGTGGCAGTGGGTTCGATCCTCGCGCTCGTCGCGGTGGTGGCCGCGGCCGCCTACTCGCCGCTCATGGCGCTCCGCGAGGTGCGTGTCGAGGGTGCGCAGCGGATCCCGTCCGGTGAGGTGCAGGCGGCGTTCGACGGCGTGCTCGGCACCCCGCTGCCGCTCATCGAATCGAGCGAGGTGCATGCGGCGCTCTCCGAGTTCCCGCTCATCGAGACCTACGCGACCGAGACGATCCCGCCCGGAACCCTCGTGGTCCGCATCGTCGAGCGCACGCCTGTCGGGGTCATCGACACGGAGTCCGGCCTCGAGCTCGTGGACGCGGCCGGGGTGGTCATCGAGCGTCCCGACGAGCGCCCCGAGGGGCAACCCCTGATCGAGGTCGAGGGCGGCGTGGCCGACGAGGGCTTCCGTGCGGTGGCGGGAGTCGTGCGCACCCTGCCGCCAGAGGTTCGGGCGCAGCTCACCCGGGCGACCGCCGAGACCGTCGACGACGTGCGCCTCGAGCTCGCGGGCGGCGCGACCGTGGTGTGGGGGAGTGCCGAGGAGTCGGCGTTCAAGGCCACCGTGCTCGCGGCGCTGATGCGGGGCGCACCGCCCGACGAGGTGGCGGTGTACGACGTCTCGGCGCCCTCGAGCCCCGTCACGCGATGACCAGCGGCCCGAAACCGTGGGCGGATCGCGACACGCGGGACGACCTTGACGCGTGGGGGCGGGGTGGGCACCTACCTTCGGAAGAGGAATTGCATACTCAGCAAAACTTTAACCTTCGACTAGAGGTTCAAGGTTCAGAGTTCGCACGGAAGGCCGGTCATGTCGACTAACCAGAACTACCTCGCCGTCATCAAGGTCGTCGGCATCGGCGGGGGCGGTGTCAACGCCGTCAACCGCATGATCGAACTCGGCCTCCGCGGGGTCGAGTTCATCGCCATCAACACCGACGCGCAGGCGCTGCTCATGAGCGATGCCGACGTCAAGCTCGATGTCGGGCGGGATCTCACCAGGGGTCTGGGTGCGGGCGCCGACCCCGAGGTCGGCCGACGCGCCGCCGAGGACCACGCCGAGGAGATCGAGGAGGCGCTCGCGGGTGCCGACATGGTCTTCGTCACGGCCGGCGAGGGCGGTGGCACCGGCACCGGCGGCGCCCCTGTGGTGGCTCGGATCGCGAAGTCCATCGGCGCGCTCACGATCGGTGTCGTGACGAAGCCCTTCGGCTTCGAGGGCAAGCGCCGCCAGACCCAGGCCGAGCAGGGCGTCGCCCGCCTGAAGGAGGAGGTCGACACCCTCATCGTCGTGCCCAACGACCGCCTGCTCGAGATCAGCGATCGCGGGATCTCGATGCTCGAGGCGTTCGCCACGGCCGACCAGGTGCTCCTCGCCGGTGTGCAGGGCATCACCGACCTGATCACGACGCCCGGCCTCATCAACCTCGACTTCGCCGACGTCAAGTCGGTCATGCAGGGAGCAGGCTCCGCGCTCATGGGCATCGGATCGTCCCGCGGTGCCGACCGTGCGATCAAGGCCGCCGAGCTCGCGGTGGCGAGCCCGCTGCTCGAGGCGTCCATCGACGGTGCGCACGGCGTGCTGCTGTCGATCCAGGGCGGCTCGAACCTCGGCATCTTCGAGATCAACGACGCCGCTCGGCTCGTGCAGGAGGCCGTGCATCCCGAGGCCAACATCATCTTCGGTGCCGTCATCGACGACACCCTGGGCGACGAGGTGAGGGTCACGGTCATCGCCGCCGGATTCGACGGCGGCGAGCCGGGTTCGAAGCCGCAACCGGTCGAGGCCAGGCGCACGAGCTTCGTGCCCGCGGCGGTCGGCGCGAGCGTGGGCGCGCCGAGCGTGGGCGCCTCCGGTCTCGGCGGCGGCGGTGAGACGGCCGACGTCATCGGCGAGATCAACATCGACGAGCTGGTCGAGACCGCGAACTGGGGCGAGGCGCCCACCGCGGCCGCCGACCAGATCGTCTCCGACCCCGCCTTCGACGAAGCCGACGACGACCTCGACATCCCCGACTTCCTGAAATGAGCGGATGCGAGACGGCCGCCCCGGAGCATCCGTGAGCGCCCTCGCCGACCGCCTCGCGGCCGTGCAGGGGAGTGTCGCGGATGCCGCGCGCGACGCCGGCCGCACCCCCTCGGAGATCACGACCATCGTCGTGACGAAGTTCCAGCCGGTGTCGCTCATCGCGGAGCTCGCGTCGCTCGGCGTGCGCGACGTCGGCGAGAACCGTCACCAGGAGGCGAAGGCGAAGGCCGAGGCCCTCGCCGAGCTCGACCTGCGCTGGCACTTCGTCGGGCAGTTGCAGAACAAGAAGGCGCGCCAGGTGCGCGCCTACGCCTCGGTGATCCACTCGGTCGACCGGATGTCGCTCGTCGACGCACTTCGTTCCGACGAGGCATCCGTCGACTGCTTCGTGCAGGTCGACCTCACCGAAGACCCCGGACGCGGCGGTGTCGCCCCAGAGGGACTCGACGAGCTCGTCGAGCACGTGCTCGCCACCCCGGGGCTGCGTCTTCGCGGCCTCATGGCGGTCGCGCCGCTCGGCGAGCCCCCACGACCCGCGTTCGCACGGGTGCGCCTCCTCTCGGAGCGCATCCGGCGACTCGCATCCGATGCGACCGACTTGTCCATGGGGATGTCCCACGATTTTCGTGAGGCGATTCTGGAGGGCGCGACACACCTGCGCATCGGCACGGCAATCACGGGGAATCGGCCGGACGCCGGTTAGCCTCGAACAGACGGAAACCAGACGGAGGCAGCGATGTCGAACCCGCTCAAGAAGACCATGGTCTACCTCGGCCTCGCCGACGAGGAGCTCGAGCAAGAGCAACAGGCCGCACCGGCGCCCGCTGCACCCATCGTGCACGCCGCGACCCCCGCCCCGAAGACCGGCGCGGCCGTCACGCCGCTGCGACGCCACCATGTCCAACCGACCACACCGCAGGCGGAGATGAACGAGATCCTCACCGTGCACCCGCGTCAGTACCGTGACGCCCAGGTGATCGCCGAGTCCTTCCGCGAGGGCGTTCCCGTGATCATCAACCTCTCGCAGATGTCCGACGGCGACGCACGTCGCCTCATCGACTTCGCGAGCGGGCTTTCCCAGGGCCTCTATGGCAAGATCGAACGCGTGACCAGCAAGGTGTTCCTGCTCTCCCCGGCCCACGTGGTCGTCTCGGGCGAAGCCGGCGAAGCCGAAGGCGACGTGGAAGCGTCGTTCTTCACGCACGCGTAGTCGCCGTGGGCGCACTCGTCGTCGTCTGGAACATCCTCTACGCGCTGCTCCTGATCTATTTCTTCGTGATGTGGGCGCGATTCGTGCTCGATCTCGTGCGCACGTTCAACCGGTCGTGGCGCCCGCGCGGCCCGTGGCTGGTGATCGTCGAAGCCGTCTACACGGTGACGGATCCGCTCGTGCGCTTCTTCCGGCGGCTGGTGCCGCCGATACGCATCGGCCAAGTCGCACTCGATCTCGGGTGGAGCCTGGCCATGCTGACGGTCATCATCGCGATGACCGTCGTGTCGTGGTTGGCCGACCTCGCGCAGGCGAGCGGCTGACCATCTCCTGCGAGGGTGGACGACTGCGCCCTCTGCACTGCGGCCTTCGCAAGGCTTTGCTACCGTTAGCTGAACGTGACCGAACAGTTCGACAGATTTGAGGGTGGGAAGCCATGGCGCTAACTCCGGAAGATGTGGTCAACAAGCGCTTCCAGGCGACGAAGTTCCGGGAGGGCTACGACCAGGACGAGGTCGATGACTTCCTCGATGAGGTGGTCGTCGAACTGCGCCGGCTGAACCAGGAGAACGAAGAACTGCGCCAGCGGCTCGCCGCGGCCGAAGCCCGTGCTGCGGACGCCGGCAAGGCCGCGCCCGCCGCGCCGGCCCCTGCCGCGGTCTACGCCGAACCGGCCGCACCGCCCCCCACGGTGGCCGTGCCCACCCAGGCGCCCGTGCAGCCGCAGTCGGAGCTCGACGAGCAGACCTCGACCACCAACCTGCTGCAGCTGGCTCGCCGCCTCCACGAGGAGCACGTGCGCGAGGGCATCGAGAAGCGCGACGCGCTCATCGCCGAGGGTCACGCGACCGCCGCGCGAGTGGTGGCCGAGGCCGAGGCCAAGCAGCGTGCGCAGATGAACATCCTCGACCAGGAGCGACTCGCCCTCGAGAAGCGCGTCGACGAGTTGCGCGTCTTCGAGCGCGAGTACCGCCAGAAGCTCAAGAGCTACATCGAGGGCCAGCTGCGCGAGCTCGACACGGCCGCACCCGTTCAGGTGTCGGGCAGCCAGGGCTTCTCCTCGGTGAACGAGCAGACCCCGGCTCCGACCTTCCAGGGCTTTGGCGGCTGAGCGGGCCGCGAAGGTCGGCACCGCAACTGCACTCCTCATCCTGGTGGCCGCCGCCCTCGTGGTGTACGGCATCGACCAGCTGAGCAAGTACCTCGTCGTCACGAACCTCACCGAGGGTGAGATCGTGCCGGTGCTCGGCAACGTGCTGCAGTGGCAGTTCGTGCGCAATCCGGGTGCCGCGTTCTCGCTCGCGAGCGGCATGACGTGGATCTTCACGATCCTCGCGGCCGGCGTGATCACGTTCATCGCGTGGTTCGCCCGTCGCATCCGCTCGGTCGCATGGGCGCTCGTGTTCGGCCTGCTGCTCGGCGGCGTGCTCGGCAACCTCACCGACCGGCTCCTGCGCGAGCCGAGCTTCGGCCTGGGGCACGTCATCGACTTCATCTCGACACCGTGGCTCATCCCGGCGATCTACAACGTCGCCGACATCTCGATCCTCTCGAGCATGGCGCTCTTCATGCTGCTCACGATCCGCGGAATCGGGCTCGACGGCACCCGCGAGCCGAAGCGAGCGGATGCCGCGGCCGACGCCGAACCGCAGACGGACCGCGGGGCGGAGACGCCGGGGGCGACGACGAGCGAACGTCCCGACGCGGATGCCGCCGGCGACGGGCGGACGCCGCTTTCGGGCACGCCGCTCGCCGCAGAGTCCTGAGCATGGAGCACCGCTCGTTCCCCGTTCCCGACGGGCTCGACGGGGTGCGCGTCGACCAGGGGCTCGCGAAGCTCCTGGGCTTCTCGCGCACGCAGGCCGCCGACATCGCCGCGGCCGGCGGCGCCGTGCTGGACGGTGCGGTCGTCGACAAGTCCGATCGGCTCCGCGGGGGTGCCTGGCTCGAGGTGAGCTGGCAACCGCCGCGCACCCTCGAGGTCGAGGCGATCCCGGTTCCCGACCTCGGCATCGTGCACGACGACGACGACCTCGTGGTGGTCGACAAGCCCGCGGGCGTGGCGGCGCATCCGTCGCTCGGCTGGGAGGGGCCGACCGTGGTCGGCGCACTCGCGGCCGCCGGCTACCGCATCTCGACGTCGGGCGCGTCCGAGCGCCAGGGCGTGGTGCACCGGCTCGACCAGGGCACGAGCGGGCTCATGGTCGTCGCGAAGTCCGAGCGGGCCTACACCGACCTCAAGCGCCAGTTCCACGACCGCGAGGTCGAGAAGGTGTACCACACGGTCGTGCAGGGGCATCCCGACCCGCTGTCGGGCACGATCGACGCCCCGGTGGGCCGGCATCCGCGTTCCGAGTGGAAGTTCGCCGTGGTGGCGGGTGGCAAGCACGCCGTCACCCACTACGAGACGATCGAGGCCTTCCCGTACGCGTCGCTCCTCGAGGTGCAGCTCGAGACCGGCCGCACGCACCAGATCCGCGTGCACATGGCGGCGCAGCGGCATCCGTGCGCCGGCGACGCCATGTACGGCGCGGACCCGACGCTGTCGGCCCGGCTCGGCCTCGAGCGGCAGTGGCTGCACGCGCACCGGCTGTCGTTCGCGCACCCGGGCGGCGGCGAATGGACGACCTTCGAATCGGACTATCCGGCCGACCTCGCTCACGCGCTCGAGGTGCTGCGGCAGGATTGAACGTGGGTGGTCGACCCTAGACTGGGAGACCCCGCCCAGCTCGCTGCAACACCGAAGAGGAGCCCAGTGGCCGCCGATTCCTTCGTCCACCTGCATGTGCACAGCGAGTACTCGATGCTCGACGGCGCGGCCAGGGTCGGGGAGCTCATCCAGAAGGCCAAAGACGAGGGCATGCCCGCCGTCGCGGTCACCGACCACGGCAACGTGTTCGGTGCCTACGACTTCTGGAAGCAGGCGACGGACGCCGGCATCAAGCCGATCATCGGCACCGAGGCCTACATCACGCCGGGCACGCACCGCAGCGACAAGACCCGCGTGCGCTGGGGCGGCGGTGGTGGCGACGATGTGTCGGGCTCGGGTGCCTACACCCACATGACGCTCCTCTCCGAGACCACGGAGGGCATGCACAACCTCTTCCGCTTGTCGAGCCGCGCGTCCATCGAGGGCTACTACTTCAAACCCCGTATGGACCGGGAGCTGCTCCAGACCTACTCGTCGGGCCTCATCGCCACCACGGGCTGCCCGTCGGGCGAGGTGCAGACGCGCCTCAGGCTCGGGCAGTACGACGAGGCGCTGAAGGCGGCATCCGACTACCGCGACATCTTCGGGCGCGAGAACTACTTCGCCGAGATCATGGATCACGGGCTCGGCATCGAGCGGCGCATCATGGACGACCTGCTGCGGCTGGCGAAGCAGCTCGACCTCCCGCTGCTGGCCACCAACGACCTGCATTACACGCACGCGCACGACGCGAAGAGCCACGCGGCACTGCTCTGCGTGCAGTCCGGCTCGACGCTCGACGACCCCAACCGATTCAAGTTCGATGCCGACGACTTCTACCTGAAGAGCGCGGCCGAGATGCGGCACGTCTTCCGCGACCACCCCGAGGCCTGCGACAACACGCTGCTCATCGCCGAACGCGCGAACGTGCAGTTCAACACCAGCGCGAACTACATGCCCCGCTTCCCCGTGCCCGAGGGCGAGAGCGAGGAGAGCTGGTTCGTCAAGGAGGTCGAGCGGGGACTGCACGTGCGCTACCCGAACGGCATCCCCGACGAGGTGCGCCGACAGGCCGACTACGAGGTGGGCGTGATCACCCAGATGGGGTTCCCGGGCTACTTCCTCGTGGTCGCCGACTTCATCAACTGGTCGAAGAACAACGGCATCCGCGTCGGCCCGGGCCGCGGTTCGGGCGCCGGCTCGATGGCGGCCTACGCGATGCGCATCACCGACCTCGATCCGTTGCAGCACGGGCTCATCTTCGAGCGGTTCCTGAATCCCGCTCGCGTCTCGATGCCCGACTTCGACGTGGACTTCGACGAGCGCCGCCGCGGCGAGGTGATCCGTTACGTCACCGAGAAGTACGGCGACGAGCGCGTCGCCCAGATCGTGACGTACGGCACCATCAAGGCCAAGCAGGCACTGAAGGACAGCTCCAGGGTGCTCGGCTTCCCGTTCGGCATGGGGGAGAAGCTCACCAAGGCGATGCCCCCGACCATCATGGGCAAGGACATCCCGCTCGCGGGGATCGTCGACCCGCAGCATCCGCGGTACAAGGAGGCCGGCGACATCCGGGCCCTCATCGAGACCGACGCCGAGGCGAAGACGGTGTTCGAGACGGCGCTCGGCCTCGAGAACCTGAAGCGCCAGTGGGGCGTGCACGCCGCGGGTGTCATCATGTCGAGCGACCCGCTGGTCGACATCATCCCGATCATGAAGCGCGAGCAGGACGGCCAGATCGTCACGCAGTTCGACTATCCCGCGTGCGAGGCGCTCGGCCTCATCAAGATGGACTTCCTGGGGCTGCGCAACCTCACCATCATCGACGACGCGCTCGACAACATCGAGGCCAACCGCGGCTTCCGGCCGGTGCTCGAAGACCTCGCGCTCGACGACCCCGAGGCGTATGCGCTCCTCTCCCGCGGCGACACCCTTGGGGTGTTCCAGCTCGACGGCGGACCGATGCGTTCGCTCCTGCGCCAGATGAAGCCCGACAACTTCGAGGACATCTCGGCCGTCATCGCCCTCTACCGCCCGGGGCCCATGGGCGCGAACTCGCACATCAACTACGCGCTTCGCAAGAACGGGCTCCAGCCGATCACGCCCATCCACCCCGAGCTCGAGGAGCCGTTGAAGGAGATCCTCGACACGAGCTACGGCCTCATCATCTACCAGGAGCAGGTGATGGCGATCGCCCAGCGCGTCGCCGGGTTCTCACTCGGCCAGGCCGACATCCTGCGCCGCGCGATGGGCAAGAAGAAGAAGTCCGAACTCGACAAGCAGTACGAGGGCTTCTCCGGCGGCATGAAGGCCAACGGCTTCTCGGATGCCGCTGTCAAGACCCTCTGGGACATCCTGCTGCCGTTCTCCGACTACGCCTTCAACAAGGCGCACTCCGCCGCCTACGGCGTGCTCAGCTACTGGACGGCGTACCTCAAGGCGCACTTCCCGGCCGAGTACATGGCGGCGCTCCTCACGAGCGTCGGTGACGCGCGCGACAAGCTCGCGCTCTACCTCAACGAGTGCCGCCGCATGGGCATCAAGGTGCTGCCGCCCGACGTGAACGAGTCCATCGGTTTCTTCGCCGCCGTCGGCGACGACATCCGGTTCGGGCTCGGCGCGGTGCGGAACGTGGGCTTCAACGTGGTCGACGCGATCCGGGGCGCCCGCGAGGAGAAGGGCCGGTTCGAGTCGTTCCACGACTTCCTGAAGAAGGTGCCGGTGCAGGTGGCGAACAAGCGCACCGTGGAATCGCTCGTGAAGGCGGGCGCGTTCGACTCGCTCGGCCACACCCGCCGTGCCCTCGTCGAGATCCACGAGGGCGCAGTCGAGTCGGCCGTGAAGGAGAAGCGCGCCGAGGAGGTCGGCGACATCGGGTTCGACTTCGACAGCCTCTTCGAAGACCATGAGCGCGACGCCGCCCCATCGCTCGTGCCCGACCGGCCCGAGTGGGCCAAGCGCGACAAGCTCGCCTTCGAGCGCGAGATGCTCGGGCTCTACGTCTCCGATCACCCGCTTGCGGGCCTCGAGGCACCGCTCGCGAAGCACGCCTCGACGACGATCACCGAGCTCGTCAGCTCGGATTCCACACAAGACGGCGACACGGTCACCATCGCCGGGCTCGTCACCAGCGTCCAGCACCGCGTCGCCCGCCAGAGCGGCAACCAGTACGGCATGATCCAGGTCGAGGACTTCTCGGGCGAGATCACGGTCATGTTCATGGGCAAGGCGTACCAGGAGTTCGCGCCGGGGCTGAAGAGCGACTCGATCGTCGTCGTGCGCGGGCGGGTGAGCCTGCGCGACGACGGCATGAACCTGCACGCCTACAGCGTGTTCTCGCCCGAGCTCGGCCAGGGCGACGAGTCGGGGCCGGTCGTCATCTCGCTGCCAGACGTGCGCGCCACGACCGACACGATCTCGGCCCTCGGCGACGTGCTCATCCGGCATCGGGGCGACACCGAGGTGCGGCTGAAACTCGTGAAGGGTCGCACGGCGCGCGTCTTCGAGCTCCCGTACCCGGTGCGCGTGACGGCCGACCTCTACGGCGAGCTGAAAAGCCTGCTCGGGCCGAACTGCCTCGTGTGACGGGCGCCGAGGCTGCGCCCAGCGTGCCCCGGTACGCTGGAACGGCCATGCTGCGAACCATCGATCTCCGCGGAACCCGTCCGTCTGCCACCGAACTGCTCGCCCTCGTCCCGCGTGCCGCGACCGATGTCCCGGCCGCCCTCGACGGTGCTCGGGCCCTCATCGATGACGTGCGGGAGCGCGGCGAGGCGGCGCTGCTCGACCAGGCGGAGCGATTCGACCGCGTGCGACCCACCGCCGTGCGGGTGCCGGCCGAAGAGCTCGCCGCGGCGCTCGAGGCGCTCGAGCCCGACATCCGTTCGGCCATCGAGGCGACCATCGAGCGCGTGCGATCCGCGAGCCGCGCCCAGGTGCCCGCCCCGCAGCGCACCGTGCTCGCGAACGGCGCCGTCGTCGAGCAGCGCTGGCAGCCGGTCGCCCGGGTCGGCCTCTACGTGCCCGGCGGCAAGGCCGTGTACCCCTCGAGCGTCGTCATGAACGTGGTTCCCGCACAGGTTGCGGGCGTGCGCTCGATCGCCCTCGCATCGCCGGCGCAGGAGGCGTTCGGCGGGCGCGTGCACCCCATCGTCGCGGGAGCCGCGGCGTTGCTCGGCATCACCGAGGTGTACGCCATGGGCGGCGCCGGTGCCATCGGTGCCTTCGCATACGGCGTGCCCGGCATCGGGCTCGAACCGGTGCAGCGGGTCACCGGCCCCGGCAACGTGTTCGTCGCCGCCGCCAAGCGGCTCGTGCAGGGCGTCACGGGCATCGACGCCGAGGCGGGGCCCACCGACATCCTCGTGATCGCCGACGACTCCGCCGACCCCGACTTCGTCGCCGCCGACCTCGTGAGCCAGGCCGAGCACGACGAGCTCGCGGCATCCGTGCTCGTCACCGAGTCGCCCGACTTCGCCGCCCGGGTGCTCGAGCGACTCGAGGTGCGCGTCGCCGCGACCAAGCACTCGGCGAGGGTGCGCACGGCCGTCGAGGGTGCGCAGTCGGCCCTCGTGCTGGTCGACGACCTCGAGCAGGCGACCGATTTCGCCAACGCGTTCGGCCCCGAGCACCTCGAGATCCAGGTGCGCGACAACGACGCGGCGCTCGCGCGCATCGAGAACGCCGGAGCGATCTTCATCGGCGACTACTCGCCAGTCAGCCTCGGCGACTATGCCGCCGGGTCGAACCACGTGCTGCCCACGGGCGGGCAGGCTCGCTACGCGGCCGGACTGTCTGCGGCGACGTTCCTGCGCCCGCAGCAGGTGGTGCGCTACGAGGCGGACGCGCTGCGCGAGGTCGCCCCCGCGATCGCGGCGCTCTCGACGGCTGAGGACCTGCCTGCGCACGGCGAGGCCGTGGCGGCGCGCTTCGCGAACTGACCCCTAGGCTGGGAGCACCATGTACTGCCCCTTCTGCCGTCACCCGGATTCCCGCGTCATCGACTCGCGCACGAGCGACGACGGACTCTCGATCCGGCGGCGCCGGCAGTGCCCAGAGTGCGGCCGGCGGTTCTCCACGACCGAGACGGCGAGCCTCGCGGTGATCAAGCGCTCGGGTGTGATCGAGCCGTTCAGCCGCGAGAAGGTCGTCGCGGGCGTGAAGAAGGCCTGCCAGGGACGGCCGGTCACCGACTCCGACCTCGCCGTGCTCGCGCAGAAGGTCGAGGAGACCATCCGGTCGACGGGGGCGTCGCAGATCGAGGCCAATGACATCGGCCTCGCCATCCTGCCGCCGCTGCGCGAGCTCGACGAGGTCGCGTACCTCCGCTTCGCGAGCGTCTACCAGGCCTTCGAGTCGCTCGACGACTTCGAGTCGGCGATCGGGCAATTGCGCGCCGAGCACGGCCGGCTCCCCGCGCGTCCCGTCGAGTGAGGCGAACGGCCGCCATGCAGCCCTCCGATAGCCTGAGTGGCGGCATGTATCGACTCCTCTTCTCCCTCGTCCTCAGCCGCCTCGACCCCGAAGACGCGCATCACGTCGCATTCCGGTTCATCCGAATGCTGCCGACCCTCGGTCTCGGCCGGCTCGTCGAGCGCTTCACCGCCCCCGACACGTCGCTCGCGGTGCAGGCGCTCGGCCTCCGCTTCCCGTCGCCGTTCGGCGTCGCGGCCGGCTTCGACAAGGACGGCCTCGCCGTGCGGGGCCTCGGGCAACTCGGTTTCGGCCACGTCGAGGTGGGCACCATCACGGCGATCGCCCAGCCGGGGAACGAGCGACCCCGCCTGTTCCGCCTCGTCGCCGACCGCGCGCTCATCAACCGCATGGGCTTCAACAACGGCGGGGCGGATGCCGCGGCCGGCCGCCTCTCGCGGCTCGCACGTCTGACCCACCGTCCGGTGCTCGGCGTGAACATCGGCAAGAGCCGCGTGACGCCCGTCGAGGACGCCGTGGGGGACTACGAGCGCAGCGCGCGCCTCCTCGCGCCGTACGCCGACTACCTCGTCGTCAACGTGAGCTCGCCCAACACGCCGGGCCTGCGCGGCCTGCAGGAGCTCGACGCGCTCGCGCCGCTGCTCGAGACAGTGCGCGCCGCGGCCGGCACGACGCCGCTCCTCGTGAAGATCGCGCCCGACCTCGCCGACGACGAGGTGCTGCGCATCTGCGAGCTCGTGGTTCGGCTCGGGCTCGACGGCATCATCGCCACGAACACGACGATCTCGCGCGAGGGGCTTCGCACCGCGGCATCCGTCGTCGACGGCATCGGCGCAGGTGGCCTCTCCGGCGCGCCGCTCGCCGCCCGGTCGCTCGAGGTGCTCCGGCTCATCCGGGGCTGCGTACCGGCCGAGCTGTGCGTGATCTCGGTGGGCGGCGTCGACACCGCCGCCGACGTGCAGGAGCGCCTCGACGCCGGCGCGACGCTCGTGCAGGGCTACACGGCCTTCATCTACCGCGGTCCGCTCTGGGCGCGCGACGTGAACCGCGGGCTGGAGCGCATCCGGCGCTCACACGCGAGTCAGAGCACGCCGACGTCGGCCAGCTGATCGGCGAGGTTCGACCCGTCGCTCGCTGACACCCACGGCACGTTCGCGCCGTGCTGTTCGGCCTTGTTGCGTCCGCCGGCGAGCACCGCCTCACCCGTGGAGAGGCGGCGGATGGCGACCGCGGCGATGCGCTCGGGATGCTCGGCGGCGAACCGGGCGTAGAGCTCCTCGTCGTGCTGCCCGTCGTCGCCGACCAGCAGCCAGCGGATCTCGGGGAACTCGCTCGCGATGCGGCGGAGGTTCTCCTCCTTGTGCGCACGGCCGCTGCGGAACCAGCGATCGTGCGTGGGCCCCCAGTCGGTGAGGAGGAGGGGACCCGCCGGGTAGAGGTTGCGCGAGAGGAACCTCGTGAGGGTCGGTGCGACGTTCCATGCGCCCGTCGAGAGGTAGATCACGGGCGCCCCCGGGTGGGCGCGCACGAGACGTTCGTACAGCACGGCCATGCCCGGCGTGGGGATCCGGGCGTGCTCGTCGAGCACGAACGTGTTCCAGAACGCGACGAACGGGCGGGGGAGCGCCGTGACCATGACGGTGTCGTCGACGTCGGAGATGAGGCCGAAGCGCACCTCGGGCCCGACGATCCACACCGGCGCCTCGACGGTCTCCGCGCCCTCCGTTCGCAGCGACACCTGGTGCCAACCGGGTTCGAGGGTGACCGGGACCTTCGTGTCCACGACGCCGCCACGGTCGGCCAGGACCTCGATGCGCTCGTCGCCGATCTCGATGATCACGGGCACATTGCCGACCGGGACGCTCGTGAAGCTCCGCCAGCCGCGGATGCCCTGCTCACGCCGACGACGGCGGCGCTTCGACGCGTCGGCCGGCAGGGGGCGGGTGAGCAGCACGCGGCAGAAGACGCGCACCCACTCGGTGGACCCGTAGCCGGTGTACGGCACCACCGTCGGCACGTGCCCACGACGCCGGGCCCAGCGCTCGCGGATGTCGTGGAGCCAATCCTCGAATCGCGCGGCTCGATGCCGGACCTGCCGCTCGCGGGATCCGGCCGGGGTGGGGGAGCTCACCGGCATCCCCTCAGTCTGTCATGGGCCGCGAGGCGGTCGCGAAACGCGGCACGCGACCGTGGTCGGCCCGCGGCGGATGCGCCGGGTAGAGTGGACCCCGCAAATGAGGGAGGTTCCGTGCCGAAAGTCGACCTGATCCTTGGGGCCGATCCGAGCCGCAAGCGAGCGGTGCGCACGGAGCCGACCCAGCGACGCAGCACCCAGCGACTCGACGCGCTGCTCGACGCCGCGGCGGAGATCGTCGACGAGACGGGTTTCGAGCGCCTGACCACGCAGATGGTCGCCGAGCGGGCCGGCGCGTCGATCGGCACGGTGTACCGGTACTTCCCCGATCGCGTGGCCGTGGTGCAGGCGCTCCGCGAGCGTTCGATCCGCCGTTACCGCGAACGAGTCGCCGACGACATGGCGCGTACCGAGATCGAGACGTGGCGCGACGTCGTCGATGTCGCCCTCGACTCGTGCGCGGCGCTCTACCGCGATGAGCCGGGGTTCAGCGTGGTGCGCGCCGGCCGGCGAGAGACCGCTGAGGGCGACGTCGAGCCCGAGTTCGCCCATCGTATGGCGCAGTTGATCGAGGCCGAGTTCGAGACCGACACCGACGCTGCCGAACTGCGGTTCCGTCTGGGTGTGGCGATCGAGCTGGGCGACGCGCTCATCAGTCGCGCGTTCCAGCGCGACGCCGCCGGCGACGAGCGATACCTCGCCGAGGCGAAGCGGCTCGTGCACGAGTACCTCTCGGACCATCTGAGCGGCGTGCGCGCCGCCCGCAGCGCCGCCTGACGTCGGCGCGGCGTGCGTCGCGTTGCCGCGCGGCGGGAATGGTGTTTGGCTGGAACCAGTTGGTTCAGGTGACCACCCGACCGGATTGAGGCGGCCAGATGATCGAGTTCCGCGGCGTCACCAAGCAGTTCCCTGACGGCACCGTCGCCGTCGAGGGCGTCGACATCGTGATGCCCGCGCACAAGACGACCGTGCTCGTCGGTTCATCGGGCTCCGGCAAGACGACGCTCCTGCGCATGGTCAACCGCATGATCGACCCGACGGCCGGGCAGGTGCTCATCGACGGCACGGATGTCGCGACCGTCGATCCGGTGGCCCTCCGACGCGGCATCGGCTACGTCATGCAGAACTCGGGACTGCTGCCGCATCGCAAGGTCGTCGACAACGTCGCGACCGTGCCGGTCCTGCGTGGCACGAGCAAGCGGGAGGCCCGGGCGCATGCGCTCGAGCTCCTCGACACCGTGGGGCTCGACCGCTCGCTCGCCGACAAGTACCCGGCGCAGCTCTCGGGTGGGCAGCAGCAGCGCGTGGGCGTAGCCCGCGGGCTCGCGGTCGATCCGAACATCCTGCTGATGGACGAGCCGTTCGGGGCGGTCGACCCGATCGTCCGGGCCGAGTTGCAGCAGGAGCTGCTGCGCCTCCAGGGCGAATTGGGCAAGACGGTCGTGTTCGTGACGCACGACATCGACGAGGCGTTCCTCCTCGGCGACCAGGTGGTCATCCTGCAGCAGGGCGGCCGGATCTCGCAAGCGGCGTCGCCGGCCGAGATCCTCGCGAACCCGGCCGACGACTTCGTCGCGGATTTCGTCGGTGCGAGGCGCGGCAAGCGGGCGCTGCACATCACCGAGATCGATGGGCGGCGGCTCGTCGTCGACGCCGACGGTCGCCCGGCCGGCGTCCTGGCATCGTGAACTGGCTCTGGTCGAATCTCGACCGGGTCGGCGAGCTCATGCTCGTGCACCTGGCATTGTCGGTGCCCGCGATCATACTGAGCTTCGTGGTGTCGGTCCCGATCGGATGGCTCGCCCACCGGTACCGGTGGTCGCGTGGCGTGCTGCTGTCGCTGTGCGCGCTCCTCTACGCCATCCCGTCGCTCGCGTTGTTCATCGCCCTCCCCGCGGTCACGGGCCTGAGCCTGCGATCGCCGCTCAACCTCGTCATCGCGCTGACGCTCTACGGTGTCGCGGTGATCGTGCGCACGGCCGCCGACGCGTTCGACGCCGTGGAGGGCGACGTGCTGCAGTCGGCCACCGCGATCGGGTACTCGTCCGCCGGGCGATTCTGGGCCGTGCAGCTGCCGCTCGCGGGCCCCGTGCTCCTCTCGGGCCTCCGCGTGGTCATCGTGAGCACGGTGAGCCTCGCCACCGTCGGCGCGGTGATCGGCGTGCAGAGCCTCGGCAGCCTCTTCACCGACGGGTTCCAGCGGGGCATCCAGGTCGAGATCATCACGGGCATCGTCGCCACCATCGTGCTCGCGCTCGTGCTCGACTGGCTCACAGTTGCGCTCGGGCGCCTGCTCATGCCGTGGTCCCGGGCCGATTCCGCGACCGCACGTGTCGCCTCCACGACGCTCGTGAAGCAGGAGGATGTGTGAACCTCTTCCTCGACGCCCTCGCCTGGCTCGCCGACCCCGTCAACTGGACCGGCTCCGGCAGCATCCCGCAGCGCCTCGCCGAGCACCTGTGGGTCTCGCTCGTGGTGCTCGTCATCGCGGCGGCCATCGCCCTGCCCGTGGGCGGGGCGGTGGGGCATACCGGCCGCGGACGTGAGCTCGCCGTCCGGATGTCCGGCGGCCTCCGCGCGCTGCCGACCCTTGGCGTTCTCACCCTCTTCGGCTCATGGATCGGCATCGGCCTCGGGGCGCCGATCCTCGCACTCGTCATCCTCGCCATCCCGCCGCTCCTCGCCGGCGCGTACGCGGGCTTCGAGTCCGTCGACCGGCGCACCATCGACGCGGCCCGGGCGATGGGCATGCGCGAGGGGCAGATCGTCGGCAAGGTCGAACTGCCGCTCGGCATGCCGATCGTCGTCGGCGGCATCCGCTCGGCGACGCTGCAGATCATCGCGACCGCGACCCTCGCCGCGTACATCGCCGACGAGGGACTCGGCCGCTTCATCTTCGCCGGACTCAAGACCCGCGATTACGGCGAGATGCTCGGCGGCTCGATCCTCGTGATCGTCTTGGCGCTCCTCGTCGACGGGCTCTTCGCGATCGTGCAGCGCCTCGTCGTGCCCGCCGGCGTGCGGGCCACTCGCACCACCGAACTCCGCTCCCGGCCGACCCGGCCGCGGGCGGCCGTGGGGTAACCCAACACCGAAGGGAATCTGAGAATGATCACAGCAGGAAAAGGCCGGCTCGTTGCCCTGGCAGCGGTCGCGGTCGGGGCGACAGTGGCCCTGGCAGGGTGTGCATCGGGTGATCCGCTGGACAGCGGATCGGGTGAGGGCGAGGGTTCGTCCGAGACCCTCGTCGTCGGTTCGCAGGACTACTACTCGAACGAGATCATCGCCGAGATCTACGCCCAGGCGCTCGAGGAGAACGGCTACACGGTCGAGCGCGAGTTCCGCATCGGCCAGCGCGAGGTCTACATCCCCGAGATCGAGGATGGCGCGATCGACGTCTTCCCCGAATACACCGGAAACCTCCTCCAGTACTACGTGCCCGACACCGAGGCCACCACGAGCGACGACGTGTACGCCGAGCTCGAGACGTCGCTGCCCGAGGGCCTGCGCGTGCTCGACCAGTCGCCCGCGACCGACCAGGACTCGTACAACGTGACGAAGGCGTTCTCCGACGAGAACGGCGTGACGAGCCTGGCCGACCTGAAGGACGTCACGACGCCCATCACGCTCGGTGGCAACTCCGAGCTGGCCACGCGTCCGTATGGGCCCGAAGGTCTGAAGTCGGTGTACGGCGTCGATGTGGCCTTCACGCCGATCGAGGACAGCGGCGGCCCGCTGACCCTCAAGGCCCTCGTCGACAACCAGGTGCAGATGGTCAACATCTACAGTGCCGACCCCAACATCGCCGCGAACGACCTCGTGACGCTCGAAGACCCCGAGGGTCTCTTCCTCGCGTCGAACGTCGTTCCGGTCGTGAGCGAGAAGGTCACCGACGAGATCGCCGAGGTCATCAACACGGTGAGCGAGGCACTGACGGCCGAGGACCTCGTGGCCCTCAACGCGTTGAGCGTCAACGAGCAGCAGTCGGCCGACCAGATCGCCGCCGACTGGCTCGCCGAGAAATCGCTCTTCTAGCGGTTCCCGCGATGGCCAGGAGGGTCGGACGCTTCGGCGTCCGGCCCTTCGTCGTCACCGGGAAGGACCTCGACCATCCGCACCACCCCGTCGGGCCCCACGGGAGGCACGATCGCGCTCTCGGCCTCCTCCATGTGCTTGGCCTCGGCGCGCACGAGCGCCTTCTTGATCGCCCACACCACGACGAGGAACAGCACGATGACCGCGACGAAGGCGTAGCCGGCCCAGTGCAGCTCGCGGCTGAGCTCCCGGTATCCGTCGGCCGCGAGCCAGCCGACGGTGACGTACGAGAAGGCCCAGATCACGCACGCGGGCAGCGTCCAGGCGATGAACTTGCGATACCGCATGGTGCTCATGCCGACGGTGAGCGGGATCAGCGAGTGCAGCACCGGCAGGAACCGCGAGATGAAGACCGCCGGGCCGCCGCGCCGGTCGAGGTACCGCTGCGCACGCGCCCAGTTCTCCTCGCCGATGCGTCGGCCGAGCCGTGAGCGTTGGATGTGCGGCCCGAACCACCGCCCGATGCCGAATCCGATGCTCTCGCCGACGATGGCGCCCGCGATGACGGTGAGGGCGAGGGCGATGTACTCGACGGGCCCCCCGACGGCTGTCGACGCGACCAGCACGATGGTGTCGCCCGGCACGACCAGTCCGATGAGCACCGAGGTCTCGAGCATGATGCCGAGACCGGCGAGCAGTGTGCGCGCGACCGGGTCGACGGACTGCACCGTGTCGAGGATCCAGTCGAGGAGCTCGTTCACCGTTCGAGCGTATCCGCGGGGACCGGCCGCCGCCTCACACTAGGGGACGATTCCGAGGAGCGCCGCGTAGCCCCCCAGGGGGATGGCGACGAGGATCACGGATGCCGCGAGCACCACGCCGCCAACGGTATGCGGCAGCGGCTCGCCACCCTCTCGCACGTCGGTCGGGGTATCGACGCGATCCAGGCGCTCCAGGCGCGCCGCGAGCATCGCCGCATCGGGGCTCGCCCCCGGCCCGGCATCGGCGATGGCACCCGATTCACCCGCGTTCCCCACCCGAAGCAGCGCACCCCGCAGTGGGGCGGTGCCGACCTGGCGACGGGCGCCGTCGTCGGCGAGCATCTCGGTGAGGGTGACGACCGAGCGCTCGGCGCGATTCGCGATGGGGAACCACGGGATGGCGCTGTGCCACGCGCGGAACGCGAGGCGAACGAGGTGGTGCAGTTGGTCGAGGTGCGTGCGCTCATGGGCGATGACGGCCGCGAGTTCATCCTGGTCGAGCGCTTCGATGAGGCCGTCGGTGAGCACAGTGGTGGTGCGGATGCCGGGCACGCAGTAGGCGAGCGGCACGGGGTGGGCGAGCACGCGCGTACGCGGGTCGCCCGGCATGGGATGGCTCAGGACGTCGACGAGCTGGTGCTGGCGGCGTCGCTCCCGTTCGGCGCGTACTGCCGTGAAGGCGAGGTTGAGCATGAGCAGCAGGGCCACCGCGCCGGCGAGCGCGAGCGCCGCGATCTCGAGGGCGCCGTAGGCCGGAGGGATGGGCCCTTCGAGGAGCACCGGGGCGAGGTCGGCGATGGCGGCGGGCAACGAACCGCCCGGCGCCGCACCGAAGGCGAGGAGGCATCCGATCATCGACAACCCGCCCGCGAGCGCGATGGCCTCCCACAGGGCGAGTGCGACCGCGGGCGCCCGGGCCGGCCACGCCGCTCGCGAGAGCAGCACCGGCACCGGCCAGGCGAGCGCGAGGGCGAGCGCGCCGAGCACGCCGGCGACGAGGAACACGTCAGTGGTGTGCGAGCTCGTCGAGGAGTCGCCGCAGCGTGTTCGCCTCGCCTTCGCTCACCGTGCCGACGAAGCGCGCGAGGGCCGCGGCGCGATCGGTGGACTGGTCGAGCACCTCGTGCATGAGTTCGGCGGTGTGCTCCTCGCGACTGAGGAGGGCCCGATAGCGGTGGGGGCGCACGTCGCGCGATCGCGACACGAATCCCTTGCGCTCGAGCCGCGAGAGCACGGTGAGCATCGTCGTGATCGCAACCGTGCGGCTCGAGCCGGCGCGCACGGCGAGCGTGTCGCGCAGTTCGTTCGCCGTGAGGGCAGCATCGTTCGTCCAGAGCAGCTCCATCACGGACCGCTCGAGTTCGCCGAGACTCGCCATGACCCCAGCGTACCGCCGCAGCCCCGAATGTTCTACGCTCGGTAGAAGAACGGTCTTCTACGAGTTGTAGAATCTCATCGGAACCGTCGCCACGTCGTGAAAGGGACCTCCGTGAACGAACTGCTGGACCCGCTGCTCCTCGCCCGATGGCAGTTCGGCATCACGACCGTCTACCACTTCCTGTTCGTGCCACTCACCATCGGCCTCGCGACCGTCACGGCCGTCTTCCAGACCGCGTGGTACCGCACCGGCAAGGCCGAATACCTGCGCATCACCCGGTTCTTCGGCACGATCTTCCTCATCAACTTCGCCATGGGCGTGGTGACCGGCATCGTGCAGGAGTTCCAGTTCGGCATGAACTGGTCGGAGTACTCGCGCTTCGTCGGCGACGTGTTCGGGGCGCCGCTCGCCATGGAGGGCCTGCTCGCCTTCTTCTTCGAGGCGACCTTCATCGGGCTCTGGATCTTCGGCTGGGACAAGCTGCCACGCGGACTGCACCTCGCAACCATCTGGGCGACGGCGGTCGGCACCATCGTGTCGGCGTACTTCATCCTCGCGGCGAACGCGTTCATGCAGAACCCGGTGGGCTACGAGCTGAACGCCGAGAAGGGCCGCGCCGAGCTCGTCGACATCTGGGAGGTGCTCACCAACCCGGTCGTGCTCGCCGCCTTCCCGCACACCATCGCCGCGAGCTTCATGGTCACGGCCGGCCTGATCATCAGTGCCGCGGCTTGGCACCTCGCGCGCAACCAGCACCTCGACACCATGCGGCCCGCCCTGAAGTTCGGGCTGTGGACGATGGTCGGCGCCGGCCTCCTGACCACCCTCTTCGGCGACCAGTTGAGCCTCGCGATGGTGGCCACGCAACCGATGAAGATGGCGGCCGCCGAGGCCACCTACGACACCGTGTGCGGCGCAGCCGCCTCGTTCTCGCTCTTCACGCTCGGCACGCCCGACGGGAGCACCGAGCTCTTCTCGATCCGGGTGCCGTACCTGCTGTCGTTCCTGTCGACGCACACCTTGGACGGCTGCGTGGAGGGCATCAACGACCTGCAGGCGCAGTACACCGAACTCTGGGGTCCCGGCGACTACACGCCCATCATCTGGGTGACCTACTGGTCGTTCCGCTGGATGATCGGGCTCGGCCTCCTGCACGTGTTCATCGCGGTCGTCGGCCTGTGGCTGACCCGCAAGGGCCGCACGCCGCGACAGCCGTGGGTGTGGAAGATCGCCGTCTGGAGTTTCCCGCTGTCGATGGCCGCCATGAGCGTCGGCTGGATCTTCACCGAGATGGGCCGCCAGCCCTGGATCGTCTTCAGCCTGCTGCCGACGGCCTCGGCGGTCTCTCCGAACGTCACCGGCCTCGACGTGCTCATCTCGCTCGTCGCATTCACGATCGTCTACGGCGCGCTCGCGGTGGTCGAGGTGCGGCTCGTGATCCGGGCGATCCAGAACGGGCCTCCCGAGGTCGGCGAGCCCGATCCCGAGACCGGCCGGGTCGAACCCGCCACCACGGTGTACTAGGAGGAAACGCAATGGATCTCACGGTGCTCTGGTTCTGGATCGTCGCGTTCCTGTTCGTCGGCTACTTCGTACTCGACGGCTTCGACTTCGGCGTCGGGATGTCGCTGCCGTTCCTCGGTCGCGACGACACCGATCGGCGGGTCGTCATCAACACGATCGGCCCCGTGTGGGACCTCAACGAGACGTGGGTGATCGTCGCCGGCGCCTCGCTGTTCGCCGCGTTCCCCGAGTGGTACGCGACACTGTTCTCGGGGTTCTACCTGCCGCTGCTCCTCATCCTGCTCGCGCTCATCGCACGCGGCGTGTCATTCGAGTATCGGCACCAGCGACCCGAGGCGCAGTGGAAGCGCCGGTTCGACCTGATGATCATCGTCGGCTCGGCGGTGCCCGCGCTCCTCTGGGGCGTCGCGTTCGCGAACATCGTGCAGGGCGTTCCGCTCGACGCCGACCACAACTACACCGGCACGCTGTTCGACCTGCTGAACCCGTACGCCCTGCTCGGCGGTCTCACGACGCTGCTGCTGTTCTTCACCCACGGCGTGGTGTTCGTGTCGCTGAAGACCGACGGCGACCTGCGCCTCCGCGCCCGGCGGCTCGCCGGTCGCTCGGGCATGGCCACGATCCTGGTGGCGGCGGGCTTCCTCGTCTGGACGGGTCTCGCGTTCGGCACGTTCTGGTTCTGGGTTCTCGCGGCGGTGGCCGCCCTCGCCCTCATCGCGGGCTGGCTGGCGAACGCCCGCGGTGCCGAGGGCATCGCGTTCACGTTCCTCGCGATCACGGTCGCCACGGCCGTGGCGGCGCTGTTCGCGGCGCTCTTCCCCGACGTCATGCCCGCGTCGAACGACCCGGCGAACAGCCTCACGATCGCGAACGCGTCGAGCTCGCAGTACACGCTCACCGTCATGAGCTGGGTCGCGCTCGTGTTCATGCCGCTCGTGCTGGTCTACCAGGGCTGGACGTACTGGATCTTCCGCAAGCGCGTCACGCGTGCCTCGGTCGAGGCCGCCGCCGCCGTGCACTGACCGTGAAGCCTCTCGATCCCCGACTCATCCGGCGCTCACGTGCTGCCCGCTGGTTCCTCCTCGCGGGCGGCGCGCTCGCGCTCGTACAGGCGGGTGCCGTGCTCGTGTTCGCCTGGGCGCTCGCGTCGCTGGTGGTCGGGCTCATCGAGGGCGAGCGGATGCCGCAGGCCTGGCCGCTCCTCGTCGCACTCGTCGTCGCGGCATCCGTTCGGGCCATCGCGGCCTGGCTCTGGGACCTGGCGGGCTCTGCCGGCGCATTGCGCGTGAAGGCGGAGCTGCGAGCCGAGCTCCTCGAGGCGCTGGAGGCGCGACCGACCGGCGTTCCGGGCTTTCCCACGGCGCGCATCGCCACGCTCCTCGGCCCGGGGCTCGACGCGCTCGACGGCTACTTCGGCGCCTACCTGCCGCAGCTGGTGCTGAGCGTCATCCTCACGCCGATCCTCATCGCGGCCGCGTGGATCGCCGACCCGCTGTCGGGGCTGGTGCTCGTGATCGTGCTGCCGCTCATCCCCGTGTTCATGGCGCTCATCGGCCTCGCGACGGGCGCGGTGCAGCGCCGGCAGTGGGCCACCCTCGCCACGCTCTCCCGGGGATTCCTGGAGGTCATCGGCGGGCTCTCGACGCTCGTGGTGTTCGGGCGCGCCGAACGCCAGGTCGGCCGCATCCGCGCGGTCACCGACGAGTATCGGTCGCGCACCATGAAGGTGCTGCGCATCACGTTCCTCTCGGGCTTCACGCTGGAGTTCGCGGCGAGCCTCTCGGTCGCGCTCGTCGCCGTGTCGATCGGCCTGCGACTCGTCTCGGGCGACATGACGCTCGCACCCGGGCTGTTCGTGCTCGTGCTGGCGCCCGAGGTGTTCCTGCCGCTGCGGAACGTGGGCGCCGCGTTCCATTCCTCGGCCGAGGGCGTGACGGCGTCGACGGATGCGTTCGACCTGCTGGATGCCGCGGCACCGGGCGGCGAGGCCGCTGGGAGTGCCGCCGCTCCCGTTTTCGCGCCGACTCCTGCTCCTGCCGCCGAGCTCGGCTCCAGTGACGGGTCGGGCCTCCGCCTGGTCGACGTCCGCGTGCGGCGGGGAGACCGGGTCGTGCTCGACGGCGTCCGCCTCGATGCGCGGGCCGGTGCGGTGACGGCGATCACGGGGGAGAGCGGCTCGGGCAAGTCGTCGCTGTTCGCGGCGATCCTGGGGTTCGAGACGTCCGAGGGCGGGATCCTGCTCGACGGTCGGCCGCTCCGCCCCGGTGATCGGTCGGCGATCGCCTGGGCCGGCCAGACGGCCACGCTCTTCGCCGGGTCGATCGTCGACAACGTGCGCCTCGGCGACGAGTCGGCGGCGCCCGAACTCCTCGACCGGGCCCTGCGCCTCGGCGGCGTCGAACTCGACCCCGAGCGCCGGCTCGGCCCCGGCGGCGCCGGACTCTCGGGCGGACAGGCCCAGCGCGTCGCCACGGCACGGGCCGTCCACCGTCTGCTTGCGCGCGAGGGCCGCGTGCTGCTGCTCGACGAGCCGAGCTCGGCGCTCGACCCGCGTCGCGAGGCCGAGCTCGGCGGCGCACTGCGCGAACTCGCCGCCGAGGGCCGCGTCATCGTCGTGGCGACCCACCGATCGGGACTCGTCGCGTTCGCCGACACCGCGCATGACCTGGCGGTGGTGCATGCCTGATCCCACCCGCACCATGCTGCGACGCGCCGTGCCGTCGGCTCGCCGGCTTCTCCCCGCCGTGCTCGCGGGAATCGCCTCGGGCGGATCGGCCGTCGCGCTCCTCGCCTGCTCGGCCTGGCTCATCGCCCGCGCCGCCGAACAGCCGCCGGTGCTCTACCTCTCGCTGGGCATCGTCGGGGTGCGGGCCTTCGCGCTCGGCCGCGCCGTGTTCCGCTACCTCGAACGCCTGACGGGCCACGACGCCTCCTTCCGGCAACTCGCCGAGATCCGGGCCGGCGTGTTCGAGCGGATGCTGCCGGTCGCACCCGACGGCCTCGCTGCGACCCGGCGCGGCGACCTGCTGGCGCGCTTCGTCGGCGACGTCGACGAGTTGCAGAACGTGCCCCTTCGCGTGGTGCAGCCCGTGATCAGCGCGCTCGTGGTGCTCGTGCTCTCGGTCGTGGGCGTTGCGCTCATCGCACCCGGATCCGCCGTGGCGGTGCTCGGGTGCCTCGTGCTGGGCGTCGGCGGCACACTGCTCGTGCAGCGCTGGGCGGCGGTGCGCGCCGAGCGCACGCTCGCGCCCCTGCGTGGACAGCTGCAGGCCGCGATCGTCGACCACGTGCAGGCGCTCGACGTGCTGGTGGCGTTCGATTCGGCGGCCGCGGGGCGCCGCGCCATCGAGGCGATCGGCGCGCGGCTCGGGCGTGCCACGCGCGCACGGGCGGCGGCAACCGGTGCGGCGTCAGCGGCCATGACCGCCGTCGGCGGCGTCGCCGTGGCGGCCAGCCTCGCGGCATCCGCCCCGCTCCTCGAGGCCGGACGCATCGACGGACCGACGTTCGCGGTGCTCTGCCTCGTGCCGCTCGCGATCGCCGAGGTCGCCGCCGCGCTGCCGCTCGCGGCGAGCGCCCTCCGCCTCGCGCGGTCGAGCGCCGAGCGGGTCGCGCACGCCGTCCCCGGCGAGGTGCCCGACGGAATCCCGCGCGCGCCCGCCGATCCGGCGCCGCCGCCCGCGGCCTCGCCTCCGCCCACGATCAGCCTCCGCGGCATCCGGGCCCATTGGCCGCGCCTCGACGGCCCCGACGACCCGCTGCAGCCGGTGCTCGACGGACTCGACCTCGACCTCGCGCCTGGGGAGCGGGTGCTGGTGCGCGGTGGATCGGGAGCCGGCAAGACCGCCCTCGCGCACGTGCTCGTGCGGTTCCTCGATCACGCGGGCTCGTATCGGCTCGGCGGCGTCGAGGCGTCGACCCTCGACCCCCGCGCCGTACGGCGGCTGGTGGGACTCGTCGAGCAGCGTCCGTGGCTGTTCGACGAGGACCTGCGGCAGAACCTCATCTTCGCGCGCGACACGGCGAGCGACGACGAGCTCCTCGACGTGCTGGAGCGGGTGGGCCTGGGCGGATGGGTGCGGGAACGCGGTGGCCTCGATGCCCGGGTGGGCGAGCGGGGCGCGCTCGTGTCGGGCGGGCAGGCGCAGCGCATCGCGCTCGCCCGGGCCATGCTCGCCGACTTCCCAGTGCTCGTGCTCGACGAGCCGACCGCGAACGTCGACCCCGATCGCGCCGACGCGCTGCTGCGCGACCTCACGGATGCCGCGGCGAGATCAGGCCGCACCGTCCTGCTCATCTCGCACACCACGGTCGACCCGGAATTCGTCGACCGGGTGGTCGCGCTGGAGCACGGTCGGGTCGCGAGGCCGGCAGCCCTTCCGACCGAGCATCGCGTGCGTTAGCGTCGGCGCCAACGGCTGCGATCACCGAAGCTCCGGCCAGATCGACTGGGCCTACAAGGGCCACCAAGCACTCCGCTGATCCACTGAGCAGAAGGGCGGCGCGAGCGATCTCGTCGCCCTTCTAGGCTGGGAGGATGCCGCGTCGCATCCGCTCCCGCACGCTCGACGCGTGGCACGAGCCCGAAGCGGTCTTCCGGGCGCGGTACGCCAAGGCGACGCACGCGGTCTGGCTCGACGGTGGAGCGGATGCCACGACCGGCGTCAGCGTCCTGGCAGCGGCGCACGCCGGCAGCGTGTTCGTCACCGCCGACGTCGTGCGCGGCATGGTCACCCGGTCCACGCCGGGCGATCCCGATGCGACCTCCGCGACGCATGAGGCATCCGTCTTCGACGCACTGGCCGAGGGCCTCGGCGGACTCGTGACCGACGGCGGGGCGGCCGGCCCGCTCGGCTGGTTCGGCTGGTTCGGCTACGAGCTCGGCGCGGCGCTGAACGAGGTACCCGCGGCAACGGCCGAGACGCCGGATGCCGCGTTCCTCTTCGTCGACCGGGCGATCATGTTCGACCACGACGCGCGCGAGGTGCGACTGGTCTGGCTCGAGTCGGACGCGGGGCAGCCCGGGTCGCAGCCGGGAACCGCATGGGCGGAGGACGTCGCCTCAGCCCTGATGGCGATGGCCGACGGGCATCGGTCGCCCGAGCGCCGGGCGGCATCTGCGTCGACGAAGGCCCCCGCGGTGCGCTGGCGGCACGATTCCGAGCACTACGCCGACCTCATCGCCCGGTGCAAGGCCGCGATCGTGCGCGGCGACGCGTACCAGCTGTGCCTCACCAACCGGGTGGACGTCGACGTACGACCCGATCCGGCGTCGGCCTACCTCGCGCTGCGCGCCTCGAGTCCCAGCCACCACGGCGGCTACGTACGGTTCGGCGACGTCGCGCTCCTCAGCGCGTCGCCCGAGCTGTTCCTGCACGTCGGCGTCGACCGCGTCGTGTCCACGAAACCCATGAAGGGGACGCGCCCGCGCGGCGCCGACCCGGCGAGCGACGAGGCGCTCAAGCGCGAACTCATCGAGAGCGAGAAGGAGCGCGCCGAGAACCTCATGATCGTCGACCTCATGCGCAACGACCTCGGCCGGATCGCGGAACTCGGCACCGTGAGCGTGCCGAGCCTCCTCGCGGTCGAGGAGTACGCGCATGTGCACCAGCTCGTCTCCACGGTGCAGGCTCGGCTGCGGCATCCGCTCACCGCCCTCGACGCGGTGCGGGCCGCGTTCCCGGCCGGGTCGATGACCGGCGCGCCGAAGCACAGCGCCATGTCGATCCTGCACGAGCTCGAGGAGGGGCCGAGGGGCGTCTACTCGGGCGCGTTCGGGTACCTCGCCGTCGACGGCAGCGCCGACCTCGCCATGGTCATCCGGTCGATCGTGCTCACGCCGGCCGGCGCCAGCATCGGCACCGGCGGCGGCATCACCGCGCTGTCGGTCGCGGCCGAGGAGATCGAGGAGACCCGCGTCAAGGCCAGGGCCCTGCTCCGCGCACTCGGCGCGGCCTCCGACCCCGCGGAGTGAGTAGGCTGGATGTCCGAGCGCGCGCCGCGATTCGGCGTGCCCGAAGCACGCGGAGCGACTCCGCAGCGACACACGATTGAGAGTCACGTGGCACAGGATCAGGACCAGGCCCACGCCGACAACGGCGCGTACGACTTCGCCGCCCTCCAGGCGAAGTGGCTTCCCGTGTGGGACGAGCTCCAGCCCTTCCGTGCCGGTCGCCCCGGCGCGACCAAGCCGCGCAAGTACATCCTCGACATGTTCCCGTACCCATCGGGCGACCTGCACATGGGCCACGCCGAGGCGTTCGGCTACGGCGACACCGTCGCGCGCTACTGGCGCCACCAGGGCTTCGACGTGCTGCACCCGGTCGGCTGGGACTCGTTCGGCCTGCCCGCCGAGAACGCCGCCATCAAGCGCGGCATCGACCCGCGCGGCTGGACCTACGACAACATCGAGCAGCAGAAGCGCTCGTTCCGCCAGTATGCGCCGTCGTTCGACTGGTCGCGCGAGATCCACACGAGCGATCCCGAGTACTACCGGTGGAACCAGTGGCTCTTCCTGAAGCTCTACGAGAAGGGCATCGCCTACCGCAAGGCGGGGCTCGTGAACTGGTGTCCGAACGATCAGACCGTGCTCGCCAACGAGCAGGTCATCGACGGGCACTGCGAGCGCTGCGGCTTCGTGGTGACGAAGAAGGCGCTGACCCAGTGGTACTTCCGCGTCACCGACTACGCCGACCGCCTGCTCGACGACCTGAACCAGCTCGAGGGATCGTGGCCGTCGAAGGTCGTCACGATGCAGCGCAACTGGATCGGCCGTTCGGCCGGCGCCGACGTCGAGTTCGAGATCGAGGGCCGCGATGAGCGCGTCTCGGTCTTCACGACGCGGCCCGACACGCTCTTCGGCGCGACCTTCATGGTGGTCGCACCCGACTCCGAGCTCGCGGCCGAGCTTGCGGCGGGGGCATCCGCCGAGGTGAAGGCCCGGTTCGAGGGCTATCTCGACTCGGTGCGTGCCGAGAGCGACATCGACCGGCTCGCGACGGACCGGCCCAAGACCGGCGTATTCCTCGAGCGGTACGCGATCAACCCGGTCAACGGCGAGCGCCTGCCGATCTGGGCGGCCGACTACGTACTCGCCGACTACGGCCACGGGGCGATCATGGCCGTGCCCGCCCATGACCAGCGCGACCTCGACTTCGCCCGAGCGTTCGAGCTGCCCGTGCGCGTGGTCGTCGACACGACGGCGCCCGTCACCGGAGTCATCCCGGTGATCCAGCTCGACGAGCACGGCGGCCCGATCATGCCCGAGGGCGCCGAGCTCGAGGACCCGGCCGCCACCGGCGTCGCCCTCGCGGGCGACGGACGGCTCGTGAACTCGGGGCCGCTCGACGGCCTGTCGAAGTCGAACGCCATCCGCCGGGTGATCGAGCTGCTCGAGCAGCGCGGTCTCGGCCGGGCTGCGAAGAACTTCCGCCTGCGCGACTGGCTCATCTCGCGTCAGCGGTACTGGGGCACGCCCATCCCGATCATCCACTGCCCCGACTGCGGTGAGGTGCCGGTACCCGAGAGCGAGCTGCCGGTGCGGCTTCCCGATGCTGCGGGACTCGACCTGAAGCCGAAAGGCTCGAGCCCGCTCGGCGCCGCCGAGGACTGGGTGAACGTCGCCTGCCCGAACTGCGGGGGAGCGGCCCGCCGCGACTCCGACACCATGGACACGTTCGTCGACAGCTCCTGGTACTACCTGCGCTACCTCAACCCGAACGACGACACGCAGGCCTTCGACACCGCCGAAGCCGAGAAGTGGCTGCCCGTCGACCAGTACGTCGGCGGCGTCGAGCACGCGATCCTGCACCTGCTCTACTCGCGCTTCATCACGAAGGTGCTCTTCGACCTGGGCTACCTGAGCTTCACCGAGCCGTTCACCTCGCTGCTCAACCAGGGCATGGTCATCATGGACGGCGCGAAGATGTCGAAGTCGAAGGGCAACCTCGTCGAGTTCGCGGCCGAGCTCGGCGCGCACGGCGCCGACGCGCTTCGGGTGACCCTCGCCTTCGCCGGACCTCCCGAGGACGACATCGACTGGGCGGATGTCTCGCCCGTCGGTGCGGCGAAGTTCCTCGCTCGCGCGTGGCGCATCGCCGGCGAGGTCACCTCGAGCCCCGACGTCGAGTGGAAGACCGGCGACGCGACCCTGCGCCGCATGACGCATCGCCTGCTCGCCGACGCGCCGACCCTCGTCGAGGCGTTCAAGTTCAACGTCGTCGTCGCGCGCCTGATGGAGCTCGTGAACGCCACGCGCAAGGCCATCGACACGGGCGCCGGCCCGGCCGATGCCGCGGTGCGCGAGGCGGTCGAGGTCACCGCGATGATCCTCGACCTGTTCGCGCCGTACACCGCCGAGGACATGTGGGAGCGCCTCGGTTACGAGCCGAGCGTCGCGCTCGTGCCGTGGCGCAAGGCCGACCCCGCCCTTCTCGTCGAGGAGTCGGTGACGGCCATCGTGCAGGTCGACGGCAAGGTGCGCGACCGGCTCGAGGTGTCGCCGAAGATCTCGCCCGACGATCTCGAGTCGCTCGCTCGCGGTTCGGCTGCGGTGGCGCGTTCCCTCGCGGATCGTGAGATCGCCAACGTGATCGTACGCGCGCCGCGGCTCGTGAACATCGCCACGCGCCGCTGATCACTCGTCCTCGACAGCGCTGCGGATTGGGCCGCCGGGCACTGCGGGTGGGCGCGGGCGGCTGAGGGGTCGACCGCCGGCCGTAGCGTGCCGGTCATGCCCGCGCGCCCCGAACCCGACCCGCTCGCCGCGCTCGACGCGTCGGCACGCCGTGCCGCTCCACGGGTGCGGATCGCGGTGGGCGCGGCCGTCGTGCTGTTCATCGCCGCGGTCGCCATCGCCGCGATGCTCTCGTTCGCGTCGACCGGGGGAGGCGAGCAGGGGGTGATCTCGGCGTCCGCTTGGGAGGCGTCGGACTCCGACGGGGCATCCGCCACCGACGGCGAGGCAGGCGAGGTCGAGGTGGGCACGGCACCGCTCCTCGTGCATGTGCTGGGCGCCGTGGCCAAGCCAGGGCTCGTCGAGCTGCGCGCAGGTGCGCGCGTGGTCGACGCCGTCGCGGCGGCCGGCGGGTTCACTGCTCAGGCCGATCCGGCGGGCGTGAATCTCGCGCGACCCGTCGTCGACGGCGAGCAGCTGGTCGTGCTCGCGATCGGAGAGGTGCCGGCACCGGCGGGCGCGGTTGGCGGTGGCGCTCCGGCCGGCGACGGGCTCGTGCACCTGAACACCGCTGACGTCGCAGAGCTCGACACCCTGCCCCGCATCGGTCCGGCGCTGGCCCAACGCATCATCGACTGGCGCGAGGCGAACGGCCCGTTCGCGAGCGTCGACCAGCTGCTCGAGGTGGCGGGCATCGGCGACGCCGTCTTCTCGGGGCTCGCCGAACTCGTGGCGCCCTGAGTGGGCGACCTGCGACTCCTCGCACCCGCCCTCGCGGCGTGGGTGACAGGGTGGCTCGTGATCGGGGCGCCCGACGCAGGCCTCGACTCCGGGGCCATCGCCGGGGGCATCTGGGCAGCGGGCGGGTCGATGCTCGTCGTGCTCCTCGTCGCCCGACGATGGGCGTCCGACGGCGTGCTGCTGCGCATCGGGCCTCCGGCACTCGTGGCCCTCGCGGTGTCGGGTCTCGTGGCCGGTTCGGCAGCGGCCGGGCACGGCCAGCGCGACGCCTCGACGCTCGTGGAGGCGGCCGGGCAGTATCGCACGGTCGAGGTGGTCGTCGAGGTCGTGGCCGCACCGCAGGCCATGAGGGGTCCCGCGTGGCTCGAGGCATCCGATCAGCCGACCCTCCGCGTGGACGCACGGCTCGTCGCCGTCGACGGCCGACCGGCCGCTCCCGTGGCGGTGACGGCGAACCTGCAGGTGCCCGCCGCGCGCGTGCAGCTCGGCACCCGGCTCACCTTCGAGGCACGCGTGAGCAGGTTGCCCGCCGCCGACGAGCACGGATTCCGCCTGCGGGCGGCAGGCGACGTCCGAGCGGCCGACGAACCACCGCCGTGGCTGTCGTGGGCCGCCGGGCTGCGGCTCGGCTTCGCGGACGCGGCCCGCGGGCTCGGCGGCGACGGGGCCGCCCTCGTCCCCGGGCTCGCGATCGGCGACACGAGCGCCGTCAGCGAGTCGCTCGACGCCGCCATGAAGGTGAGCTCGCTGAGCCATCTCACGGCGGTCTCGGGCGCCAACTGCGCCATCGTCACGGCCGCCGCGTTCCTGCTCGCGGCCCTCTGCCGGGTGGGCAGGACCGGGCGGATCGTCGCGGCGGTCCTCGCCCTCGTGGGCTTCGTCGTGCTCGTCACCCCCCAGCCGAGCGTCATCCGCGCGGGCGCGATGGCGGTGGTCGTGCTCGTCGCGCTGGCCGCCGGTCGGCCGGGCGGCGGAGTCACCGCCCTTGGGATCGCCGTGGTCGCCCTGCTCGCGTTCGACCCGTGGCTCGCGCGGGATTACGGGTTCGCGCTCTCGGCCGCAGCGACGGCCGGTCTGCTGCTGCTCACGGCACCCCTCACCGCGCTCTTGTCGCGGTTCATGCCGACCCCGATCGCCGTCGTGCTCGGCGTGCCGCTGGCCGCGCAGCTCGCCTGCCAGCCCATCCTCGTGCTCCTCGACCCTGCGATCGCGCTGTACGGCGTTCCGGCGAACCTTCTGGCCGCACCGGCCGCTCCCGTCGGTACGGTCGTGGGCCTCGTCGGATGCCTCGTGCTCCCGGTGCTTCCGTCGGTGGGTATGGCGTTCCTCCAGGTCGCGTGGCTGCCCGCGTCGTGGATCGCCCTCGTCGCGCACGGCGCGGCCGGCCTCCCCGGAGGACGGCTGCCGTGGATCCCGGATGCCCCGGGCGCGCTGCTGCTCGTCGCGTGCACGACGTTGGCGCTCTGGCTGGCCCTGTCACCGCCGCGAGCGGGGTGGCTTCACGCGCCGGCGGCCGCGCTGCTCGTGGTGGCCGTGGCGATTCCGCTGGGGGCATCGGTGGGCGGCCCGTTGGTCGGTGCGGCGACGCGGCCGGGCGACTGGGATGTCGCGGCGTGCGACATCGGGCAGGGCGACGCCGTGCTCATCCGCTCGGCGGGCGCCACGGCGATGATCGACACGGGCCCCGATCCTGCGGCGCTCGAGCGGTGCCTGGCGCTGCTTCGCATCGAACGCGTCGATCTCCTCGTGCTCACGCACTGGGACGCGGATCATGCTGGAGGAGCGGGCGCGGTGGCGGGCCGGGTCGGAACCGTGATCCACGGACCGCTCGACGGGGAGCGTTCCGACCGGGTGCTCGGTCCTCTCGCGCGGGGCGGCGCAGCGGTCGAGGAGGTCGTGGCGGGTCATCGCGGCGAGCTCGGCGATGCACGCTGGCGCGTCGTGTGGCCCAAGCCGAGGGCGGTTCCGGGGAACGACGCCAGCGTGGTCATCGACCTCGATGCTCCGGGATTCCGCGGGGTGTTCCTCGGCGACCTCGGCGAGGAGGCACAGCTTCGGATGCAGCGGTCGGTCGATCTCGGGAGGGTCGACCTCGTCAAGGTCGCGCATCATGGCTCGGCCGACCAGAGTGAGGCGCTGTACCGCGAGCTTCGTGCGACCGTCGGAGTCATCGGCGTCGGCGCCGAGAACGGCTACGGACATCCCACGGATCGACTGCTCGACCTCCTCACCGCGACCGGCACGACGGCCGTGCGCACCGACCGCTCGGGCACCGTCGTGCTCACCGCCGACGGCGCCGGAGGCTTCGAGCTCTGGACCGAGCGATCCGGAACCGCCGTCGGAGGCGGCCCCTAGACTTGAGCGGGAACGGGAGGTGCGGTGGCGGCACGATCAGGCACGGCACGGGCGGGGGCGGCGCCGCGTGCGAAGGTCGCCATCCCGCAGCTCGCATGGAATGAGATCCGCCCAGCCCCGGTCGTGCTCATCTCGGGCGCCGAGACGGTGCTGGCCGAGCGCGCGAGCGGCCTGTTGCGCGACTTCCTCCGCTCCGAGGACCCTGCGCTCGAGGTCAGCGACCTCGACGCCGACGGCTACCGCCGGGGCGAGCTGCTGACCCTCGCCAGCCCCTCGTTGTTCGGTGAGCCCCGACTCATCCGGGTCAACGGGGTCGAGCGAGCGAGCGACGACTTCCTCACCGACGCGCTCGACTACCTCGAGCAGACCGCCGAGTCGACGACCCTCGTGCTTCGGCACGCGGGTGGCCAGCGAGGCAAGAAGCTCCTCGACACCATCCGAGCCGGCACCGGAGGCGGCATCGAGATCGTGTGCGCCGAACTCAAGAAGGACGTCGAGAAGCAGGACTTCGCGGCGGCCGAGTTCCGGGCGGCCGGGCGCAAGATCAACCCGCGCGCCCTCCGGTCGCTCGTCGCCGCGTTCGCCGACGACCTCGCCGAGCTCTCGGCGGCGTGCCGCCAGCTCCTCGCGGACGCGCCCGACGAGATCACCGAAGCGGTGGTCGCGCAGTACTACGGCGGTCGCGTCGAGACGAACGCGTTCACCGTCGCCGACGCCGCGATCGCCGGGCGCCACGGCGAGGCGCTCATCGCGCTGCGGCACGCACTCGACAGCGGCGCCGACCCGGTGCCCATCGTCGCCGCGTTCGCCATGAAGATCCGCACCATGGCGAAGGTCTCGGGCGTCCGAGGCGGTGGCCCGCAGGTGGCGGCCTCGCTCGGACTCGCGCCCTGGCAGGTCGACCGGGCGCGACGCGACCTCGCCGGCTGGAGTGACGAGGGCCTCCGGCGGGTCATCGAGTCGCTCGCCGCCGCCGACGCCGCGGTCAAGGGCGCCGAGCGCGACCCGGTGTTCGCACTCGAACGACTCGTCGGCATCATTGCGGCCCGCGGCCGCGACCTCGCCTGACGCACGCCACGCGGCATCCGCTCGCCGGGTCACGGGTGCTCTGGCGCACCTTCGTGTCCAAACCTGCGGATATACGATCCGCCACCCCGGCGGATGGCCGGAGGCGACCGGCGCGCCCGATCGTATATCCGCAGGAACGAGCATTACGGGGCGGCCGGGGCCGGGGCCGGGGCACGCGCCGAGGCGTCGGGCAGCTCGCGTCATCGACGCCGGGAACGACGAAGGTCCCGCACGATCGTGCGGGACCTTCGGGCAGAACAGGTACGCGTCAGAGCGCGGCGACCTGCTTCGCGATGGCCGACTTCTTGTTCGCGGCCTGGTTCTTGTGGATCACGCCCTTCGAGGCGGCCTTGTCGAGCTTGCGCGTCGCGACGCGGAGGGCGGTCGTCGCCTTCTCCTTGTCGCCCGAGGCGATGGCCTCGCGCGTGGCGCGGACCGCGCTCTTGACCTCGCTCTTGACGGCCTTGTTGCGCTCCTGTGCCTTCAGGTTGGTGCGGATGCGCTTGATCTGCGACTTGATGTTTGCCACGTGGGGTTCTTTCGTTCGTGTGTGGGTACCGGATATGCCGCGCGCGGTAGAGGGGCCGACGCGGCGTCTCGTGCGGGGTGGGACCCACACGTAAGCCAACAGACAACGATACCAGTACGTCGCCCACCTCTCCAAAGCGCGTCAAGCCAGGCACAGCGGGGACTCCGAACGTCAGCGCGCGGGTGGAACGAATTGGCTCGCGGTGAACATGCCGCCCTGCGGGTCGCGGATGAGGGCATCGCGTGTCCAGTCCGAATCGGTGGAGGCGACGACGGTGCCGCCGAGCCGCTCCGCGTTCGAGGCGCTCTCGTCGCGGTCGGCGACCGTGAAGGTCACGTGCCAATGCGGCGGCTCGTCGTCGTGGGCGGGGGCCAGCCAACCGATGGCGTCCTCGAAGCGAGGCGGTGTGAAGTCGCTCGCCTGCCGTTCGCGGATGTCGGGATCGACCGTCGCGGCCAGATGGTCGCCGTATCCGGGGCAGCGGATGAGCGTCCCGAAGCCGAGGTCCGCGAACTCCCAACCGAACACCTGCACGTAGAAGCCGGGCTCTGCCGGATCGGAGGTATGCAGATCCGCGAAGTTCCAGGCGCCCGGCTCGTTCACCGCCTGCACCCCGGGCCGGCCGCCGGCCTGCCAGAGCCGGAACCTCGTGCCGGCCGGGTCGGCGGCCTCGACGGCACGACCGGCGTCGCCGACCTCACGCGGCCCCGAGATGATGCGACCACCGGCCTCCACGATGCGTCGAACGACGGCGTCGGCGTCGGTCACCGCCACGTAGGTGTTCCAGGACGAACGGGGAGGTCGTGCCTCACCGCCGCCCGCCACGCCTCCGAGACCTGCGGTCTCCCGCCCCTCCAGTCGTGCCACCACGTACGGCGCACCGGCGCGGAGGCTCGGCGCGGATTCGAAGCTCCAGCCGAACAGCTCGCCGTAGAACGCCTGCGTCGCGGGGAGGTCGCGCTGCTCGATGTCGATCCATGAGGGCACGCCCTCTGGGTACGTCCGCTTCACGCTCATCGTCCTTCCCTTCGAGGGCGAGGATCGTCCGAATTCGCGGACGCCGCAAGGGGGCCGAGACCGAGGGCACGGTGCGGCCGTTCGAAGCAGTCAGGACGGAGCGGCACCAACGCGGCGTCGACGCCGCTCCCGCGCGGCACGGACCTCGAGCTCGGCCACGGCGCCGAGGACCGCGGCGGTGAACTCCTCGGGTCGAACGAGGCTCACGAGATGGGTCGCCCCGGGCACCACGACGAGACGGGCATCGCGTGCAGCACGGAGCATCCGCCGCTCCTCGATGCGGAAGTGGTCGAACTGTCCGTTGACGAACCACACCGGCACCTCGATGCGCCGCAGAGCCGCCTCGGGGTCGAGCTCGCCGACCACGCCGAGCGCGGGTGACATGACCTCGAGCGCGACGCCGCCGCCGAGCACGTCGGCCACGGCCTCGGGGGAGAGGAAGACGTGCGCCATGAGGTCGTTCATGGCACGGCCTCGGTCGGGGAGGCGACCGATGGCTTCGGCGATCCGGCGATAGCCCGCCAGTCCCGGGCCCCGGGGCCGCGTGCCGCACGAGGCGGCGACCAGTCCGTCGATGCGGCCGGGATGCGTCGCCGCGTATTCGATGGCGAGGTAGCCGCCGAGACTCAGGCCCACGAGAAGCACCGGGGTGAGGTCATCCTCCTTGCGCGTGCCCACCGCCTCGTCGATGACGCGCATCGCGTCGTCGAGCGAGAACGGATGACCCAGCAGCGCGCCGTGTCCGGGCAGGTCGACCGCGACCGTCTCGATGTCGTGTCGGGCGAACGCGTTGAGCTGCCGCCGCCACATCGAGGCGGAGGTGCGGATGCCGTGCACGAGCACGACGCGGGCGCGAGGCATCCGTCAGCCCGCCCTGATCGCACCGAGTTCGCGTGCGCGGGCCACCGCAGCGGTACGTGATCCGACCCCGAGCTTCGCGAAGATGTGCACGAGATGCGACTTCACCGTCGCCTCGCTGAGGAACAGCGCTCGCCCGATGTCGCGGTTCGAGCGGCCCTCGGCGACGAGCGAGAGCACTTCGCCCTCGCGTGCGGTGAGTCGCTCCCCGCTCGTGCGCGAGCCGTCGAGGCGCGAGGAGACCGCGGGTGCGAGCGCCGACTCGCCGACGGCGGCGGCGCGCACGGCGGCGACGAGCTCGGCGGGCGGCGCGTCCTTCAGGAGGTAGCCGCTCGCACCCGCCTCGATGGCGCCGAGGATGTCGGCGTCGGTGTCGTAGTTGGTGAGCACGAGCACGCGAGGCGCACCATCGTGCGAGCGGATGCGACGCGTCGCCTCGGCACCCTGCAGCGCGCCGGGGAACTGCAGGTCCATGAGCACGAGGTCGACGCCGGATGTCTCGGCCAGTCGCACCGCGTCCTCGGCCGTCGCGGCCTCGGCGACCACCTCGAGGTCGGTCTCCGACTCGAGCAGGGCACGGATGCCGGCCCGCACCACCGGATGGTCGTCGCTGAGCAACAGCCGGATCATGCCGTCACCACCGGGATCCGCACCGAGATCGCGGTGCCCTCGCCGGGGGTGGACTCGATGACGATGGTGCCCCCCTCGCGTTCGGCGCGCTGGCGCATCGCCCTGAGGCCGAACTTCACGCCGTCGGCCTCGGCGCGCAGGGCGGCGGCCGCGTCGAATCCCACGCCGTCGTCGACGATGTCGAGGGCGACCTCGTCACCGAGGTAGCTGAGTGTCAACTCGGCGCGAGAGGCATCCGAGTGCCGCAGCACGTTCGCCAATCCACCCTGCGCGATGCGCAGGAGCGACGCGTCGGCTGCCATCGGCAGCACCACGGGCGTGCCGCTCGTGCGGAATGTCACACGGGTGCGCGCACCCGACTGCTCGGCCTGGTCGTTCACTGCGTCGACGAGGCGACGCAGCGCCGCGGGCAGCGTCTGCTCGTCGAGCGACGGGGGGGTGAGTTCCCGGATGAAGCGGCGCGTCTCGCCGAGGTTGTCGGCCGCCGTCTCCCGGGCGAGGCGCAGCTTGTCGCGGGTGCGCTCGTCGTCGATGTCGCGCTCGGCGGCGTGCAGCAGCATCTGGATGCTCGAGAGACCCTGGGCGACGGTGTCGTGGATCTCGCGGGCGAGGCGCTCACGCTCGGCGAGGGTGCCGGCCTCGCGGCTGGCCGCCGCGAGCTCCTCGCGGGTGGCGAGCAGGTCGAGGATGAGGGCCTGCCGGTCGCGGGTCTCCTGCGACATGGCCCGGTAGCCGAGCCCGATGACGATGGCGACGCCCGAGCTGATGAGCGGTCCGAGGATGGAGCCGACCTCGAAGCCCAGATGCGAGGCCGTGCCCCACACCGAGAGCCCGAACGTGATGACCACGAGCGGCACCGCGACGGGAGCCGGCAGCACATGCAGCTCGAGGAAGAACAGGGGGAACGCGAGGAACGCGGCATCGGGGGTCAGCGTTGCCATTCCCACCCAGAGCCCGAGCAACGCGACGAGCCAGGCCACCCGCGCCCACGTCGGCAGGTGCCGGTGCGCGGCGGCGACCCCCGCGCCGTACCACGCGAGGAACGCGACCGCGAGGATCGTGACCGGCACCTCGGTGGGCGCGTCTTCGAGCAGGGCGCGCACGACGACGAACAGCGTGAGCCCGACGACGAGCAGGTGCAGCCCGAACCGGAGCGTGAGGAAGACGGGGCGCAGGGCCGAGGGCGCCACGCGTGCGTCGGTGGCCTCGATCACGGTCATGGTATTTTCAGCGTAGCCTCAGCGTCGCGGCGAAACATCCGTCGAAAGTGGGACCAACGTGACGCATCACGATGCTCCGCGTGGCGAGGTCGCCGCCGCGACCGGCGCTCGCCCCAGGCGGCCCCTGCTCTTCCTCGGCCTGCTCATGGTCGTGACGCTGCCCTTCTACGGGTTGCTGGCCTTCGACATCCCGATGCCGTTCGACCTGCCGCCGACCCTGGTCACGATCGTGTTGCCGGCCATCGTCGCCACCATGATGGTCGCGGTCGAGGCGGGAAGCTCCGGCATCAAGCGGTTATGGGCGTCGCTGAACCCGCGGCTCGCCCGCAAGCCGCGTGCGTGGCTGGCGGCGTTCCTCCTCGTCCCGATCGCCGGCGTGCTCGACTGGCTGCTGCGCACGTGGTGGGGCGTCGGCGGTGCTCCGGAAGGACCGCTCACGCCGTGGGCGATGGCGCCGGTCTACCTCCTCGCCTTCGTGGTCGGCGCCATCCCGGAGGAGATCGGATGGTCGGGCTACGCGAGCGGCCCGCTGGCCCGACGTCGGGGGATCCTCGCCGCCGGTGCGATCATCGGGCTGGTCTGGTCGGCATGGCACTGGATTCCGTACGTCGTCGAGGGCCGTGGCCTCGAGTGGATCGTCGGGCAGACGCTGCTCACCATCGGATTCCGGATCCTCATGGTCTGGGTCTTCGTCAGGGGAGGCGGGACGACGCTGCTCGCCTGCGTCATCCATGCGCTCACCAACGTCCTGTCGCTGTATCCGTCGGGCTTCGCCGAATCCCATCCGTGGACGCAACTGCTCGCCCTCGTCATCGCCGCCGCGGCCTTCTTCGGAGTCGTGCGTCTCGTCGACGTGCGACGCGGCCGCGTGGCACAGGCCCAGAACTGAGCCGCTCCCACAAGCATCCCGTCGCGGCATCCGTCGAGCCACGGCCGCGAACGTCGAACGGAACTCGTGGGAGAATCGTCAGGATGTCCCCTCGAGCTGCTGACCCTCCGGTGCCCGCTGCCACCGACCCCGCGTTGATCCGCAACTTCTGCATCATCGCCCACATCGACCACGGCAAGTCGACCCTCGCCGACCGCATGCTCGGCATCACGGGCATCGTGAGCGACCGCGACATGCGCGCGCAGTACCTCGACCGCATGGACATCGAGCGCGAGCGCGGCATCACCATCAAGAGCCAGGCCGTGCGCATGCCCTGGCAGCTCGGCGACACGTCGTACGCGCTCAACATGATCGACACGCCCGGCCACGTCGACTTCAGCTACGAGGTCTCGCGCTCGCTCGCGGCCTGCGAGGGCGCGATCCTGCTGGTCGATGCCGCGCAGGGCATCGAAGCGCAGACCCTCGCGAACCTCTACCTCGCGCTCGAGAACGACCTCGAGATCATCCCGGTGCTGAACAAGATCGACCTGCCCGCCGCCGAACCCGAGAAGTACGCCAAGGAACTCGCCGACCTCATCGGCGGGTCGCCCGACGACGTCATGCGCGTCTCGGGCAAGACGGGCGTGGGCGTCGAGGAGCTGCTCAACCGCGTCGTCGAGCGCATCCCCGCCCCGGTGGGTGACGCGGATGCCCCGGCGCGGGCCATGATCTTCGACTCCGTGTACGACAGCTACCGGGGCGTCGTCACCTACGTGCGCATGATCGACGGGCACCTGAGTCCCCGCGAGCGCATCCAGATGATGTCGACCCGGGCCACTCACGAGATCCTCGAGATCGGCGTGAGCGCCCCCGAGCCCACGCCCTCCAAGGGCCTCGGCATCGGCGAGGTGGGCTACCTCATCACCGGCGTGAAGGACGTGCGCCAGTCGAAGGTCGGCGACACCGTCACCACTGCCTCGAAGCCCGCCGCCGAGGCACTCGCGGGCTACACCGAACCACTGCCGATGGTGTTCTCGGGCCTGTACCCGATCGACGGGAGCGATTACCCCGAGCTGCGCGAAGCGCTCGACAAGCTCAAGCTGTCGGATGCCGCCCTCGTCTACGAGCCCGAGACCTCGGTCGCCCTCGGCTTCGGGTTCCGCTGCGGCTTCCTCGGCCTCCTCCACCTCGAGATCGTCACCGAGCGGCTGCGCCGCGAGTTCGACCTCGACATCATCGCGACGGCGCCCTCGGTGATCTACGAGGTCACCACCGAGGACAAGAAGACCGTCACGGTCACGAACCCGAGCGAGTTCCCGACGGGAGCCAAGATCGTCGAGGTGCGCGAGCCCACCGTCCGAGCCGCGATTCTCGCGCCGAAGGACTACGTCGGCACCATCATGGAGCTCTGCCAGTCGCGTCGTGGCACGCTGCTCGGCATGGAGTACCTCGGCGAGGACCGGGTCGAGATCCGCTATGCCATGCCGCTCGGCGAGATCGTCTTCGACTTCTTCGACCAGCTGAAGTCGAAGACCGCCGGCTACGCGTCGCTCGACTACGAGCCCGCGGGCGACCAGGCCGCCGACCTCGTGAAGGTCGACATCCTGCTGCAGGGCGAGCAGGTCGACGCGTTCAGTGCCATCGTGCACCGCGACAAGGCGTACGCGTACGGCGTGCTGATGACGGGGCGCCTGCGCGAACTCATCCCGCGCCAGCAGTTCGAGGTGCCCATCCAGGCCGCGATCGGCGCCCGCATCATCGCGCGCGAGTCGATCCGGGCCATGCGCAAGGACGTGCTCGCCAAGTGCTACGGCGGTGACATCACCCGCAAGCGCAAGCTCCTCGAGAAGCAGAAGGAGGGCAAGAAGCGCATGAAGATGGTGGGCCGCGTCGAGGTTCCGCAAGAGGCGTTCATCGCGGCGCTGTCGGGCGACACCGAGAAGAAGGATGCCAAGAAGTAGCGCGGTCGTCCACGTGAGCTGCGTACTCTACTCGACGACCTCCCCGCTACCCCGAGGAACCGGTCAGGCGACATCCGTAGAATGAACGGATGACCCGACGCAGCACGTTCACCGACCAGTCGGTCACGTACGGCGCCATCGGCGCGACCCTCGATCCCGACCTGCTGCGGTACCCGCCCGCCGGATTCCGGCCCGCGGAGGACTCCGTTCGCCTCGGCTCGGGTGAGGAGCGCTTCGCGCGTTCCGTCGAAGCGCTCATGACCTGGGGCATCCAGAAGGGCTCCGGCTTCGAGGTGACGGAGATCTCGCCCGGCACGGGCGCACAGTATCCGGGCATCGTCTACGACGTCGACGGCACCCCGCTCGCCGAGCAGCCCGGCCTCCGCCGCGAGGACCGGTTCGGGCCCGACGGCACGCCCTACATCGCGGCGGGTATGACGGCGACGCTCGTGCGCAAGGGCCGGATCCTCACGCATCGCACGCCGGTGCTCGTCGTCTACGTGATCGACGAGCCGAAGCGCGTCGGGTTCGCGTACGGCACGACCGCCGAGGGCCCCGAGAGCGGCGAGGAGGCCTTCATCCTCGAGCACCGCGACGACGACGGGGTGTGGCTCACCATCCGGTCGATGTTCGACACGCGCGCCCTCGCGCCGGCGCAGCGCCGCAAGCGCCGCGAGCTCACCCGCACCGAGCTCCGCGCGCTGCATCCCGCCTACACCTGATGGCATCGGCCCTTCCGCTCGGCGAACCCGCGCCGCTCGACGGGCTTCTGCCGCACTCGGCCGCGCTCGGCTCGCGCGAACGGGCGTTCGGCGTGTACGTGCACGTCCCGTTCTGCCGGGTGCGCTGCGGGTACTGCGACTTCAACACCTACACGGCGAGCGAACTGCGCGGCGCACGGCAGGTCGACTACGCCGACCATGCGATCGGGGAGCTCCGGATGTCGCGGCGCGTGCTCGCGGCATCCGGCATCGCCGAACGCCCCGCTGAGACGGTCTTCTTCGGTGGCGGGACGCCGACCCTGCTGCCCGCCGACGACCTCGTCCGCATGCTCGCCGCCGTGCGTGCCGAGTTCGGCCTCGCGGGCGGCGCCGAGGTGACGACCGAGGCGAATCCCGACTCGGTCGACCCCGTGTACCTCGAGCGGCTCGCCGAGGGCGGGTTCACGCGCGTGTCGTTCGGCATGCAGTCGGCCGTACCGCACGTGCTGGCCGCGCTCGACCGCACGCACGACCCCGCGCGGGTTCCGCTCGTCGTCGGGTGGGCGAAAGATGCCGGCCTCGACGTGAGCCTCGACCTCATCTACGGCACGCCGGGGGAGTCGCTCGACGACTGGCGCCGGAGCCTCGAGGCGGCGATCGCCGAGCGGCCCGATCACCTCAGCGCATACGCGCTCATCGTCGAGGACGGCACGAAGCTCGCGCGCCAGATCCGTCGGGGTGAGCTCGCGCAGCCGAGCGACGACCTCGAGGCCGACATGTACGAGTTGGCCGACGAACTGCTCGGCGTAGCGGGGTACGAGTGGTACGAGGTGAGCAACTGGGCCACCGCGTCCGAGCACCGTTCGCGTCACAATCTCGGCTACTGGCGCGGTGATGACTGGTGGGGCGTCGGCCCGGGCGCCCACAGCCACGTCGGCGGGGTGCGCTGGTGGAACGCGAAGCATCCGTCGGCCTACGCCGAGCGGGTGACCGCCGGACACTCGCCGGCCGTCGGGCGCGAGGTGCTCGACCCGCCTGCCCGTGAGACCGAGCGGGTGCTGCTCGCCACGCGCATCCGCGACGGCCTCGACATCGCCTCACTCGCCGCCGGCAGCCGGCGCGCCGTGGCCGGCCTCATCGCCGACGAACTCGTGGACGCGAAAACCGCCCTCGCCGGTGGGCTGACGCTCACCAGGCGAGGGCGGCTGCTCGCGGACGCCGTGGTCAGGCGCCTGCTCGAGGACTGAACGCTCTCAGCTCACGAACTTGATCGAGAGCGGGTAGGTGTAGGGCTGTCCCTGGTTGGCCTTCATCGCGGCGATGATGCTGAAGATGATCACGACCACCCACACCGCGATGAGGATGAAGATGCCGATGATGACGAAGGTCAGGATCGACCCGATCACGTAGGCGATCGTCATCGTGATCTGGAAGTTCAGCGCGGTGGCGGTGTGCGCCCGTACGAACGGGCCCTTGTCCTTCAGGACGAGGTAGCCGATCAGCGCCGGAATGAAGCCGAAGAAGATGCCACCGATGTGGATCAGCGTCGACCACAGCTTCTCGTCGTTCGGGCTGAGCCCCGGGCCCTGATCGTACGGGTTCTGGGGCGGCGGGGGAGGCGTGGGGGTGTCGGACATCAGATCTCCTCGTTCGGGCTCGTCCTCGTGGCGAGACTCATTCGGTTTCATGCTGGCACAGCAACGCCCGCCGCGGGAGTAGGACGCCCCCGCGGCGGGCGAAACTCACGTACGGATCACTTGATGAGGCGGATGGCGAACGGGTAGCGGTAGTGCCGCCCGTCCTTCGCCTGGAGGAAGGCGATGATCGAGAAGACCACGCCGAGGATCCAGACGACCCACGAGAGGAATGCGCCGATGACGACGACGATGAGGATCGCCGAGATCACGTAACCGAAGAGCAGCGTGATCTGGAAGTTCAGGGCTTCCTTCGCCTCGGTGTTCGTGAACGTGCCGCGGTCCTTGAAGACGAGCCAGATGATCAGCGCCGGGATGAATCCGAGGATGCCGCCGAGGTGGGCGAACGAGCCCCACTGGATGTCCTGCTCGGGCGACAGCGGCGCGGCGGCGGCGGGCGGCGGCGGGGTCGCGGCGTTCGGATCGGAGGCCGGGTAGTTGGGGTCGGTCATGCCATGCCTTTCAGGGGGGTTCACGGTTGAGCCGCGTGGGCGCGACGGGGGATGATCGCTGCCGGGACCCGCGGAGTACCCATACGGTATCGCCGCGTGGCGAGCGGTGGCAACGGGCTCTTTCCCGGGATGTCGCGGTAGTATTGGCAGTCGGATACAGGGAGTGCTAAAGCGAGTGGAAGCGAGGGCCATGGTCTCCGAACGCAGCCTCGCCGTCCTCCGGGCGATCGTGCAGGACTACGTCGCGTCGCGGGAGCCGGTTGGCTCCAAGACGATCGTCGAGCGGCACTCCTTCGGCGTGTCCGCCGCCACCATCCGCAACGACATGGCCCTCCTCGAGGAGGAGGAGCTCATCGCGGCACCGCACACCTCCTCCGGTCGCATCCCAACCGACAAGGGCTACCGGGTCTTCGTCGACCAGCTCACCGAGATCCGGCCGCTGACCGCGGCGCAACGTCAGGCCATCGAGACCTTCCTCGGCGAGTCGAGTGATCTCGACGAACTGCTCGCGCGCACCGTGCGACTCGTGTCGCAGCTCACCAAGCAGCTCGCCGTCGTGCAATACCCGAGCTTCGCGAGCGCCCGGGTGCGTCACGTCGAGCTCGTCTCGGTCGCGCCGACGCGGTTGCTGTGCATCCTCATCGCCGACTCGGGGCAGGTCGAGCAGCGCATCGCCGAGGTCGAGCACCCCGTCGACGACGAGGCCCTCGCCGCATTGCGCGCACGGCTCAACGAGGTGGCGGGCGGTCGCACGATGGCGGATGCCGCGACAGCACTGTCGGGCGAGATCGACAGCGTCGACCGCCGGCACGCCGAGGTGCTGCACACGCTCGCCGCGACATTGGCCGACCAGGCTCGGATGCAACGGCCCGACCGTCTCATGGTGGCGGGCGCGGCGAACCTCGTAGCCACCGAACAGGACTTCCCCGGCTCCATCCTCGGCGTCATCGAGGCGATCGAGGAGCAGGTCGTGCTGCTGCGCCTTTTCGGCGAGATGGCGTCCGACGAGCACTCCGTGGTCGTTCGCATCGGGCGCGAGAACGCCTCGTTCGGCCTCGGCGAGACCTCGGTCGTGTCGAGCGCCTTCGAGATCCCGGGGCGTGACATCTCCCGTCTCGGCATCGTGGGCCCCACCCGCATGGACTACTCCAACAGCATGGCGGCCGTCCGCGCCGTCGCCCGCTATCTCTCCCGCACGCTCGGCGAGAGCTGATCCGCCGCCGTCGCTCCGACCGGCATCCGGCAATCGAAAGGACAAGCCCCTCCGTGGCCGACCATTACGAGGTCCTCGGCGTCGCGCGCGACGCAACCCCCGACGAGATCAAGAAGGCCTACCGACGCCTCGCCCGCGAGCTGCACCCCGACGTGAACCCGGGTGCCGAGGCATCCGAACGCTTCAAGCAGGTCACGCACGCGTACGACGTGCTGAGCGACCCGAGGCAGCGCGAGCAGTACGACCTCGGCGGCCAGGGCGGATTCGGTGCACAGGGCTTCGGCGGCTTCGGCGACATCTTCGAGACGTTCTTCGGCGCCGGGCAGACCAGTCGAGGCCCGAGATCGCGTCGAGAGCGCGGGCAGGACGCGCTCATCCGCGTCGAGGTGGGCCTCGACGAGGTCATCTTCGGCACGCATCGCGACATCGACGTCGACACCGCCGTCACGTGCGAGACGTGTCATGGTTCGTGCTGTCAACCGGGCACGTCGCCCGTGACGTGCGACATCTGCGGCGGCACCGGATCGATCCAGCGCTCGGTGCGTTCGCTCCTCGGCAACGTCATGACATCGAGCCCCTGCGGCACGTGCCGCGGCTACGGCACGGTCATCGCGACGCCGTGCGTCACCTGTCAGGGCCAGGGCCGCGTGCGCGCGCGCCGCACCGTGCCCGTCGACATCCCCGCGGGCGTCGACACGGGAGTCCGGCTGCAGATGCCCGGCTCGGGTGAGGCGGGCCCCGCCGGCGGCCCGAACGGCGACCTCTACCTCGAGATCAAGGTGCGGAACCACGAGGTGTTCAGCCGCAACGGCGACGACCTGCTCTGCACCCTCGAGGTCGCCATGACCGACGCGATCCTCGGCACGAACACGACCGTGCACGCGCTCGACGGCGACGTCGACGTGGAGCTGCGGGCCGGTCTGCAGAGCGGCGAGATCCTCACCGTCAAGGACCGCGGGGTCACGAGGCTCCGCGGTGCCGGGCGCGGCGACCTGAAGATCGGCGTGCAGGTGGTGACCCCCACCAAGCTCTCGTCGAAGGAGCGCGACCTCATCCAGCAGTTCGCCTCATCGAAGAAGCCGGCGGCGCCGGAGCTCAGTCACTTCCAGCAGGGGCTCTTCGCGAGACTGCGCGACCGGTTCCTCGGCTGAGCGGATGTCGCGGTGAGCCACCTCTACGTCGACGAGTCGCTCGAGCTCGCGGGCCTCGTTCCCGGTGACACGGTGAAGCTGCGGGGGGACGAGGCTCGGCACGCGGTGACCGTGTCGCGCGTGCGGGCCGGGGAGCGCATCGCCATCGGCGACGGCCGGGGCACGGTGGTGCACGGCGTCGTGACGTCGACGGGTTCGCGCGAGCTCGTGCTCGAGGCCGACGAGATCCTCGTGGAGGAGGCGCCGGCGACTCGCATCACGCTCGTGCAGGCCCTCGCGAAGGGCGATCGTGACGAGCTCGCGGTGCAGGCCGCCACCGAGCTCGGCGTGGACGCGGTCGTCCCGTGGGCGGCGTCGCGGTCGGTGTCGCGGTGGGAGGGTCCGAAGGCCGAGAAGGGGCGGCAACGCTGGGCGGCGATCGTGCGCGAGGCCGCGAAGCAGTCGATCCGCTCTCGCGTGCCCGACGTGCGGCCGGTCGCGACGACCGCCCAGCTGGCCGGCCTGCTCGGGGATACCCGGATGCTCCTCCTCGAACCCACGGCGAGCAGCGCGCTCACCGACCTCCGACTCGACGGCCGCGACCTGGCGCTCGTCGTCGGCCCCGAGGGCGGGATCGCGCCCGCCGAGCTCGAACGCCTCGTGGCGGCCGGCGCCGAACCCGTGCGGCTCGGAGCATCCGTGCTGCGCACCTCCACGGCGGGACCCGCCGCGATCACCGTGCTCAACGTCGCGCTCGGGCGGTGGTGAGGCATCCGTCGCTACGATGGGAGGATGACCGCCTCCGGTGCCGAGCCGACCCTCTTCGAACGCATCGCCGCGCGCGAGATCCCCGCGCGGGTCGTCGCCGAGACCGACCGGGTGATCGCGTTCCACGACATCGCGCCCAAGGCGCCCGTGCACGTCGTCGTCACGCCCAAGCGCGGTGACTACCGCGACGTGGTCGAGCTTGCGGCCGGCGACCCCGGGCTCCTCGCCGAGCTCGTCGACGTCGCGCACCGGATCGCCGACGACCTGGTCGACGGGGACTTCCGGCTCGTCTTCAACACGGGCCCGGGCGGCGGCCAGACCATCTTCCATGTGCACGCCCACCTGCTCGCGGGCGGGCTCGAGGAGGCATCGCTTGCCGGCTGATCCGCACGATTCCGAGATCGAGGCCGAGGCCGCAGGGGCGCGGCACGTTCGCGACGACGAGGAGCGGCTCCACATCGACGGCATCGCCATGGTTCGGCTCCTCGGCCCGCAGGACCGCCTGCTCTCGTCCATCGAGCGCGAGTATCCCGGCGTCGAGGTGCACGTGCGCGGCAATGAGATCGCCATCCGCGGCGAGACCGAGGAGCGACTGCGTGTGCGCCGCCTCATCGAAGAACTCCTGGAGCTCGTTCGCAGTGGCCAGGACCCGACCCCGACCGAAGTGAGGAGCTCCGCCCGGATGCTCGATGCCGACCCCAACTCCAAGCCCAGCGAGATGCTCGGGCAGGTCATCGTCTCGGCCCGCGGCAAGACGATCCGGCCGAAGACCGAGGGCCAGCGGCAGTACGTCGACGCGATCGACGAGAACACCATCGTGTTCGGCATCGGCCCAGCCGGCACCGGCAAGACCTACCTCGCCATGGCGAAGGCCGTGCAGGCGCTGCAGCGCAAGGAGGTGAACCGCATCATCCTCACCCGGCCGGCCGTCGAGGCGGGGGAGCGGCTGGGCTTCCTGCCCGGCACCCTCACCGAGAAGATCGACCCGTACCTCCGGCCGCTCTACGACGCGCTCAACGAGATGATGGACCCCGAGCTCGTGCCGAAGCTCCTCGCATCGGGCACCGTGGAGGTCGCACCGCTCGCCTACATGCGCGGCCGCACCCTGAACGACTCCTTCGTCGTGCTCGACGAGGCCCAGAACACGACGCCCGAGCAGATGAAGATGTTCCTCACCCGACTCGGGTTCGGCTCGAAGATGGTCGTGACCGGCGACATCACGCAGGTCGACCTGCCCGGCGGCTCGAGCGGCCTCCGCATCGTCACGCGCATCCTCGAGAACATCGACGACATCCACTTCGCACGGCTCACGAGCGACGACGTGGTGCGGCACACCCTGGTGGGCCGCATCGTCGATGCCTACACCGAGTTCGACCAGCGCTCGCAGGCGCAGCGCTTCGAGCGGGAGCAGGCGCGCGAGTTCGCGAACCGCGCCGAGCGCCGCGGCAATGCACCGCGCGACCACCTGCCGCGAAAGGGCGGCAAGGCGTGAGCATCGAGATCAACAACGAGTCAGGCGTCCAGGTCGACGAGGGCGCACTGCAGCGGCTCGCCGTCTACGCGCTCGACGCCATGCACGTGCATCCCGACGCCGAGCTCGCGATCGTGCTCGTCGACGAGGGCGCCATGGAGCAGCTGCACGTGCAGTGGATGGACGAGCCAGGCCCCACCGATGTGCTGAGCTTCCCCATGGACGAGCTCCGTCCGGGCACCGAGGACCAGCCCACCCCGCCCGGCCTGCTCGGCGACGTGGTGCTGTGCCCGCAGGTGGCGGAGGCGCAGGCGAAGTCGGCGGGGCATCCGCTCTCCGACGAACTGCTCCTGCTCACGACGCACGGCATCCTGCACCTCCTCGGGTTCGACCACGCCGAGCCGGCGGAGGAGAAGGAGATGTTCGGCATCCAGCGCGACGTTCTCGTGGGCTTCACGATGCAGGAGCGGCGCCGCTGACCATGCAGCCCTGGCTCTTCATCGGAGCGGCATTCGTGCTCGTGGCATTCGGCGGCCTGATGGCGGCGGTCGATTCGGCCATCGGCGCGACGTCGCGTGCCGACGTCACCGACATCGCCCTCCAAGCCCGCGCGCGTCGTTCGCTCCTCGCCATCGCGGAGGACACGGGCGCGCACGTGAACGCCGTGAACTTCATGCGCATCCTCGCCGAGACCACGGCGGCGGTGCTCGTGACGCTCGCGTTCGCGACGTTCCTCGACAACGTGTGGCTCGTGCTGCTCTACTCGGCGCTCATCATGACGGCGGTCTCGTTCGTGCTCGTGGGCGCGAGCCCGCGCAGCGTCGGCCGGGCGCACGCGGCCGGCGTGCTGCGACTCACGGCCTCGCTCGTGCACTTCGTTCGCGTGCTGCTCGGTCCGCTCGCGAACGCGCTGGTGTCGCTCGGCAACCGCGTGACGCCCGGCCGGATCCGGTTCGCGGGCGTCTCGAGCGAGGAGCAACTGCTCAGCATGGTCGATGAGGCGACCGAGCTCGAAGTGCTGGAGGAGGGCGACCGCGAGCTCATCCATTCGATCTTCGAGTTCAACGACACGGTGGCGCGGGAGGTGATGGTGCCCCGTACCGACATGATCACGATCGACGCCACGGCGCACCTCGCCCAGGCCATGGGGCTCTTCCTGAAAGCAGGGTTCTCGCGCATCCCGGTGATCTCGAAGGACGCCGACGACGTGATCGGCATCCTGTACCTCCGTGATCTCGCCCGGTTGAGCTTCGAGCGCCCGCTCGACGCCGAGGGACTCACCGTCGGAGAGCTCGCGCGCCCCGCCCTGTTCGTGCCCGACTCCATGAAGGCCGACGCACTGCTTCGCCAGATGCAGCTCGAGTCGAACCACCTCGCGATGGTCGTCGACGAGTACGGCGGCATCGCGGGCCTCGTCACGCTCGAGGACCTCATCGAGGAACTCGTGGGCGACATCTCCGACGAGTACGATCGCGAGGCGGCGCAGGTCGAGGAGCTCGCCGACGGCCGCTTCCGCGTGAACGCCCGCCTCCCCATCGACGAGCTCGGCGAGTTGTTCGGCCTCGACCTCGAGGACGAGGACGTCGATTCCGCCGGCGGCCTGCTCGCCAAGGAGCTCGGTCACCTGCCGCTCCTCGGCGAACGCGTGACGGTGTCGGGGCTGATCCTCGAGGCCGAGCGCACCGAGGGGCGCCGCAAGCGCATCTCGACGATCATCGTCGAACGCGACCAGGCGCTCATCGACGCGCAGTCGGCGTTCGACACGGGCGAGCTCGAAGGAAGGAACAACCACCGTGGCTGAGTACCGGGCAGGGTTCGTCTCGATCGTCGGACGCCCGAACGTCGGCAAGTCGACGCTCACCAACGCGCTCGTGGGCGAGAAGGTGGCGATCACGAGCTCGAAGCCGCAGACGACGCGTCGCGCCATCCGCGGCATCGTGCATCGCGACCACGGGCAGCTCATCCTCGTCGACACGCCAGGGCTGCACCGCCCGCGAACGCTCCTCGGCGAGCGCCTCAACACGCTGGTGCAGTCGACCCTCGGCGACGTCGACGTGATTGCGTTCTGCGTGCCCGCGAACGAGGCCATCGGCCCGGGTGACCGGTTCATCAACGAACAGCTCGACCAGTATCCGCGCGCCAGGAAGGTGGCCATCGTCACGAAGACGGATGCCACGTCGAAGGCGAAGGTGGCGGAGCAGCTGCTGGCGGTGTCGGAGCTTCGGGAGTGGGATGCCGTCATCCCCGTGTCGGCGCCGCGGGGCGAGCAGCTCGACGTGCTCGTCGACGAGCTGCTGAAGCTGACGCCCACCGCGGAGCATCCGCTCTACCCGGCCGAGGCCCGTACCGACGAGGCGACCGCCGAGCGCATCGCCGAGTTCGTGCGCGAGGCGGCGCTCGAGGGCGTCTCCGACGAGTTGCCGCACTCGATCGCCGTGACCGTCGACGACATGGTCGAGCGGGAGGACAAGGACCTGCTCGAGATCTACGCGAACCTCTACGTCGAGCGCGACAGCCAGAAGGGCATCATCATCGGCAAGGGCGGCCAGCGGCTGCGCGAGGTGGGCGCCACGGCGCGCGCGCAGATCGAGGGGCTTCTCGGGCGCAAGGTGTATCTCGCGCTGCACGTGAAGGTGGCCAAGGACTGGCAGCGCGACCCGAAGCAGCTCGGACGGCTCGGGTTCTGAGGGCGCGACGACCTTTCGGCGGCACACGACCGTTCGCGGGCGTCCTCCACCCGGCAAACGGTCGTCACCCGGTGACCACGTCGCGTGCCGCGCGCGGGGCGTCAGGCGTCGGCCGGCCTCAGGCTCGGGATCACGACCACGGCATCCTCGCCGAACCGCTCGTCGACCTGCGACTGCAGGCTGCCGTCGTCGTACATGACCTCGACGACGACGCGACCGTTGACGAACGCCGTGGCGAGCACGTCGGGCATCACGTCCTCGAGCTGGGTCTGCACGACCGTCGCCTCCGCCTCTGGGAGCGCGCCCGGCGGTAGGGAGTCGTCCCACGGATTCGGCGCGTCGGGGTCGACCATCGGGTCGTAGAGCGCGGCGAGCACGGGCTCCCGCGTGATGGTGAACGTCTCGCCGTCCCAGTCGCCCCAGACGGCGTACGCGCCCCACGTGACGCCCGCCGCGGTCTCCTCGCCCTCGACGGCGTCCCAGTCCCAGCCGATCACCTCGGGCCCGCCGCACTGGGGCGGATACGACTCGGCGATCGCGCCGAGGCAGAGCTCGGGGGTGCCGTCCTTCTCGAGCACCGTTCCGACCGCCGTGGCCTCGGCGGGAAGCGGTGGTGGCGTGGGCGCCCACGCGTCATCCGTCGCCGCACCGCCGCCCTGACCGGCGCAGCCGGCGAGCATCAGGAGAGCGGATGTCGCGAGCAGCGCGCTCGTGGTCCTCATGCCTCGCACCTGTGCCTCCCGCCGACCATTCTGCGGCGCGTACGCCGCGAGCGCGACCCAACGTTTGGGCCGCATCGTTCGTCTGCGTCGCCGGCGTCGTCTCGTCGTGCCGCGCCGCGTACGACTCGAGGATGATTCCGCCGGTTCGGGGCAGGCCGGCCGCGCCGCACGGAATACGGTGGATCGGTGCAGACAACCCCGACCCGCGGCATGATCACGACGGACGTCGTGCTCGCCGGGCTCTTCGGGCTCGTCTGCCTGCCGTTCGCGCTGCTCGGCAACCTGGCCGATCTCCTGGCGTTGGCGGGGTTCACGGGCGCGCTCGCGGTGCGTCGTCGCTCGCCGGCCGTCTCGCTCGGGGTGGCATGGGCCGCCGCCGTGGTGCAGATGGCCGCCCTGAGTGATCTGCAGCTCTACGACCTCGCCGTGCTCGGGGTGCTCTACACCACGGCGGCTCGTGGCGAGCAGGTCGTGAAATGGCTCGGCCTCGCGTCGGCCGGCTTCGGCGCGGTGGTCGCCACCGTGTACCTGGGGGTCGTGAAGCCGCTGCTCGACGGCGCGTCGCTCGTCGGGAGCCCGAGCAACGCGATCGGCACGTCACTCGCGGTCGGGCTCCTCTTCGTCGCCTCGATCGCCGTGCTGGTGCTCGCCTGGACCGCCGGGCTGCTCGTCAGGTCGGTGCGCGACACCCGGGACATCCGGCGCCGCGAGGAGCTCGCGAACCGCCAGCGCGAACTGGCCCAGTACCGTTTCGTGGTCGAGCAGGAGCGCAATCGCATCGCCCGCGACATGCACGACGTGGTCGCCCACTCGCTCGCGGTCGTGATCGCCCAGGCCGATGGCTCTCGCTTCGCCGCGCGCACGAGACCCGAGGCGGCCGTGGAGGCACTCGACACGATCGCGGGCGTCGCCCGCGGAGCACTGGGCGACGTCCGTCTCCTGCTCGCGGAGCTCCGCCACCACGAGGGCGACGCACCCCAGCCCGTGCTCGACGACCTCGGCCGGCTCATCGACCAGGTGCGAACGACCGGCCTCGACGTGCGATTCGCCGAGACCGGCGAGCGGATCGAACTCGGCACCGGGCACCAGATCGCCGTGTACCGCATCGTGCAGGAGGGCCTCACGAACGCCCTGCGCCACGGCGACGTCGCGGCGCCGGTCGACCTGCGTCTCGCATGGGACGAGGCCGGCGTCGAGCTCGAGATCGTGAACGCGATGCGAGCGGATGCCGCAGCCGGCGATTCCTCGCCGGCCTTCCGCCATGGCATCCCGGGCATGCACGAGCGCGCGCAACTCGCCGGCGGCACGCTGCATGCCGAGGCGGGCGACGACGGCAGGTTCCGGCTCTCGGCCCGGATCCCGGCGCAGGCGAAGCGGCCGGCATGAGCGGCATCCGCGTCGCCCTCGTCGACGATCAGGCCCTGTTCCGTGCCGGCATCCGCATGCTGGTCGAGTCGCAGGCCGACCTCGAGGTGGTCGGCGAGGCGGGCGACGGGGTCGCGGCCGTCGCCCTCGCCGCTCGCTCCCGCCCCGACGTCATGCTGATGGACGTGCGGATGCCGCTGCAGGACGGCATCGCGGCGACCGAGCGCATCCTCGCCGAGGCCGACGCCGACGGTCGCACCCCGCCGCGCATCCTCGTGCTCACGACATTCGACCTCGACGAGAACGCGGCGCGTGCGATCCGGGCCGGCGCGAGCGGCTTCGTGCTGAAGGACGCCGACCCCGAGTTCCTGCTCGCCGCCATCCGCACGGTGCACCAGGGCAACCAGGTCATCGCCGCTTCGGCGACCCGCGAGCTGTTCGCGCACGTCGGGCGTGGGAGCGGGCGCCGTCCGGCCCCGGCCGCCTGGTCGGAGCTCACGCCGCGCGAACGCGAGATCTTCGGGCTGGCGGCGCGCGGCCTCTCGAACTCGGAGATCGCGGCATCCGAGTACCTGTCGGAGGCGACGGTCAAGACGCACGTGAGCCGCATCCTCGCGAAGCTCTCCCTGCGCGACCGCGTGCAGCTCGTCGTGTTCGCCTACGAGCACGACCTCGGCACCTGACCCCGGGGGTCATCCCCGAGGATGACATGAGACCACTCCGTGGCCGGATGCCCCGAGCCGGCGCCGTCCGTAGCGTCGAGACCATGCAGATCCAACCCTCCGACCTCGGCCTCATCGCACGCGTCATCGACCTCGGCAAGCGCTACGGACAGGGCCCCGGCGCCGTCACCGCCCTCGACGGCGTCTCCCTCGGCCTCCGCCGCGGCGAGTTCACCGCCATCATGGGCCCGTCGGGCTCGGGCAAGTCGACGCTCATGCACATCATGGCCGGCCTCGACTCGCCGACCACCGGTCGCGTGTGGCTCGGCGACACCGACATCACCGAACTCTCGGATGCCGCGCTCACCGTGCTCCGCCGTCGACGCGTCGGCTTCGTGTTCCAGGCATTCAACCTCGTGCCGACGCTCGACGTCGCCGGCAACGTGCTGCTCCCGTTCGAGCTCGACGGTCGCCGGCCGAGCCGCGACGAGCGCGCGTGGATCGACGAGCTCATCGAGACCCTCGGACTCACCGCGCGGCTGCGGCACCGGCCGCATGAACTCTCGGGCGGTCAGCAGCAGCGCGTGGCGATCACGCGGGCGCTCGCGACCCGGCCCGACCTGCTGTTCGCCGACGAGCCGACGGGAAACCTCGACTCGCGCACGGGACGCGAGGTGCTCGGGCTCCTCGCAGGGGCGAGCGCCGGCTTCGGCCAGTCGATCGCGATGGTGACGCACGACCCGGTGGCGGCGAGCCACGCCGATCGCATCCTCTTCCTCGCCGACGGGCGCATCGTGCGTGACGCGCCCCGATCGACGCCCGAGGAGATCTCGTCGTTCATGCTCTCGATGGAGGTCGCAGCGTGATGCGATCGCGATTCGCCGACCAGTGGCCCACCATGCTCGTCGCCGCACTGGCGGGCACCTTCGGGGTGGCACTGCTGCACGTCACCGGACTCCTCGCCGCCGCGATCGCCGCCGACGAGGTGACCGGGCAGAGCGACACCGTCGCCCTCATGCTCGGGATCGTCGCGGCCGTGTTCATCGTGATCGCGGTCTACGTGAGTGCGATCGTCACCGCCAACACCGTCGCCACGGTCGTGGCCGGTCGCACGCGCCTCATCGCGCTGCTGCGTCTCATCGGCTCGACCGCCCGCGCGCAGCGGGCGCACATCGCGAAGGAGGGGCTCGGCATCGGGCTCGCGGGCGCGGTGATCGGCGTCGTCGCCGGCACCGGGCTCGCGTTCCTGCTCGAGGAGGTCGCCGTGGCGACCGATGTCATGCCCGCGACCGAGTACGCCTATCTGAACCCCGCGGTCATCCTCCCGGCCGTCGCCGTGGTCGTCACGACGTGGCTGGCGTCGTGGGTCGGCTCGCGACGGGTACTCCGGGTACGGCCGATCGAGGCGATCGGCAACTCGAACGAGTCCGATCGCGAAGAGCTCGGACGCCGTCGGGTCCGCAACGTGAGCGCGCTCGTGCTCTTCGTGGTCGGCGTCGGCCTGCTCGTCGCGGGTGTCGTCTGGGGACTCACCGAGCCGTACGGCGTGCTCGTCGGCATGGCGGGCGGCATCGTCTCGTTCACCGGCATCGTGCTCGGCGCGCACGTCGTGATGCCGCCGGTGCTCCGCCTCGTCGGCCGCGCACTGGGCAGCACACCGGCCGCCCGGCTCGCGGCCGAGAACGCCGTGCGCCACCCCGAGCGGAGCTCGCGCATGACGATCGGGCTCGTCATCGGGGTGACGCTCGTCACCACGTTCGCCGTGACCATGGAGTCGTATCGCGCGATGCTGCTCGAGGCGCAACGCGTGCAGCCCGAGGTGTACGCCGGCATCGAGGAGATGCTCAATGTGACGATCGCGGTCTTCACCGTGCTCATCGGGTTCAGCGCCGTCATCGCCGCGATCGGCATGGTGAACACCCTGTCGCTGAGCGTCATGCAGCGCACCCGTGAGCTCGGGCTCCTCCGAGCGCTCGGGTTCGATCGCGGACAGCTCCGCCGCATGATCGTCGCCGAGAGCGCCGCACTGACGCTCGCGGCGACGGTCACGGGCATCGTGCTCGGCTTCGGGTACGGCTGGGCGGGCGCCCAGGCCCTGCTCGGCGGGGCGCAGGGCGAGCCGGCGTTCGTGCTGCCCGGCATCCCGTGGGCGATGTTCGGCGGTCTGCTCCTCGCGGCCGGCGTGCTCACGCTCGTGGCGTCCATCGCGCCCGCGCGTCGCGCCATGCGGGTCGCCCCCGTCGTCGCGCTCGCGGTGGAGTAGCCGCGGTCGAGGGGTCGCGGTCGAGGAGTCGCCGGCCGATGGGCGGATGAGCGGATGCCGCGTGGCTGCGGCATCCGCTCATCGTCACGATTGCGTGCGTGCGCAAGGGCGGTGTTACCCTAGTTCCGTGCTTCACGGCCTGCTTCTCCTTAGCTGCCGCAGCGAGTCCTAGTTCAAGGCCTCCCTCGCTGCGGAGTTCGTCGTCGGCTGACAACCCATCCGTAGAGCGAGAAGAGCACCCCCATGAAGAACACCCAGCAGCCGTCGCCGATGCCCGTGCATCGTTACCGTCCGTATCACGAGCAGTTCCGCGTCGACCTGCCCGACCGCACGTGGCCGTCCGCACGCATTGAGAAGGCGCCCCGTTGGTGCGCCGTCGACCTGCGTGACGGCAACCAGGCCCTCATCGACCCGATGAGCCCCGAGCGCAAGCGCATCATGTTCGACATGCTCGTGCGCATGGGCTACAAGGAGATCGAGGTCGGGTTCCCGAGCGCGAGCCAGACCGACTTCGACTTCGTGCGCAGCCTCATCGAGGAAGGCGCCATTCCCGACGACGTCACCATCCAGGTGCTGACGCAGTCGCGCGACCACCTCATCGAGCGCACCTACGAGTCCATCCGCGGTGCCAAGCAGGCGATCGTGCACCTCTACAACTCGACGAGCATCCTGCAGCGCGAGGTCGTCTTCCGCACCGACCGGCAGGGCGTCATCGACATCGCGCTGCACGGCGCGCGCAAGTGTCGCGAGATGGAGGCGAGCGTCCCGGGCACGACCGTGTACTACGAATACTCGCCCGAGAGCTACACCGGCACCGAGCTGGAGTTCGCCGTCGACGTCTGCAACCAGGTCCTGGAGGTGTTCGAGCCGACTCCCGAGCGCAAGGTCATCATCAACCTGCCCGCGACCGTCGAGATGGCCACGCCCAACGTCTACGCCGACTCGATCGAGTGGATGAGCCGGCACCTGAACCGCCGCGAGAACGTGATCCTCTCGCTGCATCCCCACAACGACCGGGGCACGGCCGTGGCCGCCGCCGAGCTCGGCTACATGGCCGGGGCCGACCGCATCGAGGGATGCCTGTTCGGCAACGGCGAGCGCACCGGCAACGTCGACCTCGTCGCGCTCGGCATCAACCTGTTCACGCAGGGCATCGACCCGCAGATCGACTTCTCCGACATCGACGAGGTCAAGCGCACGGCCGAGTATTGCAACCAGCTGCCCGTGCCCGAGCGCAGCCCCTGGGCCGGCGACCTCGTGTACACCGCGTTCTCGGGCTCGCACCAGGACGCGATCAAGAAGGGCTTCGAGGCCATGGAGGCCGAGGCCGCACGCCGCGGCGCCGACGTCGACGACCTCGAGTGGGCCGTGCCCTACCTGCCGGTCGACCCGAAGGACCTCGGCCGCAGCTACGAGGCGGTCATCCGCGTGAACTCCCAGTCGGGCAAGGGCGGCGTCGCCTACCTGCTGAAGACCGACCACGCGCTCGACCTGCCGCGGCGCCTGCAGATCGAGTTCTCGGGTGTCGTGCAGGCCAAGACCGACGCCGAGGGCGGCGAGGTCTCGAGCGACGAGATCTGGCGCATCTTCAACGACGAGTACCTGCCAGCACCCCAGGACCGCCCCGATGAGAAGTGGGGCAGGTTCGAGCTGCTGTCCCTGCGCACCGAGAGCGACCTCACGGGCGACGTGCGCGTGCGCGTCGGACTCCGCGACGGCGACGAGCGCGTCGAGGCCGACGGCTCGGGCAATGGACCGGTCGCAGCGTTCCTCTCGGTGCTCGCCGCCGAGGGCGTCGACGTGCGCGTGCTCGACTACAGCGAGCACGCCCTGTCGGCCGGGGGCGACGCCCTCGCCGCCGCCTACGTCGAATGCCAGGTCGAGGGGAGCACCCTCTGGGGCGTCGGCGTGGACGCCGACATCTCCACGGCGTCGCTCAAGGCCGTCGTCTCCGCGGTGAACCGGGCGCTGCGCGGGTCGCGCGTCGCCGAGAAGGTTCGCGAGGCGGTCAGCGTCTAGGTTCGACCAACGGATGCCGCGCCACGCACTCACGGACGCGGCATCCGCCGTTCCTGGTCTGAGCCCGTCGCGCACCGTCAGGGGCGACGCCAGACGCGCCAGCTCGCGATCGCACGCTGCTCCGGCAGGCTCCAGCCGAAACGTACCGACCCGAGGCGGATCACGGTGGTCACGATGACGCATGCCGTCGCCGCGATGGTGATGTTCGCGCCGAGCGCGACGAGCACCACGATGAGCACCGTGCCCGCCGCCGCTGCGACGGCATAGAGCGAGCCGACGTGCATGAGCGCGATCGGCAGGTTGAGCGACACGTCACGCAGGATCGAGCCGCCCACGGCCGACACGACCCCGACGAAGATCGCCGGTACCTCGGGCACGCCGTATGCGAGGGCCTTCGTGGTGCCGATCGCGGCGAAGAGCCCGATCGTCACCGCGTCGAGCGCGATGATGAGCGCGTTCAGGCGGGCGAAGAGACGCAGCAGCGCCATTCCGACGAGCGCCGCGAGCGTGGCGACGAGGAGATACCAGTTGGTCTTCATGGCGGCGGGCAACTGGTTCAGCAGGATGTCGCGGAGGAGGCCTCCGCCCAAGCCGACCAGGATGCCGATGAGGGCCACGCCCAGGAGGTCGAGCCGGCGTTCCTTCAGCCGCCCGGCGAACATCGCGCCCTGCAGGGCGCCGACGGCCACCGCCGCGAGGTCGGTCCAGAGCGGGATCTCGAACGGCGCCAGCGTCATGCGTCGGTGCGCCCGGGAGTGTCGGCTGCGGCCGGGTCGTCGTGCCCGGGCGACGCGAGGAACTCCTCGAAGGTGACGCGCCCGAACGGTTCGCCGGGCACGAGGTTTCCGCCCGAGGAGAACGCGGCGAACGTTCGTCCGGGCAGCCGGAACGGCAGCGCCGGGCGGCGGGAGCCGCGCGCCGCAAGGAACGCACGGGCGAGGTCGCGCCCGGTGCGGGTCTCGGGGCCGCCGATGTCGGGCGCCATGCCCGCGGCATCCGCGTCGAGCAGTTCGACCCAGCGACGAGCGACGTCCTCGACGTGGATCGGCTGGAACGAGAACGCGGGCGCGAAGACGGCGGGGGAGAAGCGCTGCATGCGGAAGAACGTCGCGATGAGGTCGTGGAACTGCGTGGCACGCAGGATCGTCCACGGCAGGCTCGACTCCTCGACGATGCGCTCGCACGCGAGCTTGCCGTGGTAGTAGCCGAGCGGGATGCGGTCGATGCCCACGATCGACTGGAACAGGAGGCGCGGGCTGCCCGAGCGTTCGGCGGCCTCGACGAGCGTGCGGGTGATCTCGGTGTCATCGTGCAGGGTGGTCGCGAGATGGAGCACGGCGCCGACGCCGTCGAGCGCCGCATCGAGTCCGTCGCCCGTCGCGAGGTCGCCGTGCACGGTTCCGGCGGCGCCGCTGCGACTCAGCACACGGGTGTCGCTGCCGCGACTCGTGAGGGCGCGCACGACGGCACGGCCCAACGTGCCGGTGCCGCCGGTCACGAGGATCGGCGCAGTCGAGGTCATTCGACCATTCTGCCGTGGGTGCATCCATGCGCGCGCATCCGTTACGCGTGCACCCCGCTGACGCCTGCGCGTGCACCCCGTGGCCGTCACCCGGGGTGCCGGTGGACGGTGGGAGAATCGAGAGGTGCCCGTGTACCGAGATGAAGCCGTCGTGCTGCGCACCCACAAGCTGGGTGAGGCCGACCGCATCGTCACGCTGCTCACCCGTCGTCACGGCAAGGTGCGGGCCGTCGCCAAGGGCGTGCGGCGCACGGGCTCGAAGTTCGGGGCGCGGCTCGAGCCGTTCATGGTCGCCGACCTGCAGCTCTACGAGGGCCGCACGCTCGACGTGATCACGCAGGCCGAGTCGCTCGGCTCGTACGGCGCCGAGATCACGCAGGACTACGCGGCGTACACGGCCGCGAACGCCATGGTCGAGGCCGCCGACAAGCTCACCGAATCCGAGGGATCGCTGCAGCAGTACCTGCTGCTCGTCGGCGCCCTGCGCTCGCTCGCACGAGCGGAGCACGGCGCGAGCCTCACGCTCGACTCGTACCTGCTGCGCGCGCTCGCCCTCGCGGGCTGGGCGCCGAGCTTCCAGGACTGTGCGCGGTGCGGCAAGATCGGCGAGCACACCGCGGTCGTCGTGCAACTCGGCGGCGTGGTCTGCGACGATGACGCGCCCCCCGGCACGCCACGCATCGCCGGCTCCACCGTGGCGCTGCTCGGCTCGCTGCTCGCCGGCGACTGGGCGCAGGCAGAGGCCGCGGCATCCGTCGACCGGAACCAGGCGAGCGGTATCGTCGCCGCATACACCCAGTGGCACCTCGAGCGCGGACTCCGCTCGCTGCCGCACGTCTCCAGAGAAACGACCACGTGACCCCCAAGCCCTACACGCATCGCGACGCTGTACCCTACAAGCCGCTCGACTGGACGGGCGTGTACCCGCCCGAACTTCCCAAGGGCGCCGTGCCCGAGCATGTCGCGATCGTCATGGACGGCAACGGTCGGTGGGCGAATCGCCGCGGCCTCACCCGCATCGAGGGCCACAAGGCCGGCGAGGCGGCCCTGCTCGACGTGGTCGCCGGCGCCGTGCAGATCGGCGTCAAGCACCTGTCGGTGTACGCGTTCTCGACCGAGAACTGGAAGCGCTCGCCCGACGAGGTGCGCTTCCTCATGGGCTACAACCGCGACGTGCTGCACCGGCGCCGCGACCAGCTCAACGAGTGGGGAGTGCGCATCCGCTGGGCGGGGCGGCGACCCCGGCTGTGGGCGTCCGTCATCAACGAGCTGCAGTACGCCGAGCGGCTCACCGCGGGCAACGACACCCTGACCCTCACGATGTGCGTCAACTACGGCGGCCGCAACGAGATCACGGATGCCGTGCGCTCCATCGCCGACGACGTGGCATCCGGTCGGCTCCGCCCGTCGGCCGTGACCGAGAAGCTCATCGCGAGGCGGCTCTACGTGCCCGAGCTGCCCGACGTCGACCTGTTCGTGCGCAGCTCGGGGGAGCAGCGCACCTCGAACTTCCTGCTCTGGCAATCGGCGTATGCCGAGATGGTGTTCCTCGACACGCTGTGGCCCGACTTCTCGCGTACCGACCTGTGGCAGGCCATCGAGCTGTACGCGGGGCGCAACCGCCGGTTCGGCGGCGCGGTCGACGCGCCGACCGCGTCCTGAGCCGGCGGATTCGCGCGGCGTCGCCATCCGGGAGCCGGTGCACGAACTGGCGGATATACGATCGGGCGCGCCGCTTCAACGGGAGAAGATCCGGCGCGCCCGATCGTATATCCGCCATTTCGGACGGAATACGGATGTCGCGGCATCCGTTCGACCTGAGTGTGACGTCCCCCATCAAGATCGACATCTGGTCCGACATCGCCTGCCCGTGGTGCTACATCGGCAAGCGCCACCTCGAGGGCGGTATCGCCGCTCTCGGCGACGACGCGCCGGAGGTGGAGATCGAGTACCACTCGTTCGAGCTCGCGCCCGACACGCCCGTCGACTTCGAGGGCTCGGAGATCGACTTCCTCGCCGGGCACAAGCGCATCCCCGTCGAGCAGGCGCAGATGATGATCGACCGGGTCACCGGCATCGCCGCCCAGGCCGGGCTCGAGTACGACTACGACGCGTTGCAGCACACCAAGACGCTGAAGGCCCACGAGCTGCTGCACTTCGCGAAGGCGCACGGCCTGCAGCTCGAACTGTCGGAGCGGCTGTTCCGCGCGTACTTCTCCGAGGGCCGCCACGTCGGCCGCATCGACGAGCTCGTCGCGATCGCCGCCGAGGTCGGCCTCGACGCGGATGCCGCGCGCGAGGCCCTCGAGTCGGGAAGCTACGGTTCCGCCGTGCAGGCCGACATCGCCCAGGCCGGCGCGTACGGCATCCAGGGCGTGCCGTTCTTCGTCTTCGAGGGCAAGTACGGCGTCTCGGGCGCGCAGCCCGCCGAGGTGTTCTCGCAGGTGCTCACCCAGGTGGCCGGCGAGCGTGACGGGGCTGCGGCGTGAGCGACGCGACGACGCCTCAGGTGACGGATGCCCCGTCGACGGATGCCGCGGTGCCGTCGCCGTTCACCATGGTGGCCGGCGACCCCGCCGCGATGGTGTGCGAGGGCGACGTCTGCTATATCCCGGGCGTAGGGGAGTAGGTCTCGGTACGGCGCTGCGCGCCGACTCGACCGCCGAGGCCTGACTACTCCGGCTCGGTGATGTCGGCGACCGTCGCGTCGAACGCGCGGATCAGCGCGTCGGCGTCGACGAAGAGGCTCCGGCCGTGCTCGCCCGCGCCCATCGAGACGCGGCGCCCGGCGATCGTGACGTCGACGACGACCGGCCACGCCGTGGTCGAGCCGAGCGGCGTGATGGTCCCGCGCTCGTAGCCGGTCGCGGCGAGGGCGAGCGAGGCATCCGGCAGTTGCAGCTTGTTCACGCCGAGGAGCGCCCGGAGCTTCGGCCACGAGATCTTGCGCCCGCCCGGCACGAGCGCGAACGCGTACGTGTCGTCGCTCTTCTTCACGACGAGCGATTTCACGATGTCGACGGGCGTGATTCCCATGATCTCGGCGGCCTCCTCGAGGCTGCGTGCGGCCGGTCGTTCGATGATCTCGACCTCGAGCCCGCGTGCCGCGGCATCCGCCCGCACCCGCTCCGCACCGGTCAGCGTGCCGTCGGTCATCTCGTCCTCCACACCTCGTCCTCCTCGGAATCCTAGGCGCGCGCGAGGTCCGAAGGGCGGGGTGCCCCGGTTCTCTGGGAGAATCGAAGACGATGCCCTCCACCACCACGCTTCCCGCGGGCCCGCTGTCCATCGGCGGGCTCGACCTCGACGTCCCCGTGGTGCTGGCCCCGATGGCCGGCATCACGAACACGGCATTCCGGCGGCTGTGCCGCGAGTTCGGCGCGGGCCTCTACGTCTCCGAGATGATCACGTCGCGCGCGCTCGTCGAGCGCACGCCCGAGTCCATGCGGCTCATCACGCACCACGAGTCCGAGACGCCACGGTCCATCCAGCTCTACGGCGTCGACCCGAAGACCGTTGCCGAGGCGGTCACGATGCTCGTCGCCGAAGATCGCGCCGACCACATCGACCTGAACTTCGGATGCCCCGTGCCCAAGGTCACCCGCAAGGGCGGCGGGGCGGCGCTGCCGTGGAAGAGCGGCCTGTTCCGCGCCATCGTCGAGGGTGCGGTGAAGGCGGCCGGCGACATCCCGCTCACGGTGAAGATGCGCAAGGGCATCGATGCCGACCACCTCACCTACCTCGAGGCGGGACGCATCGCCGAGGGGGCCGGCGTCGCGGCGGTCGCCCTGCACGCGCGCACGGCCGCCGAGTTCTACTCGGGCGAGGCCGACTGGTCGGCCATCGCCAAGCTGAAGCAGGCCGTCACGAGCGTGCCGGTGCTCGGCAACGGCGACATCTGGTCGGCCGACGACGCGCTGCGCATGGTCGCCGAGACCGGCTGCGACGGCGTGGTCGTGGGCCGTGGATGCCTCGGCCGTCCGTGGCTCTTCGGCGACCTCGCGGCCGGGTTCCGCGGCGAGGCGCGCAAGGCCGAGCCGACGCTGGGCGAGGTCGCGCAGACGTTCCGCCGCCACGCGGAACTGCTGAAGGAGTTCTTCGACAGCGAGGAACGCGGTTGCCGCGACATCCGCAAGCACGTCGCCTGGTACTTCAAGGGGTACCCGGTCGGTGGGGAGCTTCGGGCGAAGCTCGCGACCGTCGAGTCGCTCGCGCAGCTCGACGAGCTGCTCGGCACACTCGACTGGTCGATGCCGTACCCGGGCGAGGGCGCCGAGGGGCCGCGCGGCCGTGCGGGCACGCCGAAGAGCCCCGCGCTTCCCGCGGGATGGCTCGATTCGCAGGAGCTCGCCGGCGACGACCGCACCACCCTCGTCGACGCCGAGCTCGACACGAGCGGCGGCTGACGTGCGCGAACGACTGTTCGGCGGCTACGGCGACGCCGACACCGAGCGACGGCACCCCGAGAAGCACACGTCGGGTCGCAGCGACTTCGCACGCGACCGGGCGAGGCTCGTGCATTCGAGCGCCCTCCGCCGACTCGCGGCGAAGACGCAGGTGCTGAGCCCCACGGCCGGGCTCGATTTCGCCCGCAACCGGCTCACGCACTCGCTCGAGGTGGCCCAGGTCGGGCGCGAGCTCGCCGCGAGCCTCGGGCTCGACCCCGACGTCGTCGACACGGCCTGCCTCGCGCACGACCTCGGCCACCCGCCGTTCGGGCACAACGGCGAGAAGGCCCTCAACGTGTGGGCCACCGACATCGGCGGCTTCGAGGGCAACGCGCAGACGCTCCGACTCCTCACCCGCCTCGAGCCCAAGGTGTTCGGCGACGACGGGCGCAGCCACGGCCTCAACCTCACGCGTGCAAGCCTCGACGCGAGCTGCAAGTACCCGTGGCCCGAGGCGACGTCGGTTCCCGACCCGAGCGGGCGCGCGAAGTTCGGCTTCTACCGCGACGACGTCGAGGTGTTCGAGTGGATGCGCCGTGGTGCCCCCGACCGCCGGCTCTGCATCGAGGCGCAGGTCATGGACCTCTCCGACGATATCGCCTACTCGGTCCACGACTTCGAGGACGCCATCGTCAACGGCTACGTCGACGTGGCCGCCCTCGGTGCACGGGTCGACCACGATGCGCTGGTCACGTCGATGTACGAGTGGATCGGCGGCGCCATCACGCACGACGAGCTCATCGCCGCGTTCGACCGGCTCGACTCGCTCGACGGGTGGATGGACTCCTGGAGCGGCAGTCGGCGCGAACAGGCGCAGTTGAAGAACCTCACGAGCCAGCTCATCGGGCGGTTCGCGCACGCGGCGACGGATGCCACTCGCGCGGCGTTCCCGCTCGCCAGCCTCATCCGGTTCGGTGCCGACGTCGTGGTGCCGCGCGAGATCCAGGCCGAGATCGCCGTGCTGAAGGGCATCGTGGCGGCGTTCGTGATGTCGAGGAACACGCGTCAGCCCATCTACGCGCAGCAGCGGCAGGTGCTGACGTCCCTCGCCGACGTGCTGCACGAGGCCGGCGACCGGCACCTCGACCCGGGTTTCGCCGAGGACTGGCGGGCGGCCGCTGACGACGTCGCCCGCAAGCGCGTGATCGTCGACCAGGTCGCGAGCCTCACCGACCAATCCGCCCTCGCCTGGTATGAGCGCCTGGTGCAGCGGTGACGCCCGGCTGCCGCCGCGTGTCGGCGAACTAGGATGAGAGCCATGGCGGGCCGGATTCGACAGAGCGATGTCGACGAGGTCAAGGCCCGCACCAACATCGCCGACATCGTCGGCGAACACGTCAGCCTCAAGTCGGCCGGCGTGGGCTCGCTGAAGGGTCTCTGCCCCTTCCACGACGAGCGGAGCCCGAGCTTCCACGTGCGCCCGGGTCTCGGGTACTACCACTGCTTCGGATGCGGCGAGTCGGGCGACGTCTATTCGTTCCTGCAGCGCATGGACCACGTCTCGTTCGCGGAGGCGGTCGAGCGCCTTGCCGGCCGCATCGGCTTCGAGTTGCACTACGAAGACGGTGGGCAGGCGTCCGACCACGGCAACCGCGCGCGGCTCCTCGCCGCGAACCAGGCGGCGGCGGTGTTCTTCGTCGAGCGCCTCGGCTCGCCCGAGGCCGAGGTCGGCCGCCGGTTCCTCGGCGAGCGCGGATTCGACGCCGAGGCCGCGCGTCACTTCGGCGTCGGGTTCGCCCCCAAGAGCTGGGATGCGCTGACGAATCACCTCAAGGCCCGGGGCTTCTCGACGGAGGAGCTTGCCGCAGCCGGTCTCGTCTCGCAGGGCGACCGGGGCGTGTACGACCGGTTCCGCGGGCGCCTGATCTGGCCGATCCGCGACGTCACCGGCCAGACGGTGGGCTTCGGCGCCCGCAGGCTCCTCGACGACGATCAGGGGCCGAAGTACCTGAACACCCCCGAGACCGCGATCTATCACAAGGCACAGGTGCTGTACGGGCTCGACCTCGCCAAGCGCGACATCGCGAAGACCCACCGGGTCGTGCTGGTCGAGGGGTACACCGATGTGATGGCCTGCCACCTCGCCGGCGTGACCACGGCGATCGCGACGTCGGGCACGTCGTTCGGCGTGGAGCACATCAAGGTGCTCCGTCGCGTGCTCGGCGACGACTCCAGCCTCGGTGAGGTGGTGTTCACCTTCGACGGCGATGCCGCCGGACAGCAGGCGGCCATGCGCGCGTTCGCCGAGGAGCAGCGCTTCGCGGCGCAGACCTTCGTCGCGGTCGCCCCCGACGGTCTCGACCCGTGCGACCTGCGGCTCGCCAGGGGCGACGCGGCCGTGCGTTCGCTCATCGACACGCGCACGCCGATGTTCGAGTTCGTCCTCAGGCACACCCTGTCGCGCTACGACCTCGAGACGGTGGAGGGCCGGGTCGCCGCGCTGCGCGCCGGTGCGCCGATCGTCGCCGACATCCGGGACCCCGCGTTGCGGCCCGGCTACACCCGGGAGCTCGCCCGCATGCTCGGGCTGGAGCTCGGCGAGGTGACGCGTGCCGTGCGCTCGGCGAGCGACGGACGCACCGCCCAGGGCGGTCCGGGGGAGCGTCGCACCCCGGGGCGCGACCCCGGCAGCAGTCAGCCCGCGAACGAGACCCAGACGACGGATGCCCCCCAGCGGCCGTTCTCGATCACCGAGCTGCCGAACGATCCGTCGACCCGGCTCGAGCGCGACGCACTGCAGGTGATGATCCAAGCCCCCGACGCGGTCGGCACCGACCTCATGCGACGAGCGGTCGACTGCCGGTTCGGCAACGCGTCGCTCGCGGTCATCCGCGACGGCATCGCCTCGGTGCTCGCCGCCGGCGATCGGTCGTTCCGCGTCGACCGGGTCGTCGACGAGGTGCCCGCGCCGTTCGCGGGCATCGTGCGGCAACTCGCCGTGGCGCCTGTGCCGCAGCGTACCGACGACGAGGTGGCCGCGTATGTCAGGGGCATCGTCTCCTCGCTCATCGATCGGGAGCTCCTGCGCCAGAAGTCCGAACTCCTCGGGCGCCTCCAGCGCACCGACCGTGCCGACACGGCGACGTTCACCGCGCTGCAGCGAGCACTCGTGGAGCTCGAGACCGAGCGTCGGGGCCTCCGCGGCGACTGAGCGGCATCCGTCGCGTCGGTGCGCATCTGCGCACAGGTCCTGCGGCGAAGGTTGCAGATCGGTAAATATTCCTCCGACGAGTTGGGCGGTCCTGCAAGATTCGCGGGCGCGTGTGCTAGTCCTGAGAGATACGACAGCGCGCCGCGGCAATCCCGCGCGCGATTCAGTCCTGACAGGAAGAGGTAGACGGATATGACATCCGCATCCACGAACCGGCGTCGCGCGCTCATCGCGGTAGCCGGTGTCTCGGTGGCAGCCCTCGCACTCGCCGGTTGCTCGGCGGGCGGCGGCGGCGACACCGAGGCGGCCGGCGGCTCGCTGACGGTCGGCACCACCGACAAGGTGACGACGCTCGACCCGGCCGGTTCGTACGACAACGGTTCGCTCGCCGTGCAGACGCAGGTCTTCCCCTACCTGCTCAACACCGACTACCAGAGCACCGACGTGGTTCCCGATCTCGCCGAGTCGGCGGAGTTCACCTCGCCGACCGAGTTCACGGTGACGCTTCCCGAGGGCCTCAAGTGGGCCAACGGCAACGACCTCACCTCCGCCGACGTGAAGTTCTCGTTCGACCGCAACCTGGCGATCGCCGACCCGAACGGCGCCTCGAGCCTGCTCTACAACCTCGACAGCGTCGACGCGCCCGACGACACCACGGTCGTGTTCAACCTGAAGGCCGAGAACGACCAGGTCTTCCCGCTCATCCTGACGAGCTTCCCGGGTGCCATCGTCGACGACGAGGTCTTCGCCGCCGACGAGCTGACCCCCGACGAGGAGATCGTCGAGGCCAACGCCTTCGCCGGGCCCTACGTCATCACGAGCTACGACTTCAACAACCTCGTGTCGTTCAAGGCGAACCCCGATTACCAGGGCCTCCTCGCGGAGCCGAAGACCGAGACGGTCAACCTCAAGTACTACGCCGAGTCCTCGAACATGAAGCTCGACGTGCAGGAGGGCAACATCGACGTCGCGTACCGGAGCCTCTCCTCGACCGACATCGAGGACCTCAAGGGCAACGACAGCGTGAAGGTCGTCGAGGGCCCGGGTGGCGAGATCCGCTACATCGTGTTCAACTTCGACACCATGCCGTTCGGCGCGAAGACCGCCGAGGCCGACCCGGCGAAGTCCCTCGCCGTGCGCCAGGCGATGGCCGACCTCCTCGACCGTGACGAGCTCTCGGAGCAGGTCTACAAGGGCACCTACACGCCCCTGTACTCCTACATCCCCGCGGGCCTCGCCGGTGCGATCGAGCCGCTCAAGGAGCTCTACGGCGACGGCGCGGGCGCACCCGACCCCGCGAAGGCCGAGGAGCGCCTCACCGCCGCGGGCGTCACCACACCGGTCGAGCTGAACCTGCAGTACTCGAACGACCACTACGGCCCTTCGTCGGCCGACGAGTACGCGCTCATCAAGGACCAGCTCGAGGCATCCGGCCTGTTCACGGTGAACCTGCAGACGACCGAGTGGGTACAGTACTCCGAGGACCGCACGTCCGACGTGTACCCGGCGTACCAGCTCGGCTGGTTCCCCGACTACTCGGACGCCGACAACTACCTGACGCCGTTCTTCCTGGTCGAGAACTTCCTCGGCAACCACTACGAGAACCAGGAAGTCAACGACCTCATCATCCAGCAGGCGTCGGAGGCCGATGTCGACGCCCGCACCGGGCTGATCGAGGACATCCAGGAGAAGGTGGCCGCCGACTTGTCGACCCTGCCGTACCTCCAGGGTGCACAGGTCGTCGTGGTCGGCTCCGACGTGGAAGGCGCCGACGACACGCTCGACGCATCCTTCAAGTTCCGCTTCGCGGCGCTCTCGAAGGGCTGAGCCGACAGAACGGCTAGAGTTCTTCTACGCAAGGAACGGGTGGCCCGCTCTCCGGAGCGGGCCACCCGCATTCGAGCCCACCCGATTGGCGAACATTGACCTCAACGACGACGCCCGCCACCGGCGCGCCACCCGCCTCCAGCAGACCCACGAAGTCGCAGGGGGGCGGTCTCGGGCGTTACATCCTGGTGCGGGCACTGCTCATCATCCCGACGGTGTTCATCCTCGTCACCCTCGTGTTCGTGCTCATGCGCACGACGGGCGACCCGATCACCGCGGCGCTCGGCGGCCAGGTGCCCGCGGATCAGCTCGCCGAGCGCATTCGTGCGGCCGGCTTCGACCGGCCCATCATCGTGCAGTACCTCGAATACCTCGGACAGATCTTCACCGGCAACTTCGGCACGACGATCACCGACAACCGGCCGGTCACCGAGATCCTCCTGACCTACGGGTTGGCGACGCTCGAGCTCGTGTTCTACTCGCTCATCGTCGCGTTCGTCGTCGGCATCCCACTCGGCATGATCGCCGCGTACCACCGCGACAAGGGCCAGGACGCAGCGCTTCGCGTCTTCGCGATCCTCAGCTACGCCACCCCGGTGTTCTTCGCCGGCCTGCTCCTGAAGCTCGTCTTCTCGGTGTGGCTGAAGGTGCTGCCCGTCGCGGGGCGCGCGTCGACGGGTTCGGAGATCCAGATGGAGGTGCTTCCGAACAACACCGGCATCTACACGATCGATGCGATCTTGACGGGCGACCCCGCCGTGCTCGGCGACGTGCTCTCGCATGCCGTGCTCCCCGCCATCGCACTCGGCCTCCTCACGGCCGGGGTCTTCCTGCGTCTCGTGCGTACCAATGTCATCGGCACGCTCTCGACCGATTACGTCGACGCGGCCCGCTCGCGTGGCGTGAGCGAGTACCGTCTCGTGCGCAAGCACGCCTACCGCCCGGCGCTCATTCCGATCATCACCGTCATCGGCCTGCAGATCGCCCTGCTCCTCGGCGGCGCAGTGCTCACCGAGACGACATTCGAATGGAAGGGACTCGGTTTCCAGCTCGCGGAGTACCTCCAGGCCCGCGACTTCGTCGCCGTACAGGGCATCGTCGCCCTGCTCGCCGTCATCGTCGCGCTCACCAACTTCATCGTCGACATCATCGCGGCGCTCATCGATCCGAGGGTGAGGTACTGACATGACGACCGACTCCGCCATCCGCCCACCGAAGCGGCTCCTGCGCGACCGAATCCCCGTCGTGCACCAGCTCCGCCAGAGCGTCGGCCTGCAGCGCGGCATGCTCGTGGCCGGCCTGGTGCTCACGGGGTTCTTCGTCGTCATCGCCATCTTCGCGCCGCTCATCGCTCCGTACGAGTTCGGCCAACTCCGCGCCGACGGCGTGGCGTTCGGCAGCCAGCAGGCGCCGTCTGCCGAGCATCCGTTCGGCACGACGGTCGGCGGCTACGACGTGCTCTCGCGGGTCATCTGGGGCGCCCAGACCGCGCTCCTCGTGATCATCATCGCGGTGCTCCTCTCGATCTTCGCGGGCGTGTTCCTCGGCCTCGTCTCGGGTTACTTCGGCGGATGGCTCGACCGCATCATCGTCGTCATCGCCGATGCGATCTACGCCTTCCCCTCGCTGCTGCTCGCCATCGTCATGTCGATCGTCATCTCGGGCGGCCAGTCCAACCTCTGGGGCGGCGTGTTCGCGGCCGCCATCTCGATCACCGTGGTGTTCATCCCGCAGTACTTCCGGGTCATCCGCGCCGAGACGGTGCGCATCAAGGCGGAGGCGTTCGTCGAATCCGCGAAGGTGCTGGGTGCATCGAACGGCCGCATCATGTTCCGCCACGTCCTCCGCAACGCGACGCGCACCCTGCCGCTCATCTTCACACTGAACTCCTCGGAGGCGATCCTCACGTTGGCTGGCCTCGGCTTCCTCGGCTTCGGCATCGAGCCGACGGCCGCGTCCGAGTGGGGCTACGACCTCAACAAGGCGCTGTCGGATGTCTCGAGCGGCATCTGGTGGACGGCGCTCTACCCGGGTCTCGCGATCGTGCTGGTGGTGCTCGGCATCACGCTCGTCGGCGAGAGCCTCAACGACCTCGCCGACCCGCGTCTGCGCGGGCGACGCCGCGTGGCACAATCGGCCGGCGTCGTCGCCGAGACGTCCGTCGTACCGGGCGGCGCGCTCACGGCCGGTCCGGGCGGCCTCGCGGGCCTCGAAGACGGCGAGACATTCGACGAGCACGGGATCGAGGTCAAGCGATGAGCACGGTGGTCAGCATCGAAGGGCTCGGCGTCTCCTTCTCGACGGATGCCGGTGCGGTCAAGGCCGTCGACGGCGTCTCGATCTCGGTCGAGCGCGGCGAGGTCCTCGCCATCGTGGGTGAGTCGGGCAGCGGCAAGACCGTCACCGCGAAGACGATCCTCGGCCTCCTGCCCGAGACGGCGACCGCGAGCGGTGCGGTGCTGCTCTCGAACAAGGCCGGGACCGCGACCCACGACGTGATCTCCATTCCGAAGCGTGAGCTTCGCAGCATCCGGGGCAAGGATGTCGCGATGGTCTTCCAGGAGCCGTCGACCGCCCTGAATCCCGTTTACACGGTGGGCTGGCAGATCGCCGAGGGCCTGCGTGCGCATTCCGACCTCTCGGCGAAAGACGCGCGTGCGAAGGCGATCGAGATCCTCGGCCGCGTCGGCATCCCCGACCCCGAGCATCGCGTCGACCACTACCCGCACCAGTTCTCGGGCGGGCAGAAGCAGCGCATCGTGATCGCGATGGCGCTCGTGCTCGACCCCGGACTCATCGTCGCCGACGAGCCGACCACCGCGCTCGATGTCACGGTGCAGGCCGAGATCCTCGACCTCCTCCGGCGCTGCCGCGACGAGTTCGGCATGGGCATCGTGCTCATCACCCACAACATGGGCGTCGTCGCCGACCTCGCCGACCGCGTCGCGGTGATGTACCAGGGCAAGGTCGTCGAGGAGGCGGATGCCACGACCCTCTTCGCCGCCCCGCAGCACGAGTACACGAAGGCGCTCCTCGCGGCGGTGCCCTACGTCGGCACCGGCCGGGCGAGCGCCGTGGAGCGCGCTGAAGCGCGTGCCGCGGACTGGAAGACCCAGGTCCCCGTGGTCGAGGCGTCCGGTCTCGAGATCGTCTATCCGGGCCGGTTCGGGCGCCCGGGCTTCCGGGCCGTCGACGGCGTCGACCTCGTGATCCGCCCCGGCGAGGTGCTCGGGCTCGTGGGCGAGTCGGGTTCGGGCAAGACGACCATCGGTCGGGCCATCGCGGGCCTCACCAAGGTCACCGGCGGATCGCTGAAGGTGCTCGGCCACGAGATGAACGGGATTCGCGAGCGCGAGTTCCGTCCGTCGCGGAGCCGCATCGGGTTCGTCTTCCAGGATCCCGCCTCGAGCTTCAATCCGCTGCTCACGATCGCCGACGCGGTCGCCGAGCCGCTCGTCATCCACGGTCGTGCCGCCAATCCGGCCGACGCGAGGAGCCGCGTCGATGAGCTCCTCGAGGCCGTGCAGCTGCCGCGCGCGTACGGCGACCGCTTCCCGCACGAGCTGAGCGGCGGCCAGCGTCAGCGCGCGAGCCTCGCCCGCGCGCTAGCGCTCGAGCCCGAGCTGCTCATCGCCGATGAGCCGACCTCGGCCCTCGACGTGTCGGTGCAGGCGCGAGTGCTGGAGCTGTTCGCCGAGATCCAGCGTGAGTTCGGATTCGCGTCGCTGTTCATCAGCCACGACCTCGCCGTCGTCGATCTCCTCGCCGATCGCATCGCGGTGCTGTATCGCGGCGAGCTCGTCGAGGAGGGCACCGGCGCCGAGGTGCTCGGCGCACCGAAGGACCCGTACACGCAGCGGTTGCTCGCCTCGCTCCCGGTGCCCGACCCGGTCGCCCAGGCCGAGCGCCGAGAGGAACTGCGCCGGCTCCGGGAGGCGAGCTGATGCGGAGCGCCGCACACGGCTATCCGATCATGCTCAGCGACCTGTCGCTCGAGTACCCGCCGCACGGTGCGAGTCCCGCACACGTGGCCCTGCGCGGCGTGACCCTGACGATCGCGCCGGGTGAGGTGCTCGGGTTGCTGGGGAGTGCCGGCAGCGGCAAGAGCACGCTCGCGAAGGTGCTCGCGGGTGTCGCGTTCGACCCGCGCGAGGCCGAGGTCAACCCGGTGATCACGGGGGGAGAAGCGACGGTGCTGGGCCATCGGCTCCGCAGCCTTCCGCGGCGGAAGCTGCCCGAGTACCGGTTCCACGTCGGCTATCTCGCGCAGGACGCGGCGGCCACACTGCCACCCGACCTGACCGTCGCCGAGATCGTGGGTGAGCCCATCCTCGAGCGCGATCGCCGCTACAACCGACGTGCCCTCCAGACGCGCGTGGCCACGATGGTCGATGCCGTGCGGTTGCCGCTGGGCTACCTCGACAAGTTCCCGTACGAGCTGAGCGGCGGTCAGCGTCAGCGTGTCGCGCTCGCGCGGTCGCTCGTGCTCGGGCCGTCGGTGCTCATCGCCGATGAGCCGACCGCGGGCATCGACCTCACCGTGCGCGACGTCGTGGCGCAGTTGATCGTCGAGCTTCGCGAGCAGCACACGTTCACGGCGCTCATCATCACCCACGACCTCCCGGTGCTGCGGCGCACGGCCGACCGCATCGCGGTGCTCGACCGCGGAGAGCTCGCCGCCCTCGGCACGATCGAGGACGTCTTCGCAGACCCCGAGCACCCGTACGTGATGGCGCTCGCGGGCGCGCTCGATGACGGGCACGCCATCATCGATGAGCTCGGCGAGGGTCCACAGCGGTGACGGATGCCTCGGCGGCGGCTGTTCGGCATCGAGCCGTGCCGGGCGCCATCGCCGCGTCGGCCGGCGCCCCGACGCCCGTTTCGTCGGGCCCGATCGCGGTGCTTCCCGACGGCGACCGCGCCGTCGTGGCGGCGGTGCATGATGCGGGAGGGGTCGTCGGGCCGCTCGACGCGTCGACTCGGGGGATCGTGTGGACGGCGGTATCCGGTGCCGAGCGGCTCGGCGCAGCCCTGGACGCACACCCCGAGGTCACCTGGGTGCAGTTGCCCTGGGCCGGTGTCGACGCATTCGCGCCGCTCCTCGAACGTCACCGCGGCGACGGGCGGGTGTGGACGAGCGCGAAGGGCGCGTATGCGCAGCCGGTCGCCGAGCACGCGCTCATGCTCGCCCTGGCACTGCTGCGCGAACTGCCCCGACGGGTGGGAGCAACGTCGTGGCAGACCGACGAGCGCGGGCGCAGCCTGTACGGCGCGGAGGTGGTGATCGTCGGTGCGGGCGGCATCGCCGTGGAGCTGCTGCGCCTGCTCGCACCGTTCGGCGTGCGCGTCACGGTCGTGCGGCGGCGCGCCGAGCCGGTCGCGGGTGCGTTCCGCACGGTGACCACGTCGGAGCTCGGCGAGGCCCTCGAGCGAGCCGAGGTGGTGTTCATCGCGGCCGCGCTGACCGGCGCCTCACGTCGCCTGATGGGCGCCGCTGAGTTCGCTCGGATGCTCCAGGGCGCCGTGCTCGTGAACGTGGCACGCGGTGGCCTCGTCGACACCGATGCGCTCGTCGACGCCCTGCGGTCGAGTCGGCTCGGAGGAGCCGGGTTGGACGTGACCGACCCCGAACCGCTGCCCGAGGGGCATCCGCTCTGGTCGATTCCCGAGTGCATCATCACGCCGCACGTTGCCGACACCGACGCCATGACCGTGCCGCTCTTCGCCGAACGCGTGCGACGGAACGTCGCCGCATTCCTCGGCGACGGCGGCTTCGAGGGGCGCATCGACCTCGCGGCGGGCTACTGACTGGGGCGCCGCTCCCGAGGTCGCCTCGAATTGGGAACCGCGCCACCCTTTGCTAGAGTGGCTCTGCTGAAACACGCGATCCTCCATAGCTCAATTGGCAGAGCAATCGGCTGTTAACCGATAGGTTCTTGGTTCGAGTCCAAGTGGGGGAGCCATGAGCCCCCGGTCCATTTCGACCGGGGGTTTCGCCGTGGGAAACCACCTCCCGCCCGGGGTTATCGTGGAGTTGGCCGTTCGCAGGGCCCCGGGCCTCCTGCGTCGCGAATCCACTCGCCGATCCGGAGGACGCATGCAGCAACAGCCGCCCGGGCGTGTGCGGCGGGCGCGCGCACCTCGCACCGCGAGCGGCGAAGCGCTCCGCGACAGCCTCGCGGTCGGCGTCGCGACGGCCGCCTACGGCATCTCGTTCGGAGCCCTCTCGGTGGCGGCCGGCCTCGACGTGTGGCAGACCTGCTTCCTCAGCCTGGTGATGTTCACCGGCGGATCCCAGTTCGCGCTGGCCGGCGTGCTGGCCGGTGGCGGCGTGGCGGCGGGCGGCTCGGCCATCGCCACGGCGGCGCTGCTCGGCATCCGGAACGTGATCTACGGCATGCGCATGAAGCCCGTGGTCGACCACGGCGGACCGCTGCAGCGCGTCGCAGCCGCCTGGATCACCATCGACGAGTCCACCGCGGTGGCGCTCGCGCAGAGCGAGGATCGCGCCGCCCGCGTCGGGTTCTGGATGACCGGGATCGTGATCTTCGTCGGCTGGAACCTCACCACGCTCGCGGGGGCGCTCATCGGCGACGCGCTCGGCGACACCCGCGCGTGGGGACTGGATGCGGCGGCGGCCGCCGCGTTCCTCGGGCTGCTCTGGCCGAGGCTCAAGCGCGTCCAGGCCGGGGCAGTCGCCGTGGGCGCGGCACTCGTCGCGACGATCGCCACACCCGTGCTCATGCCGGGCCTGCCGGTGCTCGTGGCTGCGGGCGTGGCCGTGCTCGTCGGCTGGTTCGACCTCTTCTCCAGGAGGGGGGACGCATGACCACGTGGCACATCATCCTCATCGCGTCCGCGGCGACCCTCGCGCTGAAGCTCGGCGGCTACCTCGTGCCTGCCGGACTCCTCGAGCGCGAGCGGCCCGCTCGGATCGCCGACCTGCTCACGGTGTCGCTCCTCGCGGCACTCATCGCCGTTCAGACGCTCGGCGCCGGGCAGGCCATCGTGCTCGATGCTCGGGTGCCCGCGGTCGTGGTGGCCGCCGCGCTCTTCGCGTTGCGGGTGCCGTTCATCGTGGTCGTCGTCGCGGCGGCACTGGTTGCGGCGGCGATCCGGGCGTTCGTCTGAGGCATCCGGATGTCGCGGCCGTTCAGTCCTCGAGGTGGTCGACGCCGGGCATCCAGGAGACCCCCGGCTTGCCCCAGCCGAGCTTCTTCGAGATCTTCGCCACGATGCGCTGGTCGCGTTCGCCCAACCGGTCGGTGTAGAGCGTGCCGTCGAGGTGGTCGTATTCGTGTTGGAAGATGCGCGCCAGCCAGCCCTCGGCCGTGATCTCGAACGTCTGTCCTTCGAGGTCGGTGGCCCGCAGGATCGCACGCTCGGCCCGGCGCAGACCGAAGCGCTCGCCCGGGAAGCTCAGGCAGCCCTCGGACTCCTCGTCGAGGTCGGGCTCGCCGGCCGGCGGCGGTGAGATCCACAGCTCGGGGTTGATCGCCGCACCCCGCCAGCGGGTACCAGCCTCGTCGACCCAGCCGTAGGTGAACACCCGCAGCGGCACTCCCACCTGCGGTGCGGCGAGGCCTACGCCCGGAGCGGCATCCATCGTCTCGAACAGGTCGCGAATCAGGGTGCGGACGTCGTCGTCGATGGTGCCGACCGGCAGTGCGGGGGAGTGGAGAACGGGGTCGCCGGAGATGCGGATGGGGAGCACGGCCATTCGCCAAGGATATCGACGGGCGAACGGGTAGTGTCGTTGCGTGGATCCCGACCTGACCGACTTCACCGAGCAGATCGCGCTCGACCCCACGCAGTTCATCGGGATCCCGCTCGCGCTCATCGGCGCGGTCTTCCTCTCGCTGGGGGCACAGTTCCAGCACCGGGGCGTCGTGAAGGTCGAGTCCAGCACGGTCGACACGCTCGGCAAGGGACTGAACGTCAAGCAGCTCTCGCTCCTGCTGGCGCGACCGTCGTGGGTGCTCGGCACGCTCATGCTCGCCCTCGCGATCGTCTTCCAGCTGGGCTCCCTGTACTTCGCGCCCATCATCGTGGTGCAGCCGCTCGGTGCCATCGCCCTCGTGATCACGTCGATCCTGAACTCGCGGGTCAGCCGCGTGGAGCTGAATCGCAAGTCGATCACCTCGATCTTCATGTGCGTCGGCGGCGTGTTCCTCTTCGTCGGCGTCGCCGCCTTCACGGCCGTCGACCGGCCGGTCACCGACACGCACCTCGTCACGATCCTGATCGTCTTGGCCGTCGTCCTCACGCTCGCCGCGATCACGTTCGGGATGCTGCGTCACCGCATCCGGGCCATCTTCTACGTGATCATGGCCGGAGTGCTCTACGGCTTCGTCGCGACGCTCGCCAAGGTCGTGCTCGGTCGACTGGATCAGGGCGAGTTCGAATGGCTCACGCTGCTCTGTCTCATCGGACTGATCCTCGCGACGGCGCTCGGCGCCTACTTCGTGCAGAACGCCTATGCCACCGGCCCGCCCGACCTCGTGATCGCGGGCCTCACGGTGGTCGACCCGATGGTCGCCGTGGCGATCGGCATCCTGGTGCTCGGCGAGGCCTCGCAGGCGCCGCTGTGGGCCAACTTCGTCTTCGTCATCGCAGGCGTGATCGCCGTGTGGGGCGTGTTCATGCTCGCACGCAATCACCCGCAGACCCGGCTCTGACCGCGTTCGACGACATGCGTACACAGGGGCGCGGCAGCAAGCCCGCGTACACTAGGGTCGGATGCAGCCTGCGCGCGCCGAACCCCGGGCCGTGCATCCCACGAGGCCGATCGCCTCGTTCCGACGAATGTGAGGAACACGACCACTGTGTCTGACACACCTGGTGCGACACCCCCAGCCGGCACCGACGGCGCAGAGACGGAACGTCCGCTCAGGATCCTGATCGGAGCCGACACGTTCGCCCCCGACGTGAACGGCGCCGCCCGCTTCGCCGAGCGTCTCGCGGCCGGAATGGTCGAGCGCGGCCACGAGGTGCACGTCATGGCACCCGCCGCGGGCCGCAGTCACGGCACGTGGAAGGAGGTGCACGAGGGCCAGGAGCTCACCGCGCACCGCCTCTACTCCTGGCGCTGGTACCCGCACGACTGGCTGAGATTCGCCCTCCCGTGGCGCATCAAGCAGAACAGCGCGCGCGTCATCGACGAGGTCAAGCCAGACGTCGTGCACTTCCAGTCGCACATCAACGTGGGCCGAGGGCTTTCGATCGAGGCGCAGCGTCGCGGCATCCGGATCATCGGCACCAATCACTTCATGCCCGAGAACATGCTCGAGTTCACCCTGCTGCCGAAGGCGTGGCAGGAATGGGCGGTCGGGCTGGCGTGGAAGGCCGCACGGCGCACATTCGGTCGCGCCGAGGCCGTCACCACGCCGACCCGCAAGGCCGCCCAGTTCCTCGAGCGGCACACCGGACTCTCGGGCGTGCACTCCATCTCGTGCGGCATCGACGCCCACAAGTACTCGCCGTCGTGGGAGCCTCGCACCGAGAACCGCATCCTGTTCGTCGGTCGTGTCACGGGGGAGAAGCACATCGACGTACTCCTGCACGCGGTGACCCGGCTGCCCGACGAGCTCGACGTGAAGGTCGAGATCGTCGGCGGCGGCGACCAGAAGCGCAACCTCGAGCACCTCGCCGTCGACCTCGGCATCGCCGACCGGGTCACGTTCACCGGGTACGTCAGCGACGACGAGCTGCGCGATGCCTACCACCGCGCGTCGGTGCTCGCGATGCCATCCATCGCCGAGCTGCAGAGCATCGTGACCATGGAGGCCATGGCCTCGGCGCTCCCCGTGGTCGCGGCGAACGCCATGGCCCTGCCGCATCTCGTGCACGACGGCGAGAACGGCTACCTCTTCGAACCGGGCAGCCCTGAAGATCTCGCCGCGAAGCTGCGCACGGTACTCGAGGCATCGCCCGACGAGTACCGAGCTCTCAAAGAGGAGTCGCTCCGTCTCATCGCGGCGCACGACATCCAGCGCACGATCTCGACGTTCGAGAGCCTGTATCGTGGAAAGCCGGTGACCGACCCGGTCACCGAGATCGCGCCGGCGGCACTCCCCGAGTGATGCGCCGCGCGGGGCGGTAGCTCAGCCGGTCAGAGCAGTGGACTCATAATCCATCGGTCACGGGTTCAAGTCCCGTCCGCCCTACCTCGAAATCTCGTCTCATCAGGGTTTCTTGTCCCACGCGAAGGGACGAGATTTGATGCGCAACACGTTTATCCAACACTTTTGGTCCAGAACCGGTCTCGCGGGCCTTCCTGAACGGAAGGTGCTCGGGTGGGTTCGGCTCGTCTGGGATGTCCTCGGACACCTAAGTGTCATGGACAGCGAACGCATCTCCGGACTCGGCCTCGAGCCGATGTTGACGACCAGCGAGCTCGCCGAGTACCTCGGCGTGCAGGCGCAGGCGATCTACGATCTGCGCGCCGACGGGAGGGGCCCTTCCGGCATCCGAGTGGGGCGGGAGCTCCGGTACCGCATCTCCGACGTCCGGCGCTGGCTCGACCGCCTGCATGAGACCGAACCAGGGATGACGCGCAGCGGGGGCGGACGCTGATGTCAGGTCGAAAGCGGCTGCCGATCGGCACGTTCGGGGAGATCACCGTACAGAAGGTCGGAGTGCGCAAGTACCGCGCCTCGACGCGGTACCGCGACTGGGACGGCGTGACTCGTCAGGTCTCGTGGACCGCCGAGAGCCGAGCGGCGGCGGGATGGGCGCTGAAGAAGGAGCTCACGGGTCGGATGCGGCTCGGCGACGGCGCCGACGGGCTCTCTGCGGACTCGCCCTTCAGCGACCTCGCCGCCGCCTGGCTGGAGGACATGCGTCGGGATCACGATCTGGCGGACAACACGAAGGAAACCTACGAACGCGAACTCCGAACGCTCGTGATGCCGACGTTCGGGAACTTCACCGTTCGCGAGGTGACCGTCGGACGCGTCGAGAGTTTCCTGAAGACACAGCGGGCGAAGTCTTACCCACGGGCGAAGCACTCGCGGACGATCCTCGGGATGATCATGTCGTTCGCGGTGCGGCGCGAGATCGTCCCGCGCAACCCGGTGAAGGAGACATCGAGGCTGAAGAAGCCGAAGCACGTGCCGAAGGCCCTCACTGCCGAACAGATCTCGCAGATCCGGAGGGCTGCGCGAGATTGGCGCACGGAGGAGGGACGACTTGGCCCACGACCCGACGGGCAGATTCGCGACCTCATCGAGGTCATGCTCGGCACCGCCACGCGGATTGGTGAGGCCTTAGCTCTGCGCAAGTGCGACGTGGACATGACCGCCGACCCGCCCCGGGTGTACGTCACGGGCACAGTCATTGTGAGCAGAGGCAAGGGTGTCTTCCGGCAGGAGCACCCGAAAACGCACGAGTCGAATCGCGCGATCGCGGTGCCGGCGTTCGCCGCGGAGGTGATCCGGCGGAGGCTCGCGCTAATCGCGGGGGAGGACGAGGAGTCGCTGCTCTTCCACTCGCGGAGGGGGACGCCGCTCACCCCGAACAACGCCAGACGGACGTTCCGCGCGATCCTCGCTAGCGCCGGCCTGGGGGACATGGAGATTACCCCGCACGCCTTCCGCCGGACTGGTGCGACGCTTCTCGCGAACGAGATCAGCATCCAGGCCGCCGCCGACGTGCTCGGGCATACATCGACATCGACCACGAAGGAGCACTACGCGGAGCCTGACCGGTCAGTCAATCCGGTCGCCGCGGAGGTGTTGCAGCGGCTGGCGCCCGAAGGCTGAGCCCGCAAGCTGCGGGAATTGCGCGATGCCTCCGACGGAACCTCTCATTGGCTGCGTGCTCTGCATTCGGTGGGATGGCCGGGGGGTGGGTCTGTCAGGAGTCCGTGCTGTGCGGCGCCGCCGATAGGGTGAAGGTGCTGCTGCGAGTTGCGTGGAAGGCTCGCCGGCGAGCGAAATCGCCATGAATGTCGCTGGTTCGTCGTATCCTGATCGACTTGCCATTTTCCAGGGAGGAGTGTCACGTGACGAGCGAAACCGCAGCAGTCGAGCGCTATGCGCTCTCGTTCACGACGGGAGCCCTCCTTGCTCGTGAGGGCGCGCTGCTCGGACCTGTCTATGTCGAGCTGCGAGACTGGGAGCTGGTGCGCGACCGAGCAGTGGAGAGCAACCTCCTGCAGGCACGGACCTACCGGACGGGTGTCCGGCTGGTGCGCGAGACGGTGAAGCGTCTGTCGGCGCTGACCGACGACGAAGTCGAACTCCTTGTTGATGCGACCGCATCGGAACGTGCGCAACTGATGTGGGCGGCCGCCTGCCGCCGTTACGACCTGATTGGGGAGTTCGCCGAAGAGGTACTGCGTGAGCGGTACCTCACTCTCGCATTGACGCTGGGTTACGTGGACTTCGACAGCTTCGTCCGGACCAAGGCGTTGTGGCACGAGGAGCTGTCGACCATCAAGGAGTCGACGCTGCAGAAGCTGAGGTCAAACGTGTTCAAGATGCTGCAGGAGGCTGAACTCCTGTCAGAGATGGGCTACATCGTGTCCGCCGTGGTGTCCGAGCGAGTGGCGACGAGACTGAATGCCCGCACGCCGAGTGATCTGCGGTTCTTCCCGACCCAGCAGGCTGCAGGGCGGGGAGCTGTCCAGTGATTCCGAAGACACAGTCCGGGCAAGAGCAGCATCTGTTCGCTGTGCTCAGCGGCCGACGCTTCCTGCAAATGGAGGGCCTGAGCAACGAGGTCCCGTTCTTCATCTACCCTTACCCGCCGGAGGACTCGCTCGCCGTCGCCGCGGCCAAGAAGCGGGTCAAGAACCGGCTGGCCGGAGCCGGGGTTACGGTCGTCGAGATCAACCTCTACGACCTGTCGGTCGCGCTGCTCAAGGAGCGGAACGTGTGGGATCGGGTCTTGGCAGCTGAGCCGGACCTGGACAAGGACGACTTCCGCGAGATGCTCCAGGGGATGCTCGACCCGCAGTTGCACATCGCCCCGGCGATCCGCGACCGGCTCGCTCAGGAACAGTTCGACATATTGTTCCTCACCGGCATCGGTGAGGTCTTCCCGTACATACGCTCGCACAACGTGCTGAACAACTTGCAGTCGGTGGTCAAGGGCAAGCCGATGCTCATGTTCTTCCCGGGTCGCTATGAGCAGTCCGACACATTGGGCTCATCGCTCGTGTTGTTCGGTCGGCTCAAGGACGACCAGTACTACCGAGCCAAGAACATTCTGGAACAGGAGGCGTGAGCTCGATGCTGCTCAACCAGATTTTCGCCAAGGACATCCAGCGTCCGATCGAGGGTGTCATCAAGGCCGATGACGCCGCTCACCTGGGCACCGAGGTCGAAGAGTACGTCCTCACCAACGAAGCCGCCAAGGGTCTGGAGATCCTCCTGGAGGAGTACACCTCCTACACGAACGCCAACGGCGTGTGGATATCCGGCTTCTTCGGCTCCGGTAAGTCGCACATGCTCAAGATGCTCGCCCACCTGCTGGGCGACGTCGAGGGCCAGGACTACCCGCGCCGAAAGGTCTCCGACAGCTTCCGGGACAAGACCCCGGACGCCTTTCTGCCCGGCCTGCTGAACAGGGCAGACCGCATCCCGGCCAAGAGCTTGCTGTTCAACATCGACCAGAAGGCCACACTGATCTCCAAAGATCAGACCGACGCCCTGCTCAAGGTGTTCGTCAAGGTCTTCGACGAGTCCCGGGGATACTACGGAAACCAGGGCCACGTTGCCCGCTTCGAGCGCGACCTCGACAGCCGTGGTCAGTACCAGGCCTTCCAGCAGGCTTTCGAGCGCATTGCCGGCATCTCGTGGACGCTGGGACGCGAGCAGAGCGCACTGGAGGGGCCGAGCATCGACCGGGCTTTCGCCGAGGTCAACGGCGGGACCGCTGATGGCATCGTCCGGCAGTACAGTCGCTCGTACTCGGTCTCGATCGAGGACTTCGCCGACGAGGTCAAGGCCTGGCTCGACAAGCAGGACGACCCGACCTTCCGCCTGAACTTTTTCGTCGACGAGGTCGGCCAGTTCATCGGCAGCGACACCAAGCTGATGCTGAATCTGCAGACCATCGCCGAGTCGCTCAACACGAAGTGCGGTGGCCGGGCGTGGGTGTTCGTGACCTCGCAGGAGGACATGGATAAGGTCATCGGCGACCGCACCCGCCAGCAGGGTAACGACTTCTCCAAGATCCAGGCCCGGTTCAAGACCCGCCTCAAGCTGACCAGCGCCGACGTCGAGGAGGTCATCCGCAAGCGTCTGCTGGACAAGAACGATGCCGGTGGCGGTGCGCTGAGCGTGATCTACGCTGAGCAGCACGCCAACTTCAAGACGCTGTTCGACTTTGTCGACGGGGCCAAGACCTACCGCAACTACACCGACGAGGCCCACTTCGTCGGCACCTACCCGTTCGTCAGTTACCAATTCCCGCTCTTCCAAGCCGCAATCGAGGGAATCTCCGATCACAACGTCTTCGAGGGCCGCAACAGTTCGGTCGGTGAGCGCTCGATGCTTGGCGTCGTCCAACAGGTCGCCAAGGACATCGGTAACGTCGCGGTCGGCCAGCTCGCCACGTTCGACCGCATGTTTGCCGGCATCCGCGCCTCGCTGAAGTCCGCTGCCCAGCGCTCGATCGACGTCGCCGAGCGCAACCTCGACAACGATCTGGCCGTCCGATTGCTCAAGGCGCTGTTCCTGGTCAAGTACGTCGAGAGCTTCCAAGCCACCCCGCGCAACCTGACCGTGCTGGTTTACGACCGATTCGGCCTCGACCTTCCGGCACTATCGGAGCAGGTCAAGGAAGCGCTCACGCTGCTGGAGACCCAGACCTACATCCAGCGAAGCGGCAGCACCTACGAGTACCTGACCAACGAAGAGCAGGTCATCGAGGAGGAGATCAAGAACGTCGACATCGACGCCTCCGAGGTCAGCAGTCGACTGTTCAGGATCCTGTCAGGCGATGTCATCAAGACCAGCAAGATCCGCTACGCCAAGAACAGCCAGGACTTCCCGTTCGGCATAAAGCTCGACGATCAGGCCCACGGTCCGCAGCGCGAGCTGGCGATCCACTTCATCTCGCCGGAATACCCGTACTCGCCCGAAGAGATCCGCATGCACAGCGCGGGCAAGGACGAACTGCGAGTCATCCTCGAGCCGGACGCCCGGGTGCTCGCGGACCTGCGTCTTCTAATCAAGACCGAGAAGTACATCAAGCGTAAGCAGGGCACCTCGATCTCGGCCATCGAGGGCCAGATCCTGCAGACCAAGGGCGCACAGAACATCGACCGCGAGAAGGAGTTGATCGAGCGGGTCAAAGTCTCGGTGAGCAAGTCCTCCATGGTCATTAACGCCGCCGACATCACCTCCAACTCGCAGGACGCGCTGGTGCGGGTAACCGACGGCTTCCAGGATCTGGTAAGCCGCACCTACACACAGCTCAAACTGCTCGACGGCAGGACCTACAGCGAGCAACAGGTCGCCGGTGCCGTGAACCCCGACACCGGGTTGTTCAACGCCGCAGACGCAAGCAAGCTCTTCGCGCCGGCGGAGGAGGTGCTGTCGTTCGTCCTGCGCAAGGAAGTCCTCGGCGAGCAAGTCACGGTCAAGACCATCGTCGACACCTTCACGGCCAAGCCCTACGGCTGGGACTTGGCCTCGATCGAAGTCCTGATCGGCTACCTGATCGGCACCTCCAAGGTCACGCTCACCGTCGACGGCAACGTCCTCAAGCGTTCCGAGGTCGCCACGGCGCTGCGCAACACCCAGAAGCATGCCCACGCGGTGGTGTCTCCGCAGAAAACCTTCGACGAGCGCAAGGTCGCCGCCTTCCGCAAGTTCTGCACCGACTTCTTCGACGAGGGCAACACCCCCAAAGATCCGCTAGAGCTGGCCCGACACGGCGCCGACAAGCTGAAAGCCAAGCGCGACGAGCTCAAGGCCACCGTAACGGGCTCAAAGTACCCGTTCGTGAGCCAGCTCTCGGCCGCGATCGACCTGCTCGACCGGGTGGTCGGTAAGCCCGACGACTGGTACCTGGCCGACTTCAACCTTGGCGACGACCTGCTAGACGCTAAGGAGAGCACGATCGACCCAATCCAGGCCTTCCTCAGCGGTGGCCAGAAGGCCATCTACGACCAAGCAGCAGACCTGCTGAGCACCCACGGCAGCAACCTCGGCTACCTACCCTCGGGCAGCGACGCCGCGGTGCGCACGGCGCTGGATGACTTGAACGCGTTCCGCGGCAACCGGATGGCCCAGCTCAAGCAGGCCGCCGACCAGCTGCGCGCCCAGATCGACGTAGTCGTCGCTACCTACCGCACCGAGGTCGTCGAGGCCATCGAGGGACGCAAGGCCGAGATCGAGCAGAGCGCCTTCTACGCCAAGGCGACCCCGGACGCCCAGGAGAGCGTTCTGCGCCAGGTCAACCAGACGATCTCCCGCCTCCGGGCCCAAAACCAGGTCGCTCTCATCCGTGAGGCCGGCTCGAGCTTCGAGGAGACTGTCTACCCCGGCCTGCTCGACCAACTGGTCCCCTCCCAGCAGGGCGGGGACGACGGCACGGGCGGCACGCCACCGCCGCCGAAGCAGACCGTGTCCGTGAGGACCATCTCGGCTACCGGCGTCTCCGGGGTGCTAGAGACGGAGGAGGACGTCGACCGCTACCTCGCCGTGCTGCGCAGCGCGCTCGTCCTGACACTGCACGACGGAAAGCGAATCTCACTCTGATGGAAACCGCGCCGCTGAAGTCGTTCGCCACCTGGGCACGCATGGCACTCATCCGCGAGGTGACCGCCCGGATAGCTGTTGTACTGGCTCCTGCCTCGGCCGAGCGGGTGGAGCAGCCCACGGCCGTCGAGGCCCTGGAGAAGGCCGTCAGCGCAGCCGGCGGGGGCGACAAGGGCAAGACTGTCGTCGCCGACAAGGTTGCCTATACCTGGTTCAACCGGATCATCGCGCTGCGATTCATGGACGCCAACGGCTACACCGGCGTCGGCGTCGTCTCCCCGCAGGTTGGCGTCGAGGCCGGTCAGCCCGAGATCCTGGCCGGAGCCAAGCGCGGCAATGTCGACACCGCGGTGGTCGGAACCAACACCCGCGAGACCGTGACGGCTCTCCTCAACGGCACCCGACGCAGCGACGACGCACAGAGCGAGGCCTACGCGCTTCTGCTCGCGGACTACTGCCGCCACTGGAACCGCACCATGCCGTTCATGTTCGAGCGGGAAGGCGACTTCACCGAGTTGCTTATCCCGGCCAACCTGCTGGCCGACGACTCGGTGCCAAGCCGTGCGGTCAAAGTGCTCACCAAGGACGTCTGCGAGGACGTCGAGGTCATCGGCTGGCTGTACCAGTTCTATATCTCGGAGCGCAAAGACGAGGTCTTTGCAGGCTTCAAGAAGAACCAGAAGGCTGGCGCTGACGAGATCCCCGCAGCAACGCAGCTGTTCACGCCCCACTGGATCGTGCGCTACCTGGTCGAGAATTCCCTTGGCCGGCTGTGGATACTGAACCGCCCATCATCACACCTCGTCAACCAGATGGAGTACTACATCGCTCCGGTCGACGAGGAGACCGACTTCCTCAAGATCGATCGCCCGGAAGACCTCAAGGTGATCGACCCGGCCTGCGGGTCGGGGCACATGCTGACCTACGCCTTTGACTTGCTGTACGCCATCTACGAGGAGGAAGGGTACGCCCCGGCAGAGATCCCGAGCCTGATCCTGACCAACAACCTCTACGGCATCGAGATCGATCCCCGAGCTGGCGCACTGGGAGCCTTTGCCCTAACCATGAAGGCGCGAGCAAAGCAGCGCACGTTCTTCAACAAGCAGGTGGATCCGAGCGTCTGCGTACTCGACCCGATCAGCTTCACGCCCGACGAGATCGACTTCCTGCTGACACCTGACGGTGACCGGGATGCCGAGTCGGCGTTCTGGAACCAGTTCGAGCACGCCGGCATATTGGGGTCGCTAATCGGGCCCGACCCCGAGCTGACCGCTCGACTGAAGCTGCACATCGCCCAGCTCGACGACAGCGGGGACATTCTCTTGGCTGACGTGCTCGGCCGGGCGGAGAGGATGATTGTCCAGGCCGAGTACCTCTCGCCTCGCTACTCCGCTGTGGTCGCGAACCCGCCATACATGGGTAGCAACACCATGGGCGACGTATTAGTGCAGTTTGCCAAGAACAACTTCCCGATGACGAGATCTGACCTCTACACCATGTTCATGGAGCGGGCGGCTTCCTTGTGTGTCGGTGGCGCGGCTTGGGGCGTTATCTCTCCGCATGGCTGGATGTTTCAGTCGTCATTCTCGGACTGGCGACGCGTGTTCCTTACAGAGAACACCCTCACAAGCCTTGTGCACTTTGGTCGCGGCGTCTTCGGATCTGACTGGGCGTCTGCAGCATTCGTTGTCCTGCGATCCAAGCCTGACCTGAACTGTGCCGCCACTTATCGCAAGCTCTATGAGCGCGCGCTCGAAGTGAGACAGCGGGACGCACTGGAGCAGTTCTTTCTCGATCCCAGATATCAGAGTTTTGTCGCTAAACAGCATTCGTTTCTAGACATTGACGGGAGTCCGTTCGCCTATTGGTTGCGACCGGACGAGCTTGCGATTTACCGCGACTACCTCCCACTATCGACGCTTGGAGTGACACGTCAGGGACTTGCGACGGGCGACAACAACCGCTTCCTTCGCTATTGGTGGGAGGTGTCGGCTTCGCGGACTAATCGACACGCAATCGACAGCGCTGATGCTGCAATGTCGAAGGCCAAGTGGTTTCCTCTGCAGAAGGGAGGAACTCCACGCCGATGGGCTGGCAATGATGAGTACCTCGTCGACTGGTATGACGACGGCAAGGAGATCAGGGTCTTTGGAACGGAGTCAGGCGGTCGGCCCAAGTCGCGGGCTCAGAACACCGCGTACTACTTCCGGGAGGGAGCCACCTGGTCGAGCCTGTCGGGCGAGTTCGCAATGCGGCTCTCTCCCGGCGGATACATCTTCGAGACGAAGGGCTCAATGCTGTTCCCCTCGCGGGAGAGCGACCTCCGCTGGTTGCTTGGCTATCTGAACACGCCGATCGCTCGGGAGCTGATCGACTCCCTATCTCCGACCTTGGACTATCACGAGGGTCCCGTCGGGCGTATCCCTGTTATCCCCCCGAACGATCCGACCTTCGTGACCGCACTCGTCGAGCAAGCTCTTGCCCACGCAACGGCAATCTGGAGTCGGCTGGAGATTTCTCCATCCTTCAGCGGGTCCCACTTTGGGTCGAGCAGAGCCTTGCTCAAGACTCAGGACGCTCTTGTGGCCGACTGTGCAGAGCGGCTCGCGCTGGAGGACACCATCTTGGGGATCGAGCGAGAGATCGAGGAACACTTCCGAGCCTCTGGCGCAATTGGCGAGGACGCGTTCGAACTGGAGGTTCAGCGTCCGACTGGTCTCCTTGACGATCGTCTCCGCGATCGGCCGGCCGCTGCTCGACTCCTGGTCGAAGACTTCATTTCCTACGCTGTTGGCTGCATATTCGGCCGCTACAGCCTGGACGAGCCAGGGCTGATCCTCGCCGATCAGGGCGCCACGCTGCAGGGATACCTCGCCAAGATTCCAAGTCCGACGTTCGCGCCGGACAAGGACAACGTCATCCCAATCGTGAATGGCGATTGGTTCGAGGACGACATTGTCGCGCGCTTCCGTCAGTTCCTTCGCGCCGCTTTCGGTGAGCAGCACTTCGAGGAGAACCTGCGCTTCGTCACCGAGTCGCTCGGTGTCAGCGACATCCGCGATTACTTTGTCAGGTCGTTCTACAAAGAGCACGTGCAGCGGTACAGGAAGCGCCCGATCTACTGGCTGTTCTCCAGCCCCCACGGGTCGTTCAATGCCCTGATCTACATGCACCGCTACACGCCGTCCACGGTGTCGACGGTGCTCAACGAGTACCTGCGTGAGTTCCGAGCCAAACTCTCGTCGAGTCTCCAGCAACAGGAGCGTCTGGCCACCGGTGGCGGCACCCCACGTCAGCAGGCGGTTGCCCAGAAGGCAACAGATCGTCTGCGCAAGGTGCTGGTGGAGCTTGAGGAGTATGAGCACGACGTGCTTTACCCGCTGGCTTCTCGTCAGCTCGCCATCGACCTAGACGACGGCGTGAAGGCGAACTACCCGAAGCTCGGCGCCGCCCTGAAGAGGATTCCGGGGCTTGAGGCCAGTGATGAGTGACTCCACTACCGTGCTCCCGCACCTGCTGCGGTGGTTCGACAGTCGCCGGGTTGTCTTCTGGCACGACCCGGATGGCCATTATGCCGCTGACCTGGATCGCCTCGACCTGCCGGGTGTCGAGACTATCCGGGTCGCTAATGATGAGTTCGCTATCAAGAACCGGCTGCTACACGACGAGCCGAAAGGCAAGTTTCTCGTCTACCGGTCCGCCCCAGCACCAACGGGCATCGGCAACTGGCTGTTTGACCTGGAACTGGCCTACGGGGTCTTCACGGCCGACCGTACCGCTCTCGTCGCGCAGGATCTTGGCCTGACCGCCGCGGGCGTCGAGGAAGTCGTTCAGGCGCACGAGAAGTTCTTCAATGCGACCAAGCGTGTCCAGAGTCTCAAAGCCCTCTTGAACCCTGAGGACGACGCCACGGACCTGCGCGCCAAGATGACCGCAGTACTGCTAGGTATCAAGGACTCGCACAGCCTGCTCGAGATCACTCGTGCTCTCCTGGTGGAGAATGCCAAGGAACAGCACGCCAAGCACGACTCGCTCGTCGACTACCGTCTGGACGGCTTCTACTGGCTCGGAGTTGCCCGAATCTACGGCTACGAGGTGCCGTCGCCGACCATCGATGACCTAGTGCTGTGGATCTTTCAGCGGGCGATCGAGGGCTTCAAGTCCGACCGCCCTGGCGGACTGCAGAACATCCAACTCGATTTCGCCAGCCTGCGCAACGACCGCCGGAGCCAGGATGCCCTCGCCACTCTGGCAAAGCGGGCGGCCCGTGACCTCGACTACAAGTCGCAGATCGAAGATGCGAGCTTCCGTGACCTGGTAGTGATCGACCTCTTCGAGGAGACCGACCAGAAGATCATCAGCGACTTGGCAAGGGCTGTTGTCGATCAGGCCGTCACCCCGCGTGAGGTCGCAGAAGTTGTCCGGGCGCGCCAGAGCAGCGTCTGGATCGACAACTACAAGCAGCTCTACACGGCTATCGCCAACGCCTCTGAGCTGCTCGGCGAGATCGCCTCACTCGATGTCGGGGTGCAGTCGTTTGACGACGGGTTGGAGCGCTACCGCCGCGAGTGGTTCCGAATTGACCAGCACTACCGCCAGTTCATCTTCGCTGCCCGCACAGCGGAGTACCCCAAACCGCTAGAGGCTCTGCGCGAACAGGTGGAGAAGCGCTACACCAATAAGTTCGTTTACGAAGTGGGCAACGCCTGGCAGCAGCAGGTCGACCAAACCGAGAAGTGGCACTCAACCATTCTGCGGTCGCAGACCGCCTTCTACTCCCACTACATCGAGCCGCTGGTGCGTGACGGCGAGAAGAAGGCGGTCGTCATCATCTCGGACGCTCTGCGCTACGAGGTGGCCGACGAACTCGGCTCCCGCATCAGGCAGGAGGACCGCTTCGACGCAAACCTGGATGCCGTCCTCGGGGTGTTGCCGAGCTACACCCAGCTCGGCATGGCGGCGCTGCTGCCACACTCGACTCTCAAGCACTCAGCGGATGCCAAGACTGTGCTGGCTGACGACCAGCCGACCAACAACACGGCGTATCGGGGCAAGATCCTGGAGGCTGTCGGTGGCTCGGCTATCCAGGCCGAGGACTTCAAAGCCCTGAACGCCGAGGAACGACGGGAGCTCTACAAGGTCAATCGGGTCCTGTACGTATACCACAACCGGATCGACGCCACGGGGGACAAGCCCGGGACTGAGCGTCAGGTCTTCGAAGCTGTCGAAGACACGCTGCGCGACATCGTCGACCTGGTGAAAAAGCTGGCCAGTGCCAACGCCACCAACATCTTCATCACCGCTGACCACGGCTTCCTGTTCCAGGATGAAGCGCTCGGCGACACCTTCTTCTTGTCGACCCAGCCGCAGGGCGACGACATCAAGGTGGTCAACCGGCGCTTCGTGCTGGGCATGGGACTCAAGGTCGACAATGCCTTCACCACTTTCGAGGCTTCGCAGCTTGGTCTGCAGAGCTACCTCGAAGTCCAGATCCCCAAGTCAATCCACCGCCTGCGGCTGGCCGGCGGCGGTTCACGCTTCGTCCATGGCGGGGCGACGCTGCAAGAGGTCGTCGTGCCGGTGCTGGCGGTCAACAAGAAGCGCAAGAGCGATACCCGCTTGGTCAACGTCGAGGTCTGGCCGGAGTCCGACAAGATCACAACCGGCCAGGTCGTTGTCCGGTTGTTCCAGACCGAGCCCGTTAGCGACAAGGTTCAGCCCCGCATCCTGAGGGCTGGGTTGTACGTCGGCGAGACCCTGATCTCCAACCACGTCGACTTGGCCTTTGACCAGACCTCGGCCGACCAGCGCGACCGCTACCAGAGCGCTCGGATGCTGCTCAGCCAGGAGTCGAGCGACTACAACAACCGAGCCGTCGAGTTCCGTCTGGAGGAGCGCATCCCCAACACCAATCAGTGGAGAGTCTTCGCTAAGGCGGCCTACACGTTGAAGCGCTCGTTCGCGTCGGACTTTGAATTCTAGGAAGGGTCAGCCATGAAATTCGATAGCGCCGTTGAGCCCCGCGAGGGACTTGTGGACACAGCTGTGGACGCGCCTTCGACCCAGTCCGAGCTCGACCGGAAGATCAACCGATTCTTTCCTGGGGTCGTCGTGCGCAAGGACCTTGTGAAGGCGGTCAGAGGCAACGCGATCGTGCCGTCATACGTGCTCGAGTACCTGCTCGGCCAATACGCGGCATCCGATGATGAGGCCACCATTCAGGCGGGCATCGACACAGTGCGGAAGATCCTCGCCGAACACTACGTGCACCGGAACCAGTCGGAGCTTGTGAAGTCCACGATTCGCGAGCGCGGTCGGCACCGCATCATCGACAAGGTGACCGCGACGCTCAACGAGAAGGATGACGTCTACCAGGCCGAATTCGCCAACCTCGGAATCAAGGGCGTGCTCGTCGAGCCCGCGACGATCAAGGCCCATCCCAAACTGCTCGTCGGTGGCGTGTGGTGCATCTGCGACATCGAGTACTTCCACAGCGATGACGCCCGTGTCGTGCCTTGGATTCTCGGGTCGATCAAGCCGATCCAGCTCTCCAACTTCGACTTCGATGGCTACCTCGCCGCGCGGCGCGAATTCACGACCGACCAGTGGATCGACCTGCTCGTCCAATCGATCGGGTTCAACCCGGATCTGTTCGGCCGACGCGCGAAGCTCATCCAGCTCGTGCGCCTCATCCCGTTCGTCGAGCGCAACTACAACCTGGTCGAGCTTGGGCCGAAGGGCACTGGCAAGTCGCACATTTTCTCGGAGTTCTCGCCCCACGGAATGCTCATATCCGGCGGCGAGGTCACGGTGCCGAAGCTGTTCGTAAACAACGCCAACGGTCGCCTGGGCCTTGTCGGCTACTGGGATGTCGTAGCCTTCGACGAGTTTGCGGGTAAGAAGAAGCGAGCGGACAAGGCGCTCGTCGACATAATGAAGAACTACATGGCGAACAAATCGTTCTCCCGTGGAGTCGAGACGCTCGGCGCGGAGGCGTCGATGGTATTCGTCGGCAACACCTCGCACACCGTGCCGTACATGCTCAAACACTCGGACCTTTTCGACGAGCTGCCCGAGAGCTACCACGACTCCGCCTACCTCGACCGGCTGCACCACTACATCCCGGGGTGGGAGGTCGACACGATCCGCGGTGAGATGTTCTCCGACGGGTACGGCTTCGTCGTCGACTACATTGCCGAAGTGCTCAAGTCGATGCGGAACGCGGACTATTCCGACCGCTACCAGAAGCATTTCACGCTTGGGTCGGACATCTCGACCCGCGACCGCGACGGCATTCACAAGACGTTCTCGGGGCTGATGAAGATCCTCTACCCGCATGGGGAGGTGACGTCGGAGGAGATCGAGGAGGTCCTGCGGTTTGCGATCGAGGGGCGGAAGCGCGTGAAGGACCAGATCCTGCGCATTGACGCGACGATGGCGGACGTCAAGTTCGGATACTCAGACAGGACCGGCACTTGGTTTCAGGTGGCGACGCTCGAGGAGGAGGAGTACCCGACCTACTACCACCAGCGCGCAGCGCACGGCCGCGATACTCTCCTGGATGCAGTCTTGGCGGAGGATCCGGTATTGGTGGCACCTAAACACGCCGAGCTGACTCAGCCGGCATTGTTCGAGGGGCATCGCGAGTTCCAGGAGAATCAGCGCGGTATCTCGTATGAGAGGCTGCTTCTTCCCTATCTGAGCGAGGCGACCGAGATGACAATCGTCGACCCGTACATTCGACTGCCACACCAGGGACGCAACCTAGTCGACCTGCTCGCCCTTCTCGCCTCGGTGAAGGACCCAGCAGACGAGATTGGCGTGACGCTTGTCACCAAGGCCGATACCGGTGAGTTCCAGCGGCAGCACCTGCTCATGCTCACGGAGATCAAGGACGCTGCAGCGGCTGCCGGCATCAACTTCAGCGTCGTCTGGGACGAGTCGATCCATGATCGCTCCATCCGGGCCAACAACGGCTGGAAGATTCTGCTCGGCCGTGGGCTGGATATCTTTCAGAAGGGCTCTGGCAGCCAGTTCGACCTCGCTGCACGGCGCCAAGAGTTCCGACAGGTCGTCGCTTTCGGTGTGACCTACATCCGCGAAGGAGACGAGCAGCAGTGACTCAGGTGCGAATCGATGGCGTCGACCACCAGCCCGTTGTGGGCATACACGGGCAGCGTATGACACCTGAACGCCTACGCACGATCGTCGAGGCCGCACACCTGAACTTCCTAATCGGCGCAGGCACGTCGAGTGCGTTCTTCGCACGGCTCGGGAACATCGAGTTGGCGCTCACGGACCTTTCTGACGCTGATGCAACAGACGCTGCGAAGCATCTCGTCCGCGCGTCGATACAGGCTTACTTCTTCGAGAACGTGCTCGTCCCCAATCGGCAGATCATCGAGCGTGACGCGACGGCGGAGCCGGTCCTGAGGTCGTATGCGACCTTCTTGCGTACTCTGAACCGTATCCTTCTCAAGCGACACAGTTCGTTGCTCGCGAAACAGGCGAACATCTTCACGACGAACGTCGACATGGTGTTCGAGGTCGCCCTCGAGGGGTTGGGAATCGACTTCAGCGACGGCTTCAGCGGCAAGATTAGGCCGCGCTTCGACCTCGGCGACTTCAACACGCTTCGGTATCGGATAGGCAGTCGCTACGAGCATCGGTCTGAGGTGCCCGTCTTCAACCTCGTCAAGCTTCACGGGTCCGCCGCATGGAAGCAGGAGACAAAGCCGAACGGGAGTACTGATATCTACTTTGACCACGGGCTGACTCTCGTGGAAGAAGTCGAGGGGCTGCTCGGGGAAGCGCGCCAGCATCTGCTCAGCGTGCTCGTGACGCCGCAGCCAGAGGATGAAGGGCCGACCATTCGTTCGGTCTCGGAGCTTCTGAGCGAAGCGCAGGAGGCTCCGTTGGGGCCCGATTCAGCAGCCGCGGTGGGCGCATTTGCAGATGCTTATGACCAGCTCGGGATCGTTAATCCAGACAAGCGCAAGTTCGCGTCGACTGTCCTCAACGAGACGTATTACGAGCTGATCCGCCGGTTCGCCAACGAGTTGGAGAAGGAGAATAGCGTTCTCTTTGTCCACGGTTTCTCCTTCCGAGACGAGCACCTACGTGACTTAGTGCTTCGTGCGGCGCGGACCAACCCGACACTCCAGATCATTGTGTTCTGCTACTCGCGTAGCGACCGTTCCGCCTACGAAGAACTCATCCCCGATTCGGACGTGAAGAACGGCAACATCCAACTGGTGACCCCGGACGAACCGCGTGACGGCACCGAAGAACGGCGCGCCACGCTGGACGTGCTTGACTCTCACTACTTCGCGCCGATCGTCCGCGACAAGATCCCGGAGCCCGACCAGAGGATCGAACTCGACATCCGCACGCAAGCGGCTGAACCCGATGCTTGAGGACGCTCTCCTCGACCAGGACGCGGTGTTTCGCGTCGGACGCGTCGTCTCGGTCGACGGCCGGCGAGTACGCATCGCCGTCGACAAGCTGAAGAACAACTCGCACCTTCTGTACCGCGGCGGACTCGTTCGCAACGTCGCGGTAGCGAGCTACTTGAAGATCGCTAAGGGCTTTGTCGAACTCATCGCCAAGGTTGATGGCGAGGTCGTCAATGAGGATCGTGCCGCATCGGCAACCTACCGGCGCGGGGTCGATCCCATGTCACGGCAGCTCGACGTCAGCCTCGTCGGATACATCGAGAGCGGCCGTTTCGAGCGTGGCGTTCGCGAAATGCCGCTCCTCGACAACGAGTGCTTCATCCTCACCGAGGAGGAGTTCGGTCTCATCCACACATTCGTCGCCACCGATGACGAGCCGCTGCCGATCGGGAGCCTCGCGATGGAACCGACGCAGCCTGTGGCCGTCGGCGTCAACGCGATCTTCGCAAGTCACATTGGAATCTTCGGCAACACAGGCAGTGGTAAGTCCTACACGCTCGCGAAGCTCTACCATGAGCTGTTCAAGCGATACGGATCGATCGAGAGCTTTCGTCAGCGATCGCAGTTCGTGTTGATCGACTTCAACGGCGAGTACGTCAACCGCTCCGGCGCGGAAAGCGACTACGCCACGGCGGTCATCGCAGGCGACGACGTGAAGCAGGTGTACGACCTCTCGACTCACGATGACGCAGGTGACCGGCTGCCCCTGCCGACGAGTGCAATACACGACCAAACGCTATGGTCAGTGCTCCTCGACGCTACCGAGAAGACACAGGCGCCATTCATTGCAAGGGCTTTGGGAGGCTACTGGGATACGAAGGTCACTGACGGGCCTACCCTACTTGCGATCGTTGGCGGCCTGATTGCTGACTACACCAAGAGCACGGACCCTTCTCTCGACCGCCTGCTGCCCACGCGCTTTCTCGAGGAGATTCAACTCTGCCTCGGCACGAGTGCATCCAGCGAGTTTGCGGACCTTGTCGAGGAGTTCCGCGACACCTTGGGCCTCCACACGGGTAACCACAGTTTCTACTGGGGTCCATACTCCAGAGTTCAGCGGTGGTCCAGCGCAGACGACTGGGGCGATTTCATCAGCAGGAAGGTGACCGAAATCGCGCAGAGCTTCGAAGGAATTGGCGATGTTGACCTCGTCCGATTCAAGCTCGTGCTGCAGTATTACCGTGAGGTGATCCGGGGCTACGCAAACCGGGAGCACCTCGGACCGCTGATGAAGCGACTCGATGAACGTGTCCCGAGCATCAAGCGCCTGGTGCGTGTCTCGGATGAAGCATTCACCGAGCGTCCGCTAACCGTGGTTTCGCTTCGCAACGTCAATCTTGCGATGCGCAAGGTGATCCCGATGATCGTCTGCAAGCATCTCTACGACTCGAAGAAGAGGATCGATCCCAGTGGTCAGCGCTACCTGAACCTTATAATCGACGAGGCGCACAACATCCTCTCGACCGAGTCCGCGCGCGAGAGTGAAGCTTGGCGCGACTACCGGCTGGAGACCTTCGAGGAGATCATCAAGGAGGGTCGCAAGTTCGGAGTCTTCCTGACGATCGCTAGCCAGCGCCCACACGACATCTCTGAGACGATCATCTCGCAGCTGCACAACTACTTCCTGCACCGGCTCGTCAACAACCTCGACGTTCACGCGATCGAGAAGGCCGTGGCATACCTCGACCGTGTCTCGTTCGAGTCGCTGCCGATTCTCCCAACCGGCACCTGCGTCTTGTCGGGCGTCTCTGCCCAGATTCCAGTGGTAGTCAGGATTGACGAGCTTCCTCCCCAGTCGGCGCCGAATAGCCGGACGATGTCGGTGACGACCGAATGGCTAATGCCTCTTTCACAGGAAGTCGATGAAGAATCACCACCGGACCAAGCCGACTTAAGCGATGCAGACTGGCCGGCGTCCCCGCCGTTCTGACCGCGGTCAGAGGCCGCTCGGCACCGTGCGCCGGGGATATATTTCCGATGTCTGCTATCTCTCGTGAGGTTGGAGCGACCACTCCGCCTGAGCTATGCCCGTCGCGCGACGTTGCAGCCGAAGGCGGCTTCCGCGTCGCGACGAAGACCGACATCCTCGCTGACGAACCGCACAAAGTCCTCCTCACGATCAGCGATCGAGACGTCCTCGACCGCATCCGCCGACGGCTCACCAGGCCAAACCGTCTGGCGAGTCGGGCGATCTCGGTCCAGTCGAGTGCCAGATACTGCGACCCAGTCGTGGAGGCGCTGGCGGGCGTCGGCGAAGTCGCGGTGCCAGCCGAAGGGTGCCGAGCCGTGCTGGTCGGGGTCGTAGGCGCTTAGCCAGTGCAGGTGGAGGGCGGAGAGTTCCCAGACGAGTTCGGGGTGGCGGTGCCAGAACGGGGGAACGACGGACGCCGGCAGGCCGTACGTGCGGCGAAGCCAGTTGACCCAACGGTTGAGTTCCATCCACTCGATCTCTGCTTCCTCGGCGGTGAGCAGGTTCCAGTTAATCGGGTGCGGGGGCTCCGGGGTCAGAGGCCGGTCGAGGTCGTCGAACGCGTCGGCCCCGAGCGCGTCGTTGTCCGTCTGCCAGCGGCTCGAGGCATCCGTCATTGTCGTCTCACAACCCGAGGGCGGAAGGCTCGCCGCGGACCAGCGCCGGCCTTCGTGATGCCAGCGCGTCGGGCACCGCCTGCTCGACAGTCGGTGCGGGTCGCCGTGAGCGGTCGACGTCGTAGTTGGTGCGGGCGAGGTCGTGGCCGATCTTCTTCGCGACGAACTCCTCGCGCTCGATGATTGCGCCGTCGCGCTCAACCTGGAAGGTACGGACGTAGCCCTCGGCGACGAAACTGTCGCCCTTCGCGAAGCGGGCTAACGCCCGATCGGCGGTGGCGCGGTACGTCACGAGGTCGTGGAAGCTCGGCTCGAGTTCGCTGAAGCTTCCGTCGTCTTCGCGACGGAAGTGCGGCTGGCCGACGCGGACGTAAAAGCGGGTGTCGCCGTTCTCGGTGACCGACTGCTGCGGCTCCGAGGCGATGAAGCCGGAGAGCGACTGCTGTGTGTGAAGAGCCATGGGACTAGACCTCCTGTGCGTTCTGAGGAACCGATTGTCCGCTCGATGAACAGGTGTGCAGACCGATTCACGGCCGCGGGGTCGAGTAGGGGTCATACGGTGAGCGGGGATGCTGGGTGGCGCGCACGTGGGCGAGGTGCACGTTCTCCGCGGCGGCGCGGAGTCGGTCGAAGCGTCCGATCGGGTTGCCGCGGTATTGCGCGATGTAGTAGACGTCGGCGCCTTGCCGTGTGATGCGGATGCCGCCGTAGGCGTGGCCATCCGAATCGCGCAGGGTCCAGGTACCTGGGCGGTTCTCGTCGGCGTTGAGGAGCGGGTGCCACTGGGGGGATCCGGGCGGTTTGGCGTTCATCGTGGTGTCCTTACTGGGGGATGTCGCTTCCTGATAGAGGCTCCACACCATCTCGGCGCAGAGGCGTAGCTCGTCCACTGGGAAGTAGCCGATGAAGTCGCGCGCAGCTTCGTCTGTCGCCCAGGAATCGGCGCGTAGCAGCGGTCGCGGTGGATAGCCGGCGTTGATTGTGCGGATGACGGCAATGCGCCGGCTTCCGTCGAATAGCAGCCAGGTGCCCGGGCCGGTGGCCCGAAGCTTCGGCTGCCAATATCGCACTCTTCGAACATACATTCGAATATTGCCGGGTGCGATCACTCTTCCGGGGGACGCTGCGGCTTCATTGCATCTATGCGCGGCGGCTCCCGCAGCAACCGCTCGATCTGCATGCGGTGCGCGCGCAGCTTCGAGGCATCCGCCCGGCTCGTCCACATTCGCAGCTGGGCGATAACAGGGGGAGCGGCGCGCAGGAGGATGAGTCCCGTGCCGAACGGCAGGGTTCGGATAGTGTCGGGTGGCATTGTCGGGACCCGGCGGATGGAACGTTGGGACGAGCGGGACCCGCGATCGCCGACGGTGGTCGCGTCCGTGGCTTCGTCGCGCTCGCCGATGAGCGTCGACAGGTCCTGGAGGTCGCGAGAATTGGATGCTCCGCCGAGGACGATCTTGATGATGGAGGAGTCCCAGATCGCATTGGCCGCGTTGTCGCTCCACTTCGTGCGAGCCTGCGCGAGGGACTGCAGGACCGGCATCGTCGTGATCCCCGTGCCGCCGCCCTCAGCCATCAGGCTGGGCAGCGATGGCAGGGGTGCGAGGTTGCCGATCTCGTCGAGGGCGAGCAGAAGGGGCGGGTCGAGGCGGGCGCCGGCGTTGCGGGCGGCCATGCGTCGAGCGGTCTCGACGAGGTCTTCGACGAACGCCGAGACGAGGGCTGCGGAGTTGTTCGCGCCGGCGCCGGTGGCGAGGAGGTACAGGGTGCCATTGCTTTGCAGGAACCGCTCGGGGTCGAACGCCTCGCCGTCGGTCGGTGAGACGGCGTCGAGCACTCGCGGGTCGGCGAGGGCGCCGAGGGAGAGGGAGACGCCCTGCCAGATCGAGTCGCGCGTGCGGGGGTCGGCCTCGAGCATGGCCTGGAGTGAGTCGCCCCATCCGGTCGCGGCGTTCGGGTTGCTGAGCAGGATGGAGACGGCGTCGTGGGAAGCGGACGGGTCGAGGGTCCAGCGGAAGAGCTCGGCGGGTGGGCGACGGTCGAGGGCGGCGGCGTGAAGGAGTGATTGGAGCGCGGTGCGGGTCTTCGCCTCCCAGAACCCGCCGCCGTCGACGCCGCCGGCGGACAGCCCGGTTCCGGCGGCAAGGCCGGTGGCACGGATCATCGCGGTGAGTGGGTCTTCGCAGCCGCGGATGGGCGACCAGCGCAGGCCGGCAGGGACGCCGGCGGCGAGGTGCTGTGGGTCGAACACCGCGACCGGTCCCGTCCGTTGCCGGGCTCGAAGTGTGACGGTGACGTTGTCCGGCCGGGTGGACGTGGTCACGACGGGGCCGGGCGCGTCGAGAATCGCGTTGATCACGATGTGTGCGCCCTTGCCGGAGCGGGGTGGGCCGATGACGAGCATCGAGTCCTCTACGCTTGCCCAGACCGTAGTGCCGCGAGCGCGACCAATGACGTAGCCGACGTCAGCGGGGCCGGCGTTCGTGAGCGAGGGACGCAAGTGGATGGCCCGCTTCATGAGCGCGGCGCGGGATGCGGCGCGCGCCACCTCGGCTCGCGTTGCGATGCCGGCGATGCGGTGAGGATCGAGCTTTCGCGAGCGAGCTGGACCGCGCAGCATCCGCCACAACCAGATCGCTGCGGCAAGGGCGATCGCGATCAGCACGGCGGCACTGAGCCAGAACGCGACAGGGTGCAGCCCGGGTGCGCTGAGCGCGGCGGATGGGTCGCCTGGGTTCAGGAGTACGGCAAGCCCGGCCTCAGGCCCACCAGCCGGTTGCGGGAGTCCCGTCGCCCACGCTGCCATCGTGCCGGCCAACCGGAGGAGCAGAGCGAAGCCAGCCGCGCCGATCAGGAGAGCGATTCCGAGGTTGGCGAATTCGTCGCCGAGCGTGCCTGTTCGCGTCGTGTTCATCGATGCACCCTTCGCGCGGGGCACCTACAGCACGAGCCCTGGTCCGGCACGGTCGAAGCGTCGGGCGGGGGAGTAGGCGAAGGTCCGGTCACCCGAGAACCCACTCGTGGAGTCGAGCAGGTCGGTGACATCCTGAGCATCGGTAACGAGACTCGCGACGCCTTCCTGGATCAGCCGGTGGCATCCGGCGCTCGCGGCGCTCGTCACCGGACCGGGCACGGCGCCAACCGGTCGGCCGAGCGAGTGCGCTTGGCCCGCGATGTTCAGTGAAGACGACCGGTGCCCGGCTTCGACCACGACGGTTGCACCTGACAGGATGGCGAGGAGCCGGTTGCGCTGCTGGAAGCGCCACCGAGTGGGCGCAGCGCCGGGTGGAAGTTCGCTCACGATGAGGCCGCCCGCGTCGGCGATGCGTTCGAAGAGCTGCTCGTGGCCGGCGGGGTAAGCGCGGTCGAGCCCGCTGGCGATCACTGCGATCGTCGACCCGGGCGATGTGGCGGTTGCGGCACGGTGCGCTGCTCCGTCGATCCCATACGTCCCGCCCGAGATCACCACCCGGCCCTGTGCAGCGAGCCCCGAGACGAGTTCGGTGGCGACGTGCTCGCCGTAGCTGGTCGAGGCGCGCGCGCCGACGACGGTGACCCTGCTCGGGAGTGGCGTTGCGAGCAAGCTCGGGTCGCCCTTGAGCCAGAGCGCGAGAGGTGCGCTCGCGCCGAGCTGCTGGAACTCGCCGGGCCAGTCCAGGTCGTCGGGGGTCAGCACGTGCAGGTCGTGGCGTTCCATGTCGGCGTGGATTCGTTCGACCTGGTCCGGGTTCATGCGCGGGGCAAGGCGACGCCGCCACAGTTCGCCTTCGGCCGGGTCGACGCCGTTCGGCAGCCGTTCCCCGGTCGTGACGAGGTCGACGGTTGCGGCTGCGCCGAGCCGGCCGACGAGGGTCCCGGTGATGATGTCGTTCGGCTCGGACAGGGCCGCGAGTGTCATCCTCGCTTCTCGTTCAAGGTCCAGGGTCTCTGTCATGTGGAGTGCCTCCTCGTTCAGATCGACTACTGACCTGCGGTCATGCGGGCGGTTGTGTCGAATGCCGCGAGCTCGTCGGGATGGAGTTGGTGCTGAACGACGAAGCTGCGGTGCTTGACCCGCCAGAGGCCTTGCCCCACGCCCAGAGCCGGGAGGAGCTTCTGCTCGGTGCCGCTGAGTCCAAGGGCGATCGCGGTGGAGCCGAGTTGGTCGGGCTCCTGGCGGTAGACGATCCTGGTCTCCGCGTTCGCGAGCAGCGATGACGCAAGGGCGCGCATCGCGGATCCGAAGTCGCCGACGTTGTCGAGGTCGCTGAGCTTGTGGAAGACGAGCATGTTCGCGATACCGAAGTGCCGCGCGAGCCGCCATTGCGCGTCCATGCGGCGCAGTAGTGCGGGGTATGCCATCAATCGCCAGGCCTCGTCGTAGATGACCCAACGTTGGCCGCCTGCCGGGTCGGCGAGAGCGGACTCCATCCACGCCGACGAGCAGGTCATCAGCACGGAGATGAGGGTCGAGTTCTCGGCGACGCGGGAGAGGTCGAGCGAGACCATCGGCAGCGACGGGTCGAATCGGACGGTGGATGGCCCGTCGAACAGTCCCGCGAGGTCGCCGGCGACGAGGCGTCGCAGTGCGTGGCCGACGAGGCGTCCGTCTTCCGCGAGCCGACCGTCGTGGTTGTCGTCGCCGCTGGGCTCGAGGATGCGGTCCACGACCATCGGCAGGATCGGCACCTCCGCGCATCGGACCGTGTCCGCGAGAGCGAGGTCGATGGCGGTGTGCTCGAGCGGACTTAGCGCGCGATCGAGAACGGTCTCGGCGAGCGCGCCGATGAGCTCACGACGACGTGATGCGAGCTGGGCGGCCCACTCGGCGTCCGACGCCGACGCCGCCCGGTGTCCTTCGTCGAGGGGGTTGAGCCGGTTGCGGAGGCCGTAGCCGAGGATGATCGCCTTGCCGCCGACGGCCTCGGCGACGGCCGTATGCTCGCCTTTGGGGTCGCCGGGAACGTAGACCCGCCGCCCGAATGGCAGCGACCGGGTGTAGAGCGATTTCGCGAGCGACGACTTCCCCGAGCCGACGATGCCGGCCAGCACGATGTTCGGCGCGGTGATCATGCCGCGCTGGTACAGGACCCACGGGTCGTAGACGAACGATCCGCCCGAGTAGAGGTCCTGGCCGACGAAGACGCCGGCCGAACCGAGCCCGGCTTCGGCGAGGAACGGGTAATGCCCGGCCAGCGTCGCCGACGTGTCTTGGTGCTTGGGGAGCTTCAGACGGGCGGGCATCCTGAGCTGCGCCGGACCCGTGTCGCCGGCCGCCGGAAGATAGGCGGCCGATCGAGCTTCTGCCCGCTCGGCTTGCCAGCGGGCCCGCGCCTCGAGGGTCTTCGCTCGTCGAGCATCCGCTTCGATCTGCGACGCCGAGCGTTTCCGCGCACGCCGGTCGCGGCGGTGCTCGTCGTGGGGGACCGCGAGCGCCGCGGTGTGCAGCCGTTCGTCGGCCGTGTTCACAGCGCTCTCGCGTGTCGTGTCCGGTGTGCCGACAGTGCGGGGTCGATGTCCCAGTGCTGTGGAATCGTTTCCCGGAAGGGCGCGGATGTCTCGACGGATGCCTCAAGCACCACCGGTTCCGCATCGAGCGAAGCCTCGTAGCGGCGCAGGAGCGAGACATAGCCGTATTGCTCGCTGTAGGTGAGCGCGTAGAGCGAATCGGGATCCTCGATCGTGCGATCGGCCGATCCGACGGGAATCCGGTCGTAGACGTAGCCGTTCACGAGCGCGGCATCCGTCGTCTCGTCGCCGAAGTCCCACTGCTCCAGGTACTCGATCGCGGCATCTTCGCCGTCGCGGTCGATCATGGCCATCAGCTCGCTGGCATCCTCATCCTGGAGGAAGACGACGCTGATCCATCGGGAGGTGGATGCGTCCATTCGTTCGTCGATCATGATGGCTCCAATCGGATGCTTCGCATGACGGGTGCTACGGAGACAAGGTGTGCCCGGCCTCACACGCTGCGGCAGAGCGGCAGGGCCGCGGCGGTGAACGCCTGCGCCTGCTGGCCGACGAGGCGGCGAATCTCGCACGAGGCCTGGATCGCGGCCTGCTCGATCGTCGATACCGCGGCGTCAAGGTCGTCGACGGTCGGTGCTGTGACGCAGACAAGGCCGGTCGTGCGCAGCACACCGTGACCGGCGGTGAGATCGGCCTCCTGCTGTAGCACGTCCTCGTACTCGGCGCTCGAGCCGGCGTCCTCGATCTGGCCGATCCGTCGGCGCTGGTGGGCGTCGCTGATGAGTTCGGTCTTCTTCTTGCGGAGGTCCCTCGCTGCCTGATCCGCTCGGACGGGCAGGTAGTGCAGCGACACCGTTCGGAGCACCCCGTTCGTGAACACGAGCGGCGAAAGGAACCCGGGGTAGACCTGCGATCGCGGCCACTCACTGATCCAGAGCACGGCATGGAATGCGCTGTCAGATCGGAGCCGATCCCAGCTTTCGGCCACAGCAACCGGGCCCGCCGCGTCCAACGAGCGCCCCACGTCTGGATGCCGGTCGAGTTCGACGCCGACCGCCGGGTCGTAGGCGGTGCGCAGAATGCTTGCGAGTTCGTCCGCGGTGAGCCATCCGCCAACAATCAGGTCGGCTGCGCGGAGCGCGCCCGTCAGCGCCGCCATCTCCTGTCGAAGCACGGTCGCTGCACCGCGCATACCGCCGCCCGACGTGCGGACCTGCCGCGAGGCGGCCTTCAGATCGAGGGCGAGGCTGATCGTGGTCGCGTGCCGTTCGCCGGCCGGCCCGGCCCGCTCGATGAGGTCACGATAGGTGGATGACGCCCAGCTATCGTCTTCGATCCCATGCCGCTCCCACCACTCGGCGAGACCGGTGCCTGAGTCCGGGAGGGTGCGCTCGGTGACTTGGAGTCGCGCGATGCGCCCGGATCGGCAGGCGCCGGCGAGCACCCGGCCCCAGCCGGCGACGCGACGATGCTGCTCGCCGGGATCGAGGAGCGCGAACGCCGGATGCGACACCGTGACGATCGCTGTGAGGGTCTGCGCGTGCGGGTCGTGGACCATGACCGCACCCGACTCAGGGTCGCGCCATTCCCGAAGCGGCGCCGCGTCGCCCGGCAGTGCGAGCGTGCCGGCCGGCCGCGGCTTCACGATGCGGCGCCGATAGGTGAGCTGCCCATGCGCCGCTCGCCAGAACCATCGACTAACGATCGGCACCCACTCGACAAGCTTCCGCCCACCGATCGGGATCGCCGCGAGTGCGGCTGCCGTTGCCCAGATCGGGCTCGTCCAGGCGATACTCGATGCGCCGGCGGTGTACAGCGAGACGACGATAGTGAGGACCGCGATCGAGAGCGCGACCAGCTGGGGGAGCGACAGTCCGAGCAGGATGCCTCGTCGCGTGAGCCGCGAGAACTGGACCGACGCGAGTTGGAAGCTGGCGTTCGTATCGGAGTCCACGGCTACACGTCCTTTCGTGCGCGGCCGGCCGCCGGGGAAGCAGCATCCGGCCACGGTTCCGGGGCCTTCGCCTTGGTGGGACCCAACACAGGGGGCGGCGCGCTCGGCGCGGCCGAAGCCGCCGAATCGCCGGCCGATGCCAGATGCGCATCCGCGACGCCGCCGACTGCGCGCCCGGCTGCCGGCCCAGCTTTTGCCGCCGACAATGCGACGGCTGCGCCGACGGCGACACCCGCACCGACTCCACCGGCGACTGCTCCCGCCCCGGCAGTGCCGGCCCCTGCGCCCGCGGCCCCACCTTGGGAAGCCGGCCCGCCAGCGGCGCCACCCGGAGCGGCGGCGCCGGCTGGTCCCACGCCGCCACTCGCGGGCCCGGATGCTCCGGCGGTGCTTGCACCGGTCGACGTGGGGCCGCCGCGGCCCGACCGCGCGGCACCGCCGCCCTCGCTGGGACCGAGGATCTTCTTCGCACTATCGGACATAGGCCCGTTCGGCACAGGCACCGGGCGGTTCATCGCGGACTTCGCCTCCTGCTCACTCGACATCGCGTGATACACATCGAGGCCGACGAAGTTGAGGAACTTGTACGTGATGTAGGGCGCGAACGCGGCGATGAACATGAGTACGATCCCGGCGATCGGATCGCTGATAGATGCCAGATCCGCATCGATCGGCGCCGATACCTGTGCGACCGCGACCAGGAAGATCACGACCAGCACGAGCTTCGACAGGATCAGCGCGATCACGAAGGCCACCCACTTCGAGAACCACCCCTTCGCGGCATCCCAGGTCGCCCCTGCAAGCGCAACTGGACCGAAGACGACCGCGACGAGCAGCAGCGCCTTGCGGATCAGAAGTGAGAACCAGACGATCGCGGCTCCGCTGATCGCGAGCGCGGACAGAAAGATCGTCACGATCGCACCGACTCCTGGGGCACCGATGTTGACCGCCGCAAGACCAGATGCGAGCAGGGCGATGCGATCGCCCATCCCCTCCATCGTGTTCCCACTGGCCTGCACGACACCGATGGCCAACTGATCCGTGATCTCGAGCAGGAGACCAGTGATCGTCACGATGACGAATGAACCGAGCACCGCCTTAGCCAGGCCAAGCGCTGCACGAGAGAGAGCGCCGGGGTCGCGGCGAACGAGGCCCGTGATCAGCTGCAGGCAGAAGAAGATCAGGGCGAGCAGCACAGCGACACCGAACAGTACGTTGAAGACAGCGATGTATCCGGGGTCGGTGAGGTCGACCATGGTGGTCGTGTCGAAGGCGTCCCAGACCGCTTCGAATAGCCACGCGGCCGCTGAACCCATTGCGTGCGCGAGCCAGTCGAATGGTGCCGCGACCAGCGACGCCGTGCCCTCGCCGACCGCTCCACAGACCTCGGCGATGACCGGGATGTCGCAGACACTCATCGGCGCTCCCATCCGGATTGTGCGCGCCTCGGATCAGACGGCTTGGCCGACGTTCCAGAAGAAGTTGATGAGCGTGACGGCCCCGCCGCAGATGATTGCAGCGCCGCATGCCACGAGCACGCCGAGCTTGCCGCGCGATGCGAGGTGCGGGTTCGACGAGTTCGCGCCGAACCCCCAGACGATCGCCGAGACGAGCAGCGCGAGGACACTCAGGATCAGCCCGACTGTCATCACGGCGCCGACGATGATGCGCAACTGGTCGATGCCGGGAAGGCCGGTGCCGTTCGGATCGATGTCGATCACTGGGAGCTCCCTCGTCGCTCGGATGGGTTCGAGAGGGAGGTGTGCCTGACACACCATGTCGACGCTCACCCCGGGGTGGAGATGTGGGTGATCGGCACCGCGTGCCTCGATGAGGTGGGTTCAGATGCCCATCCGCTGTCGACTTCTCAGTCGCCGTTCATCTTTCGGTGTTGCACCTGCAATCCGCCAGTGGGGCGGGGCTCGATGAGGAAGAGTTCTGTCGCTCGAACCAGGTCGGAGAGTTTCGCGTACCCCCAGTTTCGTGAGTCGAAATCGGGATGTTGCTTCCGCATCAGCACGCCCACCACCGAGAGATTGGCCCATCCGTCCTCGCCCGAGGCGGTGGTGACACTCGTCCGCAACCCTGAGACGAGCTTGGTGTCGCTGCGCAGCTTCGGGGGCGGAACGCGCTTCGGCGCCGTAGTGCTGGTCTCCGCTGCCGGCTCGTCGAGCACGTCGAGATAGGTGAATCGATCGCACGCATTACGGAAAGCTTCGGGCGTCTTCCTCTCTCCGAACCCATAGACCGTGACGCCTTCTTCCCGAATACGTGATGCGAGACGGGTGAAGTCGCTGTCGGATGACACGATGCAGAACCCGTGGAATCGGCGCGTGTAGAGCAGGTCCATGGCGTCGATGATCAGGGCGCTGTCGGTCGCGTTCTTTCCGACCGTGTTGGCGAACTGCTGCATCGGCTGAATCACGTGCTCGTTGGCTACCGGTTTCCAGCTGCTCAAGTTCGGCTTCGTCCAGTCGCCATAGACCCGCTTCACCGAGGCGGTGCCGAACCGGGCGACCTCGGTGAGGACCGCACCGATCTTCGATGGCGGCACGTTGTCAGCGTCGACAAGGACGGCGAGGAGGTCGTTCGGCTGCGACATACCGACAAGCATGGCAGTCAGCGCCCAGCGATCCTGCCCACCTAGGGATCAGGCATCGGAAGCCGCAAGCGGATCCGCATCGGGCACCTTATCCGCGTCCTGGGTCCGTTGGGCCAACGGGTCAATGGGAGGGTGGGAACCCATACGTTGCGGGGTTGCCGATGACCGTGTCGACAATTTCTGCAGCTTGGCCAATTAGGTCCACTTGGCTCAGCAGATCGATCGCAACCTGCCGTTCGCCGTTCCTGATCGCCGAATCCCACGCACTGAGCAATCCGGACGCGACTAGCCGCTCGTTGACGGTCATCCCCGAATAAATAGGCTCGGTCGCGCGCATGACGCAGAGCCTATCCAGGAAGGACCGGAGTCGCAGGCGATCCTAGATCGAGGCGATTCGATGCGGGTCCGCTTCGGACGTCCGCCAACGGACCGGCTGGGGGCCGCACCTGGTCGACTAACATTCGGGGATGACGAACCCGGCTCCGATCGACGATGTCCCGATCGGCCGTGAGGTCATCCGCCTCGGGCAGTTCCTGAAGTTCGCTGGGCTCCTCGACTCCGGTGGAAACGTGAAAGAGGCCATCATGGGCGGCCATGTGGCGGTGAACGGCGATGTTGATCGCCGACGCGGACGGCAGCTGCAGCTTGGCGACATCGTCAGCTTCGATGGACGCAGGGTCCGCGTCTGCCCGTGAGGGTACCGATGCGGACGGAGACAGGGACCACCAAGCGCAGACCGGTGATTCGCGGTGGAGGATCCGTAAGCGCGACCCCGTGACGGGTTAGCGTCGACGTGGGATCTTGGGCAACCCGGCCTTGAGGCTGATGATCATCGCGTCGACGAGTTTGCTCGCCTCATAGGCTGAGATCTCAACTGCAATGACGTCTCTGTCGGGCGTCCTGAAGGTTAGCTTGACCGTCGGGACGACGTTCTTGCCCTTATAGACGAGGCCGCTTTCGGCGCTTGTCTCGACGCCCTCGACCTCGATGCGTTCCCCGCCTCGCTTGATCACGTCCAAAGCATACGGGGACGGTCGCTTCGAGCGTCTTGTGGTCGGTCCGTCGCCAACGCCCGTACCCGGATCTCGCACCGGTACCCCGGAACGGGATCGTTCAGCGCGACATCGCGCCGTCCGCGAGTATCCGTCGCAGCAACTCCCCGCCGGCATGGGCCTCGGATGAGAAGACGTGTTCGCCGTTACGGCGACCCCGCTCGCTGTAGTAGACATGCCAACCATCGGTTTCCTCGATCAGGCAGTATGCCTCGTTCGAGTCGTAGCCGATGCTGTACGCGGAGTCTGGCACGGACAATCGGTGCAGCTCCGCTCGCAGGTCCATGAACCGAAGATAGCCAAGGCCACGGGCGACGCGCACCCGATCGGTATCCGGGTCGGCGCAGTTTGGCGCTAGTGGCCCGATCAGCGACGGGAGCTTCCGATACGCTCCGTCGATGAGTGATCAGGAATCGACGGCAGTGCCGAGTGATCGTGAGACAAGTGGGATAGGGCTGGGAGATGAGCTCAATCGCGACTTCTACGCACATTCTCCCTCCCAGTACTTGCGCACTCGCATCACTTTGCTGATCGCGTTCGGAGATGCGCGCACGCCGATACACCAAGCGGTGTCGGAAGGCGTCCGTGCCTGGGAGATGAGCGCCCACTCTGATGCCATGCCAGACGACGATGAAACGGACGGGTTCGCCGTCGTCGAGTCCCTATCGATCATGTACTTGGCGGCCGAAGCGCTCCTACGCCTGTACTTCGCGCACGCGGACGGGGGTTCATGTCCCCCATTGCAGTTGTCGTCGTTGACGAGCTATGCGAAGTTCAAACAGCAGGCGGAGGCGTTGCTCAACGAGCCTCCCAGCATCGAATCTCTGCGCCCCGTCTTCCGAGGCATGCTTGACGCTCCGCCCGACGTGCCTGAAGAGACGTGGGCCGAGGATGCAGAGGTTCTCCAATTTCTTGTCCACCGCGCGGCGGAGCTGATGGCACGCGAGTCAAACGTCTACAACGCGACAAAGCACGGCCTTGCCGTTCAGCCTCGAAAGTCCGCCATGCGGCTAGGCAGCGAGGAAGCTTCCGGCGGCGTGATCATCGACCACCACGGATCCTCGATCAGGTTTCTCAGCAAGCAGCCCGGCTCTGACCACGGCGTCCAGCAATGGCGGGAGACCATTCAATTTGCTTTCCCGTCGATCAACCTCGCAGTCGCCTCCGCCTTCGCAGACGAGATCGATGCGATCCACACCGTTGCGAAGGGCCGCCTGCTTGCCGAGGAAGGATCGATTCCAATTCATCGGCGAGCTCTGCTTGAGCATCTTCGAGCCGTACCCTTCGGGAGCAATTACACGGGCCTGCTTTCGATGGCAATGAATAGGAACTTTCAAGTCAAGATCTCGCGTGAGCGATAGTGGCAGGCACGCCGATTTGGGGAGCGCCTCTTGCATCGCAATCGCGCGGATTGCCAGATGCGGGCACCGCGATCGGACATCGCCGCAAGTGGATCCCTCAGTGGGAACGTTTCAGACCACAGCATCGGGGGAGATCGAAGTTATGTATCATCATGTCGATACATAACTCGAACCGTTGGAGGCAAGGTGGCGTTCGTACTGTTCGTATGGATGGAAGAGATCGGCGTCACCGCAATAGCTCTCGTGACGGTCGGCCTGCTTCTTCACTCCGCGCGGAAGTCGGTGACAACCGCACCGAGCCAGTCGTGGGCTGGTCGTTTGGCTGCGGCAATCGCCTCAGCGGGGGTGGTGCTGTACTGGCTCTCGCGTTGGTGGTCCGACTACGCGGACCCCCGCGTTGAGCGCTTTGCAATCCCGATGGCCGCCGCCATCGTCGCCGTTGTCGCCTACATCGCGTTCAGCGCCCGTCGGCCGGCGGGTCGGCAATTGCGTGAGGTCGACCTCACGCCCAGATCGCTATGGTCGTTCGGCTCTTCGTCGTGGTTCACCCTCTGGGCGGTGCTGACTGGCCTCCTCGCGATGACCGTGGTGCTTGCCGGACTCGCCTCGAGCACGGACGACTCCGGTCGTCACATCATGATCCTCATCCAGATCGGTGGTTCTCAAGCGGGCACGATCTTTTTCGGCTGGTCCTTCGGGCTGCCGGTTCTTGTGACCCTGGTCGCGCTGAATGGAGTAGTCATGATCGCTCTGTGGCGCATCGCACGTCCTGCCGTGCCGGCTGATCCGGTGCTGCGGGACAACGACCGTGCGGCTCGGCGCAACCAATCACGAACAGTACTCTCGATCACGTCTGGCGCAATGGCCTTCACTCTCGGAGCGTCGTGGCTGTTCATCGGCCGCTCAGCCCAACTGGCCGCGAGCCTTCCCGGACCCGACGGCATCCGAATCGAGCTTGGAACGTCGTTCGCGGCATTGGCAATGCCACTGACAGCCCTCGGGCTGCTGCTCGAAGGCGCCGGAGTCGCCTTGGTGCTGTTCCCGCTCTGCCAACGAGCCGGCCGACTGTCCACCAAACAGCCAGCCCACGAGTCCGCCGAGGCCAGAGCGGGCCGCTGACTTATGGTCGCGATCGACGTCCGCGGTGCGGCACCGCCGTCAGAGCAGATCTACCAGCAACTTCGCGGGCTCATCCTGGCAGGTCGCCTCGCTCCTGGCGAACGTCTCCCCACTGTGCGCCAATTAGCTCGCGACATCGGTGTCGCACCGGGAACCGTAGCCCGGGCATACAAACAACTCGAAGCCGAGTCATTCGTCCGTACACGTTCCCGCGGCGGGACGACCGTCAACGCGTCGCCGCGCAGCCTTCCGCCAGAAATATTGAAAGCCGCCCGACAACTCCGCGAAGCCGCCACCCGGAGCGGCCAAAGCCTCGACGTCGTCGTCGCAGCACTCAATGGGATTTGGCACGCCGGTGAAATCGAGACGCCATCCACCGAAGCCTCTCCAGAAGGCTCGTGAGTGAAACGGCCAGCCGGTCGTGAAGCGCTTCGCACGAGAAAAGTGCCGCCCGAACCGGGTCCTTCTGCGCCCGTCGGTCCGACCCGCGTCAGACCTTGTAGCCGATCGCGCGCAGCAGCTGCTTGCGGTCCGCGACATCCCGCTCGGTCTCGACACCGACCGGGGGTTCGCCATCGATCACTCCTGCCACGCCGCGGCCGGCGTCGGTGACGGCGACAAGGATCTGCACCGGATTCGCCGTGGCGCAGAAGATCGAGCACACCTCTGGCACCGCTTTGACCTGGTTGAGCACGTTCACCGGGAACCCGTCACGCAACATGATCACGAACGAGTGCCCGGCGGCGACGGCCAGCGCTGCCGCGACCGCGAGGTCCACGAGTGAGCCGTCGTTTCCGGTGCGTCTGACCAGCCGCGCGCCGGAAGCTTCACAGAACGCGACTCCGAACTTCAGGGTGCCGCCGACCCCGGCGAGCGCCTCGTGCAGGTCTTCGACCGTCTTAATGAAATGAGATTGACCGACGATGACGTTCACGTCGTCCGGCTTCTCGAGCGAGACGACCTCGATGTCGACAGTCACGGTGATCCTCCTTCGACGCCGTCAGCATAGACCCGCAACAGTGCCGCCGCGCCGACGTCCTGCTTCGATCAGACCCCTGCGCCTCCCTCGCCCAACAGCTCAGCGCCGAGCGATCGCCCACGCACCCGCAGGCGGGTGCGCATGCGGCAATGTTCATGCATGGACGCACAGGGAAGCTCCGCTGTTAGTCGGTGAGGGTGGAATCTGCGTCGACGTCCGATGCTGGCTTGGGTCGCGGAACCATCCCCGTCAGCGCCTCGAATCCCTCTGCTGTCGAGCATTTCTTGATGACATGCTTCACATAGGCCCGTGTGTAGCGGTAAGACTTCGTTGGCTCGTCATACTCACAGAAGTCCGGATTCGTGCGGTGCGGGTTTGGATCGCCCGCCGGCGGTCGCACTTTCAGGTTTCTCCACGCAGCCGCGAAGTGGTTGAGGTTGAATACGAATGGGATGCCGGCTTCGATTTCGGCGGAAGCTGGTTTGGGCATCAGCCTGCCGAGCCCCGATACGGGTTGATTGCGGTCCCGAACAATAACTTGGCCCTTGCGCCCCATTTCCTCGACGGCCCGTTTCTCGGCGTCCGTCATGTCGGCATAGTGCGTGAACTGAACGGCCACCGCGTCAGGATCCTTCGGGGCAAGCTCTACAGCAGCTCGGAGCCTGAACTCGTAGCGGGGGTCTCTCGTGACGTCTTCGTCAAGCCCGGACTCGTAGTCAGTGAGGAACCCGCGCAGGTCGGAAGGAAGCGTCTTACGCAACCTCCTGAGGGCCTGCTCCCCCTGTTCGCTGAACGTGCCCACGAAAAGTGGAATGCGAAGCCGCAGCGCGAGCGACTGGTCATCACCGAACTGGCCCGTCAATTCCTGTTCGTAGTTGAGTAGCAGCGCATGAGCGTGGCCGGCGAGAGTAATCATGAGTGCCGCGTCGGCGTGAGCGTGACGGTGCTCCAAGCGATTGCGAAGCCGAATGAAGAGGTTGATATTTGTACGAACAACGGCTGCCTCGTCGTTCCAGCGCTCCCGAACGGAGCGTTCGAGCTCCCATCTCTTTGCCTCGCCATCGATTTTCAGCAGTCGCTTCTTGAAGCGGGTGTCCCAATACCTGTAGTCGATACCGTCGCGGATGAATTCGGCATGCAAGAGATATAGCCAGGCAAGGTGCATGTGCACAACGAAGCCTTCGAAAGACCGACTCTCCGCTGGATCGTTATAGAGCCTGACCGCGAGGCATGCTTCCTCAACGCTCGCGTCGAGCGTCGCTTGCCATCTCGGAGGGCGCGCCATGAGCAGACTCTATGGCGGACCGTCCCACCCTTACCAAGGACGCTCCGGCCCGTTCGGCGTCTTGCTTTCCCGGGAGCCGGTCCAGCATCGACGTCTGGAAGCCGGTCGGCCAGAGATTCAGCCAATCGCCGCAAGGCTGGTGGGTTCAGCACCGCAGCCGTTTGGGGTGCGGATTCCCGTAGGCCTGTCCCGCAAAATGGCCCGGTGAAGGGGGGCTTAGCGCTCTGCTCAGCACACTCCGAACGGATGCCGAGCGATCGCGCGCTTATAGCTGGGACCCGACGCCGAGCAGGAAGTTGACCCAAGCGACGCCCGAGCCCGCGAGCGCCGCGGCCCCACACGCCACCCAGAGCCCGATCCGTGCACGCGTAGCAGTCTGGAAATGTCCGTTCGCGGACGCGAGCGCCCACGTCACTCCGCTGATGATCATCATCAGCACGGCGACGATGAGCACGAAGGTCAGCAGGGCACCTGCGATGCTCTCGAGTTCGGCTGCGCCGCCGACGGCTCCGAAGTCGGGAAAGATGTCCATCTCATGCCGCCCTTCCTGGCCGACATCCGGCCGTGGCAACTTCGCCACCGTCAAGGCCGGCCGCACCGTGTTCCGCGAGCCACACCAGTGCGTCGACCGCCGGCTCGCTCGCCCCACCGGGATGGATCTCGAGGTGAAGGTGTGGCCCGGTCGACTTGCCTGCGGATCCAACGTCGCCGATGTGTTGCCCCGCGGCCACGCTGTCGCCTGCGGCGACGTGGATGCCGTGGTCGTACATGTGGGCGTAGTACGACGCGACGCGCTTGCCTCCGACGGTGTGCTCGAGGATGATGAGCCCCCCGTATGTGCCGCGCTCTCCGGCGAAGGTGACGACGCCGTCGGCGACCGCGAGTATCGGCGTGCCCGCCGGTGCTGGCAGATCGCTGCCCGCATGGAACCGCTCCACGCCGGTGTACGGGTCGATTCTGGGGCCGAAGCTGTCCGACGTCGTGTAGGTGCCGGCGGGGAGCGGGAAGACGACGCGCGCGGTCTCCGGTACCGCCGGGCTCGCCTCGCTCGACCCATTCGGCTGCGGTCGCGTGAGCGCGGTGAGGATGGCCTCGGCGACCGGCTCGTAGTTCTGGTATCGATCCGGGAAGGCGCTGACCTCGACAGCCTGAGCAGCCTCGCCCGAGTCGAGCAAGTGCCAGCCCGAGATTTCCAGCAAGCCGCGCGGGGATCCGCCGTTCGGCCCTGAAGGGCCGCCGAAGAACGCCCGCGCCTGATACTCGGGATCCATCAGTTCGGCGACGGTTCCCCAGCCCGACGCGGGGCGCATCTGGAACAGCCCGAGCGAATCGTGATCGGCACCGACACCGTCGTTGGGGTAATTGATGGATTCGGGATACGCGCTCGGGTTGGCGAGCATGCGCAGGGATGATTCGGTGAGTGCCGCCATCAGCGCGATGATGACGCCGTTGCGGCCGACGCCCGCGATCCGGCCGCCGATCGAGATGATGGTCGCAGCGTGCATGAGCTGTTGCCTGTTCAGCGTGATCGATCGGCCGTCGCGAGTCTGCGCGGTCAGCGAGTCCGGGATCGCACCAAGGAGAAGAGATCCAGAGCCGCACGAGATCGCAGCGGGGTTCATGAGCGCAGCCACGCTCACGAGCGCCGCCGGCGGTGCGGCGATCAGGACAAGCAGGAGCAGGCCGATGAGCTTCTTCATTCCTCGCCTCACTCCAACGGGGAATCCGGTCGAGAGAGCCGCAGCAGCACGCATGGATCGTCTGCGGGGCACGCGATGAAGACCGTGAATGAAATCCGTCGACTCGTGCGCATCTCCTGCTCGCCCCAAGTTCCGGCCCGCTGGCGCACGCCCACGATGGTGAAGGCCGCGGCATCCGCGGGAGCCTGGCCCGGGGCCGCCTGCGCGATCGCGGTCCACCACGTGCTGGGCACTACGACCGACTCCATCTCGATCCACTGCCGGGTCCCGTAGTCGCCCAGCCGACCCCAGTACTCCGGTCCCGGCAGGTAGTTGCGAACATCGGATGCGACCGCGGATGCCTCGTCGGCATCCGCTGCATCGACCAGAGTCTGCGCCCACTCCGAGACGCCGCCCGGATGTCTGGTGTCCCACGTGAATAGCGCGCGCGCCAGAGCCCGGACGAACCGCTCCGGATCCGATGTCGCCACGATCGGTCGTGGTTGAACGACTGGTGCTGCGCTGCTGGGAGTTGCGGATGCCTCGTGGCCGGCGTGCCCGGTTCCGCCGGCGGCGCCTGGGCCGCGAAGTAGCCCGAAGATTCCCATTGTCACGAGCAGGAGGAACACACCCGCGACAACAGAGACCGCGATGATGATCCGGCGACGTCGATGCAGGGCGAACATCACCGGCTCCTCGAGGTCGCCGCGTGACGCAATCGGCTTCGTAGCGACCGGAGGGTCTCGGCGAACTCGATCGTGCCGGCGAGCGTAGCTTCGAACTGCTCCCACTGCTCGTCCGTAAGCGTGGATGCGAGCTCGTCGACGTCGTATCGCTTCCACCAGTCGCGAAGGTCGGTCCACTGGAACACGAATGCGCGAACCGGCAGCAGCGCGTCGGAGACATCCGCAGGCGTTATCCGCTTGATGCGCGCAGCGCCACTCGTGGGCGCACCGCCCTTCACGCGGGCGAGCGCCTCACGTGCAAGTTGCTCGAGCTCGACGGCGCTCGCCGTCGACTCGACCGCGTGCAGACGCGCGGCGCCGTGCAACGAGGCCCGCCGAACGCCCGTCGGCTGCGAGACGTCAGAGGCGATCGCCTCGAGTTCAGCGAGTGACATCCGCGCACCGATGCGCTGATGTGCGGGGTGAACCGCTGCGCCGTTGTCGATGCCATCGAGCTCTGCGAGCGCCTGAGCGCGAATCGTGGCATCCACGTCGCCATCCCCGGCGATCCGCTGCAGGTCGTTGATCTCCTCGAGTCGGGAGTACGCGCGCCGACCGGTCACGATTCGGGCCGCCTGTGATCGGCTGTCCCCGACGCCGCTGAGGGACGGTTCCGCCGATTCGGCGGCACCGTCCGGTCTCGTGTTCTCGTCGTTCGCGTGGAACCTCGACGCAGCCTGACGGCGTGCCGCCTCCTCGGCGAGTACAACCTTCAACTCGCGGTACAGGGTTGCCGCTTCCGTCGCACTGAGCGGTTTGTGGAGGAGGTTGTCGTCCTGCTCCGCGAGAAGCTCCATGAGGCGATCCGAGATACCCGACCGAACCCAGACGTTGAGCTTCCGAACGCCCAACTGCCGAAGCGCCGCCAGTCGACGCGCCCCGCAGACGAGGACGCCTTCGGGAGTGACCGTGATCGGTTGTAGCAGACCTTGACGTTCAATCGAGGTAGCGAGCGCGTCGATGTCGCCGAGGTCAACCCGATGCCGCGTGCCGATTCGGATGGAGTCGATCGAGCGCTCCAGTTCGATGTGCCCGGCGGAACTGGTCATACTCGCGCCTCGGGGAGATTGACCACGATCTCCGAGATCAGGTCGTCGTCTCCGAACAACGAACGCAGCGGCTCGCCCACCAGGAGTCGAAGCAGGATGCCTCGGCCGGCTGCAGTGTGCGATTGCGTTGGATCCGCGCAACCCAATACCGCCCGCAGCATCGAGAGCCACGCGCCCTTCGGAAGGTCGAGCAGCGCCCGCGCGGTGTAATCGCGACGCAGCGACTCGTAGGCGGACGCGCGCGACGGCGCATCCGCCAATCGCCCGCAGATGTACTCGACGCCACCGCGTGCACGGTCTGGTGGCCAGCCGAGCAAGGTGAACAGTGAGATCGCGTCCTCGACAGCCGACTCGACGCCCGGGGGAGCAGCATCCATGCCGACGTCGACCGGTTCCGTCCGGAATGCGGGGTGGTAGTCGGGCAGGGCGTGCTCGCGGTCACTGAAGCGTTCGGCATCGTGGTAGCCCGAGAACCGAGGTCGACGGGCCTGGTGTACCGAGCAGAGGAGCCCCTGCGCGCGTTCCTCCGCGATACACGTCACCTGCACGGCTCGAGTGACGACTGCCCACGGGTCATCCGCTCGCAAAGTGGAAGGTGCCCGCATCGCGTCGAATGCGGCGGCCGCAGCCTCCCATGGATCAAGCCCGTGCTTGCGGGCGAGAGCGGCATAGCGGTCGGCCGCATAGCGCATGAGTTCTGCGGCCTCGAGATCGGTACGCCAGCAGGATCCGCCGTCGGACTGCAACCGTTCGAGCACGATGCGAAGGCGCTCGGAATCGCGAAAGGACTCCGAGTGAGGATCGTTGTCAACTTGCCGGTCCATCGTGGCACCTCCCGACACGGTGATGTGCGTCTCCGCCGACACCACGATGCGCATGATCAACGTCGCCCCAGGTCGCGCCGGATGAACGTGGGATGCGCCTGCGACCGCCCGAAGGCGGAGAGGGGAGGAAGTCGATCCGCCCGATCGCGGATCGCTCGCCGAGTGGTCGCGGCGGATCGCCGCATCCGCCGTGCCAGTTCTGCCTCGAAGTCGAGGCCGCGCCCGGCGACCCGGCCAGAGCCGCTGTTGAGCAGGTCTGACGCGCGAACCCAGATGATCCCGGGCTGCTCTGGGGCGCCGCCAAGGAGGTCTCGCCGAACGCGTTTGCGCGGCGCCGCACTCGTTGGGGCCGCCTGCAGCCCATCGGGTGGATGTTCGCCGTGATCCACGTGCTCGATGGTCGCGGCGCGTGTCTCCTCGAAGTCGTCCTCATCCATCGCTCGTGCCCTCCCTCACGGTGTTGTTCTGCAGAGCAGGTGTGACGACGCGTTCCCGGAACCAGCGCCCGACCGTGGACGGATGCACGCCCAGATGCTTCGCGATGGCGGCGTTCGACCATCCGAGAGCACGGAGTGACGAGGCATCCGGGCGACCCGAAGCGGTCGCCGGGAAGTCCGTCGTCGCCGTCGCGACGATCGAAGGCGCGGTGTCCGGCTCGGTTGCCTGCGCCGACGTGCGGCCGACATCGTGACGCATGAGCACCGAGGTCAGGTGGGTGATCGAGAGCAGCACCAGAGGGGGTACGGCAGAGACGGATGCCGCGAGCACGAGCGGCACCTCGGTGGCCTCCGCGACAATTGCGTGTGTCGCATTGGCGGTGACCGAGATTGCCGCCCCGGCGACGAGCAGCGCCCACGGGTACCAGGCGACGCGCGAGCGTGCGAGCGCGACGGCGGCCACGGTTGCGACCACGATGATGCCGTCGACGATGAGCGGCCATACCCAGGCCTGAGCCGGGTCGAGCCCGGAGCGGCGCGCCAGATCGCTGAGCGACGTGAACGAGAGCCAGAAGGCCCCCGCCGCGATGAATACGGTGCCGATGATCGCGGTGACCATCGCCAGCCGGACGCCGTCGACGCTCGGGCGGGTCATGGAAGACACGGCGCCTCACCTCTCTGCGTGCGCGGAGCCCGGCACTCACGCCAGGTTGCATCGGCCGTCGTTGGTGTCGCAATCGTCGGTTGTCGGAAGGCGGAACGGATCGTCGTCGCGATCTCCCACTGGGGCAGCCCGACGCTGCTTGCTGCTGCGCCGAGCGCAGCTTCGACATCCGATGGTGAGAAGCCGGCCTCCGCGAGTCTGCAGGCAGCCCAAAAGAGGCCGTGGTTCCGTTCGCCTTCCTGAAGTCGACTGACCCACTTGGCGAGGCGTTCTGAATCCGGCGAGGCGCTCGCCGCGATGCCGGCCGCTGTTGCCACGGGTCGCGGATCGATGAACTTCCGAAGGGACTCAGCATCGACGGGTCGGGCGTTCGCGGCGGACAGGGAGAAGAGTCGATAGGCGACCCGACCGCGGTCGGTGGCCAGCATCGACGGCGGAATGAGGACGTAGCCTCCGGCGCCGCGGAAATCGATATGCGCCGCTGCAGCCTGCCAGCAGCGCTGCGGACGAGACGGCACCGCCGGGAAGTAGACATGGAGCCCTCCGGACGGCGTGCGGACCCTGGCGAGCTCGCGTTCGAGGTGGCCGGCAGTGGCAGCGCGCTCGAATGCGCTGAACCCGGATTCCTCGCCGGCGACATCGATATCCACGACATCGATGCCCGAGGTGCTTCCCGTCGGCATGCCGATGTTCGCGTTCGGCCACCGCGACCACCACGCGCGGACGAGGTCGAGGTCGGAACTCGCATCGTGGAAGCCTGAGCGCGTCAACGGACGCTTCCCTTCCACGGCGCACGGGAAGATCGGGGTGCCGGCGCGGGCGAAGGTGAGCGCGGCGTCGCGCGGCGACATCCGTCCGGTGGCCAGAAGCACTTCGGCGACGCTCATGACAGGCTCCGCGTTCCGACTCGGAGTTCGCGATTGAACGGTGTCGGTCGCGAGGCGGCCGGTCCAACGTTCTGGAGTGGGCCACGCGGTTCGAGCCCCGGAGATGCGTCAGCGACGCTCTGCACGGTTGGCAGCTGGTCGAGGATCGCGACGGCGACTCGCCGTACGCGTTCGCCGGTGTCCTGGACGACTTCGACTGCGCTCTTCTCCTTCACCGACGTCGCCCACGTCGAGACGTACGGGATCGTGTAGCTGCTCGTATCCATCCCGTGCGCCGCAGCGATCATCAACGCAACGGACTCGGCCTCCACCTCTCCAATTCCGCGATGCGTCACCGCTTCGGTCGCCGGATCGTGCATCCGTATGTGGGCGAGCTCGTGTGCCAGCGTCTTCACTCGCGCAGCGGCATCCATGTCGCCTCGAATCGCGACCGTGCGCGCGGCGAAGTCGGTCACACCGTTCGCGCCGCCGAGTGCGGGGGCGTCAACCGTCGAGAGCCGGAACTCCTCATCTTGCACGATGTCGGCGAGCCCGTCCCAAAGGCCGACGGGCGCTTCACCACTGAGTAGGCGCGGCACGGGGAGCGCAGGGAGCGGGACGCCGTCGGTCTGCGAGACATCCCACACATATGCGGGCCGTACGCCGATCATGCGTGGGCGGACGACTTCACCGGGGCGCGGACGCTCATTGCGCTCGAGTCGTCGCCACGAGCTCGGATCGGCCGGCGAGGACGTTGCGAACCGCGCCGTCCGAGGAGCCAGGATCATGTACCCGGACTGGCCGGCGAGCACGCGTCGTCCGAGAGCCTGCCACTGCTTGAAGCCGGCGACCCGGGTCGGAACGGGCTCGGGCACTTGGCCACGCCGGTACGCTGCCGCGTGCTGCCACCAGATCAGCATCGTGTTGTTGAACGAGCGGGTCCGAAAGCGGGCGGCGAATTCGAGCGCTCGCTTCCATTCGTCGCCCGAGACGAGGGATTCGACGGACGAGACGAGTTTCTCGTGAATCTCGTCGAGCTTCGCATCCCAGCCTTGGTGCGGTTGCGGCTTGGTTGACACGTCGTTCACCTTCCAGAAGGACGTCGCCGGTTCGGCGTGGCTGACGCATAGGTGTGCGCACGCATCATGGAGGTCCTCCGCGGCATGACGAATGTCGCCGCCGGGTCGGTTGCTGCCGGCGTCATCGCGCCGCTTCCCTGCGAGCAGTTGAGCATGCTCAAATCCGGCGCTGGTTCGTTCCTAGCACTGCATTTGAGCATGCGCAACCGTTGTGTTGAGCATGCTCAAAGAGTAGATTGAGCATGCCCAATTCGGGCCCATCGCTGGAACCGAAACGACGATGCCTCGCCTGACCCGAGCGGGTGGAAGGTGTTCCGACACATGATCGAAGACGAGAGCAACACCGCAGCCGAGGATCTCGCGAAGCGACTCCGGCTCCTTCTCGATGTCGCCGTCGCCGAGACTGGCTCAGAGCCCACGTACTCCCACATCGCTGCGTTCCTCGAACAGCGCGGCACCAACCTCTCGCGCTCGCGATGGACCTACATGGTGAACGGCCATCGGTATGTGCAGGACCGCGTGCTTTTCGAGGGCCTAGCCGACTTCTTCGACGTCGACGCGGCCTTCCTGATGGGCGCTGAAGGCGCTGAGATTCCGGCGAAGGTGAGTGCGCAGCTCGACCTTGTGCGCTCCATGCGTGCAGCGCGTGTCAAGTCGTACGCAGCTCGCACCCTCGGCGACATCTCGCCGAACGCGCTCCATGCAATCAGCAAGTTCCTCGATGAGGAGATCACGCACACATAGAAGTCCCGCGCGGGTGCTGCGCGACGCGGTGGCATCCGGCGACGTCAGAGGGGGTGGCCAAGACGGTGAACAGCGAAGCGAGCGTAGCGACGGCGTTCCGTGAACTCGCATTAGGGGAAGCCTTCACGTTCGACGAACTGGTAAGCGCGGTGCAGTCACGGCGTCGGCGAGGTATCCGCATCGTCGAGCTGGCTGAACTCAGCGACCACGACGGACTCTGTGCCATTTGGCTGATGACGGACACCGAGGACATCGTGCTCCACGCACGCAGCGACTCCAGGCTGCATCGGCAGCAGTTCGTGTTGCACGAGCTGGCGCACATGATCCTCGGTCACGGGATCGATGACGATCGTGAGATGCCGGACTTCCTGCTGCCCGACATCCCACTGGACACTCGACGTCGCTTGCTTCGTAGGCAGAATCTCGACACGGCGGAAGAGGTCATCGCGGAGTCGCTCGCCGACCAACTCGCCGCAGCGATCCGAGGCTCGGCCATGCACGAGTCACGATTCCTGGAGATCTTCGGGTGATTCCCGTTCTGGTCGCCACGCTGATGTGGATACTCCTTGTCAGCCTGCTCGTGCTGCGACGGCGGCGTGAGGAACGGACCATCACCTACGCGACACTCACGATCGCCGTTTCAATGACACTCAACATCGACCCGGTCTACGAGGTGCTCGACGCCGTGGTCGGCGGTCAGAACCTCGTGACACTGATCGCGGACCTGGCGTTGATGATCGGGGTGTTCTTCCTGGGCCGCGGCGTCATGAAGGCGTCCGATCGACAGCCCCGCGTCGTCCAGTTCGCGCTCGGCCGCACCGCCCTCGCGGTTGCACTGGTGTTCTCCATCGTCGCATTCGTCTTCATCGACCAGCGGGGGACCACCACGACCTTCATGCTCGACCTCGGCGACCAGCCGGCGGCCGCGGCGTATTCGATGATCCACTTCACCTACTACGGCGTCGTCCTCGCCGCGATGGCCGCGCTCGCAGCGCAGCGAATCCGGGTCTCACAGGGCACCCAGCGCCTCCCGCCGACGTCACTGCTCCTCGGAAGTCTCTTCGGGCTGACACTCAGCGCCGTGGTGATCAGCATGGATATCGCGCATGGCGTGGGTAATCTCGAGCTCATGGCCGCCGTGTCTGTCGCGTACGGCCCGCTCTATCTCTGTACGTTCGTATTCCTGTGCCTGGGGTTCGCTTCCCAGCCGGTCCTCCGAAGCCTGCAGACCCGATCTCGGGCGCAGAGAACCCGCGCGCTCATCCTCGAGCTCCAGCCGGCCTGGGGTCGAGCGATCAGCGTGCGGCCCGGGATCAGTCAGAGCGCGGATGCCGCGTTCCAGACGTCCGAACCCGAGACCGTGCTGCACCGCGAGATCGTCGAGATCCGCGACGCGCTCATCGACAGCCGAGTGGCGTTCGACCTGTCCGAGGAGGAGCGGGAGCTCGTCGACCGGGCGGAGCGGCACTTGGTCGGCGCCGGGTTCGCGGATGTGCCGTCTGAGCCAGCCGACGATTCCGCGGCCGCAGAGCTGAGGAAGCGCGCTCAATGAAGCTCGGATGGTTGGTCGCGGGGCTCGGGACCGCCGCCGCGGTCTCGCTCGGCGGCCTCGGGTTTGTGATCGCACGACGCCTCACGGCCCGATCGGATCGGCGTTTCGATGTCGTCATCCGCGATATCGAAAAGGTGGGAGACCGGCGGGCCGTGGTCTTGGACCGGACGACCCGAACGGCCGCGCCTGGGCGATACAGCTTGCTGCTCGAAGGCGGTGGCCTGATTCGACTGGCGAACGAGGTGGACGACCGAGGGGCGGCCCTGGTCAGACGCGACGTGGACGGTGGCATTGGCGCGACCGGCCCGAGGGCGGGGGAGCGTGCGTCTTGGAGCGGGATCTACTTCGCCAGCCCGTCGGATGCGGGTCTCGAATGGGTCGACGTCGAGGTGCCGACCGACGTCGGGCCGGCTCCTGCGTGGCAGATCGAGCCGGCCGGCGCGAGCTCGTCGACGTGGGCGATCCACATCCATGGCCTTGGGAGCCCCCGAGCCGGCACGCTGCGCGGGGTGCAGGTTGCAACAGAGCTCGGGTTGACCTCCCTCGTCGTGACGTATCGGAACGACGGGGAGGGTCCGTCGGTCGGGACGGGTCGTTCGACGCTCGGGTCGGTGGAGGCCGATGACGTTCGGTCGGCGTTGGCCTATGCGCGCGCTCACGGCGCTCGACGACTCATCCTCTTCGGCTGGTCGATGGGCGGCGCAATCGCATTGCAGATCGCGGTCGACCCAGAGTTGCGTGCTGATGTCGCTGGAGTCGTGCTGGAGTCGCCGGTGCTCGACTGGGTCTCGACGATCAAGGCGAACTGCGTGCGAGCCGGGCTCCCTGCGTGGGCGGGGCTGCTCGCGCTGCCGTGGCTGGACCGACCACTGCTAGCCCGGATCGCCGGCCTGCCGAGCGTGGTCGACGTCGGCCGCTTCGACTGGGTCGCGCGTGCCGCCGAGATTTCGGCCCCGATGCTCCTGCTCCATGGCGCCGAAGACACGTCCTCACCATTCGCGGTGGCTGCTCGTCTGCAGAGCCTCCGACCCGACTTGGTCACGCTCGAGTCATTCGATGCCGACCACACGATGACCTGGAACTCCGACCCGGATCGCTGGCGACAGACCGTGCTCACCTGGCTTGCTCCTCGACAATGAGCGGGAGCCGCTTCCGGATCGCGTTCTCGCCCCCTACGTTCGACCGTTTCGGTAGCCACTCCTCGCCGCCGTCGCCACTGCCGCCACGCCTCTTGCAGATCGAGGCGCACCTTCTCCACGGCGGTGGAGGTAATCGCGATGACGGTATCGATGCGGGTCATGAGCGCCGGCGACGGATTCAGGTACCTCCTCCGCACTGTCGCTGCCGGCGATGGCGACCGTTCGCTCTCGACGCCGCTGACCCGTTACTACAGCGCGAACGGCACTCCGCCGGGTCGCTGGATGGGAAGCGGCCTCGCTGCTCTGGGTTCGACCATCGTCGAGGGGAACGAGGTCTCCGAAGAGCAGCTCCAACGGCTGATCGGTCTGGGTTGCCATCCGGTCTCCGGTGAACCGCTGGGACGGGCGTACCCGGTCTACGAGAAGGGGTCGGGCCACGAGGCATCCCGCCGCCGCGCCGTCGCCGGCTACGACTTCACCTTCTCGATTCCGAAGTCCGCGAGCGTCCTTTGGGGCGTTGCGGATGCAACGACGCAGGCGGCTATTGTGCAAGCCCACCATGCAGCTGTTGCGGAGTCGCTTGCGTTCCTCGAGCGCGAGGTTGCTGCGACGCGCACCGGAGTTGCCGTACGCGACGGAGCCGTTGCGCAGGTCGATGTGTCGGGATTGACCGCAACCGCGTTCGATCACTTCGATAGCCGCGCCGGCGATCCACACCTGCACACGCACGTTGTGATCAGCAACAAGGCAATGACCGTGCACGACGGGAAGTGGCGTTCGCTCGACGGAAGACCAATGCACGCAGCGGTCGTTGCGATCTCGGAACTCCACGAGACGCTCTTCGCGGACGCGCTCACGCGGTCGATCGGTGCGCAGTGGGAGCAGCGTTCACGAGGACGAGACCGCAATCCGGCGTGGGCGATCGCGACCGTTCCGGAGGCGCTGGTCACCGAGTTCTCGACGCGATCGCAGCACATCGATGCCGAGACGGACCGCCTGATCGAGGCGCACACGCGGGCACGCGGCCGTCGGCCGGGTCGCGTGACCATCATGAAGCTCCGCGCGCAGGCCACGCTGTCCACTCGGCCCGCGAAGGAAGTGCGTTCACTCGCCGAGCTCACGGCGGGCTGGCGCGAGCGCGCTGCGAGCGTTCTCGGAACGGATGCCGTGAGCTGGGCCCGCACCGCGATCACAAACCTTCCGCACGCCATGCTTCGCGCTGACGACATCCCGCTTCCGAAAGTCGGCGCCCTCGGGAGGGCCGTGATGATTGCCGTGAGCGAGAAGCGCTCCACTTGGCGGCATTGGAATCTCGTCGCCGAAGCGGCGCGCCAGACAATGGGTTTCCGGTTCGCGTCGGCGTCAGATCGCGAGGCGGTGATCCGTCTCGTCGTCGATGCTGCCGAGCGGGCGTCACTTCGCCTTACGCCGCCGGAGCTCGCACCGAGTCCGGCACCGTTCCAGCGAGCGGATGGCTCGTCGGTCTTCCGTCCGAAGCACCCGGTCGTGTTCAGCTCGGCAGAGGTGATGGCGGCCGAGGCGAGCCTGCTGAAGCGCTCGGTCGACGACACCGCGCCACGCGTCGCGCCGACGACGCTCCGTGCGACGCTCAGAGCCGGCAGCGGGAGGGGAGCGGTTGACGACGCGCAGGTCGAGGCGCTCGCGAATATCGTCGCATCGGGGCGCGTCGTGGACGTTCTCGTCGGTCCGGCCGGCGCAGGCAAGACGAGCGCGATGAGTGCGCTTCGCCGCGTTTGGGAAGAAGAACATGGCGCCGGCTCGGTCGTCGGGCTCGCGCCATCCGCCGCAGCCGCCCACGTCCTCGCTGAAGACCTTGGCATCCCCACCGAGAACCTCGCGAAGTGGTGGCACGACCACCTACGCATCGGAACGACGTTCCGACCCGACCAGCTCATCATCATCGACGAGGCGTCTCTCGCCGGCACGTTGTACTTGGACCGGGTGTCGGCGCTCGCCGCCGCCGGGGGAGCGAAGGTCCTGCTCGTCGGCGATCCTGCGCAGCTCCAATCCGTCGAAGCCGGCGGCGCATTCTCGTTGCTCGTCCACGATCGACCAGATGCCCCTGAGCTCATTGAGGTGCGTCGCTTCGTCAACGAGTGGGAGAAGGCCGCGTCACTGGCTCTGCGCCATGGCGATGCCGAGGCCATCGACGAGTACATCGCGCACGGCCGCGTGCTCGAGGGCAGTACTGAGGCGATGGCGGATGCCGCGTACCTCGCGTGGCGCGCCGATGCCCGCGCTGGGAAGGCGAGTGTGCTGATCAGCGAATCGAACGAAGCGGTGTCGGCTCTCAACGTCCGGGCACGGACGGAACTCATCCTGGAGGGTCGGATCGACGCGCTCCGAGAGGCGGAGCTGCACGATGGCACCGCGGCATCCGTCGGCGACACGGTCATCACCCGGCGGAACGATCGCCGGCTTCGCGCCGGACGACGCTGGGTGCGCAACGGCGACCGATGGACCATCGCAACAGTGCGCAGGGATGGCGGTCTCGAGGTGCAACGGCCCGAACGTCCATGGCGGGGCACTGTCGTGCTACCAGCGGCGTACGTCCGTCGACACGTCGAGCTCGGGTACGCGGTGACGGCTCACCGGGCGCAGGGCATCACCACCGACACGTCCCACGTCGTAGTCGCGTCGGGCACGACTCGAGAGAACCTCTACGTGGCGATGACACGTGGCCGCGAGTCGAACGTCGCTTACGTCGCTGTCGACCGACCGGATGTCTCGCACATCGGGCCGCGCCCCGGCGATGCGGAGAAGGCGACGGCACAGAGCGTTCTCTACGGCGTGCTGCAACACGTCGGAGCCGACGTGTCCGCGCACGAGACGCTCGCGGCGGAGCAGGACGCGTGGGGATCGATCGCTCAGCTCGCAGCGGAGTACGAGACCATCGCTGCGGCGGCTCAGCGGAGTCGGTGGGCGGAGCTCGTACGCGGTTGCGGACTTCCTCTAGACCAAGCCGAATCCGCGATCAAATCGGATGCCTTCGGGCCCCTGACCGCGGAGCTCCGGAGAGCGGAAGCCGAGCACTTCGACGTTGAGCAACTGCTCTCGAGCAGCGTCCGGGCTCGCGGGTTCGACGATGCGCAAGATATCGCGGCGGTGCTGCGTGCCCGAGTCGCGGCGGCAACTGTCCACGGCGTCGGTGGTCGCGCCGGGCCCTCACGCAAGGCTCCGCGGCTCATCGCGGGGCTCATTCCGCTAGTGCTCGGTGAGATCGATCCTGACGCTCGCCGTGCCCTCGAGGAGCGACGCGCTCTGATCGAGGCACGCGCAGACGCGATCCTCGACCAGGCGCTGCACGGAAAGGCGCCGTGGACTCGCGCACTCGGGGTGCCACCGCGCGGAGCGTCGGAGGCCTGGCGCCGTTATGCTCTGACGGTCGCCGCCTACCTCGATCGCTACGGCCTCACGGGAGCACACGCATTGGAATCGGAACCGCAAAGCGGCGCGCAGCGGGCGGATGCAGCCAGAGCTCGGCGTGCGCTCGGCATCGCGCGTCGACTCTCGGACCAAGCGCGCGGCGCCGACCGGCGGCAGCCGAGTGTCCCGACGGCTCTTCCGTCTGTCGGACGTCAGTTCTAGACTGCGGCCGAAGGCGACCTCATTTCGTTGCATCGCTCGTCGCGATGGCATGACCTCCGATTTTCGGCGGTCCCTCCAGGTTCTCGTCGCCGAACAATGGAGGGCTGCAGCATGTTCGGGCTCATCTGGGCGAGCGTCGCCCGCACCCACTTCGTGCTCCGTCGGTTCATGCCGGCCAACATTCTGCTCGACGCCATACACACGCGGCGTGGACTCAAGTGGGGCGTGCTGGCGATGCTGCTCGCAGTTCCGTACGGCCTCGGAGCGCTGCTGTGCCTCGGACTCGCTGAGGCGGAGGCGCCCGGCTGGCTGTACCTCGTCGGGCTGCTCCTCGCTTGGAACGCGCTGAAGTTCATCGTCGCCGGCCCCGTGACGCTGATCCGGCTCGCCCGAGTTCGGATGCACGAGGCTCGAGTCACTCGTGCGGCGACGGGTAGTCGCGAAGAGAAGTACGTCCTCGGTCCCGGCGTCGCCCCCCACGGTGCCGCATCTGAGCGCGAGCCGGCCGATCTCGCCAGGTAGACCTGCTTTCGGCAATCATCCGCACGGCGCTATCGGTGCACCTGTTGTTCACGTAAGTCTTGTGGCACGACGTATGCCGCGAGCAGGAGGACAGCCATGATGGTGCCGCAGGAGCAGTTCGACGATCTCCTCAGCCGAACTGCGCTGGCGGCGCTGTTCTACTACCCCGAGATCGCCGTTGACGATGTCGAGTACGACCTTCAGCGAGACATCGACTACTGCCTCGAACCGATAGAAGGGCTCGCGGTCGAGGACGTCGAGCGCCTTCGTACCGTGATCGGGCGCGTGATCACGAATCCGTCGGCGCATCGCTCGGAGCTGCTCGCTCTCGTGATCGAGCTCGCGCCGCCCGACGGCGGATAGGAGGTCGTCGTGCCCAGCACCGACAGCGACGACGAATCCAAGCGCGCCGCCCAGAAGCTGGAGCGCAAGCGCGAACGGAACCGACGCTGGCGAGAAGCAAATGCCGATCTCGCACGCGAGCAGAGTCGCGCGTGGAAGGAAGCGCATCCGGAGCGTGTCCGTGAGATGAATCGTCGGTGGCACGAGGAGCATCGTGATCGAGCTCGGCAGCAGCATCGCGAGTTGGCGCGTCGCAATGCTGCGCGGAAACGGCGCGAAGCCGAGACGAAGCGGGAGTCGCGGGAGCGAGCCAAGCGCTGGCGCGAGGAGCATCCCGAACGAGTGCGCACGTACCAGCAGCGCTGGGTCGAGGAGAACCGCGACAAGGTTCGTGAGTACTACAACCGCTACTACGCGACGCATCGCGACGAAGTGAGCGAGCGGGCCGCGGCACGACGTGATGCTGACCCGGAGCGCGCTCGGCGTGCCTCAAAGGAGTGGGCCGAGCGAAACAAGGATCGTCGCGCGGAGCTCCAGCGCAACCGCCGCAGCAACCCCGAGATCTATCAAGCGGAACTCGAGGCGAATGCCTCGGAGCGGCGTCTCCAGCGGCGGCTCGCGCGCGCGGGGCTACCTCCGAAGCGACTGCATCCCACTACTGCTGCCGAGCGTCGCGCGAACGAACGGAAGGCTGGCGCCTACTTCGGTGACCCGATGCTGAACGAGCATCTGCGGCAGTTCACGGTGTTCGCCGAGACGTTGACGGAGCACATGCTCAAGTACGGTGCAAGCATGCGGGAGTTCGCGGAGGCTTACGCGGCGAGGCGTGCGCGGATGGGACTCCCGCCCGTAGACGTCGAACGCATCGTGTACGCCCGCGCGGTTGAGATCGTGACCGACCGCATGCGACGGGTCGACCTTCTGACTAGCCAGGATGTTGCAGCCTCAGTGCGCAGCACGCAAGCGGTGCTGAGACAGGAAGAACGCCGCCAGCAGTTCGAGCGCCTCGTGACGTCAGTCGTCGCACATGTCGAGAATGATTTCACGCGCTTGGCCAAGGAGGCGGCGTTTGAGAACCGGGCGCGCCGACGACACGGTCGGCCTCCGGTTCCGACGGAGTCTCTCGTAATCCAGCTGGCCGCACAGGAACTTTTGCCCAAGCTGAGGACAAGCCGTCTCTCGGTGGAGGACGCTCGGAAAGCAGCGCGGGCGGCGAAGGCGCGCATCGGGTTGCGGTTCAAATTGCAGGAGCCGCGCGCGCCGATCGAGATTTCGCTGCGTGGTACCTGAACTGGTGAGGCGACGCGTTCCCACCGGGCCGATAACCTTCGGGAATGGACCAACCGCGTTGCATAGCCCACTGAGCCAAACGAGGACTGACGCAGCTCACGGCGAGGCGAAGGCGAGCTCGGTCAGCGCAGAGGTCGCGCTTCCTGTCGCCGAGGTAATCGCTGCCACGCCGACCTTGACGCGATCGGGCGGATCGCTTCATGCTTCCGGACAACATGAACATCCCCGAGAACGAGCGTTCGGTGTACGGGTCGGTGTGTCGGCGCTTGGTTGACGGGAAGTCGATCACGAGGATGACGGCACGCAGTCAGTTCAACGCAGGTAGCTGAAGCGACGGCTCAGATCTTGGGGAGTTCCGTGTCGTTCAAAGGCGCAAGGTCTGGTGCGTGATGCTTCGCGCGCCAGGACTGCGCATGACCACAAAGCACGACGCGTTCTTGGCATGAGATTCGCTACGTACAAGCCAGACTGGCCGCCGCGGTGCTCTGTCACTGGGAGAGCGGGCCGCGTGCACTTGACTAGGTCTATGTCGACTCTCGATCCAGCTCCCCATGCCTCTGAGGGCCTCCAGGTATTCGTTATCTCCCACGACGACGATTTCACGGAGACCCGTCTGCCGCCCTCAAGGGCCGGCGAAGCCACTGACGTCTCGCGAGACCTGGGCATCGGAGCGGGCGGTGTAATCGTGCGGATCGACCACGGCCCGTTCGTCGCAGCCGAGTCCGAACTTCGCGGCGTCAGCGTGGCTAGTCTCGCCGCCGCTATTGATGGCAACTACTACGGCACCGAGCTCTACGTCGATCGCACGCCGCCGCCGGTGAATGACGATGTTCTGGATCTTGAAGAGCGATATCACGTCGACGTGCAGGCCGGCCAACTCGTGGCCGTCGTAACGGAGCGCTACGCGACCCAGCCGCCGTCTACTCCAGAAGACATCGCGGATTCACTTCGGAGAGTCGTAGAGGCCTACGACTGCACCATCGTCGATGTTAGGCTCAGGCTCGCGGGGGGAGGCTCACCGGAGGAGATCGCGGTCGATTTCTCGGTTAGCGGCCTTGAGCCGGAGCATGCTGAACAGCTCAATGCAGAGCAGCGCGCGACGATCGCGGCGATGGCGCATGACGTGGCTATCACGCTGACCACGGATCCGATTAGAACCGTCTCGGTACTCATGGATGGGGGCGCGGCCCTCGCCGACTACCTAAAGGCGACGCGCGACGGTCCGTTGCATGCGTCTGGTGTACTCAACCTCTTGCGCGGAGGACACTTCAACCTACTGATCGGAGAAGTCGAGTCGGAGTACCTCGAGGTGAAGACCGCGATGCACCCGATCTGGGTCGCCGGCACCCCAGGCGAGAAGGCGAAGATTGAGCTGGCGCAGGACGTGGCTCGGTTTGCCAACGCCGACGTCGATGCCGTGCTGGTAGTGGGGTATCGAGAGGCCGCTGGTGGAGGTAGCGAGATTGGGAGTCTGACTCCAGTGCGCGACTCACTTCTCAACAAAGCACAGATTAGCGAGGTGCTTGATGCTCGGATCGTTCCGCCAGTGGACGGGCTGCTGATCGAGAAGTTCGCGACGTCCCCGACCGACGCTGTTCTCGCGATCTATGTCCCGAAGCAGCCCGCCGAGATGCAGCCGTACCTTGTGCATGGGGTGATCGCAGAGGGCAAGGTCGAGGGCGCGTTTTTTAGCATCGTGCGCCGTCGCGGAGAGGGCTCCATCACAACCTCGGCGCAGCAGATTCACGCTTACATCGTCGCGGGGAGGCGATACCTGCGCGGGGAAGCCTGACGTCCGATGGACCTCGTTCTCTCTGGCGCCTCAGGGAGGCGAAGCTCTTCTGAACGCTTTCGTGGAGCGCTCGAATTGAGCGCATGCGGAGATCGTGCGCGTGCCTGAATTTGAGAGCGGGATGGCTGGCAGCAGTTACCTTGACAACGAGTCGACGGGTCGGTCAGCCCCTGCTGGGCGACGGCATCGCGACGTGCCTGACGAGGGCGGTCGCTCCCACGGCGGCCTGCTCGCTGCACGCGTCGAACGCGAGGTCGGCCACAAGCTATGGATCCAGCGGAAGCGTCGCGAGCGAGAGCACGATCTCGATTTGGAGCATCCGGAGGGCTCGAACTCACCCGAGCGGGGCGTCCGCAGTGACCTCCTCCCGGATCACCGGGCCAGGCGGTCGTCTTGACCGTCCGTGATCATGAGCGGGGCGTCAGCACGACCTGTAGGGCGATCGCGCAATTACGTGCTGGCGTCGGGCGCCGTGCTGTACCCATGACGGGTCACCGTTGGCGACCTGAATGCCGATCAAGTGCCGTCGCCGCGCACCTCGGCCACGGCCGTCAGCCGTTCGAGCGGCTTCAGATCCTCGAGCAGCCGCACGCCGGCCCGCAGGCCACGCTCAATGCGACCCTCGCGCTCGAAGATCGCGCGGTTCTCGAGGCTGGTTCTTGACGCGCGGGCACAGAGGGAGGACCATCGGCGGCATGGTAGACGATCGGCCGCCAGGCGTCGACGGTCCAAGGGGCCAGATCTACCGTTGCCCGGAATGCGGATTCGAGAAGCCGGCACTCGTCGAGATGTTGTGCAGGAAATGCGGTAGGGCGTTGATGCAGCCGATTAGCTCGTCTTAGAGCCCAATGCTGCGAGTGCTGCGGCATCGATCTGTCGCAAGGTTGTCACATAGCCGCGCGCACTTGAAAGTGCCGCGCGGTAGCTTGCCCATGACACTGCAACCAACGCGAGTGGCACCGCAATCTGTCCGAGAATCGGCATTCCCCACAGAAGTGGAAGCGACACTAATGCTGCCGTGGCCGCGACGAACACGAGCATGCAGTACATGTCTAGACGCGTGCGGAATTGATCGTGATGTTCCAAGACGCGGGCAGATGCGACGCCGCGGTGTGCCATCACGAAGCCCTCAAGATCCCCGTTGGTATTGCGGAGGCGATCCTCAGTAGTTCGAAGAATGTTGCCTAACTTCGTCGGCATGATTCGCGAGTGTTCCGGGAACTCCTTCAACTCCAGCTCAAACCGGGTCAATTTTGCGTTGTCCCAGGGTTCGCAGTACTTCACCCACTGCAATTGCAGCTCGTCCGCTTCCTCGTGTTGGTTCTCAGTCAGATCCGGCGGGCGCGGAACCAAGGCGAGGTCATTCTCAATCGCTAGCAAGACCAACCCGTCCACGCGACGTTCGCTCAGCCGCGACTTTGTCCGCTGAAACGCCGTCACGAGGGTCTTTCGTTGACGCATCTTCAGCCCGCGTTGTCGTGCGAGCTGGTATCTAATCCCCAGGCTCCTAAGTACCGAGGCTGGTCCGTGGTGGCCCCAGTAGCCTTCGAGCGCCCGTATGGCTTCAAATGAAAAGGCTTGCGTAAGCAGGGTCGCGATAACCAGAGCCGGCAGTGCGAGGATGAGCACTGGAATCCAGTTCACCTGGATGAACGATCCGATGCCGCTGAAAGAGACCTCCCCGCTCTTCCAGAACCATCCCAGCGAGATGAGGCTCGCAATGAGGAACGCTCCTGGCAGCCAGGCGCTAATGCTGAGTTGATTGAGCACTCGGGCAACGAACCCCGACACGCTCTCCGGATCTGCGGCAGGCGACAGTTGCCGATCTGGTTGCTTAGTGTCGTCCACGGTCACCAGCCTTCCCCTTGTCCCGCCTCGAGGTGGCGATCAACACACCCGCGTGGGTCCATATCGCGGCCCTTCCGGCCGAAGCGTTGGCCTTCGTCGTCTCCCTATATCCGACGCCTCTGTGGATTAGCCACTGCCGCCGGGCGTCATCGAATCGGATCCTCACCAGCCACCGAAGCTGAGCCGCTGAACGGGTCCGAGAGCCCGCGACGATACCGAGGATTGCGGGCGACCTGTTCTAGATCGCCGACGACGTATCGGATGCCCGGCTCACCGTCACTGCGCTGGTACGTCTCCCGGCGAAGCACCCGGCGTGCGACGAGCTCGCGAGACCAGGCCTGCACCGCCTCCCGCGCGTAGCGGACGTCCGAGTCGGCCGCTTCGAGTGCTTCGGTCATGGCTTTGAGCGTGACCTGAGTCCCCGCGGCCCTCCTGTGGATGAACCGCGCGTACAGTCGACCCTGCCAGTGCTCCGGCGCCCAAGGCAGCTGGATCACCACTCGACCGCCCGCCCGAGGGGAGAAGCCTTCGACCTTCAGGTCCAGGAACGTCGGCCAACTGCCGCCGTAGGCGTCCAGCACTGCTATGCGCTCGGGCTGCTCTCGCCACGTCAGGACACGCTCTTCAGCCTTTGCGGCCACCCGCTCGAGGAAGCCGGCCACGTTGCGCTGGCGCTCGAGCTCGTCGGCGATCCGCTTCCGCTCGCGCGCCTCTGCCTTCATGTGGAGTTGGTGAGCAATCGCCTCAGCGTGACGAACCTGCTCGATGAGGTCGCACGTGAATCCGCGATCGGCCATGAGTCGGAACGCATCGAGCGGCTGTACATTGAGCTCCGCCTGATCCCCGACACTGAGCGAGAGGTATCGCCCGGTTTCATTCGAGAACGCCGCCCCGAGCGCGACGCCCAGCTGCTCGGTCTCGGGGTTGATCCAGAGCACCGGAAGTCCCTGGTCGGAGAGCCTCTGCATCACCGGGGTCGGCGCGAGTCGGTCGTCCACGCCGCGAATGTGCCGCAGGTGCGGCGAAACGTGGCCCCAGAGCCAGATGTCGACGATGCCCTGGCTGGTGTAGTCGTCGTGCCGTGCTTGCCACGCATGAGGTGTGAGCGCCGCGTACTGTACTTCGAACGCCGCTCGCCGGCCGGTGGGGGAGAGGAGCATCACGTCTGCGCGCCGGCAGCCGTCCTCGGTCGTCGCCTCCATCTCGACTACGGCGTCCGGGTAGCGCGAGCGGAGCCACCTCTCGAGCATGAGCTGCGCCTGCAGGTGATGGGTGCCCATCGGCGCGTGCTGCTCGACCTTGCGGAAGTGGGCGAACCCGTCGCGGCGGTTGCCGCGATTCATCGCCTTTAGGCGGGGCGAGCTGCACTCAGGGACGACGCAGATGAGCTCGCCGGCGCGCGCACGCTCTCGGAAGCGTTCTGCATGACCGTCCGGCATATGCACGACCCGGCCCGTGGCGACCTCACGCGCATAGACGAGGCGCGGGTCGGCGGACCCGGCGAAGTCCGCTAGCGGCGATTGAATCGGCACGCCGTGAGACTACCGGCGCAGAGGAGGTCCCCTCTACGCATCCGTGCGCAGCGACACGCTGGTGTGGATCCCATGGCGGGGCCTGATCGGGGGACTGGCTACTCAGCATCCGTTCCCCGCCTCTTCCGACGATCTCCGTGCGGCGTGGACCCGGATTCAGTGAAACGCGCCTCAATTCCAGCGCCACCGCATGTGGAATTGACACCCACGACCGGCGCATATGGGCGTCATGCCCGATTTTCGCTCTTGCCTGCATCAGGCACTCAGGCCTGAGCGCCCGCACGGCCACCAACGTCTGCCGGTCACGCCATACTGTGTCTCGACTGTCCTTGCACCACCCTGACTTGAATGTGAGAATCGTGCCCTCCTTCTTCGACCGGCTGAAGTCTGCATTCGTCCCGACGCCCAGTGACTCCGCTCGCGCACCGTTGCCCGACTACGCGACGCCGCCGCAGTCGTCGCCCGCCGCACTGGCCGCCAGCGCCGCGGCACGCGCGACCGCCGCACGTCCGGCGATCGAGCGGGTGGGCGTCTCGACGACGGGCATGCTCCACAAGGCATTCTTCTCGCGCTATGGGGAGGGCGCGATCGTCGCAGACTGCAACCTCGAGACTGCCCTCAACGACGTTCGCGACGCAACGCCCGCAGATGTGGACCTGAAGCGCTGCGGCCGCTGCTATCCGAACCCGACTGCGCGGAAGGAGTCGGCGCCTCGTCGAAAGTCCCTCGCGCGCCGTTCGCCGGAGCTCGTGTACCTGGTTGCGCCTGATGCCGACGCATCCGCCGTCACGGTCAAGGCGTGGTTCGCGAACGACTATGGCCGGATCGACAAGGACAAGGGGATTATCGCCGTCGCGAACATCACCGACCTTGAGCCTGACCAACTGCCCAAGCGTGACACCTGGGTGAGCTCGAAGGACACCGAGAAGCTCTACGCGTTGCATGAGGAGGTCCGCTCGGGCATCTTCCAGCTCGATGATGCAATCCGAGAGGCGATCAAGCGGTGACGGAAACGACTGTTCCGGCGGAGAGCAATCCACCCGAAACGCACGAATACGATCGGACCCAAAGAGGGAGAGACGTGGACACAGCCGCAGCAGTGCAGACTCAAGAGGTCGCGGTTCGACGATTGGGCAAGGAAGGGGCGGATCTCGCGGTCTTCGAGTTCCAAGGCAAATTGCGAGACTTGTTGATCTCCAGCCTTCGCGAGGGCTATCTGACCACTGGGAACTACGTCCCTGACGCGAAGGTCGTCTCACGCCAGGGTGCCATGTCGCTGGCCGTCGCGGGAGCGGCGGGCGGAGCGACCGCGTTATCGGCAGCGTTCTCGTCCACGCTCTTCATGGCGACCGCGAATCCCGCCACGCTCATGACATTGGGCAACGGCGTCGGCAGCGCCGTGATGGGCGCCAGCGGAATCGTGGCCCAGGCGCCGTTCATTGCCGTGGCGAGTTCACTTCCGGTCGTGGCGCCGATCCTCGCGATCCAGGCTCTCAATACTGCAGTGATGATGCAGCAGTTCAAGCAGATCGACCGGAAGCTCGATGTCATCAAGAGCACCTTGGACAAGGTAATCGCGAGGATCGAAGCGACGCACGCGGGAGAGCTGCTCGCTGCATCCAGGATCGTCGACGAGGTGTACTCCCAATACAGTCTCGAAGGAGGCTTCTCACGCGACATGCTCGTGCGGCTCGCACTCGCGGAGCGTGACGTGAGAGCCCTTGCCGCCAGGTTCCGCCAGCTTGTGGAGGGGCGCAGCGCGATGAACGTCGATGACCTCGCTGAGGTCAAGCAGGCGAACTATGACGCCCACAGCTCGATGCTTGCCTCCTTCGTGGAACTCCGTGTGGCCTACCTTCGTGTCTGTGTCGATATGCAGGAAAACCCGAAATCGGTCAGCTCGTCAATGGAACGACTGAAGTCCGTCATCGACGACGGGATTTTGTTCTGGCAGCATCTGCAGGACCGTTCGCGAGTGCTCAAGGATGAGATCAATCAGCTCGAGACGAAGCTCCAGGACATGAACTGGGCCGCACGGAGCTTCCCGGTCGGCGAGGGAGCCAGCCTCGAGAAGGAGCTCGCAAAGCGCAACGCCGCCTACACGTCGACGATGGAGAGCGAGCGGGAGATCATGAGCGAGTTCCATTCGCTCATCGAGTCCGCTCGAGCGACTCGGACGGCACTTGATGCGTCGGCACCGTTGAACGGCGCGACCTCGCCGACGCTCGTCTACTGGAAGGACGAGACCGGTGAGCATTCGTTCGTCACGGAGAAGAACCTCATCTCCTGATCAGCCAAGGCTCAGAAGGACGGCACGGACCTCTGAACTGGTATTTTTCCGGTGGCACTGAAGTCTCTTCGGTGCGCGCTGAGCCGCGCTCGAGCGTTCTCGTCTCACCTCGACTCCTCTTCTCGTCTGGCGATGTGTCCGCCCAACCAAGGGGAGCATAAGTCGAACCGCCTATGCTCGCTGCCGCCGCGCGAACCGCTCCACCAAGAATCGGCATTGCGCCGAACTCGATCGTCTATGGCGGTATGTATCTGGCAAGCTGGTCGAGCTCGGCTGCTCGGCGGGCCACGTCCGAAAGCAGGTGGAGTTGGCTGGTCGCGTCGCCCGAATGGGAGCCTGCGCGGTTACCGCATTGATGGTCGCGCTTCTGATCACCGGTTGTGTGTCGCACGTGTCTATCGAGGGTCCGCGGGCTGCATCCGCTGAACCAGGGGAGGCGCCGGCTATACCCGAGCAGATGCAGGTTCCCAACGGGTTCACGGACAAACGGGAAGGGCTCGCGTATCGGACCTTGGAGCCTCGGGCCTGTGCGCCGTCCGAATCCGCGGACGCGTACATGACCTGCTGGACGATCGAGGTGGTCGCATTGCGGGACTGCTCGCCAGCGCCTGTCGATGCGATGGTGCGGCGTGGCTCAGACTTCGACTTGTTGGCCAATATGACTGGTGAGCTCCCGGAGGTCATGAGCATCGGCGATCACCAGATCGTCGACCTCCGCGAAGAGTGGTCTGAGGACCCTGGTGTGGTCTACCTGGGTATCCAGGGGCTCAGTTGCATAGGTGACTAACGGGTGCTGCTCAGGGTCGTTGGTTGATTTGTGACCTGCGATAGACGGGTGAGGGCCTCCCGGTCGAGAGTGGACCTGTCTAGTTTCCTCACTCGAGAACAGGGAGGTGCTCGTGTCCCACGGTGATGCGCTTTGACACCCCGCCGCCAAGGGGGTCTGCTGCACGGATAGGTGACAGGTTGTAGTCACGCAGCCAGAGCGGCTGGCGTGTTCATGATGGCCTCGAACTCGACCGGGGTCAAACGACCGAGACGGGGCTGGCGGCGGCGGCGGTGGTAGGTCCGCTCGATCCAGGTCACGATCGCGATCCGGAGCTCGTCCCGGGTTGCCCAGGTGCGGCGGTTCAGGACGTTCTTCTGCAGCAGGCTGAAGAAGAACTCCATGGCCGCGTTGTCGCCCGCGGCGCCGACCCTGCCCATCGATCCGACCATGTGGTGACGGGCCAGGGTGCGGAGCACCTTCCGGCTTCGAAACTGGCTGCCCTGTCGGAGTGCACGATGCATCCGGCGACGTCACCGCGGCGGGCGACGGCGATCTCGATCGCCGTGACGGCAAGGCGTGACTTCATCCTCGAATCGATCGAGTAGCCGACGATCCGGTTCGAGTAGACGTCCTTGACCGCGCAGAGGTACACCTTGCCCTCTGCGGTGCGGTGCTCGGTGATGTCCGTCAACCTCTTCCCAAACGCGGACCACCAGCCGTTGTCCGCGCAGATCCGCCACGCGGTCCGGTCGGCCATCGCCTGGCCGGCATCACGGGCTTCGTCGGCCAGGAGCCGGTGCCCGAACTCCGGGGTCGTCGCGGTGCGCGTCGAACAGTGCGTTCGCGCGACACGCCTCCATCAGTTCGGCGTCGGTGATGGGGTCGGCCAGCCACCGGTAGTAGGGCTGGCGGGCGAGCTTGAGCACCCGGCACGTCACCGAGACAGGGACCTTCCTGTCCTCGGCGAGCTCCTTCACGAGCGGGTAGAGCCTTTTGACGGCAGATTCGCCTGCGACAAGTACGCCGCCGCCCGCCGCAGGACTTCGTTCTCCTGCTCGAGGAGCCGGATCCGCTTCCGCGCCTCACGCAACTCCGCTGACTCCGACCGGGTCTGGCCGGGCGCCGTTCCCTCTTCGACCTTGGCGCGGTGGAGCCACTTCTGCAGCGTCATCGGATGGACCCCGAAGTCATGCGCGATCTGCTCGATCGTCACACCGGGCTCACGGTTCCGCGCGACACGGACCACGTCGTCACGGAACTCACTCGGGTAAGGCTTGGGCACAGCAACATCCTTCCAGCCCACCCCGCAGGGCAAGCCAACTCAGATGTCACCTACTCGTGCAGCAGACCCATGGACGTGTGTAGCCGACCCGGCATCGTCATCCATCCTGAACTAGACGACGGAACGAAACCCAGGCCGAGTCACGACTCCTCGTCGACGTGTTCGCCAACGCTCCGTCAGCCGACCCGATTGCACCAAGACGTAAGATTCCGACCTGCCTCAACCTGACCGCGCCCGCGCACCCAGACGCAACGCGGGAGCGGGGTCAGATGGGACCCGATCCACATCTGACCCCGCTCCAGGGTTCATTGGCGCTCGTCTACTGGAGGGATTCCACTGGAGCGAATCCGGTGCCGTTGAACGCCATCACTTTGACCTCGCTCATCGCCGGGAGTCCGTCCTTGGTGGTATCGATCGTGCCACCGGGGAGGAGGAAGGGGGCTTCGAACCCTTCGATCGAGAAGAGAGCCTCCATGAAGCTCTCCCGCGTGGGCTCTTCCATCTTCATGAAGGCCTGCTCGAGGATCGATGCGCCGATCCAGCTCCACACACACTGGGGGAACCCGGGTACGCCATCCTGGTCCGTGTATTCGTCCATTGCGGCCAGGAATGCCTTGCCGTCCTGGCTTTCCTGGAAGGTCGGAGAACCGGCTACCAGAGAGGATGCCGTCGTGTAGATCGCGGGGAACTGGTCGGCCACGCCGGACGGAGTGAGGTACACGCCGGGACTGGACGTCGTTGACGGGAGGAACAGGCTCGGGTGCCATCCAAGGGCGTGCGCGCGCTGGAGAGAGCCGAGCACAAGGGGCGCGAGCGACGACATCGCGTTGTAGAAGACGTCGGCACCAGTGCTGGCAAGTTCGGTGATCTGTGCCGAGACGTCGACGTCGGTCGCCTCGTAGGTGAGTTCCTTGACGATCTCTACGTTGTCCGCGTCCTCGAGTGCCGCCTTCAATCCCTCGACGTATCCGTGGCCGTAATCGTCGTTCTGATAGAGGATGGCGACCTTGTGATCGTTCGGCGAGGCGGCGAGCATCTCACCGAACGCCTCACCCTCCTGCGGGTAGACCGGCAGTAGGCCGAGTTGCCAGGGGCTTTGCTCGCGATCGCTGAATAGCGGGTCGCCAGTCTGCAATAGAACTTGGGGGACTTCTTCGTCGATCGCGGCTTCACGCCAGGCACGGTTGGTCGGGGTGCCGAGGCTCAGCGTGGTGGCGAACACCCCGTCGCTCACCATCTGTTGGAAGTTCGCTAGCGCCTTCTGTGGGTCATAGCCGTCGTCATACGCTTTCACCTCGATGGTGCGCGTCTTGCCGTCCCCGAAGGTGATGCCGCCCTCGGCGTTCTTCGCTTCGAAGTAGGCGATTGCTCCGTCGATCGCGCAGTTTCCAACGCCGGCGGCGTTGCCGGTGAGCGGCGACGTCGATCCCAGGGTGAGAGTGGTGTCGGTGATGCCTGGCGAGGCAGCCGCGCCTTCGCCGGTTCCCGGCCCGGTGTCTCCTCCGCGGGCGCACGCGGTAAGTCCGAGTGCAAGGATGCCGACCGTCGCGGCGATCACGGTAGCCCGTCGTCTAGCTGGGGTGATTCTCATGGATGTCGTGCCTCCTGTGCCTGCCGCGACCGACGCTGGTCGTGGTCTCATCGACCCGACCCCATCCTGTGCTGAGCGGTATATTCAGTCAAACAGAACAAATTGATGAAGAACCACCATCCAAGTGTGGATTAGTCTTGGCGAATGGAATCCAGTGCGGAAGGTGTAGCTGCCGGCGTCGCCAGGGGTGAGGTGACCCTGCGGCAGATCGCCAACTTCGTTGCTGCGGCGGAGGAAGGAACCATCAGCGGTGCGGCGAAGCGGTTGAGCTACTCGGCCTCGGCGATCTCGGCCTCGATCACTGAACTCGAGCGGGCGCTCGGCGCTGATCTGTGTGTCCGCCGTCGGGCGCAGGGCGTGAAGCTGACGCCAACCGGCCGCCTGATCTTCGACAAGGCCAAGCGACTGCTCGAGTATGTGGCTGAGTTGAGCTATGCGGTGGGCGGCGGTGGGAGCGAATTGGTCGGTCCCCTTGTGGTCGGCTGCTTCGTAACGCTCGCACCCACAGTGCTGCCACGCCTGCTCGACGAGTACGAGGAGCAGCATCCGCGGGTCTCAGTGGACTTCATGGTCGGGGCTCAGGACGAGTTGCAAGACGCGCTGGTCGACGGCACGATCGACGCGGCGATCATGTACGACGTGGGAGGCCTGGAAGCCTTCGACCGGTTCACCCTTTACGAGGCGCGGGGTTACGCGCTCTTCGGTGAACGCCATCCCCTGGCGGCCCGCGAAACCGTCACGCTGGAGGAGTTAGCGCCAGTCCCCCTTGTCCTTTATGACCAGACACCCAGCACGCGGTACGCGATGTCGATCTTCGAAGCCCAGGGTTTGACGCCGAACGTCCGCCATCGCACACACGCGTTCGAGTTGACACGTTCGCTCGTCGCGCGATCGGACACTGAGTACGCGATCCTCGTCCAGCGACCCGTCAACAAGCTCAGCTACGAGGGGCTTCCGATCATCGAGAAGGACATCGTGCCTCCACCGCTGGCCGTGCCCGTCGTCCTCGCGCGGCCACGTGGCGGTGAGATGTCCTCCCGCGTCCGCGCCCTGATCGACCTAATGAGGCGGCACTACCCTCAAGAACGCTGATTATTCGACTGAGTAGTGCATATTCCGCGAATTGATCCGTTTGACCGCATAAAGCCATCAGTCCGAGGATGGGTTCATCAACGATGATCGCGGCCACTGACCGCCGCAGGAGAGGCGACCGCCATGGACACCACCACTCTCGAAGGCCGAACCGGTATTCGGCCCGCGCCCTCGGCGACACTCACCGCCGATGACCTGTTGACCGCGGCCGAGGCCCTTGTCCCCCTGCTGCGAGAGCGTGCCCCCGAAGTCGATCGCGAACGCCGCATCCACGAGGACACCTACCGTCGCCTCGGGGACGCCGGCTTCTATCACGTGCTGAAGCCAAAGAAGTACGGCGGACTCGAGCTCACCGAGCACGAGCACGCAAGAATCGCGATGATTCTCGCTCGAGGATGTGCCTCTACCGCTTGGATCTTCTCGATTCTCAGCTCTGACAACATGGCGATCGTCGCCTACCCCGAAGAGGTACAAGACGAGATCTGGGGCACCGACACCTACGCCACACTCGCCGGCAACACCAACCTCAACCCCAAAGCCATCACGAAGCGCGTGCCCGGCGGCTACCGCCTCACCGGCCAGTGGGGCTTCTGCAGCGGCTCCGACTTCTCCGAGTGGCTGATCTTCAACGCACCCGTCGGCGAAGATGGCGAGGGCCACATGTTCATCGTTCCCCGCGAGGACACGACGACCATCGACGACTGGTTCCCCACCGGGATGCGTGGCACCGGTAGCCGTACCATGGCCGTCCAAGATGTCTTCGTCCCCGAGCACCGCGTCCAAGCGACGAAGGACACCGTGCGCAAGCTCAAGGAACGCCGGTCGGTGCACCCCACGTTCGACACAATGTGGGCCACGTGGCCGTCGAACGGTCGATTCCCGTTCGCAAGCTGCGCGGTTGGCGCCGCCTGGGGCGCGGCGGAACACTTCGCAGAGACCGCCGGTTCCAGCACGCGGGTCGCGAACGCCCTCGGCGGTACCGTCCGACTCGCGGATCAGGACTATGTCGCAAGCGAATTCGCGCAGGCTCAGGGAGACATCGAGATGGCACGACTCCTGATCGAGCGCCGCAGCTTCGAGGCATCGGAGCGTGCGCGGCATCGTGTCGAATCATCGGAGTCCGACGTTGCGCGCGAGCTGCGAGACAACGCCCTGGTCACTCGAACCTCACTGCGGGCCGTCCAGCAGATCTTCTCGCTCGTGGGCGCTAAGGCCGGCAACGCCGACCACCCAGTGTCCCGCGCCAAGCGGGACGTCGAGATGATCTCCCACCACGTCACGCTCAACTGGCGGCAGGCGGCCGTCCGATTCCTCGCCTCACAGTCATGATCACCGCAGCGGAATTCAAGGCTGCGTTCCGGCTCCACCCGAGCGGTGTCGCGCTCATCTCGGCGAACGTGAACGGAACATGCGTCGCTCTCACCGCATCATCGGTCTCAGCAGTCAGCGCCGAGCCGCCACTGCTGATGTTCTCGGTCTCGGTGCTGTCCTCAAGCGCCGATGTGTTGAAGCGTGCCGATGCCGTGATAATCCACCTGCTCACCGCCAGCAACCTCGAGCTCGCCAGACTTGGCGCTGCACGCGGAGTGGATCGCTTCGCCGACGAAACGCGATGGAGCCAGCTTCCGACGGGGGAGCCAGTATTCGCGGAGGCCGGGGTCTGGCTGCGTGCTCGGATCGTCCACCGCATCGATGCCGGCGGTTCCACCGTATTCGTCGCGGAGGCAGTGGACGCAAGCGTGTCAGACCGCTCCCTCGCAGACGATGGGCTCGTCTATCGCAACCGCACCTGGCATCGAGTTGGCACCCAGTCGGTGGTCGATGACGCGCACCTCGCCAGCTCGACTGCGAGGTGACGGGCCGCGCTGTCGGTGGGATCGCGATTCTTAACTCCCGTGCAGCTGGATCCAAAGCCGAGGTTGGGATGGGAAACGCTGGAACACCCGTCGCTTCGATCGGATGGGTGAGATCCCTTGGGTGGTCGAGTTTTCTCGGCACCGTGCGGGTCAGCTCGTTGCAATTATCCTGTGCGCGTACGTGCCCCCTGCCGACGGCAGTTGGCGGATCTAAGCCGTCGGCGATAAGCGGGCCCGGCGCTGCTCGACTTCACGGCATCGCCGAGCGACGCGCCGGAGTCGCTTCACCCGAGATGGCGCCGACAGCAACGCCGTCTTCGACGTACACGAGATCTTCCGCTGCCATCAACCACGACATCGACCTCGCGGCGTTCTAGAAGTGGCGCTCCCATTCCGGGACGCTGGGTCTACAGGATTGGGACTGTACCTAGCGCTAGTGCTCTCGCTGACCGCACACGCGACGTTACCGAATTGCTCGCCCCGCCATCACAATCCGGTCCACTCGGACGATGACGATCGCGCCACTATTACTGATACCGCGTGGAGCGATGTCGTTGTCAATGTGGACGGCCAATACCTTTTGACTGGGGAGGCTGGAGGTGCACATCGGATTCCTCATCCGCCGTGCTGAGAGATTGCACGTGGCCGCGTGGTCACGGATCGTGTCGACCGAGGTCTCGAGCGTGCAGTACTTGAGCCTCGTCGTGCTCGCAAGCTGGGGCCATGCCAGACAGCGCGATCTGTGCGACGAGGTCGACCATCGCCGACCTCGTCGCATGCATTGAGCGGAAGGGACTCATCGGCTGGCGACCCGATCCGATCGACGCCGGGCGCAAGACCGTTAGCCTCACCGAGTACGGCCTCGCGGTACGCAGACGACTGGCGACGCTCGTGGCGGACGTCCAGCTTGCGTTCACCAGGCCCAGGCCGGACGAAGCAGAGCGGGCGCTTCGATACGTGCTGCAGTCATTACTCGAGCCCGCTCGACAAGCAGTCGAGCGGCGAATGGCGAGTGAGCTACTCACCGCTCCCTGAATCGACTCGTTTGGCGGGCTCGCCTGGACGGTGGGTCACATACTCGCACTGCCATGTGCTGCCGGAACAACTGTCTGCGCTGCTACGTGTGCCGCTGCCGTGGCACCCGCGCGCTTGCCGAGGACGGCACCGTATGTGAGTCCGGAACCACCCGGGTAGTTGAAGTAGAAGAGTCCGCCCGCCATTTCGCCAGCGACGTACAGCCCTGGAATCGGCCGTTCGGACTCGTCGAGGGCGCGCCCGAGGGTGTCCACGCGAAGGCCACCGAAAGTGAAGGTAATGCCACACGTGATCTGGTAGGCCTCGAACGGCCCCTCATCGATCGTGTTGGCCCAGTTGGACTTGTTGACGGCGAGACCGGTTGTCCTGCGGCCGTCCTTGAGGTTCGGGTTGAAGGGCACCTCGGCCTGAACGGCGCCGTTGTACTCGTCGATTGTTTCGAGGAAGGCAGACGGATCGACGCCGTCGAGTTTGTGGGCAAGTTCCTCGAGTGAGTTCGCGGTGACCTTGGTCACCTGTCGAATGCGGTACTCGTCGCGCAGGAGATGGGTGACCTTCTGGTCGAAGATTTGCCACGCGAACTGTTGCGGTTGTTCAAGCACCCTGCGCCCATACTTCGCGTACGTGTAGTTGCGAAAGTCCGCACCTTCGTCAACGAAGCGCTTGCCATCGGAATTCACCATGATGCCGAATGGGTATGAGTGCTTCTGGAACCCGTCACCGACTTCAAGGTCCCCGAACTCCGGGGCGTTGCGCTCCCATCCCACGGCATGACATCCCGACCAATTGCCCGCGGGGGCGGCGCCGACTTCCAGCCCGATTCGGATGCCACCTCCGGTGTTGAACCGGGTTCCACGGACCTTGGCGAGATCCCATCCCGGACCCAGGTATCGGGTGCGCCACTCCGGGTTCGCCTGGAAGCCGCCAGCCGCCAGGACAACGGCTCGTGCGGGCAGTACCTCAACGCTGCCCCCGGCGGCCCTCACTCTGACGCCTTTGATTCCTTCGTCTCCGCGTTCGAGGCCTATCGCCTCGGTTCCGTACCGGATCTCGATTCCCATTCGTTCCGCCTCCGCACACAGCGTTTCGACGAGGCCAGGTCCTCCTCCACGGGCCTCGACGGTGAGACCGCCCCAGAAGGTGAACTTCCCGTCCACCTTGAACGCCTGGCGTCCATAGATAGGCAAGAAGCGCACGCCATGGGTCCGCATCCACCGCATAGTAGGCATCGACTCACTCACTAGCAGGTCGGCAAGGTCAGGATCCGCGCGGTACTCGGTGACGCGGCTGATGTCGTCATAAAATCGCTCTTGGCTGTAGCTCCCAAAGTCGGTCGCCTGCAGTTCCTCCTCTGTGAGGTCCGGCATTAGATGACGCAAGCCATCGGCGTCTTCATAGGCCACTCGCATGGCGCCGGCTGTGAACGCGCTGTTCCCACCCCGGAGTTCCTTGGGGGCACGCTCGAGCACGAGCACCTCGGCACCGTTCTCCCGGGCGGAGATGGCGGCACAGAGCGCGGCATTACCAGCGCCGACGATGATCACACGGTTATTCAAGTCCACGAAGCAATCCTCAATGTCCAGATGTTGTATGCAACCAGTATGCACACCAAATGCTTCAACATCGCAACGGATTGGATTGAGGGTTCGAGGAACGCCTGGCGTCGGACGACTCGTGCGGTATTCAACTAGACGATGTGCAATGTCAACTGGCCACTGGTCCTACTCGCAGCGACCGCTCGGGATCATGCAGCGCTGCGCTGTTTCGATATAGGCAGCCGGGTCATGGTCGGCGCTCAGTGCCCAGGCGGACAACGCTGACGACAGCGCGGACCACATCGCCGCTCCTTGGATGCGAACTTCCAGCGCGTCTTCGGACTCGTCGCGGACTATTGCCACGAATCCCGTGACGAGTCGACGCCACTCCTCGAACTTCGACCACGACGCGGCTGACGCATCCTGGTCTCGCTCCATGATTGCGATTCTCGCCTTGATCAGGCGCAACCGACACGGATCCGAGAGGAGCATCGCGAGGTAGCTGTCGAAGATGGTGTCCAACGAGGACGGGTGCTGGATGCGCCGCGTGAACTCCGTTCGGAAGCGCTCGGCGTTCTCGTCCATCCCGTGCCAGAGCACCGAAGCCTTCGACGGAAAGTAGCGGAACAGCGTGGGGGTGCTGATGCCGGAAGCCTGCGCGATTCCATCCATCGTGGTGGGTGCCCACCCATCGCGGGTCATCAGCCCAAGCGCGATCGCGCTGATTGTATCGGGGTCGCCGACCCGAGGACGGCCGCGGGTCCGGGTTCGAAAGTCCATCAGCCCAGCATAACTTCGACTCCTGTCCGACAGTCAGATTGTCTGCTCCATCCATGGCGGTTTGAGTTATTATGAGTGTCACATTCAAAAAGATGCTGCCCGCGCTCCTCGCGGGCAACCATGCTGTCGAGACGCGCCGAGGGAGAAGACGCCCATGAACCTTGAACGAACGCGAGTAGCGGTGATCACCGGTGCCGGTCGGGGGATCGGTGAGGCGATCACGGAGCGACTCGTCGAAGACGGCTGGTATATCGTTGCGGTGGACCGCGACCCGGCCACCGTGCAGTCGGTGGCGGCACGCCTCGGCGACGAGCATGTGGAGGCGCATTCCATCGATGTGACGGATCGTGCCGCCGTTGTGGCACTGTTTGGTGACATCGATGCGCGACTGGGTCGCGTGGATGCCGTCGTCAACAATGCGATGTGGGTGCACTACGCACCCATCACGGAGATCGCCGAAAGCTCGCTCGATGGAATGTTCGGGATTGCCGTGAAGGCCGCCTTTTGGACGATGCAAGCAGTCATCCCGATCATGGAGCGCCACGGCAGCGGGGTGATCGTGAACATGTCCTCGCCGGCGGCGACCCGCGGCGTCGATGGTAGCAGCGCCTACTCGGCCGTAAAGGGCGCGGTGTCGAGCCTGACGTGGCAGGCGGCGCGGGAGTTGGGCCCGAGGGGCATCCGCGTTAACGGTATCGTTCCGGGTGCCGTTCGCACCCCCGGTGCGCGCGAGGTCGTGGATGATGACGGCTACGAGATCCGCCGCAAAATGAGCGCGCTCGGCAGACTGGCCACGCCGGAGGACATCGCCGGGGGTGTGGCATTCCTCCTCTCGCCCTCCGCTTCGTTCGTCACCGGCCACCTGCTTGCTGTGGACGGTGGGCTGTGAAGACCATCGACGAGATTCCTGCCGTTATCGGCGACCTCACGGACGACGCCGATCTGCGCTCGAACCGCGAGCGCCACTGGGCCGGTCGGAGCAGCCGTGGCATCGAGGTGTTCAGCTACGACCCGGGCATGCAGGTGCTGGAGCATCCGGACCTGCTCAAGGGGCCCTCATTCCAGTATCGGCTCGATCAGCTCGGGATCCAGGGCGAAGCGCGTCGATACATGGACATGGTTATTCCCAACAAGGAGGGTGACGAGCGCCGGCAGATGCGCGCATCGATGGCGGCGCTCTTCCGGCCTACCCAGATCAGCAAGATGCGCCAATCCATCCGAGCGATCGTCCACAATGTACTGGATGAGGTAGAGAGCCCGTCGGCGTGGGATCTCATGGAGCTCTGCTGGCAGATCCCCGCGCGCACATACTGCGATCTCGTCTCAATTCCGCACGATCGGGCCGACACGGTCATTCGGATCGCGGATTCGCTCCTCGGTACACTGCTTAAGGTCAACGTCTCACGTCGGGAAGAGGCGGAGGCCGCGATTCTGGAGTCCGTCGGCATCGTGCGGGAGCACCTGGATGCGCGCCGTCAAAACCTCGGTGACGACTTCACATCGGTAATGATCCGCCAACAGCAGGACGGCCTCATGACCGAGGAGCAGCTCGTGGCGCAATCCTTCGGCCTTCTCCAGGCGAGCGTCGACAACACCGCACATCAGATGGGCAATGTCTTCGGGATGCTCCTGACCGAACCGGATCGCTGGGGCGAATTCGTTGCCAACCAATCGCTCCGCGGACCGATCATCGAGGAGGGCATTCGGCTTTACCCGCGGTTCGGCACGATCTTCCGCATCGCTGCGAAGGACGTGGCGATCGATGACGTGATCATTCCTGAGGGGACGTGGGCATTCGTGTCGACACGCGCCGGCCAGCGAGATCCAGAGGTCTTCGGAGCACCCGATGAGTACCGACTCAACCGGCCGCCGGCGCGGCCGCTCATGTTCGGGGCCGGCCCGTACAACTGCATGGGTCAGAATCTTGCGCGCATGGAGATCGAAGAGGCGATGACGGTCGTCGCCGAAAGGTTCCCGGATCTCGTGCTGACCGGCGATTGGGGGAGAAAACAGGCCGATGCGGTCAGCGAGACCACCGAATTGATCGTCGACCTCGGCGCGCCTGCGCCTCCGCGCCAGTCCAGTGGCCCGGTCCACGTCGCCGTCACCCTGCCGAAGGGTGAGGTCGTGATCGACTGCGAGGTGGTTGGCATGCACCGCGTCGGCGTCGATAGTTTGGCTCTGGATCTTCAGGCTCACGACGCGAGCGCACTGCCCGACTGGACTCCTGGCTCGCATATCGACGTCGTGCTGCCCAACTCACTCGTGAGGCAGTATTCGCTGTGCGGGGAGCGCGACGATCGTTCGACCTACCGAGTCGCGATTCTTCGGGAGGAACACGGCGCCGGGGGGTCGGCATACATCCATGACCAGCTGCGGGTCGGCGACCGCCTGGAGGTGCGAGGTCCGCGCAACAATTTCACACTCGAGGACGCGACCTCCTACCGTTTCATTGCGGGTGGGATCGGAATAACGGCGATTCTGCCGATGGTGCGTGAAGCGGAACGGCGCGGCGCGGAGTGGAACCTGGTGTACGTCGGACGTGACCGCCGTCGGATGGCTTTCCTCGAGGAGGTCTCGGCGCTGCCGGGCGAGCGGGTGCGTGTGATCGAATCGAGAGTCGAGGGACGCCCGGAGATCGGCGAGATCGTGGGCGAGCCGAGGGAGGGTACCCTACTTTACGCGTGCGGCCCAGCGAGCTTGCTGGCCGACATTGCCGGCGCCGCGTGGTCCGAGGACGCGATGCGTTTCGAGCGGTTCGAGCCCGACCTGTCTGCGCTCGCGGCACCATCCGAGGCTTTCAGCGTGCGGCTCACGCAGTCGGCCCAGACCATTCGTGTACCGGCCGAGAAGTCGATCCTCGACGTGATGGAGGAGTCGGGGGTCTTATGGCCGTACTCGTGTCGTGAGGGCACTTGCGGGTCGTGTGAGACACGCATCGTCGCCGGTCGCGCCGATCATCGCGACGCGATACTGACGCCGGCCGAGCGCAGGGCGAACGAGACCATGATGGTCTGCGTCTCGCGTGCGCTCAGCGACGAGTTGGAACTCGAAGCGTAGAGCAACGCACACCACATCGCCGTTCGTCCCGGCTGGGTGCGGCGATGCTCTGTTGGTTTGGTTGCTCACTAGCTTTCATACAAACTTACAGTTAGGGTGTGAATGTCGAGTCGAGGAATGGAAAGGTGGGGAATGTCCGCTTCATCGTCGTCGGCGTTCCGACAAGCCCGCCACTGCGAAGGTGTAGCGGAAGCCATCCTCGCGCGGGTCCGTAACCCGACGCTCGACGCGGCGAGCATGGACCAACTTCGAGTCGTAATTGCGGATGCGCTGGTTAACGCCGTGTTGGCGGGTGGCTCGCCGGCCTCTCGCTCGGCCGACGCGCTTGCCGGCGCTGCTGTATCCGGCCCCGCGAGCGTAATCGGGTCGCCCGAGGGAGTGGGTGTCGAAGCGGCCGTGCTCGCCAACTCCCTGCGAGTGCATGCGATCCTCCAGGACGACTCGCACCCGGGCACGATGCTCCACCCTGGTGCGATCGTTCTTCCCGTCGCGCTCGCGGTCGCACAGGAGCGCGGGGCGTCCACAGCGCAGTTCCTGTCGGCCGTCGTGGCCGGCTACGAGGCGATGGTGCTGATCGCCGCGCCAGTCGCTGAGCGGGCCGCCCGGCGGGGGCTTCGCAACACTACGCTCTTCGGGCCCGTCGGTGCGGCGATCGCAGCGGGGACGATCTTTGGCCTAGACGATCGCCGACTCACGGCTGCGATTCTCATTGCAAGCGGCGCCGCCGGCGGAACCCTGGCGCCGCTCACCCTTGGATCGCCTGAGTGGCGCTGTCAGCCGGGCCTCGCGGCCACGAGCGGTCTCGCGGCTGCACGTCTGGCTGCGGCACTGGACCCTGAGATGCTCGCCGCGATGCGTGCTGACACGATCGAGGGCTCGCACGGGCTTTACGCGACGCTTGTGGGGGAGGACGTAGACTGGGCCGCCGCATTGGATGCGATCGGGTCGCCCGTGCTAACCGGGATTACTCACAAGCTCCACAGCACATGCGGGGCGAATCAGGTCCCGGTTGCGGCGTTGAGTCGGATAATGACGAGGGACGGCATCGAGTTCTCCGACATCTCCTCGGTCGACGTCTACCTTCCGCCGATGTCATTGGACTATCCAGGCACCGAAGACCGGGGCCCGTTCGTGGGCGACGGCGTCTACATGAGCAGGCCGCTCGCTCTCGCGGCGCTCGCCCTCGGCGACGGGGCTGCGCTCACAAGAGCGTCTTTCGATGCCGCGCTCGTGGACAGCCGATTGGAGAGCGCGTTCGCGATGATCACGTCTCATCCGCTCCGCCCTGGAGACAGCATGCATCCCCAGGCTGCGAAAGTCGTCGTTTCGCTGAAAGACGGCCGTGAAGTCTCCGCCGACGATTCCGACATCGACCCCGATATCCTGAGACCCGATCTCGATGCCGTGCTCAGCAAGCTCACCGGCCGCATTGCTACGGTCGCCGTGGACGATTTCGGAGCAGTGATCCGCGCGCTGCCGCACACGACGATCGACGACCTCTTTGCTCCCCTCCGAGCGACGGAAGGGGCGCGGGCATGAGTTCTCACGATACGTCGGCGCTGGTGATCGATCGCCATGCACGAGGCGCCTACTCGCCGGATGTGCTGCGCCTCGAACGCAGGGCCGTGCCCGCCCCTGAAGACGGCGACCTCCTGATCGAGGTACTCTACCTCTCCATTGATCCCACGAACCGGAACTGGCTGAAGCTCGAGACGGCGAACACCGTGCGGGAGAAGATTGGTCGCGACCTACGGATCGGTGACGCGATGGTCGGCGAAGGGCTCGGTAACGTACTGCGGTCGCGCCACCCAGACTTCATCGAGGGCGACGTCGTCGCGGGCGTCATGGAGTGGCAGGAGACTGCGGTCGTGCCGGGCGCACGAATGCGTCATGTCGACGTGGCCGAGGACGAACCGCTCACGGCGCACCTCACGATCTATTCGCATATCGGCATGGCCGCGATGGTCGGCTTATACGAGATCGCGAAGATCCAGCCCGGTGAGACTGTGCTGGTCTCTGCGGCCGGGGGTGCGACGGGACGGCTCGCCGTGGGCATAGCCGCGGCGCACGGCTGCCGAGTGATCGGGATTGCGGGCGGTCCCGACAAGTGCACCGATGTCCTCCGGGCAGGTGCCTCCGCCGCCATCGACTACAAGTCTGAGGACGATCTCGCGGCCGGGATCCGGGCGGCGGCGCCTGAGGGCGTCGACGTGTACTTCGATGGGGTTGGCGGTGCGACCCTAGATGCCGCATTGAGTGCAATGTCGCGTCACGGGCGGGTCGCCATCTGCGGAGTGATGAGCGACTATGAGGAAGGGCCGCACCGAGTCGGCATACGGAACATGTTCCTGGTCCTCATCCGCGAACTGAAGATCGAAGGATATCTGGCCGGCAGCCACTGGCATCGCCGGGGCGACTACTTCGCGAAGTTGCGACAACTCCTCCGCAGTGGGCAGATCGAGCACCGCATCGAGGAATCGGTGGGGCTCGAATCCGCCGCGAACCAGCTTTCCAAGCTCTTCACCGGCGACAACCGCGGGAAACTCGTGGTGCGCGTTGGAAGGACATAACGAATCGACCACAGCGTTCACCGATCACGCACAGGACTGTATGATCATTGAATGCAACTTGCTGGGTGAAACCTGACCTCCCCGAAGGGGGATGAAATGAATGAAGAGAGGCACGGACAATGAAGTCGAAGACACAGCGGAGCATTGGGATGCTCGCGGCCACGGCAGCCATTCTGGCGCTTGCGGCCTGCTCAGGTGGCGGCGCGGCGCCTGACACTGCTCCGAGCGAAGGCAGCGGTGAGGCTGACCCGTTCGCTCCGGAGCAGAAGGAGCTCGTCGTGGCGGGATACCCGCAGAACGCATTCGCATCCATCCCGGTGGCGATGCAGAACGGCATCGCTGAAGAGTATGGGATCAGCGTCGAGCTGCAGCCTGCCGAGAACGCTCCAGCCATGCTCGCCCAGGTAATCAGTGGGGCAATCCCGATCGGAGCCGTCAACGGGTTCTTCTCAGTCCCCGCGTCCATCGAGGGGGCGGACGTGCGAATCATCGGCGAGGTTCTCCGCGGCACCGAGGACACGCAGACCGTCGAGGTGCTCGATGAGAGCATCAAGACCCCGAAGGATCTCGAAGGCAAGCGCGTTGGCGTGGTCGGACTGCTGTCGGGCCACCAGGCCCGCATCGAGACGGCGGTGAACGCTGATGGAGGAGACTCGTCGAAGGTCGAGTTCGTAAACCTGCCATGGGCTGAGATGGTTCCAAACCTGCAGAACGACCAGGTTGATGCGGTCTCCGTCACATCGATCTTCCAGGATGCGGCCCGCGCGCTCGGGACCCAGAAGGTCATCGACCTCGCAATCGAGCCGGGCCTGTGGCCAGAGTTCCCCGACGCGCAGTGGCTCGCCAATGGTGCGTGGGTCGATGCGAACCCGAACACCGTTGCCGCATTCCAGTGCGCCGTCGTGCTCCGAGGTGCGGAGATGGCGAACGAGGATCAGGAGGCGTACGAAGACGCCCTGCGCTTCTTCAAGTACACCGAAGAGGGAATCGCGAACGATATCCACCCGAACCTGCCCGCGGCCAACGAGCCGGCGACGATCATCCCCGAGATGATGCACGAGCTGGGCTGGATCGACGAAGAGTTCGACATCGCGGCCATCACGGTTCCGCTGCCGACCAACTGCGACGCATAGCAACGATTCGGCCCACCGGATTCTGCTCCGGTGGGCCGAATTCAATGACACAGGAGGGTATCGACGGTGAGCACATTCACGTCGCCCATACGAAAGACCGAGCCGGATGGTGAATCCACTTCCGCCTTCGCGACTCTGGCGGTGAAACGCAGCCGCAAGAAGTCGACGCGCAGGCGCGCCCTGTGGCTCGGACTAGCAGGCGTTCTCGGGCTTATCGCGATCCTAGAGATCGTCAGCCGCCTGGGCCTCGTCGATCCGCAGTTCCTGCCGCCGTTCTCCACGGTCATCATGACGATGATTGGCCTCTTTGCCGACCCGTCCTTCCTAATGGTCGTGGGATCGACGCTGCTTACGTGGCTCTTGGGGCTGTCGATCTCCGCCCTGCTGGGCATTCCCCTGGGCTTCCTGCTCGGACTGTCGGGCCGGACATATCGTGCCACGCGGACGGTCTTCGAACTCGTGCGCACCCTTCCCGCCGTGGCGCTCATCCCGCTTGTGATCATGATCGCGGGCAACGGACTCGAGATGAAGCTCATCATCGCCGTGTATGCGGCTATCTGGCCGATCCTTTTCAATACGATCTACGGGGTTCGTGGCACCGATCCGAAAGCGACGGAGATGGCGCGCAGCTTCACCCTCGGAGGTGCCGAGATCATCCGGCGCATCGTCCTTCCCAGCGCGGCGCCGTTCATCGCCACTGGTATCCGCGTCTCCTCTTCGATCGTGCTGATCGTGATTATCACAGTGGAATTGATTGCAGGTGGAGCAACCGGACTCGGTGCGTTCATCTCGCAGATGCGCGTGCAGGGTGACCGAGTCCAGGAGGTCTACGCCGGCATCCTCGTCGCCGGTCTTCTCGGCCTGGCGATCAACGTGCTGCTCGGCATCCTCGAGCGCCGATTCTTCAGTTGGGACACGACGACGAGAGGGGGCGTCTAGAGATGAGCACCTCGACAGTCGCAGCGCCGAATATGGTAGTTCGCGGACTAAAGGACCTCAGCATCCGATTCCTCTACGGGTTCGGCTTCCTGATCGTCCTGATCCTTGTGTGGGAGTGGGCGACGGTCGCCGTGCCTTCGCTGTTCTTCCCGCCTCCATCGAGGATCCTTCGCACATCGATGGAGCTGTTTTTCTCGGGTTCGCCCGCGCACCTCTTCCTCACCGAGGCCATCACGGTCGATGTCGCCGGCACCGTGAGCCGGATGCTGCTCGGGTTCATCATCGGATCGACCGTCGGTATTCTCGCCGGCACTGCGATCGGCCGATCGATGATCCTGCGCGAGCTCACGGATCCCAATGTGGAATTCCTGCGCTCCATCCCCGCGACCGCCACCCTCCCGTTGTTCATCATCTTGCTGGGCGGTGACGACGGCATGCGGATCGCGTTTATCGCATACGCCGTCATGTGGTTTGTGCTGATCAACACGACGAGCGGTGTGGCGAGCATCCACCGCACGCTCATCGACACCGCACACACGTTCCGGATCGGCCGCATCAAGACGCTCTTCCGCGTCATCATCCCCGCGGCGATGCCGCGCATCTTCGCCGGCCTCCGGATCGGCTCGACTGTGTCGTTGCTGGCCGCGATCGTGTCTGAGCTCATGCTCGCCACCAACGGCATCGGTCACCGGCTGATCCTCGCTCAGAACATGTTCAAGATGGCCGACCTGTGGTCCTGGCTGGTATTGCTGGCGATCCTTGGCTTCCTCCTGAACACCCTCATGGAAGTCATCGAGCGCAAGGTCCTCGCATGGGACAGCCTCGCTCGGAGTCAGGAATAGGCGAAAGTTAGGAATCCGCATGACCATCAACACTCCACTGACGGACAACGAGCTCATTCTCGATGTCGCCAATGTCGGTCATACCTACGGCAATGGCGAGACCGCCTACCGGGCGATCCATGACCTGTCGTTCTCGATCAGCACGGGTGAGCTCGTGTCAATTGTTGGCCCGTCCGGCGCAGGAAAGACGACTTTGCTCCGGATCCTCGCCGGTCTGCTCACGCCCAGCCAAGGCAGTGTCTCGCTGCTGGGCAAGAAGGTCACGGGCGTGCCGGAGGGCATGGCTATGGTGTTCCAGGACTACAGCCGCTCGCTCCTGCCTTGGCTCCGTGTCGAGAAAAACGTGCTCTTTCCGTTGAGCACCGAGACCGGAAGCAAGGAGGAGCGGCAGAGGCTCTCTCGGGAGGCTCTGCACGCCGTCGGTCTGGATGGGCACGAGCACAAGTACCCGTGGCAGCTATCGGGCGGCATGCAACAACGCGTCGCGATCGCTCGTGCGCTCGCCTATCGCCCTCGCCTGCTACTCATGGATGAGCCGTTCGCTTCCGTCGACGCGCAGACCCGTTCGGGCCTCGAGGACCTCGTTCTGCGGATTCGGGCGGAGTACGGTATGACCATCCTCTTCGTGACGCACGACATCGATGAGAGCGTCTATCTCGCCGACCGCGTGCTCGTCCTGTCCAAGCCGCCCGCCACCCTCGTGGAGGACGTCCATATCGCTCTGCCCTCCCCGCGAGACCAGATCTCCACGAAGGAGGACCCGGAATTCGTCCATCTGCGCGGTCACGTTGCACGACTGATCCGCGCGGGCGGTCCTGTGCCGGCGGCCATAAAGGACTGAGACAAACTCTCTCTGCTGCGTCCTGTCCACCGCATGTGCGGCCGGGCTTGTCGGCATTCTTCCGGGTATTCGACGTCGGTGAATGTACCCGACGTGCATACAATTAGAGAAGAAGAGTCGTGTAATGACTCGCACGTCTGTGAAGGGTGGTGGGCATCGGTGGACGAGCCCCGAATCGATGTTTCCGTTGTCGACCGAATCGAAGGAGCCGACGGAGTCGCCGTCGTGGTGCTCGAGCGTCCCGGTGGCGATGCGTTCCCGGAATGGGCCCCGGGCGCGCACATCGATGTTCACCTCCCAGGTGACATGATCCGCCAGTTCTCGCTGAGCTCCAGCCCTTCCGATTCGCGACGCTGGCGCCTCGGGGTGCTGCGCGAGATGGCAGGGCGCGGCGGCTCTGCGTGGATCCATGAGTCGCTCGTGACGGGTGCGAAACTCAGCGTCAGCGCCCCACGGAACAACTTTCCGCTACACGAGGCGCCCGCCTACCGGTTCGTGGCGGGCGGGATCGGCATCACTCCGCTGCTTCCGATGATCGCCGACGTGTCTCGGACGGGCGCAGATTGGAGTCTGCTTTACGGCGGTCGAACGCGAGCAAGCATGGCCTTCTTGGACGAACTCCAGGCCTACGGCGATCACGTCCAATTCCGTCCTCAGGATGAATTCGGTCTGCTTGACCTCAAGCGATTCCTCAGTGACCCTGTCCCTGGCGAGCAGATCTACGCGTGCGGACCCGAGCCCATGCTGGTCGCCATCGAGGCTACAGTCCAACACTGGCCGGCGCACTCGTTGCACCTTGAACGATTTACCGCCAAGGAGGTCTCGACGACCGAAGACGTCGCGTTCGAGGTCGAATTCGCTGAAAGTGGGCTAACCGCCACAGTGGAACCAGGGGTAAGCATCCTCGATGTCGCAGAGAACCTCGGCCTCAACGTCTTCTCGTCCTGCCGGGAAGGAACGTGCGGGACGTGCGAGACCCCGATGCTCGAGGGAGAAGCTGATCATCGTGACTCGCTACTTACGTCGGCCGAACAGGCGGCAAACGACGCCCTAATGATCTGCGTGTCACGCGCCGCCGCTGGCTGCCCGCGCTTGAAGCTCGGGCTCTGAACGAAGGACGCGACATGGCCGCACCCATCGACGCCGATGCCCCCGAGTACCACGTCTACGCACTCCTGTTCGCCAGGAGAGAGCTTTCGCACCGCCCCGAGCACTTCTATCGCGGGCATCACGAGCCGGTGGACTCAATGCCGATCGCCTACTACGTTTGGCTGATCGTTGGGCGCGGACGGACGATCCTCGTCGACACGGGCTTCACTCCCGAGGTCGGTGCGCGCCGCGGAAGCCGCATATACGAGCAGTCGCCACTGGAGTCGCTGCGGCGACTCGGGATCGACGCATCCGATGTGGACACCGTCGTCCTCACCCACCTGCACTATGACCACACCGGGTTTGCGACGAGTTTCCCCCAAGCGCGGCTAGTCGTCCAGCAGGCGGAGCTCGACTATTGGCGCGGGCCGATGGCGACGCGCGGGGAGAACCCCGCGCTCGTCGAGGCCGAGGACCTCGCCGGTGTTTTCGGGCTGGTGGAGCGTGGCCAGGCCGACATCGTCGACGGAGAGGCGGAGATCGCCGCGGGGATTGTCGTGCGGCGGGTCGGAGGACATTCTGCGGGACTGCAGGTGGTTTCCGTCGAGTATGACGCCGGCTGCACCGTGCTCGCCTCGGATGCGACACACTTCTTCGACAACATCGGACAGGACAAGCCGTATTCGATCGTCCATCATCTGCCGGAGATGTATGAGGCATTCGACTGGATGAAAGCGCGCGTTAAGGGAAGCGGATCGATTATCCCAGGTCATGATCCTGCAGTCTTGGAAGCATTCCCGCCTGTTCCCGATCTCACCGGCGTCGCCGTGCGGATCGTTTGAGACGGGAGGCTCGCTTGCGATGACTGCATGCAACGAGTGTGCGAAAATCGCACAAGGACAGCAGTGAGGTGGACAGCATGACAACAATAAGGGACGACAAGGTGCACCCCTACACCGAGACTCTACGCAGGCTCCTCGTCAAGCCCGAACACGGCAGCATGACCGATGCTGTGACGGACGCGCTCCGGGAGGCCATTCTCAGCGGGCTGTTCGCTCCACCCGCATGGCTGCGTGAAGATGAGCTCGCCCAGTCGCTCGACGTGAGCCGCACACCGGTCCGTGAGGCCCTGCGTCGCCTCACCGATGAAGGTCTCACGCAGCGGGTCGCCAATCGTGGAACGGTCGTCAGCCCGATGACCCTCGACGAAATCCTTGCCGTCTACGCGGTACGCGAGTCCTTGGAGGGCTTGGCGGCGCGTACGGCGGCCGGCCGCCGTCCCGCCGGTTTGGTAGATGAGCTCAAGCGCGTGCATGAGGCGATGGTCGCTGCCGCAGATGAGGATCCGTCCCGAATCGCGACTCTCAACCTCGAGTTTCACAGACTCATTCGGGATGCGGCGGGAAACCCATATCTGACACGGTTTCTCACGCAGGTCGAGCACGCTGTACGTCGGTTCGGCCAAACGACGTTCGCGATCCCCGGCCGCGGTGCCGACGCCAACGATGAGCACCTCGGGATCCTTGAGGCGATCGCCGAAGGAGACCAGGAGCTTGCGGGGGCGCGCGCAACCGCGCACATGCGCCGTGCGCGAGAATCGCGCGTGCGCCAGCTCATCTCGATGTAGTGCGTTGCGCCGCCCCACGAGAGCTGCATACAATAGTCCCAGATCAGTTGCATGCAATAACTATGCAACCCAAATGGAACGCGACACGACGTCGAAGGAGACTGCACCGTGCGCTATCGCATGCTCATCGGCGGCGCGAAGGCCGATGCCACCGGAGATCGTCGGCTACCAGTCGTAAACCCATACACGGGCGACGAGATCGCGAGCATTCCTGATGCTTCGGCCGGTGACGTCGACACGGCGGTGAAGGTGGCGCGCGCTGCGTTCAACGACGGTTGGGCGCAGACATCCGGGCTTGAACGCGCCGGGCTGCTCCATCGACTCGCCGATCTCATTGAAGAGGCGGCGGACGATCTCGGCGCACTCGAGACCGAGGACAATGGCAAACTCCTGCGCGAGACGTCCAGTCAGGCGCGATTCGCGGCGCGCAACTACCGATTCTTCGCCGGATACGCGGACAAGCTTTACGGGAGAACGATTCCCCTTGATCAGCCGGGCATGTTTGATTACACGCTGCGTCAGCCTGTGGGTGTCGCCGCCCTGATCACGGCGTGGAACTCTCCAATGCAGCTGCTCGCCAACAAGCTCGCGCCGGCGCTGGCCGCGGGATGCACAGTGGTGATCAAGCCATCCGAGCACGCGAGCCTGTCGACGCTAAAGCTGGGTGATCTGACCGAGCGGGCCGGGTTCCCCGCCGGCGTCGTCAACATTGTCACTGGTGGCGTCGAATGCGGGCGAGCGATATCCGAGCACCCGGACCTCGATCGCATCAGCTTCACGGGCAGTGTGCCGACCGGGCAGGCCATCGCCGAGGCGGCGAACCGTAACCTCGTTCCGGTCACCTTGGAGCTCGGCGGAAAGTCCCCGAATATCGTGTTCGACGACGCGGACCTCGACCGCGCTGTGACGGGCGCACTCGCCGGGATCTTCTCCGCCGGGGGACAGACATGCATCGCCGGGAGCCGACTGCTCGTTCAGGACGGAGTATATGACCGATTGGTCGCCGCACTCGCTGACCGGGCGCCGCGCATAAAGCTCGGGGACCCGAAGGTGCCGAGCACCCAGATGGGGCCGGTCGCCAACCGGCCGCAGATGACGCGGATCACCGACGCCATCGAAAAGGCACGCGCCGACGGGGCCCGGATCATCGCAGGCGGCGATCGCCCACAACGCCCAGACCTGCAGACTGGTCTGTTCATCGCCCCGACGGTCTTCGCGGATGTCGACAACTCCTCTGCCCTCGCGCAGGAGGAGATCTTCGGGCCCGTGCTCGCGGTGATTCGCTTCCGCACCGAAGAGGACGCGATTCGCATCGCGAACGCGTCCGACTTCGGCCTCGCGTCAGCGATATGGACCCGCGACCTCGCACGCGCGCATCGTGTCGCGTCGGCCCTCGTCGCCGGGACCGTCTGGGTGAATACCTACCGTGCCAGCGCGGCCCAGGCACCGTTCGGGGGCGTCCGTAAGTCCGGACATGGGCGCGAACGCGGCGAAGAAGCGCTGGACGAGTACTTGCGCACGAAGAATGTCATGATTGATCTCAATCCCGACCTCCCGGACTTCTTCAGCGTCGACTTGGAAGGGGGGCAGGGGTGAGCGACGTACATGCCGTGGGGCTGATCGGCCTCGGCAATATGGGTGCGGCGGTGGCCTCGCGGCTTGTCCGCGCAGGACGTCTTATCGGCTTCGATCTCGACGCCGAGCGGCGAGCAGCCGCGGAGGCTGATGGCGTTGAGGCCGTCGATACGCTCGAGGCGTTCGCGCAATGTCGGATCGTCTTCCTCTCCCTCCCCACTCCCGCCATCTCGCTGGCTGTCGCACGGGATCTCTCGGCGATCCTCGCTCCCGGGTCTATTGTCGTCGAGACGAGCACCGTGAATCCCGACGACATGCGCCGCATGGCGGCGCTTCTCGGCGCCAAGGACATCCGCTCGACCGATGTCGCCATCCTTTCCGGGGTTGGCGGAATGAGCGCGGGAACGAGCATTCTGCTCGCCGGCGGCAAGGACGACGACCTCGCTGAGCTGGCGCCCGTCCTGGGGGTGATGAGCTCGTCGGTTATGCGCTTCGGCCCCGTGGGAACGGGAATGGCGGCCAAGGTCGTCAACAACGCCGTCGCGCACGCCGTGATGGTCGTATTGGCGGAGGCCGCCGCGATCTCCGAGCGCAGCGGCATAGACCTCACGCAAATGCTCGATCTTCTGCAGGATCCCGAGGCCGGGCTGATGAGGCCGCTCACCCACCGGATGCGCGAACGCGTCATGAACCGCGACTTCGCCGGAGGCATGCCGACGGAGGCGGCGCGCAAGGATTCGGTCCTCGCCTTGGCGCTCGCACAAACACTCGGCGTGCCGCTCTTCGCCATTCAGGGCGCGCACTCGGCTTATGAGCTCGCGATGGCCGCCGGTCTCGCGCGGAATGATTATGCCTCGATCGCGACCCTGTGGGACGAATGGTCGGGCACTTCAGAGAGGAAAGATGATCATGGTCGCCGTTGACGCACTTACTGTCGCCCCGGACGCGGTCGCTTCGCTCGACGAGCAGTTGGCGGCGGCGCGCGCCCATCGGATCGTCCGCAGCGGCCGTGGATGGGAGCTCTTGGGGTACGAGGACAGCCTGATGGCGCTCCGTGATCCAGCCCTCATGCGTGCGAAGCTCTTCCTCTGGCGCGCCGACAACATCGATCTCACGGAGGGCTTCGCACGCGATTTTCTGGAGCGCACGCTCAATACGCAGGAGGGAGAGCAGCGAAAGCACCTGCGCACACCTATGGCGCGGCTGCTCTCTCCGCGACGGACGAAGACGCTGTTCGAAGATGTCCACGAGATCGTTAATCGGACCCTCGACGAGGTGGCGAATCCCGACGACGTCGACTTCCTTGGTGAAGTCGCGTGGCGGATCCCGTCGCAGACGTACTGCGCCATGGTGTCCATCCCATGGGAGATGGCTCCGACCGTCGCGCGTCTCTCCGACAGCACCCTCGCCCCGCTCCTGACGATGGAGAAGCACCGCAGGCCCGAGATGGAGGCAGCGTATGACGAGATCTTCGAGCTGGTGATCGAGCACATCGAGCATCGCCGCGCTCACCTGTCCGACGACTTTACTTCTGCACTTATCGAGGAGGAGCTTGCGGGCAATCTCACGCGCCAAGAGGTCTATGACATCGGCGTGGGCCTCCTCCAAGCGAGTGTGGACAACACCGTGCATCAGAGCGCACTGACGATCGGCAAGCTGCTCCAGCACCCGCCCGGCTGGGCACAGCTGCTCGCGCAGCCGGAACTCATGCCGAACGCGGTCGAAGAAGTCATCCGGATGTGGCCGCGGTTTCGCACCCACATCCGCTACGCTGCCGGCGACCAAGAGCAGTTCGGCGTGCGGCTGAAGGATGACGACCTCGTCTTTATCCACGTCGTCGGCGCACAGCACGATGAGCGCGTCTTCGAGCGGCCGCTCGAGTTCGATATCACACGCCCGATGCTTCCGGGCCCGCTGGTGTTCGGCCAAGGTCAGTATTCCTGCCTGGGTCAGCATCTCGCGCGACTTGAGATGCATGAGTTGACGCTCGCGATGATGAATCGCTACCCGAACGCCAGGTTGCTGGAGTTCGAGGAGCACGAAGGGCCGTTCGTGCGCGAGGTCACGAAGATGCGCGTCTCGCTGACGGGAAACTGAGATGTCGGTCGATCGATTCGCAGGCCGGACGGTCATTGTCACGGGCGGGGCGAGCGGACAAGGCGAAGAAGAATGTCGCCGACTCGCAGCCGAGGGCGCTCACGTGGTCGTCGCGGACGTTTCGGATGACTCCGGCAGGCGTCTCGCCGATGAGCTGGCTGCGGTCGGCAGCGCGGAATTCGTGCATCTGGATGTGTCGAGTAGGGACGGCTGGATCCGTCTGCGAGATCACCTCGTTGACACGGATCGTGAGGTGCGCGGTCTTGTCAACAACGCGGGAGTCGGCGTCCCCGGGCGCCTCCACGATGTCGCAGATCGGGATTGGGAACGTGCCTACGCCGTGAATGCCACGGGAGCACTCCTGGGAATTCAGCTGATTGCGCCGATCATGCCTCCGGGCTCGGCGATCGTGAACATTGGTTCGATTGCGAGTCTCATTGCGCATCACAACATCGCCTATGGTGCGGCCAAGTGGGCGCTCCGGGGTCTGACTCGGAGCGCAGCGGTCGAATTGGCTGCGCAGAAGATCCGGGTTAACCTTGTGCACCCGGGATTCATCCTCACGCCGATCAATGCGGGCATGGACGAGCGGTTCCGTGAGGCTCAGCTGTCGATGACGCCGATGCGGCGTGCGGGGAATGTGGCGGAGGTCGCGGAGGTCGTGTTGTTCCTGCTCTCCGATGCCGCGAGCTTCGTCACCGGAATCGAGCTCCCGGTGGATGGCGGGTTCTCGGCGCATGGAGGAAGCATGGCGATCTTCAATGCCCTCGAGAAGGACGATAGCTGACGGGACAGTTGTTATGACGAACGCCTCCGCGCGTACGCTTGCTGTGGAAGTCGTCCAGGAGGTCGACGGTCGGTACACGCCTGACGCGCTACGTGTCACCGAGGTCGAGCTGGGGCCGCTCCAAGATGGCTTCGTGCGGGTGCGCATGATATATCTCTCGCTGGATCCGTCGAACCGCAACTGGCTGCGCCCCGGACCTCCGCGCCGAATCGGGAGCACAGTCATCGATCTCCGGTCCGGCAGTGTGATGCTGGGCCAATCGATCGGCGAGGTCACCGAATCGCGAGCAACGAACTTCGAGGAGGGCGATCTCGTGGCCGTCCTCGGTCCCTGGCAGGAGATCGCCGACCTCGCTCCTGATGCGCTCCGCCTGCTCCGTCCGACCGCGGGAGAGCCGTTGACCGCTTACCTCTCAGTTTTCTCGCACGTCGGCCTCGCGGCGCTCACGGGAATCCGCGATGTTCTTGATCTCCGTGCGGGGGAGGGCCTTCTGGTCACGGGGGCCGCCGGGGCGACGGGTTCTCTCGCTGTCGAGATCGCCCACGCGACCGGCGCACGAGTGGTGGGTGTTGCCGGAGGCGCCGAGAAGTGCGAGGTCGTTCGATCGCTCGGGGCGGATGAAGTTATCGATTATCGCTTTGACGACGTTGGCACGGCGCTTGACGAGCTCTTCCCGAGCGGTATCGACGCGTTCTTCGACAACGTCGGCGGCTCGACTTTGGATGCCGCGCTCCCGCGGATGGCGTGGTTCGGACGCGTCGCCGTCTGCGGTGTGATGTCCGAGTACGAGCGGACCGGCGACCAGCGAGGGATCCAGGGGATGTACCACGTCGTGATGAAGGCACTCCGCGTCCAGGGGTTCCTCGCCGAGCGGATGGGACGCCCTCGGGATCAGCAGATCGCGGAGCTCCGGGGGATGTTCGCGGCAGGGTTGGTTCACGATCGTCCGCACGTGGTCGCTGGACTTGAGCATGCCCCTGAGTACTTGGGCTGGCTCTTTGAGGGCCGCAACCGAGGCAAGCTCATCGTAGAGGTCTCGCCCGCGCCCGGGGTCGGTGGATAGCTGCGATCGGTTCTCTAACATGGCGAGGTATCCCAATCTCCTCACTGAAGAGCGCGGACGTGAACCGACGGACAGATCCCGCGCCTGGTCTCCATGTGCTAGCTCGCGATAGCGAAGGCTTCGTTAGCATCGCCTCCCGAAGCCCAGCGACGTCCGGAGCAATTTCCCTGAGTCCAGTCACCATTCTGCAATCGACGAGGGGTGGGATGCGCCAAGCGACTTCATCACTAAGTCGACGTCGTCGAGATAATCGAGGTCGTGCATTACACCATCCATGATGACCTGTACTGCTTGCGTCAGTGTCAGGGTGCTGCGCGGGGAGAGAATCCGTCCGCACGAAGCCCGAAGCCGTCGGCGCTGCACGCCATCCTGCGTGTTGACCATTCGCTCGAGGAGGTCGCGGGTGAACGCCACCTTCAGGTCTACCTGATCCCCGCGCCGCAGGAAGCAACTCCGGTGCTCCGAGCACGCATAGGCTGTCGTCGTGCCAATTGCGCCCGGACGAGCTCCTCTTCGGCCCTCGGGTCTCCTCTGGCCCCAGATGGTGAGCTGGTCAGCTGAACCATGTCGCATCCTCGTGGTAGGTACAGGCTGAGCATCACAGCGCAGCAGAAACCACCATGTCGGAGATCCGCTGGTACCGGGTGATGTTGTCGGCCTGCGACAGGAGTCCCGCACTAAGTCCCACGAAAGAGATGTCAAGCTCAGGATCCACCCAAATCAGTCCGGTGCCGGCGCCGTAGTTGCCGAAGGTCTCGGGGCTAGTGAGCGTGCCGAGTTGGGTCACACACATCTGCAGGCCACGGACGTTGAAGCCGAGTCCGATGTTCGCGGGGGGAACAGCGTCGCCAGCGCGGAGCGACACCGTCTTGTAGAGCTCATTGGGGAGATCGCCGGTCCAGACTTGTCGCGCCAGCCGCACCATCCGAGACGAGAGGATACGGGCCCCATCGAGCGTGCCCTCGTTGCGAAGCATCTCGACGAAACGCTGCAGGTCCGCGGTCGTCGACGCGGAGCCAACCCAAACGGCGCTGTTGCTCTCGGCCGTGTACAAGCCGTAGTCGCCTGGCGTCGTGCTCGACGGCGACTTAATGGGAATAAGGCCTCGCATGTCTGGGACCACATGGCGGTCCCGCATGTGCGGCTTGACTCCGAAGCGAGTGTCGGTCATGCCGAGCGGTTCCCAAAGGTCCTCGAGTACGATCTCTTCGATCGTTCGACCCCGGGGGTCAGTTCGCCGGAGCGCTTCGCCTAGCATGGTGTGGTTTGCCATCGGCGCATAGTCGCACCGCGTTCCGGGCTCGGAAGTGCCGTGCATGTAGGTGATCACGCCCTCGAAGCCCTGTTGCAGGGTTTCGACGAAGTAGCCGGGGGCGGGTTCCCACAGACCGGGCACGCCGGTCGTGTGGGTCAGGAAATGGAAGATCGTCGCGCGGTCGCGCGGTGCACCGGACCATTCCGGGATCAGGTCAGACATCCTCGTAGTCAGCGCGAAGCGTCCCTGCTCGATCGCGCGCAGCGTCAGAACGTTGATGAACGCCTTCGTGATCGAGAAGACACTAAACACGGAATCAGTCGCGATCGGCCGTGTCCGACCGGCGTCAAAGTAGCCCACAGCCAGGTCGAGGAAGGTCTCGCCGTGCCGGGCCACCTTGAGTGCGGCGCCGTAGTACCAGCCGGACTCGGTCTCTCGGCGGATCAGTTCTTCGATCTCCGCGAGGCGCTCGCGGGACATGCCTTTGGACGTCATTTGAGTAATTTCTCTTCGTCGAGCGCGAGGGTCACGATCAAGGGCGTGGGGGAGCGAGCGACCGTCAGGACGTGGACGGCAGCGCGGGAGTGGCCGGCGGGCGCACGACCGAGGACACCGCGATGTCGGATAACGTCTGGAAACGGGCGATGTTCGCGCTCTCTTCCATGACGCCGGACGTCAGTACGACGAACGTCAGTTCGCGCTCCGGATCGACCCAGAAGATAGTCGAGCCCGCGCCGTAGTTGCCAAACGTGCGCGGCGACGTCAGCGAGCCGAGAATGCTGGGGTGCATCCCCTCGCCGCGCAGGAAGAATCCGAGCCCGAGGTTGGCCGGCATGAGCTCCCAGTTGCGGCGTTGTGCCATCGGGATCCACCAGTTGTTGGGCTCGTCCCCCGTCAGGTTGCGGGTGGCACGGTCGATAATTGCGGGCGACACCAATCGGACACCATTCAGTTCCCCCCCGCGGCGGAGCATCTCGGCGAAGCGTAGAAGATCGCCGGCCGTCGAGACGGAGCCCACCCACGGCATCTCGGCTTCCTCAGTGAGGATGTCATTGAGACCCTCGACGTCGGAGGCCGACAGCCACCCCGTTGCCTCGAAGCGTGCGCGAATCGGGACCAGTCGTTCGGCGAGACGCTTCGGGGCGCCGATCGCCGTACTCGTCATGCCGAGCGGATCGAATATGTCGCGCTGTGCGAGTTCACGGTAGGTCATGGCGCCCTGCACCCGACGGACCATCTCGCCCAGGAGCGCATGGTTGAAGGCGGGTGAATATTCGATCGTCCCGCCAGGATCACCGATCGCATCCATCTCGCAGACGCGCGCGACTACTTTCGACAGATCGCCGAGCTCGTGCGCCGGGAGAGGCTCAGGCGTCGGCGGCAAGGCGGAACGATGGGTGAGAAGATCGGCGACGCTGATGCGGTCCTTCCGCTTGTTGAGGAACCGATCGGCCGAACGGAATTCGGGGATGACCTCGACGACTTTCGTCGAGAAGCTGAGCTTTCCCTGTTCTATGGCTTGGAACACGAGATTGGTCGTAAATGCCTTCGTGACCGAGAGGATGCGGAACACATCGTCAGTGCGCGCGGCGCGGCCGGCGTCGCGGTCCGAATATCCGACGGCCTCGTGTGCGACGACCTCCCCGCGGTGCGCGATCGCGAAGACCGCGCCGTCGTACTCGCCCGCATCGACGCTACGCGCGATGCGCTCGGTCAGCCGCGCCAGGGCACGATCGTCGATCTGTGTCTGGATGTTGTCCTGCGCCATGGGGGCTCGTTTCTGCTGAATCGGCAGCCAGGCTGCCTGTGGTGATTGGTTGACGCGAGAGTTCTGCGGATGCGGGTCATACGGCCCGCACGTCAGGCGATGGCGCCTGCCCGCCGACCGAAGACAATACCCGCGGCCAGGCCGGAGCCACCGGGATAGTTCTGCGAGAAGAGCCCACCCAGTGATTCACCGCAGGCGAGGAGGCCCGGAATTTCGGCTCCGCCGGCGGTCAGGACCCTGCCGTCCACGTCGGTCTTGAGGCCCCCGAACGTGAAGGTGATCCCGCACGTGACGGGGTACGCGAAGAACGGCGCCTCCTCGATAGGGTAGGCCCAGTTGCTCTTCACGGGCACGGTCGTTGCTGCGGCCCCGTCCTTGACAGTGGGGTCGACGGGGATCGAGCGGTCGATGGATGTGTTGTAGCCGTTCACCGTCTCGGTGAAGCCGGCGCGGTCGACGCCGAGTTGGTGCGCGAGGTCGTCGAGGGTCTCCGCGACGGCGACGCTGATGCCGGGCATATCGTACTCTTCTGCACGCAGCATCGGGCGCACTGCAGAGTCGAAGACCTGGAAGGCCACAGACTCGGGCTGGCGGAGGATTTCGCGCCCATACTTCGCGTACGTGTAGTTGCGATAGTCGGCTCCCTCATCGATGAACCGCTTGCCAGCCTTGTTGACGACGATTCCGAGGGGGTAGCTCTGGCGCGTGAGCCGATTGGTCAGCGCACGGTTGCTCTGGTTCGCGGGGAACCAGGCGTCCCATGCCGTCGAATGACAGGTCGACCAGTCGCCACCGCGGTCAGCGCCGAGGTCAAGTGCGCGCAGCAGGAGCTCTCCCGTGTTGTAGGGGGTTCCGCGCACAACGGCTTTCGACCACCCCGGGCCTAGGTACTTTTCGCGGAGATCGGCATTCGCCTCGAATCCGCCCGCCGCAAGGACGGTGGAGGCGCCGCGGAGAGTGGTTCGCGTCCCATCGGACAGTGCGACCTCGACGCCGACGACGCGGCCGTCTTCGATCACAAAGTCCATGACGTGGTGCTCGTATCGGATCTCGATTCCCGCGCGTTCCGCGGCCGCGGAGTAGTCGGCGATCATGCCTTCGCCCCCGCCGACGTTTCCGACATGCAGGCCACCCCAGAAGAGGAAGGTGCCGTCGGCACGCTCGTAGGCCTGACGCTCGTACATTAGCCGGTAGCGCATTCCGTGCTCGCTGTGCAACCAGCGCAAGCCGCCGGATATCTCGGCGACGAGCACCTCGGTCAGCTCGGGGTCGTTGCGCCCTTCGGTCACCCGCTCGAGGTCCGATCGGTAATTATCGGTCGTGTAGGCCGGGACCTCCGTTCGGTCGTGGCGCTCGTCGGGCTCGACCAGGTCAAGCAGCGAATCGAATCCATCGTGTGTCATGCGGGTCGCGCCGGCCGTGAAGAAGCTGTTGCCTCCGGCCATCGCCTTCTCGGCCCGCTCGAGCATGATGACGGAGCGTCCGCGCTCGGCTGCGGAGAGGGCCGCGGCGAATGCGGCGTTCCCTGCTCCGATGACGATAACGTCTGCGTCGCACTGGGGGTCGTTAACGCTCACTCCGGACACTCCTCAAGATCATGAATACTCATTGTATGCAATATCAGTTCATGATCGCAATCGGCGCGACCTTCGGCTCGCAGTAACCTGTGGACACCGCTCGGATGCCTGCGCGGACAGAAACCGGATCAAGGAGACAACGGTGCTCAGTTCGTTGGGGTGGCCGATCAAGGAAAGCCTGCTCGACTATCTGGCGGCGCTCGAGGATGCGACGGTGGAGGTCGATGGTGCGGAGCGCACCACCAACGGGTTCCATTTCCCAGTCGATTCTTCGCGAGCGGACGGCGCCTCGTTCCAGGGTACGGTCCGCATGACGGCGCATGGGGGCATGCTGAACGTGGAGATCGGCTTCCCCCAGATCGTGCGGGTCGGGAGCGATGTGATGTTGCGGGTGTCGACGCCGTCAGGAGCGATCGACCTGGCTCGGATCCTCGATTATCCTGCCGACGATGCGCTGCTGCTCCACTCTGGCGGCGTCGTCGCCGACATCGCCCTTACGACAGCGGGATCAGCCCTCCTCGGCAACGTCTACGGTCCTTGGACGCGACTTGCGCCGATGACACTCGTTGCCAACTGACCTCGCATCAGCCTTCGGCGGGCCCAGCGGCCACGACGTCGGACATCACTCGCGCAGCATTCCGCACGTGTTCGACTGCCACTCGTTCCGCTTCTGCCTCGTCGCCCGCATCGACGGCGTCGACGATCTGCACGAACTCTCGATACGACTGCTCCGCCCGCCCGGGAGCGGTGAGCGTCGTGGCCCGCAGCTGTGCGACGCGCACTTGGAGTCCTTGGATCACCTGCTCGAGCAGCGGATTGCCGGCGCCTTCGAAGAGCGTGCCGTAGAAGATGTTCTGAGCGGCCAGAATCCGCGGGCTGCGATCGGCGCCCGATGTCGTCGCGCGCTCGAGTTCGGTTAGCGCTTCATGCAGCTTGCGCCGCTGATCGGGCGTCGCGCGAGTTGAGAAGAGGCGCGTTGCGAATCCCTCGAGTTGAGCTCGCACCTCATAGAGGTCGTCGACCTCTCGCGGTGTGAGCACCCGGACGATCGTGCCTCGTCCATTGCGAGACTCGACGAGGCCCTCTGCTTCCAGCTGGCGCAGCGCTTCCCGTACCGAAGGACGCGACGCACCGGTCCGCTCGCAGAGATCCCGTTCGACAAGCACCTGCCCGGGGGTGAAGTCGAGGTTGACGATCGCATTGCGAAGGATGGCGGCGATCTGATCCCGGATCGGCGGATGGCGGGTGACCGCAAGACTCGGCGACTGGGACACATGAGCTCCTCAAGTACGAAATGACTGCTGTCATACAGCCTACAACGCACGCTTCGAATTGACGTCGCCTCGTCATACCATTACCTTCAAGACTGTCTGACAGATTGTTCGGGGAACGGAAAGGAGCGGAGGAGCAATGCAGTCGAATCGGTACGAGATCACCGTCGTGCGATACGCGACGACGACATTGCTGCGCAGTCGTCTCTTCCTTAATGACTTCCTCAACGAGGTTGCGGATGAGAGTCGCGGGCTCGACTACTACTTCTGGATCGTCCGCAACGATGAGCGCACCATCCTGATCGACACGGGGTTCGCAGCCGAGGTGGGCGCTCGACGCGGCCGCGAGGTGCTGATCGACCCCCTCGACGCCATGCAGGCGCTCGGCGTGGATCTCGATGCTGAATTAGACATTGTCGTGACCCACATGCACTACGACCACATCGGCAATGTGGATGCTTTTCCACGTTCACACATCACGCTCGCTCGCTCCGAGTTCGACTTCTGGACGGGGCCGATCGCCGGTCGATCGCAGTTCGCGCATCTGCGCGAAACGACGGAAGTGCACGCAATCGCGCGCGCGCACGATGATGGACGCGTCAGCCTGATCGATGGTGACACCGACCTCTATCCGGGCATCCGCCTCCTACTCGTCGGGGGACATACGCCCGGACAGCTCATGGTCCTCGTCGAGTCGGAATCGGGCCCGATTCTCGTCACCTCCGATGCGGTGCACTACGAAGAGGAGCTCTCACTCGGACGGCCGTTCATCTACATGGACCATCTGAGCGCCTCATATGCGGCCTACGATCGCATCTCCGAGATAACGGCGGAGACCTCGGGGGCGCGCATCCTCTTGGGTCACGACCCCGCGGCTCTCGCGCAGATCCCGCACGCTGCGCACCCCCTGCTTCCCGACCATGCCTCGGTCATCGGCGGGAACGTGCTGGATGACATCGAAGGTCGGGAGGCGCGCATGATCGATGGGGGACGCCACGACAACGGGGAGGAAAAGCATGAATGACGCGTTGAATCTGCGTGTCGGCTTCTGGGGGTTGGGCAATATGGGTGCCCCGATGTCGAGACGACTGCTCGACGCTGGTGCCGATGTTCTCGGCCGCGACCCGAGCCCGGCAGCACAAGCGGCGCACGTAGCGGCAGGTGGACGAGTCGACGCCGATGCAGATCTGTCGGAGCTGGACATTCTGATTCTCATGCTGCCCAGTTCCTCTGTCGTCGAGTCGGTGCTGCTCGACGAGGGCGTTGCGAGCAGACTCCGTGCCGGCACCCTCGTCATCGACATGAGCTCGTCAGAGCCCCTCCGAAGTCTCGCCCTCGCGCGGGACCTACAGCAGCGGGGTCTTGAGTTCATGGATGCGCCTGTGTCCGGCGGCTTGACCGGGGCGGAAGCGGGGACGCTCGCGATCATGGCGGGAGGGAGCGAGGCGGCCGTTCAGCGCGCGGCCGGTGTGATGTCGATCCTCGGCCGCCCGCGCCACGTCGGAGCGGTCGGGGCCGGGCACGCGCTGAAGGCGCTCAACAATCTCCTGTCTGCGACCCACCTCTTGGTCACGTCCGAGGCCATTCTCGTCGGAGAGCGGTTCGGACTGGACCCTGCCGTCATGCTCGAGACGATAAACGCCTCCAGCGGCCGGAGCGGATCGTCGCAGAACAAGTGGCCGAACTTCATCCTGCCGCGGACCTTTGACTCCGGCTTCGGCCTACGACTCATGCTCAAAGACATGAAGATCGCGACAGAGCTCGCGCACAGCCTCGGCATTCCGATGGAGCTCGGCGATGCGGCAGTCGCTGAGTGGTCGGATGCTGCTGACTCGCTTGATCCCGATGCGGACCACACGGAAATCGCCCGTTACCTCGAGTCCCGCCGCGATGCGGGCCCGGGCACGGGCGGCAGTGTGATCGCGGTGGACGTGATCGGATGACCGCGATCTCCGGTCGACGCGCGCTCGTCACTGGCGGCGCGTCCGGTATCGGAGCGGCGCTCTCGGCAGCTCTCATCGCGCGTGGAGCCAACGTGCTCATCGCCGACCACGACGCGCATGCCGCCGAGGCTGCCGCGACCCGGATTGGGTCGGACTGGGTCGCTCTCGACGTCACCGATGCGGCCGCCTTGGCACAGGTCGCGGACGAGGAGGAAGCGGCAGGGCGCGCGCCCGACCTCCTAGTGCTGAACGCCGGTGTGGGCCCGTTCGGGTCTCTCGCCGAGATGACCCGGTCGGATTGGGATTGGATGCTCGGCGTCAATCTCCGCGGTGTCGTCGACTGCGTGTCCGCATTTCTTCCCAAGATCGTCGACAGTCGACGGTCAGGACACGTGGTCATGACCGCCTCCATGGCGGCTTTGGCTCCCTCGCCCGGTCTGGGGGTGTATGCCGCCACCAAGGCCGGCGTGCTCGCCTTCGGCGAGGTGCTCTCGGCGGAGCTCGCCGGGGCCGATTCGTCCGTCGGTGTGACGGTCGCGCTGCCCGGACCGACGCCGACCAACATCGGATCCAGTCAGCGTGCACGCGAGGATCGCGGTGGTCTTAAGGACCGCGAGCTCGAAGAAACGGGCTTCGAGTGGATCTCCTGGCGCACACCCGAGGACGTCGCGGCACGGATCCTCAATGCGGTCGAGACGGATAGCCTCTACGCGCCCACGCATCCCGAACTGCTGCCCCGCTTCGACGAGAGGGTGGCGCAGATTCGTGCGGCGTTCTTGAACGCCGCAACCTAGGTGTCCAAATTGCAGTTCGGTAATAGCGGGCCGCGGCAGGATCGTACGCGTGCTGGCAGTACAGAGGTGGCCGCCTCCCCGAACTCCGCGTCGAGCTCTAGCGCTTCGCGACGCGACTCTTCCCGCAGCGTGCGACCGATGTGCAACGCGCCGCGATTCGACGATCTTGAGATTGCAGCTACCTTCGCTTTGCGGCGCGGACGTCACATTCTCGCAGCTACGAAGTCTTTCGACCGCGTGCTGTAGCGAGGGGACGGCGAATCCGCTCCTGGAGCAGGTGCTCCGGGGTTACCGAGGTGCGGGTGGCGTAACACCGCGCGATCACCCTGACAGATCGCCGCCGCCGTGCGGAGGAGCCGACGAAGTGTTCGCCCGATGGGTCGCCGGAATCGTGATACATCGAGGGGCGACGCCTCGAGTCGTGGTAGGGCAGAGCGAAAGCAGGGCCTCCTAGCGCCTCCACTGCCCGCGGCCAAACCTACGGCCGTGCTGTCATACAGTAATGTAGCTGGCAAATGGCCATTCCATAGGCGGCCAGTGTGCTCGCAACGGAGGAGGAAAGATGAGTCGGGAGAATGCCGCTAAGTCGGCTTATGAGCGGGGCCTTGCGATCCGCAAGAGCGTCATCGGGGCGCAGTATGTCGAGGAATCGCTGGCTGCGGCGAACGATTTCACCCGGCCGATTCAGGAGTTGGTTACCGAGTATTGCTGGGGCACCGTCTGGGCACGTCCAGAACTGTCGAAACGTGATCGTAGCCTGATCAATCTCGCAATGCTCACTGCGCTGAATCGAGGACATGAGTTTGGCGTGCACGTGCGCGGTGCCCTCAACAACGGAGTCGCGGTTGATGAGATTCGCGAGGTCCTGATGCAGACGGCCATCTACGTGGGGGTGCCAGCGGCTCTCGAGTCGTTCCGGATCGCCGACGAGCAGATCAAGGCGTGGAAGTCTGGGCCGGAGACCAAATGATGCCGGCGGTGCTCGAACAGGCAGCAGTGGCCGCAGGTATGTCGCCCGCCCGCCTGGCCGCACTCGCCGAGTCGGTGCTGCATGACATCAGCAGCGGCCTGTACTTCGGCGCGTCCGTGAAAATAGCACGACACGGCGAGTTGGTGCTCGACTTGGCTGCCGGACATGCGGATGCGCAGGCTTCGCATCCGATAGTCGAGAACTCCGTCTTCTCAATATTCTCGATCACTAAAACCTTCGTGAACGCCCTCACCCTTCGCTGGGTTGAACTGGGTCGCCTCGCCCTCACGAGCAAGGTCGTGGAGGTGATTCCCGAGTTCGCAGGCCCACCTCGTGACCGCTCGACTGTTTACCATCTCTTAACCCACACCGCGGGAATGCCCGGGGTCTGGGAGCCGGCGCCAGCGCTCTACCTCGACAAGTTGGACGATGCGTTGCGGGCGGTTGTCGCCAATATCCACGGCGTCGTGGAGCCGGGGACTCGCTGCGACTATTCCCCCATGGCCAACCACACCCTTCTTGCTGCAATGCTCTGCCGCACTGATCCGGAAAGCCGGGACATCGGAACCCTGCTTGACGAGGAAATCTTCCAACCCCTGGGGATGGCGGACACCGCGATGGGCATCAAGTCTTGGATGCGCGATCGTCACGTCATACCAGATACTCGGGGCACGGTTCCCATCAAGTCCCTTTCCCGCACCACTCCTGGCGATTTCGGATTGCACCTCGCCGAATCGAATGAGTCCGCTTGGGCGGGCGCCGCGTCGACGAGCGGTGACCTTGTCCTCTTCGCTGACACCCTCCGCCGCGGCGGCACTTCGGTCAACGGATACGACCTAATTTCTCCAGCGACGATCAAGCGCGCACGAACGGTGTGGACAGGCGAGATGCCAAACGAGTTGTACCAAACTGTCGCCTTGCGGGCGGGGTATGACGTGCCGCCGGCGTACCTCGGACTCGGATTCAATGTCCGCGGCCCTCGGATCGTCAACACGCAACTCGGGACCCTCACTAGCCCCGAGACTTTCGGAAATTACGGCGCAGGCAGCGCCTTGTACTGGGTCGATCCGGAGCTGGATCTCGTCTTCGTTGGTCTCACCGCGGGACTTCTCAGTCAAGCTCAGAACATCGCCCGGTTTCAACGGCTGTCTGATATGGCGGTTGCCGCCGTGACGTAGCAGATATGGCAGCCATTCTCACGTTCCCCGCTGATCGCAGCGCCTAGACGCTCGCGATGAGGCTCCGCAGGAACCGATCCAGTAGCGACCCCCGGCGACATCCGTCCTCGCTGGCACTTGCAATATCGACGGTCGAGCAATGAGAAGGGCTGTATGAGGTGGTCTGCCCGGGAACTTATTCACCCTGCGTTCAGGTGCAATCGTAAACGTCATTCCCGGCGGCGAACTAACGGCCTTACTGGTCTCATCGAGATCTGACCGTTCTATCCGACTGTCATGTCGCAGGACATCGGTGACAGTTCTGAATCATTAGAGCGGTGACGCTTCGGAGCGGTTTGGTGGTGACAGTTCCCTCAGATGTTTGAGGGATGAGCCGCAACGAGCCCGTCGATCCTCGTGTCCGTCTCGCGATCACGCAGTGGCCGCCGGGTGCGCCACGCGGGGCGGTGTCGACGTTCTGTCTCGAGCACGGGATCTCACGGAAGACGTTCTACGAGATCCGCCGGCGGGTGCAGGCCGAGGGGCCTGCGGTGGCGCTCGAGCCGCGGAGCCGACGGCCGAGGACGAGCCCGACGACCATCGCGGACGACGTGAAGGCACAGGCCATCGGGGTGCGGGCCGCGTTGGAGCGGTCGGGGTTGGATCACGGGCCGATCAGTGTGCACGAGAAGATGCGGTCGCTCGGGATGATCGCACCGTCACCGGCGTCGCTGGCGCGGATCTTCCACGACGCCGGGGTCGCGAAGCTCGAGCCGCGGAAGAAACCGCGGGCCGCGTTCCGCCGGTTCGTGTATCCGGCGCCGAACGCGTGCTGGCAGCTGGACGCCACCGAGTACGTCCTCGCCGGTGGGCGCAAGTGCGTGATCTTCCAGCTCATCGACGACCACTCCCGGTACGCGGTCGCGTCTCTGGTCGCGGACGCCGAGACCTCGGACGCAGCGATCGCGGTCGTGGACAAGGGCATCGCCGCGCACGGGGTGCCGCAACGGCTGCTCACCGACAACGGGTCGGCGCTGAACCCGTCCCGGCGAGGCTACGACGGTCAGCTCGTTGCGCACGTGAAAGCGATCGGGGTTCAGCCGATCACCGGCAAGCCGTACCGGCCCACCACGCAGGGCAAGAACGAGCGGTTCCACCAGACCCTGTTCCGGTTCCTCGACAAGCAGCCCATCGCCGACGCCCCCGCCGAGCTGCAGGAGCAGGTCGACCGGTTCGACGCGATCTACAACACCGAGCGTCCGCACCAGGCCCTTCCCGGTCGGATCACCCCGCGACAAGCGTGGGACGCGACCCCGAAAGCCGACCCTCCGAAGCCCGGCCCGCCGCCGCCACGCACGCCGATCGCGTTCCGCACCGATGGCCGCGACGACCAGGTGCGAGTCGTGAAGGTCGCCGGGAACGGAACCGCGTATGCCCGCGGGATCTGCTTCCAGACCAGCCGCGACCACGTCGGCCAGCACGTGTTCGTGGTCTACGAGCCCGAGGGCGTCATGATCTTCGATGACCGTGGCACGCTCATCGTCGAGCACCCGTGGCCGGCACCCGGGACCCGGTACGTCGGCAGCGGCAAGCCCCGCGGCCGACGGCCCAAGACCCTCCCACCGTCACCGATGTCCTGAGACATCAACTGTCACCGATGTCCTGAGGCAGAACCGTCACCGATGTCCTGAGACATCACAACCCTACGGATGATTTGATCCGCGCACGTTTATCCAACACTTTTGCCCCGAGAAATCTCGATAGCGGTCGAGATCAACAGGTAGCATCGAGACTCGACAGTTGTCGTTGCGGCAAGAAATTCCTGATCAAATCGAGATTCTTCGAAGCATCCCGGCTCATGCCGAGACGGCGAGTCACGGCCGAGGAGTTCCATCGGTCACCAGTTCAAGTCTGGTCCGCCCCACCACAAGCCCCACAAATCCCTGATCAGCGGTTGTTTCTGGCACGATAGTCCGAGCAGGTTGTTTCTGGCACGATAGTCCGAGCAGAAATGCGCCGCGTGAGGGGCTGCCGGTCATCGTCGCGTCCCCATCTCGGCGACCCGAGCAGTCAATTTCGCACGGCACGGGACGACGGGGCTCGCCTGATGATCGTCGATCGCTCGCTCTCGCTGATGCGTCGAAATCAAGCCCGAGTAATGACCCTCTTTTGGGGGGCATGTGCGATGCGGAGAATTGGCTGTAGGTTCATTCCGACAGTCACGTGTCATCGACCCGAACCTCTTCATAGCGGCCCTACCGCCTGGTTGCACGACGCTGCACGTGATACCAAGCGTGCGTCGTCTCGACGCTCATCGTCGTGCGTTCGGAGAGGTGTCTGTTGAGGTCGTGGCTGGCGGCGCGGTGGCGCATGTGTTCGGTTATCGGTGGTGCACTGGTCGTTGCGTTGGTCGGCTCGATTCTGTGGGCGACGC
>NZ_JBFAVC010000005.1:0-363417 GCF_040679595.1 Agromyces sp. NPDC052230 | reverse complement strand
AATTCGTGCCGGCTTTTGCTTCGAGCATTGCGGGGCTCGGGGATGCCGCGGCGCGCCGCCGCGGCATCCGCTCGCCTCAGCTCGCCTTCGCCTCGCGCTCCTCGCGCACGCGCTGGCCGACGACGGCGGACACGCCGTCCTGGCGCATCGACACGCCGTACAGCGCGTCGGCGATCTCCATGGTGCGCTTCTGGTGCGTGATCACGATGAGCTGGCTCGACTCGCGCAGGTCTTCGAGCGTGGTGAGAAGCCGGCCGAGGTTCGCGTCGTCGAGCGCCGCCTCGACCTCGTCCATGATGTAGAACGGGCTCGGCCGCGCCTTGAAGATCGCAATCAGCAGGGCGACCGCGGCGAGCGAGCGCTCGCCACCCGACAGCAGCGACAGCCGTTCGATCTTCTTGCCGGCGGGCTTCACGCTCACCTCGATGCCGGTCGTCAGCAGGTTGTCGGGATCGGTGAGCGAGATGCTGCCGGTGCCACCAGGGAAGAGCACCGGGAAGACCTCGGCGAACGCGTCACGCGTGTCCTCGAAGGCGCCGCGGAAGATCGCCTCCATCTTGCCGTCGATCTCCTCGATGATCGTGAGGAGGTCTCGACGGGTGTTCGCGAGGTCGGTGAGCTGCTCGGTGAGGAACTGGTGGCGCTGCTCGAGTGCCGCGAACTCCTCGAGCGCGAGCGGGTTCACGCGGCCGAGTTGGGCCAGCTTGCGTTCGGCGGCCTGCAGGCGGCGCTGCTGCTCCTCGCGCACGAACGGGCGCGGTTCGTCGTCCTCGTGTTCGGCGGGCACCGGGATGTCGGGCCCGTATTCGGCGATGAGCACGCCCTCGGCGAGTCCCAGCTCCGCCTCCGCGCGTTCGACGAGTCCGGCGACGTGCAGCTTCTTCTCGTAGATGCGGAGTTCGAGGCCGTGCACGTCCTCGGTCACGGCCTGCAGGCGTTCGCGCACGGCGGCCTCCTTGCGCCGAATCCGCTGCAGCTCCTCATTGCGACTCGCACGCTCCGCTTCCGCGCGCCCGAGCGCCTCGCGAGCCTCGGCGACCGAGGCGTCGACGGACGCGAGCGACGCCGGCAGCGACTCGGCGACACGGGTCGCCGCCGCGAGTTGCGCCCGACGCACGACGGCGCGGCGTGCGGCATCCGCCGCAGCCTGCTGCTCCGCCTCGAACTGGCGCTCCATGGCACGCACGCGCGCCTCCTCGGCGCGCACACGCTCCTTGGCCGTCTCGAGCCGGAGCCGGGCCTCGACCTCGCGCTCGCGGGTCTGCTCGAGTGCGACGAGGGCGGCGTCGCGCGCCGACACGTCGAGCACGGGACGCGCGACCGCCTTCGCCGCGTCGAGGGCGGTCCTCGCATCCTCCGCGACGCGCTGCGCCTCGGCGACGCGCTCCTCGGCGTTGGCGGCGGCCTGCTGGAGCCGCTCCGTCTCGGCGTCGACCGCCTCCGCCTGCACGCGCGCCCGGTTCAACAGCTCGGTGCGCTGCGCGAGCCTGGCGTCGAATTCGCGAAGTGCGGCGAGTGCCGCCTTCGCCTGCTCCTTCGACTGCTCGAGGATGGTGCGCTGCTCGGCGAGCTCGAATCGCGATCGCTCGATGGCCGCTCGCACCTCTTCGAGGTGGGCGCCGGCGCGGTCGCGTTCGGCGATCAGCTCGATGCGGCTCTGCTCGCGGCCGTTGCCGCCCGTGATGACGTAGCGCCCGATGACCGTGCCGTCGCGCGTGATGACGGTGACCGGTCGATCGAGGCGAATGAGGGCGGGCTCCGCGGCCCGGGCGGCGGCCACGTCGTCGGCGATGAGCACCTCCGAGAGGAGTGCGACCACACCATCGGGTGCCGTCACCACCTGGCCCGCCGGCACGAGCCCCTCGATGATCTGGGGGTCGCGCGACGCTCGCCCGGGATCGGCGAGGGCGAGTGCGAGTGAAACCCGACCCAGCTCGCCGTGCTCCGCGTGCTCGAGCGCACGGAACGCCGCAGCACGGTCGTCGACCAGGACGGCGTCGGCGAGCGAGCCGAGCGCGGCCGCGATCGCCGGCTCGTAGCCCGGCTCCACGTGCAGAGACTCCGCGAGCAACCCGCGCACGCCGTCGACGCGCGCCTCGACGAGCGCGGCCGAACCGTCCTTCTGGTCGAGCGCGAGCGACAGGGCTGCCGATCGGGCGGCGAGCGCACCCTGCTCTCGCTCCCCCGTGTGCAGCTCCTCGCGGATCCGCTCGATCTCGGCCTCCGCCCCGAAGACGTCGGCCTGCGCGAGCTCGTACGCCTCGTCGAGGTCGGTCTCCGCGCCGTCCTCCACCTCCGCCTCCGCCTCGGCGCGCGCGAGCTCGGCCGCGGCGGTGGCGCGACGGCCCGCGGCCGCCTCCAGGGCGTTCGCGTGCCGCAGCACCTCGCCGCGCACGGCGGCGAGCTTGGAGGCCGCACTATCGGCCTGCCCGACGAGCTTCGAGAGTTCGAGGTCGTAGGCGGTGACGCGCGCGCTCTGCGCTGCGATCTGCTCGTCGACGAGGTCGAGCTCGCCGCGCGCGGTGCGCGTCGCGCCAGCGGCGATCTCGAGGCCGGATCCCGCGTCGGCCACGGCTGCGGTGAACGCGTCGAGCCCGGCGGTCGCCTCCTCGATCATCGACCGGGTGACCGTGGGTGTTGATTCGGCGGGCTGGGCCTCCGCGCTCAGGAGGGCGATGCGCTGCCGCGCGAGCGCGTCGAGGGCGCGAAGCCGCTCCTGTGCGGATTCGAGCGCGTGGCTCGTCGATCGTGCCGTGTCGACATCGTCGCCGAGGTACGTCGCCTCGAGCCGGGTGACGCGGGCCTGGTGCTGTTCGAGCTCGTCCTGCAGCACGAGGCGCTCGCTGTGGCGCTCGTGCTCGCTGCGCCCGTGCTCGTCGAGCGCGCGACGCAGGCCCACCACCTCGTCGGCGAGCAGGCGTGCCCGTGCGTCGCGCACCACGGCGGCGATCGTGGCGGCCTCGCGCGCGACCTCCGCCTGTCGGCCGAGTGGCTTCAACTGGCGACGGATCTCGCCGGCGAGATCGGAGAGCCGGGTGAGGTTCGCCTGCATCGCATCGAGCTTGCGGAGCGTCTTCTCCTTGCGCCGACGATGCTTCAGGATGCCCGCGGCCTCCTCGATGAACCCGCGACGGTCCTCGGCGCTCGCGTGCAGCACGGCGTCGAGCTGGCCCTGGCCGACGATGACGTGCATCTCGCGGCCGAGCCCCGAGTCGCTGAGCAGCTCCTGCACGTCGAGCAGCCGACAGGTCTCGCCATTGATCGCGTACTCGCTCGCGCCGTTGCGGAAGAGCGTGCGCGAGATGGTGACCTCGCTGTATTCGATGGGGAGCGCTCCGTCGGCGTTGTCGATCGTGAGGCTGACCTCGGCGCGGCCGAGCGGACCCCGCGTCGCGGTGCCCGCGAAGATGACGTCCTCCATCTTGCCGCCGCGCAGCGTCTTGGCGCCCTGCTCCCCCATGACCCACGCGAGCGCGTCGACGACGTTGGACTTGCCCGAGCCGTTGGGGCCGACGATGCACGTGACGCCCGGTTCGAAGGCGAACGTCGTCGGCTGCGCGAAGGACTTGAATCCCTTCAGCGTCAGGCTCTTGAGGTACACGTCCCACCCTTCCGACTCGCGAGCGCGCTGCCGACGAGCGTAGTCGAGGAACGGCGCGCCGCCGTTCGCCCCCGCCGCCGTCCGGCGGATCCGCCCTTGCCCGCGGCGGGCCGACCGCGTTAGTCTGGGCGGCTGTCCGAGAGCCCGCGGGGAGGAACCTGGATGTCGGTCGAGATCAGCCCGGTGCCCGTGCCCGACGCGCTCGGCACCCGCAAGGCCAGGGCCTTCGAAACGTACGCGGCGCTCGGTTCGGAGCTCGAACGGGCCAACTGGGGTCATGATCACTTCGCCGACACCGCCGAGCGACTGCTCGCGGTGCACCGGAACGGCACCCGCCGGGGGCACGCGTTCCTGGCGGCGTGGGACGGTCCGACCATGGTGGGTCGGAGCGGCCTCTCGTGGGAACGCGACGACGGCGCCGAGACGATCGAACTCACCCTCGGCGTGCTCCCATCGCACCGCCGCCGCGGGATCGGTTCACTCCTCCTCGCCGCCGTCGAGGAGATCGCTCGCGAACTGGGCCGCTCGACCGTCGTCGGGTACTCCGACCACCCCGACGACGATTCGGCGCTGCGCGGGCCCGGATTGCGGGCGCCCGACGGCGACGCCGTGCTCGCGGCATCCGTGCCCGCCGCCGGGTTCGCCGCCGCGCACGGATACGCGCTCGGGCAGCTGGAACGCGTGAGCAGCCTCGCCCTCGACGGCCGTGCCGACGACTTCCGCGCCGCGCTCGATGCCCGCTCCGCGCGGGCCCAGTCGCTCGGCTACCGACTCGTCCACTGGACCGATCACGTGCCCGACGACCTCATCGAGGCATATGCGGCGGCCCGCGCGCGAATGGCGCTCGATGTGCCGGCCGGCGGGCTGACGATCGACGAGGAGCAGTGGGACGCCGCTCGCGTGCGCGAGCATGAGTCGGCCGAGGTCGGCGGCGACGCCGGCCTGCTCGTCGCGGCGGCGGTGACCGACGATGGCGACCTCGCGGGCTACACCGAGCTGGTGTTGCCGCGCGGCCGCGAATTCGTGTACCAGTTCGACACGCTCGTGGCGGGACCGCACCGCGGGCACGGCCTCGGCCTGCTCCTGAAGCTCGCGAACCTCGTGCGGCTCGGCGAAATCGCCCCTGAACGCTCCGTGGTCTACACCTGGAACGCCGACGAGAACGCGCACATGCTCGCGATCAACATCGAGCTCGGCTTCCGCCGGTGCGGACTCGAGGCGGTCTGGCAGCGTACCGGCGAGGTCAGCGGCCGCTCGGCGTCGAGCGTCGCCGCCGAAGGCGCTGGCAGCGAGGGCACCGGTGCGACGACCGGTTCATGAACGCCTCGCGAACCATCGGCGTGCCGCAACGCGGGCACGGGAGTCCCGCGCGACCGTACGCGTTCAGCGAGTGCGCGAAGTATCCTGACGCGCCGTTCACGTTGACGTACTGCTCATCGAAGCTCGTGCCGCCCTCGGCGAGTGCGCGCTCGAGCACCTCCCGCACGGCGGCGAGCAGTTCGCGGGCGCGCCGCCGCGACAGGGACGCCGCGGGCTGTTCGCCGTGCAGGCGCACCGCCCAGAGCGCCTCGTCGGCGTAGATGTTGCCGACCCCGCTCACGAGGTGCTGGTCGAGCAGTACCCGCTTCACGCCCGACGAACGACGCCCCAGGGCGTCGAGGAACGCCCGGTCGTCGAACGCGGGGTCGAGCGGATCGCGCGCGATGTGCGCGACCTGCGCCGGGATGGAGCGAGCCCACGGTCCGGTGACACCCCCCGAGAACCCGGCGATCTCCCCGTCGGCAGTCGGCACGAGCCGGTCGACCGCCAGCGAACCGAACGTGCGCTGATCGACGAAGTCGACGCGCAGCTCCCCGTGCGCCGGATGCTCGAGGTGCAGACGGATGCGCGCATGTTGGTCGTCGCCGGGGTGGTCGGGCGTACGCAGCAGCAGCTGCCCGCTCATGCCGAGGTGGCCGACGAGCGCGCGGTCGTCGCCGAAGGGCAGCCAGAGGAACTTGCCGCGGCGTACGGCGGCCTCGAGGCGCGCCCCGGTGACGAGCCGTTCGAAGTCGCCGGATGCCGCGTCGTGCCGGGTCAGCGCACGGGAGTCGAGTATCTCGACCGCGGTCACCCGCGCCCCGGTGACCGCCGGCGCGAGCCCCGCGCGGACGACCTCGACCTCTGGCAGCTCGGGCACGGTCAGTTCGAGCTCAGCCGGGACCAGGCCTCGAGCGCCGCGGCCATCTCGGCCTGCTTCTTGCTCGACCCCTCACCGGAGGCCTTGACGAGGTCGCCCACCACGACGGACGCGACGAAGTGCTTGTTGTGATCGGGACCGGACTCGGTGAGCGTGTACACGGGCGGAGGAGCGCCGCGCCGCGCCGCGATCTCCTGGAGACTCGTCTTCGGGTCCATGGCGGCGCCGAATCGTTCGGGGTCGCCGAGCAGCGGTGCGATGAGCCGCATCACGAGCCGGGTGGCGGCGTCGCCGCCCGAGTCGAGGTAGACGGCTCCGATGATCGCCTCGACGGTATCGGCGAGGATCGACGGCTTGTCCGCGCCGCCGGTCATGGTCTCACCGCGACCGAGGCGGATGTACGGCCCCAGCCCGATCGAGCGGCCGACCTCGGCGAGTGCGGCACTCGAGACGAGGCTGGCCCGCCGCTTCGCGAGCTCGCCCTCTTCGAGATCGGGGTGGTCGCGGAAGAGCTTGACGGTGACGGCCTGTCCGAGGATCGAGTCACCGAGGAACTCGAGGCGCTCGTTGGTGGGGATGCCGCCGTTCTCGTATGCGAACGACCGGTGCGTGAGCGCGAGCAGGAGCAGGTCGGGATCCACTTCGACCTGTAGCGTGCGCTGCAGGTCGTCGAGCGTGTGCTCCGTGGCTGCCTTGGGCTCCGTCCGCGTCACGACCGGCGGGTTGGCTTGCGTCGGCCGACTAGACGTCGGCGACCTTGCGGCCCTTGTACTCGAGGAAGAGCGGGGTGCCCGCGGAATCCTCGACGACCTTCGCGCGGTGCGGGAGGCTGTAGGTGACCTTGCCGTTCTCCACGGTCTTGACGAGCGTGGGGACCTCGGCCTTCCACTGCGAACGACGCGCGTGGGTGTTGGAGCGTGACTTCTTCCGCTTCGGAACAGCCATGATCTTCTCTCAATCTCTCTGCTGGTCGGCCTCGGATGTCGCATCCGTGCCCTGGTCTTCGGAAGCCTGGAACCCCGCAAGCGCGGCCCATCGCGGGTCGCGTTGCTCATGGGTGACGAGTTCCGGATGATCGGCCAGTCGGACCCCGGTCACGGGGTCGAGACCCGGGCAGTCCGGCCGGCACACCGGCTGGAACGGTAGCGACAGCACCACCGCATCTCGGATGAGCGGTTCAAGATCCACGTGGTCGTCTTGAACCTCTACCTCGAAAGCTTCTCCAGAATGATACGCGAAAAGCTCTTGGAACTCGACTTGGACGGGGAGGGCGATGTCGATGAGGCACCGCCCGCACTCGCCCTCGGCGACCGCGTCGACCTCGGCCGTGACGAGGATTCCCTCGTGCACGGACTCGAGCCGGAGGTCGAGATCGAGTTCTGCGCCCGCACGCACCGCGACGAGGCCCTCGCCCATCTGCTCGCCCGCGGGCACGGAGCGGCGCTCTTCGCGCATCTCGCCCGGACGGTTCACGAGGTCGCGCACGTTGACGCGGAACGCCGATTGCTGAATGGCCACGATCGACGATTCTACGCCCCGGCGGTGGGGCGGACGCCGAGCATGCCGCGCAGGCCGTCGAGCAGGGAGTGCGGCAGGAAGATCGCGCGCGCCCGTTCGACTCCCGTGGCATCGGCGGTGAGTGCCGAGCGCGCCGCAGCGAGATCGACGATGAGCGAGTCGGATGTCGCGTCCGCGCGAGGCCCGTCGACTCGGCCGTACCGCTCCCGTTCGACGGCATCGCGAAGGCGCATCACCGCGGCGCGCGCACTCGCGTCGCGGAACTCCTCGCGCGCCACCAGCCGCGTGGCGAACTCGCGTGGGGTCTCACCGCCCGTGCCGCCGGCCCCGAGGTCGAGCGCGGTGGCGGCCAACTCGTCCCATGCGGCATCCGCCGGCCGTTCACCGCGACGGATGCGCCGGACGCGCGCCTGCCGCTGCGCGACACGCACCGCGGCGGGCACGAGGAGCAGCAGCGCGACCGCCAGGCCGATGACGCCGAGGCGCAGCCATGCCTGCGCCGCCGTCGCGATGGGGTCGCCCCCCGGCCCGGCCAAGCCGCGGTCGGGGTCGAGGTCGGGGCGGCCGGTCGAACCCGGCGTGGCGGGAGCGGAGGTCGCGAGCGGCGGTGCACCCTCATCGCCCGCTCCGGGCCGCGAGTAGCCGGGGACCGATCCACGGCCCGGAGTCGGCTCGAACGGCACCCAGCCCACGCCCTCGAAGTACAGCTCGGGCCACGCGTGCAGGTCGTGCGAGTCGACCTCCATGCGCAGAACGCCGTCGACGCGCTCGTCGGTCGGCGTTCCCTGGGTGTAGCCGACCGAGATGCGCGAGGGGATACCCGACTCGCGGGCGAGCACCGCCATGGTCGAGGCGAAGTGCACGCAGTAGCCCGCCTTGGTCTCGAGGAACTTCGCGATGACGTCGAATCCGCCGCCGTCGTAGCCGTCCTCGACGGGCGCCTCGGTGGAGTAGTCGAACTCGGAGCCTCGGAGGAACGCCTGGATCGCGACCGCCGCATCGTAGGGCGACGGGGCGGAGGCCGTGACGGCGGCCGCCGTCTCGGCGATGATCGCGGGCATCTCCTCGGGGAGCTGCAGGTATGCCTCCAGCTCGTCGTCGAGGTTGCGGTCGGCGCTGCGCAGCTGCTGCGGCGTGGGCTCGACGTCGAGGCGCGTGACCCGGTAGCTCTGACCACCGGTGTTCGAGTCGACGCTGCGCACCGTGAGCGCGCTGTCGTCCCAGAACCACGAGCCCTCGAGGCCCTCGATGCGCGTGGTCGGGTACGGCACGGGAAGCCACGTCGTGCGCACCTCCTCGACGGACACGTCGATCGGATGCTCCGACGTCTCCACCGCGTTCGAGAGGCCGTCGGGGCGCGGCATCTGGTCGACCGTGTTGTCGCCGTCGACGGCCCGCTCGGTGGGCGCCCAGACCTGCCCCTCGAACTGGTCGAGCGTCAGCAGCGTGAAGTACGGACGGTCGCCGTCGCGTGAGAGGTACTGGAACGCGGGCAGCGCATCGGGTCGCCGGAGGTCGCGCCCGAGGTCGATGAACGGGCTCACCCCGCGGGCGAACAGCGAGCCCTGCGTCTGGCTCCCGAGCAGCAGGCTCGTCGAGACGCTCGGCGTCGACGCGGCGAGCACGGATGCCGCGAGCAGCCCGACCGCGGCGAGGCCGAGCGAGGCGCCGAGGGTCGACACGATCGGCACGCGCTTCGGCGCGACCACGGTGGCCGCCTGATCGCCCTCCTCCCCCACGTCGAGCCGGGCGCGACGGCGCACCCGGACGTCCACACGCAGGAGCAGGAGGTAGGCCGCAGCCGTCAGCACGAGCGTCGGGACCTCGGCGCCCGCCTCGATGATGAACCCGGGGATGAGGATCGGCACGAGCGCCGGCGCAGCAGCCAGTGCCGGCATGCGCGCTGTCTGCACGAGGAGATCCACGACGACCGCGAGCAGCCCGATGCCCAGGGCGAGTGCGAACGTGAGCGGCGGCACGGGGATCGCGGGCACGGCCTGCTGCTGGATGGTGCGCTGCGCGCCGACCATCAGCTGGTCGAAGGTCTCGAACGTGCCGCCGGTGGGCACGATGAGGGCGATGCTCGTGCCGCCGCCGAACAGCAGGGTGAGCAGCAGCAGGACAACCACGAGCTCGAGCACGGGCACGAGCGAGGGCGGGGTGCGGATCGAACGCAGGCCGAAACCGGCGAAGAGCGTGCCTGCGGCCATGAACGCGCACAGCCACCACCAGCCGCTCCCCGAGATGAGCGGACCCAGCGCCATCGTCGCGATGACGAGGAACAGGAACGACGCGGTGGTCAGTGCGAGGCGCTGCGCACGTGAGAGGGAGATGAGGTCAGATCGCATGCGACGCCCCCGCCCGTGGCGGCGCGGTGATGCCCGACCAGGCGTCGCCGATGTCGGCCGGGCGGCGCACGCGCATGACGCGCCAGTCAGCCTCCTCGAGGAGGTCGAGCACCCGGCGCGAGACGCCATCGGTCGCGAATACGACGGCGGGCTCGAACGACGGGCGGAGCGCCACCAGGGTGCGTGCGTCCTGTTCGTCGGGATCCACGAGCACCGCGAATCCCGGGCAACGCGCGTCGCGCGTGCCGGGGTGCGCACTGGAGCCGGCGGCGCCCGCCGCATGCCGTGCCGCGCCTCCCGGGTGTTCCAGTCGGGCGAGGTCCTCGAGGAGCATCCGGTCGCCGCCCGGTACCCGGTACGTGCCGCCGTACGCCGCGCCCGGGATCACGCCGCGCTCGGGGTCGGCGACCTGCGTGCAACGCACCCGGAAGCCCTGTTCGAGCAGGTGCATGCCGATCGAGGCGGCGATCTCGATGCCGAGCTCGAATCCGAAGTGCGCGCGCTCGTCGTCGTCGCGACGGGCCGCCCCGGGCTGGCGCCCGGACAGGGTCGTGTCGAGCAGGATGCGGGCCTCGGGGTCGCCGCGCTGCTCCTCCTCGCGCACCATGAGCTCGCCCCGCCTGGCGGTCGCGGCCCAGTTCACGCGACGCATCGGGTCGCCGTACCGGTACTCGCGGGCGATGAGTTCGTCGGAGTTCGGATGCAGCCGCCGCCGGAGTCCGTGCACCACGCCGTCGATGGATGCCGCGCTGCCGAGGGCGGTGTCGAGCGGGGTGATCCTGGGCGTGACGACGACATCGTGGGCCGAGCCGGCATCGCGATCGATGCGTGCGAGGCCGAACGGATCGGCCACGCCGATGCGGAGCGGCCCGATCGGGTACACGCCGCGCCGCGGCGTCCGAAGTTTGTACTCGAGCCGCACCGTGTCGTCGCCCGACGGGAGGACCCCCTCGTAGGGCCCGATCGCCGGCAGGATCGCCTCGGCCGGGCCCATCAGGCCGTCGGGCACCGTGTCGCGCCAGTGCGCGCCGTCGAAGGTGCGGCGCCCACGGTTCTTCACGAGGATGCCGACGCGCGTCCACGCGCCCGCCGCGACCACCGCCGGCGCGAAAACCCGCGTCACGGCGAGCCTGGGCGCGCGCACCAGCACGAACACGCCGGCTGCGATCGGCATCGCGATGCCGACGAACGCGAGGAGGAGGATGTCGCGCAGGTCGAACCACAGGGAGACGGCGAGGAGCAGGACACCGACGATGATGAGTGACCCGCCGCGCCGGGTCAGTCGCGGCCAGGCCGAGACGCGAACGGGGCGCGGGCGCAGCACGGTCAGAACCTTCGTGCGCTGCCGACCGGAATCGGCGTCTCGCCGACGATGCGACGCACGATGGCGTCGATGAGCGGCCCGCTGTCGCGGTCGTGCGCGCCGACGGCACGGCTCGTCGGCACGAGCCGGTGCGCGAGCACGGGGACCGCGAGCGCGTCGACGTCGTCGGGCAGCACGAAGTCGCGCCCGTGCATGGCGGCGTGCGCCTTGGCGGCGCGGATGAGCTGCAGCGTCGCGCGCGGGCTCGCGCCGAGCCGCAGCTGGCGGTCGTCGCGGGTTGCACGCGCCAACTCGACCGCGTACTCCTTGACCGGTTGCGAGGTGAACACGTGGTGCACGGCGGCGATCATGCCGCGCAGCTCGGCGAGGGTCACGACGGTGGAGAGGTGATCGAGCGGGCTCGACGTCTCGCGCGTGGACAGCATGTCGAGCTCGTCGGCCGACGACGGGTAGCCCATGGAGATGCGCGCCATGAACCGGTCGCGCTGGGCCTCGGGCAGCGGATACGTGCCCTCCATCTCGACGGGGTTCTGCGTCGCCACGACGGTGAACGGCTGGTCGAGCACGTAGGTGGTGCCGTCGGCGGTGACCTGTCGCTCCTCCATGCACTCGAGCAGCGCCGACTGCGTCTTGGGACTCGCGCGGTTGATCTCGTCGCCGATGACGATGTTGGCGAACACCGGCCCGCGCTTGAACTCGAACCGGCGGATCGCCTGGTCGAAGACCGAGACGCCCGTGACGTCACTCGGGAGCAGGTCGGGCGTGAACTGGATGCGACTGACGGTGCAGTCGACCGACCTCGCGAGCGCCTTGGCGAGCATGGTCTTGCCGACCCCCGGCACGTCCTCGATGAGGAGGTGACCCTCGGCGAGCAGCACGGTGAGCGAGGCCGTGACGGCGTCGCGCTTGCCCGCGATGACGGTCTCGACGTTCTGCACGATGGCCGCGGCCCGGGAGCCCACCTCGTCGATGCCCATCAGACCGTCGGGTGCGTCGTGGCCGCCGGCGTCGCCGACCGTGACCGCTGCTTCGCTCATGGGGTCATCGCCGCCTGGAGGAACTCGGAGACGACCTGCGGTACGTACGGCGAGACGTCGCCGCCGAGGGCGGACACCTGTCTGACGAGCGAGCTCGACACGTGCGCATTGGCGGGATCGGTGAGCATGAACACCGTCTCGACACCGGCGAGGTGCCGGTTCACGATGGCCATGGGCGTCTCGTAGGCGACGTCGACCTGCGAGCGGATGCCCTTCACGAGCACCGAGGCGCCGACATCGGTGCAGTAGTCGACGAGGAGCCCCATGCTCCACGAGGCCACGACGACGCGGCCCTGGATGCGCGCGTCGGCGATCGACCGCTCGATGAGCGACACGCGCTCGGCGATGGGCAGCAGGGCCGACTTGTCGGGGTTGTGCACGACGACGACGTGCACCTCGTCGTAGAGACCCGCGGCCCTGCCGATGACATCGAGATGGCCGAGCGTGACGGGGTCGAACGAGCCTGGGACGACGGCGATCCGCTGCATATCCCCCAGCGTAGTGCCCGCGCACGGCACCGGAAGTGCTGCCCGAGAGTCTCAGCCCTTGCTCAGGAATCCGCTCGTCTCGGCGTCCACCCGGCGCTTGACCTCGGCAGCCAGCGCGCGGTGATGCTCGAGGGCGGGATCGGCCTCGAGCACCCCGGCCGCGAGTTCGCGGGCGTCGGCGATGAGGTCGCCGTGGCGCGTCACCTGCAGCAGCTTGAGCGAGGATCGCGTGCCCGACTGGGTGGCGCCGAGCACGTCGCCCTCCTTCCGTAGGTCGAGGTCGACCCGGGCGAGCTCGAAGCCGTCGAGTGTGGCGGCGACGGCCTCGACGCGCTGCATGGCGACCGAGCCGTTCTCGGCCGCGGTCACGAGCAGGCACAGTCCCGGCACCGAGCCGCGGCCGACTCGGCCTCGCAGCTGGTGCAACTGCGACACCCCGAATCGATCGGCGTCGACCACGACCATGACACTCGCGTTCGGCACGTCGACCCCCACCTCGATGACCGTGGTGGCGACGAGCACGTCCAGCTCGCCGGCCGCGAAGGCGCGCATCACGGCGTCCTTCTCGTCGGAACTCATGCGTCCGTGCAGGGGGGCGACGCGCTTGTCGGCGAACCGCGGGTGTTCCTGGAGCTCGGCGAGGATCGCGGTGACGGATGCCGCGGGCCCGGCGCTTCGGCCGTCGTCCGCCTCGGGCTCCAGCGCGTCGGGGTCGTCCTCGACCACTCGGGCGTCGATGGCGGGACACACGACGAATCCCTGACGGCCCTGCTCGACCTCCTCGGCGAGCCGCTCCCACACCCGCGCGCGCCAGCCCGGCTTGTCGGCGAGGGGCACCGCGAACGTCTCGATGCCGGCTCGCCCGGCAGGCAGCTCCCGGATGGTCGACACGTCGAGGTCGCCGAACACGGTCATGGCGACGGTGCGCGGGATCGGTGTCGCCGTGAGCACCAGGACGTGTGGCGGATGCTGCCCCTTGAGGCGGAGTGCCTCACGCTGGTCGACGCCGAACCGGTGCTGCTCGTCGACCACCACGAGCCCGAGGTCGGCGAACGACACGGCGTCGCCGATCAAGGCGTGCGTGCCGACCACGATGCGCGCCTGCCCGGCGGCCGCGCGCAACAATGCCTTGCGGCGTTCGGCGGCCGGCAGCTGCCCCGTGATGAGCGTCGGCACGAGCGCGGCCGAGAGTTCGGGGCCGAGCATGCGCGCGAACGACCGCAGGTGCTGCGCCGCGAGCACCTCGGTGGGCGCGAGGAGCGCGGACTGCCCGCCCGAGTCGGCGACCGCGAGCATGGCGCGGAGCGCGACGACCGTCTTGCCCGAACCGACCTCCCCCTGCACGAGCCGGTTCATGGGCACCGGGTGCTCCAGGTCGTCGGCGATCTCGGCGGCGACCGCACGCTGATCGCCGGTGAGCGAGAACGGCAGCGACGCGTCGAACCGCTCGAGCAGGCCCCCGGGCGACGGATGCCGCGCCGTCGTCGTGTGCGCGCGGAGCTCGGCGCGCCGCTGGAGCAGCGCCGTCTGCAGCACGAACGCCTCGTGGAATCGGAGGGTGCGGCGTGCCACCTTCAGGTCGGCGTCGGTCTCGGGACGGTGGATGCCCTCGAGCGCGGCGCGACGGCGGAGGAGCGATCGTGCCTCGCGCATCGCGTCGGGAAGGGGGTCGTCGATCGGCCCCAGCCCGTCGAGCAGCAGGGCGATCGCATCCCGCAGCTTCCAGCTCGCCAGCGTGCTCGTGGCCGGGTAGATGGGCACCGGCGCCTCCGCCCACCGCTTGGCCGCGGCGTCGCCCGATGACAGGGGCACTTCGTCGTCGAACAGCTCGTAGTCGGGGTGTGCGAGTTGACGATTCCCCTTGTAGTCGCCCACCTTGCCGGTGAACATTCCCCGGCGGCCCGGCCGCAGTTCGTTCTCGCGCCACTTCTGGTTGAAGAACGTCAGGGTGAGGATGCCGGTGCCATCCGAGATCTTCGCCTCCACGATCGACCCGCGGCGCTGCCGCATCTCGCGCACCCGCACCTCGAGCACCTCCGCCACGATGGTCACGTGCTCGTCGAGCGGCAGGCTCGCGAGCGCCGTGAGCTCGCCGCGCATCACGTAGCGGCGGGGATAGTGGCCCAGCAGCTCGCCGACCGTGCGGTAGCCGAAGGCGCGCTCGACGGCCTGCGCCGTGCGCCCGCCGAGCGCGCCCGTCAGACGCGTGTCGAGCGTGTAACGACCGGCGCCCGCGGCATCCGCTCCTTCGGCCGTCATGCCTCGATCGTAGGCTCCGAGTCCGTCAGGGCGGCCAGCTCGGCCTGCACGTACGGATCGTCGGGCCGCGCCCGCGCGAGCTCGCGCTGCAGTTCGAGGGCTTCCTCGTGCCGCTCGAGCGTGCGCAGCGCCCGCCCGACCGACCAGCGCGCCACATGCTGCTGCTCCGCCGTGCCGTATCGGTCGGCGGCCTCGACGGCCTTCTCGAAGTGGTGCAGGGCGGCGACCGCGTCGCCGGCGTCGTGCTTGGTCCAGCCGAGGTTGTTGTGCAGCGCCACGCCCCATCGGAGCACTCGGGGCTCGCGGGAGCCCGCCAGCACGTCGAAGCCCTCGGTGGCCCACTCCTCCTCGTGCCCCGCGTCGTTGAGGGCGAGCATGTGCAGCGCATCGAGCACGAGGAACGGCGAGCCGGCGAGCGCGGCCTCGCGCACGCCGCGGGTGAGCACCGGGATCGCCTCGGGGCGACGAGCCGGGTCGGCCGCGAGGATGCGCCCGCGCTCGATGGCGACGCGCGCCCGCACCTCGGCGGCGTCGCGTTCGGTGTCCTCGGCGGCGGTGACGGCGGCCGCGACCTCGTCGAGCACGTCGAGCGCCTCGGTGGCCCGACCCTGGATGCCGATCGCCCGGGCCAGCTGAGTCGCCAACACGGCGCGGACATGTGAAGTATGCGTGTCATCGTCGGCGGCTTCGCGGAACCGCTCCTCGCTCGCTACGGGATCGCTGAAATCCCACAGTCGATCGATCATCTGCTGTTCGTCACCCCGGTGACGGGACGGTTCGGCGGGCACCTGGTCGGTCGAGTCATCCACCCCTCCATCATTGCAGCGGTTTCGACCACCTCGCGCGGACATGACACAGCCTCCCGCGCATGGCTAGGCTTCCGGGGACATGACCCGCATCATCGCCGGCGCCGCCGGCTCGCTCACCCTCGCCGTGCCGCGTTCGGGCACGCGCCCGACGAGCGACCGCGTTCGCGAGGCGATCTTCTCCGCACTCGAGGCCCGTGACGTCATCGACGGCGCGGCCGTGCTCGACCTCTATGCGGGCTCCGGTGCGCTGGGCCTCGAGGCGGCGAGCCGCGGCGCCGCCGACGTCGTGCTCGTCGAACGCGCCAAGGGCGCCGCCGACGTGTGCCGCCGCAATGCCGACGCCGTGAGCCGTGCGCTGCGCGGGCGACCGGTGCGCGTGCAGGTGGCGCCGCGCTCGGTGGCGAGCTATCTGGAGACGGCGGTCGGACCGTTCGACCTCGTCTTCATCGACCCGCCGTACGAGCTCGGCGAGGCTCCGCTCGCGCACGATCTCAGGCTGCTGGCGCCGCTGCTCGCGCGGGATGCCGTCGTCGTCGTCGAGCGCAGCTCCCGCTCGCCCGAGCCGACCTGGCCTGCGGGCATCGCGCCCGATCGCCGTCGCGACTACGGCGAGACGACGCTCTGGTGGGCCGTCGCCCAGGAACCGGGCGTCGCTCAGCCCGAGCGGCCGTCCCAGCCGGCGTAGGGATCCCAGCCGTCGGCGCCCACCCGCTCGCCATCGACGAGCACGTTTCCGGGTTCGTCGACGACGCGGCCGACCACCTCGAACGGCTCGGGCACCCGGGTCCCCTGCGGGAAGGTCGCAAGAAGGCCGTGATCCTCCGCGCCGGTGAGCGCGACGCGCAGGTCGGGGCCCAGCGCCGCGGCCGCGAAGTCGAGGCCGACGCCGCTCGCCTCGGCGATCCGGCGCGCGTCGCGAGCGAGCCCGTCGGAGACGTCGAGCATCGCGGTGGCGCCCGCGACCGCCGCCACGACGCCCGCGGCGACCGGCGGCTCGGGGGCGAGTTGGGCTCGCACGAGCTCCGGATGCCGCCGCCGCACCCCGTGGGTGGCCCCGGGATCGGGCTCGCCCGCGGCATCCGTCCCCTCGTCGAACAGCAGCGCGAGCCCGCGCGCGGCGTCGCCCCGAGCGCCCGCGTGCGCCACCACGTCGCCGACGCGGGCGCCAGACCGCAACACCGGCGCCCGCCCCTCGAGGTCGCCGAACGCGGTCACCGCGATGGTGAGCACCGACGACACCGACAGGTCGCCGCCGACGACGCCCGCGCCCGGGGCGAGCGCCGCGAGACCCTCGCGCATCCCATCGGCGAAGCCTTCGAGCACGTCCACCGGGGTAGCCGGCGGCGCCGCCACGGCGACGACGAGCGCCGTCGGCCGGGCGCCCATGGCGGCGACATCCGTCAGGTTCGTGGCCGCCGCCTTCCAGCCGAGCTCGAACGGCGTCGACCAGGCGAGACGGAAGTCCGGGCCGTGCACGAGCATGTCGGTCGTCACGACGAATCGACCGTCGGCGGCGGCGACCACCGCGGCGTCGTCACCGGCGGCGAGCAGCGTGGCGTCACCAGGGTTCAGCCGCGGCAGGATGCGCGCGAGCACCGCACGCTCACCGAGCTCCGCGATCGTGGGTCCGCCCGGGCGCGCAGCTCGTTCCATGCCACTCACGGTAGCCTGAGATCGATGCCCCACCCAGCTGCCCGCCGCCCCCGCGGGCTCCCCCGAGCCGTGTCCGCTGCCGCGCTCGCCGTCGCCGGCGTCGGCGTGCTGGCCGGTTGCACCCAGCCCGTCACCTTCGACGCGGCGCCTGACGCGATCGACCCCGACTGCGCCGCCGTCGTGGTGCGCCTGCCCGACACCGTCGCCGGTCTCGCCGAGCGCGAGACCAACGCGCAGGGCACGGGCGCCTGGGGCCAGCCGGCCTCCGTGCTGCTCCGATGCGGCGTCGAGCCGCCGGGCCCCACGACGGACCGCTGCGTGAGCGTCGACGGCGTCGACTGGATCATCGACGAGTCGGATGCCCCGCGATTCCTGTTCACGACCTACGGCCGCACCCCGGCCGTCGAGGTGCTCGTCGACAACGACGCGGTGTCGGGATCGACCGCGATCGCCGACCTCTCGCCGGCGGTGGCCGCGATCCCCGCCGATGGCGGCTGCGTCGCGCTCGACGACGCCGTGCCGACGGACTCGCCCGACTAGCGAACCCCGCGCGCGTGCCCGACCTCGATGAGCTCGGTGATGAGCTCGTCGTAACGCAGGCCCGAGTTCAGCCAGCAGGTCGGGAACATCGAGATCGGCGTGAATCCCGGCATGGTGTTGATCTCGTTGACCACGAAGCCCTCGTCGCCGAGGAAGACGTCGACGCGGGCGAGGCCCTCGGCGCCGATGGCCTCGAAGGCGTGACGCGCGATGCGCTGCAACTCGAAGAGCTCCCCGTCGCCGAGGTCTGCGGGGCAGATGAGCTCGACCCCGGGAGCGTCGAGGTACTTCGCCTCGAAGTCGTAGAACTCCCGGCCGGTGACCACCACCTCACCCGCGACGCTCACGCGTGCCGGGGCGCCGTCGCGGCCCTCGAGCACCGCGCACTCGATCTCGCGACCGCTGATCGCGGCCTCGATGAGCGCCGTGCGGTCCTCCGCGAACGCGACGTCGAGGGCCGCGTCGAGCTCCGACCAGTCGGCGACCTTGGTGACACCGACCGACGACCCGGCGCGAGCGGGCTTCACGAACACGGGCAGGCCGAGGCCACGGGCACGGCGCTCCCAGAGCTCCCGGTCGTCCTCCCACGTGCGGCGGGTCACCGAGACCCACGGCGCCACGGCGATGTCGGCGCCCTCGAGCACCGTCTTCGTCACGTGCTTGTCCATGCCGATCGCGGAGGCGAGGACGCCGTTCCCGACGTAGGGCAGGCCGGCGAGCTCGAGGAGGCCCTGGATGGTGCCGTCCTCGCCGAACCGGCCATGCAGGATCGGGAAGACGACGTCGACGTCGCCGAGCGAACGCACGCCCGAGGCATCCGTCACCGTCAGCTCTCGCGAAGCGGCGCTCTCGGGCCAGCGCACGCGCGAGCCGTTGTCGACGACCTCGGGGAGGTGCTGCGGGTCGAGCGCGAACCGCGATGCGTCGTCGGACTCGAGCACGTATGCGCCGTCACGGGTGATCCCGACGGGAATCACCTCGAACCGGTCACGGTCGATCGCGCCCAGGACTCCGCCCGCCGTCGCGCAGCTGATCGAATGCTCGCTTGATCGCCCGCCGAACAGCAGAACCACCCTGAGCTTGTCCATCCTTCGTCCTTTCGCCCTGCGGCTCGTCGTCGGTCGTGAGGTGAGGTGCGATGTCCCTCGGGGCCAAGGTGCCCGCGAGCACCTGACGGACCTGCTCGACGATGGGCATCTCGACGCCCTTCGCCCGTGCGAGCTCGAGGATGGGCGCGACGGACGCGAGTCCCTCGGTGGTCTGCTGCATCTGGTTCACGACATCGCTCAGGTGGTACCCCTGCCCGAGCAGGCGTCCGGCGGTGTTGTTGCGGGACAGCGGCGACTGGCAGGTCGCGATGAGGTCGCCGAGCCCCGCGAGTCCCGCGAGGGTCTCGGGATGCGCCCCGAACGCCACGGCGAAGTCGGTCATCTCGACGAGTCCCCTGGTGATGATCGACGCCTTGGTGTTCTCGCCGTAGCCGGCGCCGTCGACGATGCCGATCGCGAGGGCGATGAGGTTCTTCAGCACGCCGCCGAACTCGGTGCCGATGACGTCGGTGTTCACGAACGAGTGGAAGTATCGGTTGCGCGCGACGGATGCCACGGACTGCGCGGTCTCGAGGCTCGTCGACGAGACGACGGCCGCGGTCGGCTGCTCCTTCGCGATCTCGAGTGCGAGATTCGGACCGGAGATGACCGCGATCTGCGACTCGTCGACCCGGAGGCCGTCGGCGATGACTTCGCTCATGCGGAGTCCCGTCGACTTCTCGATGCCCTTCATGAGCGAGATCACGATGGACTCCGCGTGCAGGTGCGGAGCCGCGATCTTCAGGTGCTCGCGAAGCGCCTGGCTCGGCACCGAGACGTAGACCTGCTCGGCGCCCGCCAGCGCGAGGTCGAGCCGGCTCGTGGCCCGGAGGCTGAGCGGGAGGTTCACGCCCGCGAGGTAGTCGCTGTTGCGCTTGGCCTCCTGGATCTCGCGGGCGAGCTCGGGTCGTCGTGCCCAGACGACGACGTCGGCTCCGCCGTCGGCGAGGATCTTCGCGAACGTCGTGCCCCAGCTGCCGGCGCCGAGGACCGCCACGCGCTTGCCGTGGGGCTTCGGGGGCTGGTTCCTACCCTTCAAGGCGACCGGTCTCCTTCTGCCCGTGCGCCGCGGGATCCCAGCGCTCCGCCGGCGCGGGTTCGCCGCGAAGCTCGGCGAGGAGCGCCGCGATCGCGTCCATGAGCTCGCCCGTGGCCTTCAGCAGTGTGGCCTGGTCGAGCGGTTTGCCCCGGTACGCGTCGAGGTCGAGAGGCTCCCCGATCGCCACGTCGATCGTCTTGCGCGGGAAGAACTTGAGCTTCTTGCCGTAGCGAGGCAGCAGTGCCTGCGTGCCCCAGTGCGCGATGGGGACGATCGGGATGCCGCGCTCGAGCGCGATGCGCACGGCGCCCGTCTTGCCGCGCATCGGCCACAGGTCGGGGTCGCGGGTGAGCGAGCCCTCGGGGTAGACGACGACCATGCGGCCCTTCTCGACGAGCTCCTCCGCCGCTCGGAGCGCGGCGTGGCTCTGGCTGCCCGCACGCTCGACCGGGATCTGCCCCGAGGTGCGCAGGAACCAGGCGATCACGGGGTTCTTGAACAGCGACGCCTTGGCGAGGAAGCGCGGGGCGCGGCCGAGCTTCCAGCTCGCCATGCCGATCACGACCGGGTCGATCTCGCTGTAGTGGTTGGGGGCGAGCACGAAGGCGCCGGTCTGCGGCATCCGCTCGCGGTGGTGGAACCGGAACCGGATCGCCAGGCTCATCACCGGGATGACGATCGCGGCGAGGACCCAGAAGAACGAGGGGCGGCGGGTCTCCGACCGCGGCTTCACGGCAGCATCGGACCGGGGGTTCTCGAGTGGCACTCCCCCATTATCCTTCGAGTTCGAAGTCCGCCCCGAGGAGCTCGAGCTTGGTGAGGAAGTCCTCGTAGCCGCGGGCGATGATGCCCACGTTCGACACCGTCGAGCGACCCTCTGCGGTGAGCGCCGCGATGAGGTGGCTGAAGCCGCCGCGCAGGTCGGGCACCTCGATGTCGGCACCGTGCAGCTGCGACGGACCCGAGATCACGGCCGAATGCTTGAAGTTGCGCTGGCCGAAGCGGCACGGCCCGGCGCCGAGGCACTCCTTGTGCACCTCGATCGACGCGCCCATTTCGACGAGCGCGTCGACGAAGCCGAACCGCTGCTCGTACACGGTCTCGTGCACGATCGAGACGCCCTTGGCCTTCGTCAGTGCGACCACGAGCGGCTGCTGCCAGTCGGTCATGAACCCGGGGTGCACGTCGGTCTCGATGATGACGGGCTTCAGCTCGCCACCCGGGTGATAGAAGCGGATGCCGTCCTCGTGGATCTCGAACGCGCCGCCGACCTTGCGGAACACGTTGAGGAAGGTGAGCATCTCGGCCTGCTGAGCGCCGCCGACGAAGATGTCGCCCTCGGTGGCGAGGGCAGCGGCCGCCCAGCTCGCAGCCTCGTTGCGGTCGAAGAGCGCGCGATGCGTGAAGCCGCTGAGCTTGTCGACGCCCTCGATGCGGATGACCCGGTCGGTGTCGACCGTGATGACCGCGCCCATCTTCTGCAGGATGTTGACGAGGTCCATGATCTCTGGCTCGATCGCCGCGCCCGACAGCTCGGTGATGCCGTCGGCGAGCACGGCCGTGAGGAGCACCTGCTCGGTGGCGCCCACGCTCGGGTACGGGAGCGACACCTTCGCGCCGTGCAGGCCGTTGGGTGCCGACATCCGGATGCCGCTCGGGAGCTTCTCGACGATGGCGCCGAAGTTGCGGAGCACCTCGAGGTGGTAGTCGATGGGGCGGTCGCCGATGCGGCAACCGCCGAGGTCGGGGATGAACGCCTCGCCGAGCCGGTGCAGCAGCGGACCGCAGAACAGGATCGGGATGCGGCTGGAACCCGCGTGTGCGTCGATGTCGGCCATGTGCGCCGACTCCACGGCCGACGGGTCGAGGATGAGCTCGCCCTCGTCGACGCCGTGCGTGACCGTGACGCCGTGCACTTCGAGAAGGCCGCGCACGATGCGGACGTCGCTGATGTTCGGCACGTCCTTCAGGACGCTCGGGGTGTCGCCGAGGATCGCCGCGACCATGGCCTTCGTGACGAGGTTCTTCGCACCCTTCAATTCGATGCGACCGCGCAACGGCTTGCCGCCGTTGATCGTGAGCTTGTCGACGTTCAATCCGACTGCCGTTCCGTGGTTCTTGGCGTCCTGCCCGAGTGTGTTCACAGACTCCCTGATTCTGCCGGCTCCCGGATGGGGAGCGTCTTCGGCCGCCAAGACTCACGACGTGACTCGAACTCGGCGATGGACTCCTCGTCCCGCAGGGTGAGCCCGATGTCGTCGAGCCCTTCGAGAAGTCTCCACCGAGTGTAGTCGTCGATGTCGAACGAGACCGTGAGCGCGCCCGCGCTCACCGTACGCTCAACCAGATCGACGGTGACGGGTATTCCCGGCTGCGCCTCGACGACCGCCCACAGTCGCTCGATGTCCTCGTAGGCGACCTGGGCCGCGAGGAGGCCCTGCTTGCCGGAGTTGCCGCGGAAGATGTCGCCGAAGCGGCTTGAGATCACCACGTCGAAGCCGTAGTCGCGGAGCGCCCACACGGCGTGCTCGCGGCTGGATCCGGTGCCGAAGTCGGGCCCCGCGATGAGGATGCGGGCGCCCTGGTACTCGGGACGGTTCAGGATGAACTCGGGGTCCTGTCGCCAGGCGTGGAACAGGGCGTCCTCGAAGCCCGTCTTCGTGACGCGCTTGAGGAAGACGGCCGGGATGATCTGGTCGGTGTCGACGTTCGAGCGACGCAGCGGAACCGCCACGCCGGTCACGGTGCTGAACTTCTGCATCTCAGCGCCCCTCCCCTTCGGTCTGGAGATCCCATGGGCTCGAGAGCGTGCCCCGGATCGCGGTGGCCGCGGCGACGAGCGGCGAGACGAGGTGCGTGCGCCCGCCCTTGCCCTGGCGACCCTCGAAGTTGCGGTTCGACGTCGAGGCGCAGCGCTCACCGGGCGCCAGTTGATCGGGGTTCATGCCGAGGCACATCGAGCAACCCGCGAAGCGCCACTCGGCGCCGAACTCCTCGATCACCTTGTCGAGGCCCTCGGCCTCGGCTTCGAGGCGCACCCGCGCCGAGCCGGGCACGACCATGACGCGAACGCCGTCGGCCTTCCTCTTGCCCTTGATGATCGACGCGAAGGCCCGGAGGTCTTCGATGCGGCTGTTCGTGCAGGACCCCATGAAGACCGCATCCACCCGGATGTCCTTCAGCGGCGTGCCCGGTTCGAGCGCCATGTACTCGAGCGCGCGCTCGGCGGCGGCGCGCTCGTGCTGGTCGTCGATCGACGCCGGGTCGGGCACCGAGTCGGAGAGCGAGACGCCCTGGCCGGGGTTGGTGCCCCACGTGACGAACGGCTCGAGCGCGTCGGCGTCGATGAAGACCTCGGCGTCGAACCGAGCACCCTCGTCGGTGGGCAGGGTCTTCCAGTACTCGACCGCGGCATCCCAGTCGGCCCCCTGCGGCGCGTGCGCACGTCCCTGCAGGTACGCGAAGGTCGTCTCGTCGGGCGCGACCATGCCGGCGCGCGCTCCCGCTTCGATCGACATGTTGCAGATCGTCATGCGGCCGTCCATCGAGAGCGAGCGGATGGCGCTGCCGCGGTACTCGAGCACATAGCCCTGTCCGCCGCCGGTGCCGATCTTCGCGATCACGGCGAGGATGATGTCCTTCGCGGTGACACCGGGGCGCAGCGCGCCCTCGACGTTGATCGCCATCGTCTTGAAGGGCTTCAGCGGCAGCGTCTGGGTGGCGAGCACGTGTTCGACCTCGCTCGTGCCGATACCGAACGCCATCGCGCCGAAGGCGCCGTGCGTGGACGTGTGCGAATCGCCGCAGACCACTGTGATACCGGGCTGCGTGAGCCCCAACTGCGGCCCGACGACGTGCACGATGCCCTGCTCGACATCGCCGAGGGAGTGCAACCGGATGCCGAACTCCGCCGCGTTGCGCCGCAGCGTCTCGATCTGCGTGCGACTCGTGGGATCGGCGATGGGCCGGTCGATCGCGAGGGTCGGGGTGTTGTGATCTTCGGTCGCGATCGTGAGATCGGGCCGCCGCACCGGACGGCCCGCCACGCGGAGGCCGTCGAAGGCCTGTGGGCTCGTCACCTCGTGCACGAGATGGAGGTCGATGTAGATGAGGTCGGGGGTTCCGTCCTCGCCCTTCTTCACCAGATGGGCCTCCCAGACCTTCTCGGCCAGGGTGCGGGGGCGGGCTTCAGCCATGGGTACTGCGTTCAACGTTCGCTTCCTCAGAATCTGTGGTCAGCCGACGACGGACTCCGCGACGGGGATCGGCCTAGGAGGAGGCCCCGCCGCGGCACAGAAGGAGGAGTCGTGGAGCGCGCACCATCTCAGGCTACACCGTGTCGAGCGGCACTCGATCCAGTCGGACGGCGAACTCCCCAAGCAGCAGGGTGGCGCCGTTCGGTGCATCGAAGGCCCGGCCGGGCTCCAGTTCGTGCGATGCTCCCTCGGCCGTGAGCACGCGCGTGCCGTTCGTCGAGGCGAGGTCGGTGACCAGCACACGATCGTCGACGACCTCGACGCGGGCATGCGTCTTCGACACCGACCTGGCCGGGTCGGCGAGCGGGATCGCGGCGGCATCGGGTCGCGCGGGATCGGCCACGGGGTCGCGACCGAGCACCACGGGGCGGATGAGGAGCACCTCGGGCCCGCCCGCGGCCCGCAGTCGCCAGGCCCCTTCGGCAGAGCTCGGTGCTGGCGCCTCGATCCGCTCGACCGGGTTGGCCGGAACGACCGAACCTGGAGGCGCGGAGGGCGGCACGATGCCCGGCGGTGGACTGAACGACGGGAGGCCCCGCCGAGGCGCATCCTGCACCGTGCGATCGGGCTCATCGGTCGGCTGCGCCGCCGGAATCAGTCCCGGCGGCGGCACGATGTAGTCCGGCGAGCCCACCCGACCACTCTAGCGACGTCGGTGCACGCGGTACCGGGCGACGAGGCGGCGCAGCCGCCCGGCCGCACGTGCGACCGTGTCGACCGCGGCATCCGTCGCCTTCCACCGGTCGGCCACGACGGAGTCGCTCACGGCGGAGCCGCCGAAGACGTCGCGATCGATCGTCGCGGCGAGGGTCGCGAGCCGCAGCGCCGAGGGGGTCGCCTCGGCCGCCCCGGGCGCTCCCGACGGCGCCAACCCCTGCTCGGCGAGTTCCTGCTCCATCGCCCGGGCGACCTGCAGTCGGGAGCCGCGGGCGGGCGGTTCGAGCCCGAGCTCCGCGTAGCGGTCGACGAGCTCCTCCCACGCTCCGGCGGCCTGCCGATCGTTGGATCCACGTCGGCGTCGGCGGCGCCGGGCACCCTTCATCGCCGCAATGACGAGCATCGGGGCGAGCAGCGCGATGGCCGGGATCCCGACCGCGGCGATGGCCACCCACGCCCACGCCGGGAGCACGAACGGGCGGTCGCGGTCGTCATCGTCGGTGTCGTCGATCTCGACGGTCGTGAGGAGCTCGTCCTCGACCTGCTCGGCTCGTGGCGGCTGCCTCACCTGGGGCTGCGGTTCCGACTTCGGCTTGGGCGTCTGCTCCTGCGGCACGTCGACCTGGTCGGGGGTCGGGCGGAACGAGATCCATCCGATGCCCTCGAACGGCACCTCCACCCACGCGGTGACGTCATCACCCACGACCTCGACCTCGTCGGCGTCCTCGGCGATCTCGGGTGCGAATCCCATGACGACGCGCGCCGGGTACCCGAGGTGCCGGGCCATGAGGGCCATGGCCGCGGCGTACTGCTCCTCGTCACCCACCATCTGGCTCCTCGTGAAGAGCTCGATGAGGCGGTCGGCGCCGTGCCCGGCCCGTGAGGGCACCGAGTCACTCGCGAGGCCGTGGCTGAGGAACCCGCTCGTCTTGAGCGCGCGCTCGATCGCGCGCAACTGCTCGATGGGGGTCGCCGCCTCTCCGGCGTACTCCTCCGCCTTCGCGGCCACCACATCGGGTACGTTCTCGACGGCCGGCATCGGCGCCCGGGCCACGGGAACCTCGACGAGGTCCTCGAGCTCGGGCTCCTGCTGGATCCGCGACTCGAGGCGGTATCGAGCGCCCGTTCCGACCCCACTCGTGAGCACGGCCGTGCCCGCCGCGGCGTTGTACCGCAGGTCTCCCGCCCGTTGCCCGGTGCCTTCGTCGAGCAGCTCGAGCGTGGTTCCGTAGCCGACCGTCGGCACCCACACGTCGTCGTATCCCGATGACGTCACCTCGACCTCGCGAGAGCTGCCGAGGCTCGCGAGCGGCGGCTCGGGGAGCGTCGGCCCCACGATGGCGTATCCCCCGTCGGCCGCATCCTCAGGACCGGCGACGGTCCACAGCCGTCCGGTGTACGCATCCATGGTGGCGAGCCGGATGACGTCGCCCGGCTCGAGGCCCTGCACCTCGAACAACGGCGTCTCGGCGAGGTCCTTCGTGTAGGTCCGGAACCCGGAGAGCGGGCTCGGGAACTCGAGGGGGTCGAACGGCGGCACGACCTCGTCGCGCAGCACGAACCGGTCGGGTGCGACGGGGGTGAACGCGATGCCGGCGACGGCGCCGAGCGCCACGGCCCCGGCGACCACGGTCGCGGTGCCGGCGAGCTTCTGACGGCGAAGCCGCACCGCGCCGTCGCCACTCGATTCGACGGTGGCACCGCGCCGCCATGCGACCCAGACCAGCGCGATCGTCGCGAACGCCACCCCGCGCACACCGGCGAGGTACGCCTCATCGGTGCCGAGCAGGATGCCCGAGAGGTACAACGCCACCGGGCCGAGGAGCAGCACGCCGGACCGGAGCGCGGTGCGCCGTCGCGGGAGCCAACGGGTGACGAGCAGGGTGCCCACGAGCGCGACGAGCCAAGCGGCGAAGTACGGGACCACGGCGACGTAGTAGGGGGCTTCGACGGGCGCGCCGATCGTGACGATGTCGGCCCACCCGTACACCGCGCCGATGGCGAGGCCGGCCAGCCCCTCGAGCGACGGCAGCACCGCGAACAGCGTGCGATCGGGCATCGTCACGGGCGCGCCGACCAGGAAGTAGCCCGCCATCGCGACGAGCACGGTCGTCACGACGCCCAGCCGCCAGAGCGCGCCGGCTACCGCCGCGAGGGTGCCGACCGCGAGTCCCGCCACCGCGGCGACGAGGAAGCCGAGGCCGCCGTACGCCGTCTCGTAGCCGGCGATGCCGAGGAGCGAGAGAACCCCGAGCACGACGAGGTCGGTGGTCACCGATCGGGACAGCCTGGTCACGGGCGCACCCTCCGCACGAGGCGTGGCAGCTCGGCGAGCTCACCGACGGTCACGATGGTGGTGTCGCCGATGCGCGTGATGCGGGACGCCGCGCCGAGCTCGACGCGGACCGCGATGGTCTGCGTGTCGGCGCCGAAGAGCGTCTCGAGCGAGCGGAGGTCGGCCACCGCCAGGCGGGAGCCCGCGACGGTGATGACGACGCTCGGAGCCGGCAGCCGCTTCGTGGCATCCCGGACGAAGTCTCGGACGGTGGTGAAGGCGCCCTTCGCGGGCTCTATCCGCGAGCTGTCGTCGAGGAGCGACGTGGGCGTCGCCGTGCGGAGCGCGAGCCCCTCGGTGAGCACCGCGACCCGGGTGGCATCGCGGATCACCTGAACGGCGATGGACGCCAGCACCGAGACGGCCAGCTCGAACTCCTCCTCCGAGGCGTAGTGCGTGGTCTCGGTGGGTTGCACGAGGATGAGTTGCGATCGCCGCGTCTCCTCGTACTGGCGCACCATGAGCTGGCCTGTGCGGGCCGACGTACGCCAGTGCACGTTCCGCAGGGCGTCACCCGGCTCGTACGCGCGCAGCGCGTGGAACGAGATGTCGTTGTTCGTGATCGTCTTGGTGATCTCGCCCTCGAGGTCGCGCACGAGGCCGGCCGCCGACGGGCGGAGCCGCGCGGTCACCGGATGCACGAAGAGCTCGACGGGATCGCTCCATCGCATGGTGCGCCGCAGCAGCCCGAGCTGGTCGCCGCGCACCGACCGGGCCGGACCGGCGACGATCACGGCGCGCCGGTTCGTCGGCACCGCGAACAGCTCCTCGTGTTCTCCGCCCTGCGGCAGGGTCGGCACGATGAACTCCGCGAGCCCGGCGCCGACGGGCAGCTCGAGGCGCGACGGCGTGGTCGGCCGAGCACCCGCGTTCTCGACGACCAGGCGCCCCAGCGCGCGCTCCCCCGCCACCACTCGTGCCGGTTGCAGCTCCACGGTGACGGTGAAGTCCATGCGGCCGAACACGAACGGAACCGCGACGAGGAGCGCCGCGAGCAGCGTGAACCCGAGGAAGGCGAACTCCACCCAGCCGAGCAGCCACGCGATCCCGAGAGAGGTTGCCGCGGCGCCCGCGACGAGCCATCCGGCCGTCGACACCACGCCCGTCACCGGCCGGGCGAACCTCGCGACCGCGCCGCCGCCCGCGTGGGCACGACGACCGAGGGAGCGAGCGGAGGCCGCGAGCGACCGCCCCATCGTGCGCAGCGCGATGCGCGACTGCGAGGGCGGCGCTGGAAGCTGTTCGGGCTCGCTCATGCCGCCCGGTACGCGGGTGGGGCCACCTCGACGAGCACGCGCTCGACGATGTCCTGGGCCGTGGCGCCCGCGAACTCCGACTCGGGATCGACGATGATGCGGTGTGCGAGCACCGGCACGGCGAGCTCGCGCACGTCGTCGGGCGTCACGTACGTGCGCCCGTGCGCAATCGCCCACGTCTTCGCCGTGCGGGCGAGCGCGAGCGCCCCGCGCATGCTCACGCCGAGCGCCGAGTCCTGATGCTCCCGCGTGGCCGAGACGAGCTGGTTGAGGTACGACAGCACGGCGGCGTCGACGAACACCTCCGACGCGAGCTGCGACATCGTCGTGACCGAGCTGGCGGCGATGATCGGCGAGACCTTGGATGCCCGTGCGCGGTTCGCGGAGTCGAGCAGGAGCGTGACGGCCGTGTCGTGGTCGGGGTAGCCGAGCGAGGTCTTGATGAGGAACCGGTCGAGCTGCGCCTCGGGCAGCGAGTAGGTGCCGGCCTGCTCCACCGGGTTCTGCGTCGCGATGACCATGAACGGCGAGCCCACCTCGTAGCTCACGCCGTCGACCGTGACCCGGCCCTCCTCCATGACCTCGAGGAGCGCCGACTGGGTCTTCGGGCTCGCCCGGTTGATCTCGTCGGCGAGCACGATCGACGCGAAGATCGGGCCGCGGTGGAACTCGAACCGGCCCTTGCCCTGGTCGTAGATGGTGACGCCCGTGACGTCGGAGGGGAGCAGGTCGGGCGTGAACTGGATGCGCGAGTTCGTGCCGTCGAGGGTATTGGCGAGAGCCTTCGCGAGCACCGTCTTGCCGGTTCCGGGGAAGTCCTCGAGCAGCACATGACCGTCGGAGAGCAGCGCGACGAGCACGAGCTCGATGACCTCGCGCTTGCCGAGGATCGCCTGGTCGATGTTGTCGACCAGCTTCGAGAAGGCGTCCTGGAACCAGAGTGCCTGTTCGGATGTCACTGCCATGTCTGTTCCTTCGATCGGAGTCGCCGGTGCGGTGCCACGCGAGGTCACCACGAGTTGTAGGGGAGGTTGTTCCACTGGGTTCCGCTGATCGCACCCAGGGTGCGCGACGTGCCGCCGCTGATGTTCTCGAAGCGAACCGCGATCGTCTCGCCCGCCGGACGGACACCCAGGTGGTTCAGCAGCTGGAGCTGGCCGTTCGCGCCGATGTCGAAGGTCTGCTGGTAGCCACAGCAGGAGCTGCCGTTGAGCGTGGCGAACACGCGGTAGGTGCCCGGATCCATGTTGCTCCACGTGATGCGCACCTCGGCGCAGCCGCCGCCGCCGCTGTCGCATGACCGGCTCGGCCCCTTGCCGATCGAACCCGACGGCTGGGGGTTCTGCACGTTGAAGTTCGTCGTCGCGGCCGGGCCTGGCCTGCCGCTGCCCATGTTGATCGCGCGGACCTCAACGCTGTGCCCGCCCGCGCCGACCCCCGTGAACCGGTGGGTGCGGTTGGTACCCGAATCGTTCCAGCCACCCGAGTCGAGCCTGACCTCGTATCGGACGCTGCCGCCGCCGGTATCCGACGGTGCGGCCCAGCTGACGTCGACACTGGTGGGGGCCGTGCCGTTCACCTGGGCGTCGACGCTGCGTGGCGCCGAAGGCGTGCCGTATGGCGTCACGGCGGCGGACGGTGGCGACCATGCTCCCCACCCGATGGCGTTGTGAGCGCGGACCATGAATCGGTATGCCGTGCCGTTGCTCAGGCCACTGACGGCGTAGTTGGTGCCGCCCGCCGATGCGGGCACGTCGCGGATGGACCCGTTGACGTCGAGCTGGTAGCCGTCGATCTGGGCGTTGTTGTTCGCCGGGATGTTCCAGCGCACCGTGGCGGCACCGTCGCCGGCGGACGCGGACGGGGTGTTGGGCGCGTCGGGTTCGTCGCGCACCGTGACGATGATGCGCCCCTGCACCTCGCGTGCGGGATCACGGGTTCCGTCCTGGATGCGGTAGATCACGCTCAGGGTTCCGGTGAATCCCGCACCCGTGCGCACGGTGACGTCGGACGCGGTGAAGCTCGCCGAGGCGGCGGACCCGACATCTGCCTGGTCGATCCTCGCATCGACGACGCGAAGCGGAGTGTCGGGCGCGAACGGGTTGAAGTCGTTCGCGAGCACGTCGACCACGCGCGTGTCGCTGCGCTGCATGTCCACCGCGTCGTCGTTCGCCTTCGGCAGTGCGCGGGTCGACGACACGACGCCCACGTCGACGTAGCCGGGCACCGTGAACTCGTTGAACTTGACGTCGAACGTGATCCTCGTCGTCGTCCCCGGTTGCACGCCGAGCGGCGACGACACCCGGAGGATCGATCCCTCGATGATCTCGGCACGGATGTCGGCGGTGGTGCCGCCGAGGTTCGAGTAGGTGATCCGCTCGATGTTGTCGGGGTTCGGATGGTCGCTCGACGAGCGCAGGTCGATGTCGAGCGGCGCCTCCCCGGCCTCGATCGTCTCGCTGCGGGGCGTGAAGGTCGGCGGCGTGTCGTTGAAGTTCGGGTCGCCGACCGTGATGGGGATCGTGAGGATCGCGGTGCGGCCGATCGGATCGTCGGCGCCCTTGCCGTCGGTCACCTCGAAGGTGAGGGATGCCGCGCCCCGGTAGTCCTGGGCGGGAACGAACTGGAGTGCGGTGCCGCTCACCATCGCCGCCTCGCGGGCGTTCGTCGCCGACGCCGAGAGGATGAGCGCAGGGTTGCCCGACGGCACGATGACGAGGTCGTCGACGTTCCAGCTGATCTTCCCGTTCATCGGCACGATGATCTCGCCGAGGTCGGCGAGGTAGGGCGCGGGGAACTTCGCCTTCTCCTCGGCCGCGAGCTCTTCGGGGGTCTTCGGACGCTGCGTCTCCTCGACCGTGTCGTCGCCCGACGGTACGGGCGGCACGATCACGAACGCCATGGCCGAGAGGTCGTCGAGCTCGTTCGTCAGTCGGTACGCCACCGCGAAGCGCTCGCGGCCGGGCACGACGTCGATACTCCCGTCGGATGCCACCTCAGCACGCGCGGCGTTCGGACCCTCGAGCGTCACAACCAAGTCCTCGACGAGCCCGCCGGGGTTCGTGGCATCGGCGAGCGGCGTCACGGTCACGGCCTCGCCGTCGACGACCTGCTCGGGCTCGATCACCTGGTCCTCGGCGGTGGGCGGCTCGATGACGGCATCGTCGGTGACGGCGACCTGGAGGAACGCGGTGTCGGCGCCGCCATGGCCGTTCGAGATCTCGTAGCGGATCGTGTACGCCGCCTCCTGGTCGGGTGCCGTGACGACGATTCGTCGTCGATCCCGGATCTCCGCCTCGATGCCGTCGTCGACCTCGGGCAGGTCGGCGACGCTCAGGCTGAATCCGCTGGGGTCGGAGTCGTTCAGGAGCACCTCGACGGAGGCGGTGCGGCCGGGCTTCATCTCGATCGCGTCGTCGACGGCGGTGGGCGGAAGTTGCACGACCGGGCGCGGGATGACCCCGATCCGGATCGTTCCCTCGGCGATGGCCCCGAGCGTGTCGCGAAGCTCGTAGGTGAACGAATCGGTGCCCGCCGAGCCGTCGAACGCCTCGTACGTCAGGGAGGTGCTCGTACGCTCGATGACTCGACCCAGGTTCGGCGCCGCGGAGATTCCGGTCAGCGTCACGGAGTCGCCGTCGGGGTCGAGCTGATCGAGCGGGATGTCGATCTTCACGGCCGAGCCCGCGAAGGTTCTCGACGTGAGCGGCGTGGGCAGCGGTTCGCGGTTCTCGCCGGCGTCCCGAGCCACCACCGTGAAGCTCACGGTCGCGCGCGCCGCCTGCTCGAAGTCGTCGGCCACCGTGTAGACGACCGAGTAGACACCGGGATTCTCGGGCGCCTGGAAACGCACCGCGTCACCGTCGACGAAGGCGAGGCCGTCTGGCGTGTTGACGTCGGCGAGCTCGGGCTCCACATGGAGCTGCGCCGCGTCGGGGTGATAGTCGTTCTCCAGCACGGGAACGGTCACGATGTCGCCGGCCCGCACGATGGCGCCGTCTTCGACGGCAACCGGTGGCTGGTGCTTCACGAGCGGCGGAACGGGCACGATCGTCACCGTCGCGGTCGACGCGTTCACGCCGTCGGAGACGGTGTAGCTGAACTGCAGCTGGCGGTCGAGCGCCTGCGAGGCCGTGACCCGCGTGACCGTGTTCGTGAGGATCTCGACCGACACGAGGCCCTCGGTGGTCGAGTCGTCGATGGACTGCACGGCGAGCACGCGGCCCGACGGCGAGACGTCGTTCGCGAGCACGGGGACCGACAGCGGCTCGCCCGGCCTGAGGTATGCCGTGTCCTTGACGGCGATGGGCGGTGGCGCCTCGGCGGGCTGCTCCACGACCTGCACCCGCAGGAGGCCCTTGCTCACCGAAGCGCCCGCGCCGAGGTTGTACAGGAACACGTACTCCCCGGCCACGTTGCTCGAGAACGCGATCGTGCCCCGTTCGACGTTCGGCGTGATGGTCGCGTTCTCGGGGATCTCCTCGACGCCGAGCAGCTCGAGGCCGGCGCCCGATGGGGAGAGGTCGTTCGCGAGCGGTTCGATGAGTTCGGTCTCGCCGAGGAACACCCTCGCGAAATCGGGCGTGCCGACGGGGTTCAGCGTGCCGGTCGGCTTCACGTCGACGATGAGGGTTCCCGCCGCGGTGGTCTGGCCATCGGAGACGGTGAACTGCACCTCCTTCTGCCCGAGCTCGGCCGAGCGGTGCTCGAACGTGACGTACCCGTCGGGGCTCGCACGCACGGTGTCACCGCCGGTGGGCGACGCATTGACGAGGTACAGGTCGTCGCCGTCGGGGTCGTTCCAGTCGCCGAGCACGTTGTAGGAGAGCTGCTGCCCCTGTTCGACGCTGATCGCGCCCGATCGCATCGACACCGGCGCGGCGTTCTCGCTCTCGGGAACGATGCGCACGTTGACGGATGCCTCGTGCACGCCGCCGCGCCCGTCGTCGACCGAGTACCGGAACGAGACGGTGCCCGCGGCGCCCTCGGTGGGCGCGAACTGCAGGGCTCGGCCACCGTCGATGAGCTCGAGACGCCCCGCGGCATCCGAGATCTCGGTCGTGCCCGCCACCGTCAGCACGTCGCCGTCGGGGTCGGTGTCGTTCTCGAGGACCTCGAGGATCGTCGTGCGGCCCGGACGAACGCCGTAGTCGTCGTCGCGGGCGACCGGTGGCCGGTTCACGTCGCTGCGTTCGGCGAGCGTGTCCTCGAACGTCTGCTGGGCGCTCTTCTCGTCGCCCTCGAGCTCGTCGCTCTCCTCGGGCGGCGTGACCTCCTCCCAGTTGTCGACGAGGCGGAGGTCGGAGTCGACGAGCCAGGCGTTGCCGTTCGTCAGGTTGTTGAGCACGATCACGTCGCGGTTCACACGGAACTCGAGCTGCGAGCCCGCAGTGGGCTGCTCGATCGAGACGGCCCTCGGCTCCTCGCCGTCGCATGCCGCCAGGTACCATCCGGTCGGCGCCCATGCCCCGTGGATGCAGTCGCCGAGTCGTACCGGCGCGGCCACCTCGTCGAGCGAGGTCGCCGCGACATCCGACAGGTTCGCATCGGTTCCGGCCTCGATGATGCGAGGCTCGCCGCCGTCGAGCGGCACGTCGAGGAGCGCCGAACCCGTGGCGAGCACCACTCGGTCACGCTCGGGCCCCGACTGCTGGAGTCGCAGCGCCGGCTCGGGAAGCTCGATCGTGCGCCCGTCGACGACGATGGTGTCGGCCTCGACGTCGAAGGCGACCGCCAGTTCGCCGACCGCGGCGAGCTGGTGCCCGCCGAGGCCGGGCAGCGTCGAGGTCTCGGGGTCGTCGGCGTCTCGTCGGAGGGTGAGGAGCTCCTCGTCGTCGGGCGAGGTGGCGAAGATGGTGCCCTCGGCGCTCACGGCGACCTGGGCCTCGTCGTCGAGCTCGGCCACCGGGTCGGCGCCGCGGAAGTCGAACGACAGCTCGCCGCCCGCGGGAACGCGCCAGAGCTCACCCTTCGGCGAGAGGATCGCAAGGATGTCACCGCCGTAGGCGACCTTCGAGGCGGGCGGCACGTCGATGCGCTGCACGAGGGTGGTGAAGGACGGATCGATGCGCTCGAGCGAGCCCACGCTCGGATCGAAGAGGAAGGCGTCGTCGCCGTTCTGGAAGACATCGATCTCGTTCGTCGCGGCGGCGACGGCGGCATCGAGCTCCTCGATCTGCCGGTTGAGGCGCCCGGCCAGCAGCTCCTCCGCGTTCGTCACCCAGACCTCGCGGGCGCGCAGGTCGGGATCGGTGACGGGGAACCCCTGGTGCAGCACGGCGAACCCGAGCGGAACCCCGGCGAGCACGGCCAGCGCGGTGATCGATGCGACCTGCTTGCGGCTTCGGAGCCAGGACGTGAAGGTGCCCACGCTCAACTCCCCAGGATGAATTCGCTCGATCGAACGCAACGGAAATCCGACCGCTCGGCGGCCGGACGGCATTACGCTAACACGCCGCCCGGCACCCCCGAAATGGGGACCGCTGCCCATCCGAGGGGCGGACTCGAAGCGTGACGTCAGCGCTCGTGGTCGGCCTCTGCGTCGAGGAGCGCGAGGTCGTCGACGCTCACGAGACGCGTCGCCACCGCGTACTCCACGAGACGTGCCCTCCGGTTGGTGGCGAGCCTGCCGCGTCCGCCCCGAAGCCCGTCGACGCCGATCTTGTCGAGCTTCTCGCACACGTTGTCGAGCTTGCGGTTGAACGTCGTCATGCTCCACCCGAGTCGCGCGGCCGCCTCGGCCGAGGTGGGCACGGTCGACCGGCCAGCCGACGGCTGCGAGAGCACGTGCTCGGCGAGTGCGACGACCAGCAGTCGCTGGCTCGTCGTGAGGGTCACGGGGAGGATCGTCGTGCCGCCGTCGAGGGGCCTCGCGCTGAGTGAGGTGTTGTAGAAGTCCTCCTCGGCGTGCACGGTGAAGTCGTAGGTTGTCGAGCCGGCGCTGAACATGACGTGCACCATCTGGAACACGAGGGGCAGCTTCGCCCCGGGCGCGAGCCAGGCCTGCACGCTCCCGGTGGCATCCGACACCGTGGCCGAGAGCAGTTGGCCGACGTTCGAGAGCCACCAGAGGCCGAACTCGCTGGAGAGCGTCAGGAACGTGCGGTGCAGGTACGGATTGTCGTCGATCGTGAGATCCGACTCCCGGCCGATGCCGAACGGCTGGCCCTCCTCCACGGTGTACCACTCGCCGCAGTACTCCACCCGCAGCGGCCTCACGGCGTGCATCCCCGCGTCGTCTCGGAGGTCTTGCTGGCGCGCTGCACCTGCACGTCGATGCAGATCCGCTCGCCGGGTTGCACGCCGGACACGACGATCTCGGCTGCCTCGCTCACCTCGGTGGAGCCCGAACCGTCGGCGCGCTGCCAGCGGTAGCGGTCGCCGTCATCGGGATTCGGATGCGACACCGCGAACGAGACGCTCGAGCCGTCGGCGGATCGCACGCCCGGCTCGACCACGGGCGCGGGCACGGTGGCTGCGATGACGGCGTCCTCCCCGGTGGGCGCCGTGGTGGGTTCCGCTGCGCCCTGAGGCATCGTGCCCGAGAGAGCGATCGCGATGCCGACGGCCGCCGCCACCACGAGCCCGGCCGCGATGCCGACGATGGCGCCGACGCGCGAGCGCTTCGGCGGAGCCTCCCGCTCGACCGGTTCTTCGCCGGTCTCGGGTTCGGTGCCTCGGCGCGGCCGAACCAGCGTGGCGTCCACGAGGTCGGGGGATGCGGATGTCGCGGCCGCGCGGGGGCGGGCGACCGTCACGTCCACCTCCTCCGGGGCGGCGCCGCGCGTCGAGGCGACGGCCCCGCGGGTTGCCGTGACGGACCGCACGACGGTTCCCGCATCGATCGTCGGATCGGCGTCCCTCCTCCGAGCGTCCGCCGGCTGCGCCTCGATCGGCCGGGGGGTCCGGGCCCGGGTGGCGTCGTCGCCGCCGGCTGGCACGGGCGCCGCCGGCTGCGCCTCGATGGAGCGCACGGCGCGGGCGCGGGTGGCATCCGCTTCATCGTCATCGGCGGCCGCATGCGACGACGCGAGATTCGGCACCTCGATGGAGGTGGCGGCGTAGCCGAGCTCGAGCTCGATGCGCTGGAGCGCACGCGCGAACTCGACAGCACTCGGGTAGCGGTCGCTGCGCCGCGACGCCATGCCCTTCGCCAGCACGGCCGCGAGGGCCCGTGGCACGTCGTCGCGCGCCATCGGCGTGATCGCCCCGCGCTCGATGCGTCCGATGAGGTCGAGCGAGCCGTTCGGCCGGCCGGGGATCTCGAACGGCGTGCGGCCGGCGAGGAGCGTGTGCACGGTCGCGGCGAGTGCGAACACGTCGCTGCGCTGGTCGGGCTTGGGGTCGTCCTCGAACATCTCGGGCGGTGACCACGGCACGCTCATGCCCACGGCCGACTGGCCCGAGGTGGTCGCGGAGCCCTCGACGGGCGACGTGACGGTGTGCACGGGCAGCTCCCCCTCGAGGTTCGACGAGATGCCGAAGTCGGTGAGCGCGGGCCATCCGTATGCGTTGGTGAGCACGTTCGCGGGCTTGATGTCGCGGTGCAGGATGCCCGCCGCGTGCGCGGTGGCGACCGCTCCGGCCAGGCGGATGCCGGTGCGCAGCGCATCCTCGAGCGTGAAGCGGTCGCGCTTGTACTGCTCGGCGAGACTGGGCCCCGAGCAGTACTCCATGACGAAGTACGGACGACCGTCGGCCGAGACATCCGCGTGGAAGATCGTGACGATGAACGGGTGCGCCGAGAGCTGCGCCATGAGGTTCGCCTCGGCGACGAACTGCGCACGGGTGTCGTGGCCGAGGCCCTCCGCGAGCAGCACCTTCACCGCGACCTTGCGGCGCGGCAGTCGCTGCTCGTAGAGGAACACGTCGGCGAACCCGCCCGAGCCGAGCAGGCGGATCGGGGTGTAGCCGGGAAGGTCGGGAGGCGTGGAGGGAGCGCGTCGCATCAGTCGCCGACCACCTGGACGGTCCAGCCGCCGCCGAGGTCCACGACGGTGCCGGCCAGCACGGGTGTCGGCTCCCCGGCGCGGAGTTTCACGGGCGGCTTGCCCGGCGCGACGACGTGCGTGCCGTTGCGGGAGTGCAGGTCGGTCACCACCACGGTGTCGCCCTCGACCGTGATCCGCACGTGGTTACGGGAGATGTCGGGATCGCCCGCGCCGATCGTGAGGAGTCGCGGCAGCCGTCCGCCCGAGACCTGGCTCACGCTCGGGGCGCGGCCCAGCACGACCTCATGCCCCAGCGCCTCGATGGCGCCGTCGGGCATCCGGAGCGTCGTGACCGGCGAGCTCGGAGCGCCGGCGACCGCGTCGGGCATGCCGGCAGCGGGCGTCTCCGCCGCGCGAGCCGCCCGCTGGGCGCGCAGGCGCTGCAGGTCGATGCTCGCGACGGTGAGCCCGTCGTGGTCGCCGTCGAACGGTTCGGGCGCGGCCAGGCGCGTGGGCGACGCGACGGTGTCCTCGGCGGGCACCATGGTCTGCTCGGTCGCCGCGGCGGGCGGGGGCGGGGGCGGACTCGTCGGCGGCGTCGGAGCCGGACCCGCCGCCGGTTCGGGACGCGCGACCGGAGCCGGGATCACGACCGGTTCCGGAATCACCACCGGAGCCGGACTCACCACCGGAGCCGGACTCACCACCGGTTCCGTCGCCCGCGACCGCACCGACGACGAGGGCACCACGCCCTCGATGAGTGGAAGCTCGACGCCCTCGGAGGCCGCACCGGGTGCGACGATCTCGAGGTCGTCGCCGTCGACCACGCGCTCGGCCCACGTCGCGACATCCGCTCCGGAGACTTCCGTGCCGGCCGCTCGCACCAGTGGTTCACCGCGCACCACGACCCGTGTCGCATCGTTCGCCGGGTCGCGCACGACGAGCGCGAACGACGGCGTCGCCGCCAGCCCGCCGGCCGTCAGTCGGTCGAGCACCGCCGACGTGGGGTCGGCCGCAGCGAGTTCGGGCCAGAGCGCCGCGAGTTCGGCGGCAGCCGAGGCGGGCGCCATCAGCACGACCCCGCCACGCACCGCGGCGAACCAGGCGGCCGCCGGATCAGGACGGTACGTCGCCATTCCCACCTCCTGCACCACGGGGCGTGGTGTCCTCCTCGGGCCGGTCGCGCGTCGCCTCGTCGTCGCCCTCGTCACCTTCGACGCCGAGCTCGGACTCCACCACGATCACCGTGACGTTGTCGCGGCCGCCGTGCTCGAGCGCGGCGTTCACGAGTTCGCCCGCGAGGCCGGCGGCATGCCCGGTGTCGCCCGCGAGGATGTCTGCCAGCCGCTCATCGTCGACCTCCTTCGAGAGGCCGTCGGAGCAGATGAGGAAGACCTGGCGGCCCGTGGCGGGGATGAGCCAGACGTCGGGGTCGACGACGTCGTCGGCACCGATCGCGCGGGTGATCACGTTGCGCTCGGGGTGGCGTTCGGCCTCGTCGGGTCGCAGCAGTCCGGCGTCGACGAGCTCCTGCACGGCGGAGTGGTCGACGCTCAACTGTTCGAGGGTGCGGCCGTTCCACGCGTACACGCGGGAGTCGCCGATGTTGAAGACCATCCAATGGAATCCGGCCCCGCCACCCGCGTCGACGAGCGCCACCCCGGTCAGCGTGGTGCCCGCGACTGCGGTGCCCTCCTCGCCCTCCGCGGTGAGCTCCCGCACGGCGTCGTTCGAGCTGTGGATGGCGTCGAGCACCTGCTCGGGCGTCGACGGGCGACCGGCCTCGAGGTGACGGCGGAAGGTGTCCACGACCGCTCGACTCGCGGCGTCGCCGCGCGCGTGTCCGCCCATGCCGTCGGCCACCAGGTAGACGGGCGCCTCGGCGAGGAACGAATCCTCGTTGACGCTGCGAACCCGCCCCACGTCGCTCTGGGCGCTGTGCGCGATCACCGCAGACCCGCGTGGCAGAGGGACGACGTCCTCGCCATCATCCGACACGATTCTCCTCGCCGCAGCTCATCTCCGGGCCGCCGGCCCGTGCGCCCCACCCAGGCGCCGCCTCACAACGCTAGCAAGTCCCGGCCACACCCGCCGACCGGTGTGGAGAGCGGCAGCGCGGAACGGCCGGCACGATCAGCGCTCGGCGCGGTCGCCGTCCTCGGTGAAGTGCGGCACCTCCTCGAGGAGCTTCGCCCCCCGGCGCTCGGAATCGACCCGGGCCTTCACCACGCTCGCGATCGTCGCGACGGCCATCGCGGCGACGATGACGCCGAGCGAGACCCAGGTCGAGATCTCGGGCGCCCATTCGATCGGCTCTCCGTTGTTGATGAACGAGAGCTCGTTCACGTGCATGGCGTGCAGTACGAGCTTCACGCCGATGAAGGCGAGGATGAACGCGATCCCGTACTTCAGGTACTCGAGGCGCTCGAGGAGTCCGCCGAGCAGGAAGTACAGCTGGCGCAGGCCCATCAGCGCGAACACGTTCGCGGTGAACACGATGAACGCGCTCTGGGTGATGCCGAAGATGGCGGGAATGGAGTCGAGCGCGAACAGCACGTCGGTCGTGCCGATCGCGATGAACACGATGATGATCGGGGTGAACATGCGAGTGCCGTCGACGGTCGTGCGCAGCTTGATGCCATCGTAGTCATCGGAGATGCGCACGCGCTTGCGGAGCATCCGGATGAGCCGGCCCTCGTTCTGCTCGGCCGTCTCCTCGCGGTGCAGGAAGGCCTGCTGGATCGCCGTCCACACGAGCCACGCGCCGAAGATGTAGAACACCCAGCTGAAGTTCTCGATGAGCTGCGCACCGAGCAGAATGAAGATGCCGCGGAACAGCAGCGCCAGGATGATGCCCACCATGAGCACCTCCTGTTGCATCTTCTTCGGCACGGCGAACCGCGCCATGATGATGACGAAGACGAAGAGGTTGTCGATCGACAGGCTGTACTCGGTGAGCCACCCGGCGATGAACTGTCCGGCGTGTTCGGCGTCGCCGAGCAGGAACATCAGCAACGCGAAGATCAGCGCGAGCGTGACGTAGAAGACGACCCAGAGCGTGGATTCACGGAACGACGGCACGTGCGGTCGTTTGATGACGAGCAGCAGGTCGGCGACGAGGATCAACGTCAGTACGACGAGCGAACCGACTTCGAACCAGACGGGGAGTTCGAGCACAGGTGGCCTTCCGGTGAGGGGTCAGGTGAACCCGAAAGTCTCTCCCGACCGCGCCTCCGGCGCGCCGCCACGCCCGGAGCGCCGACTCCGGCGCTCGTACTGACGATCGTGGCCCGGGGCATGCGCCCCGCGGGATACTCCCCTTCGCTCGCACGAGTCTAGCCGATGGGGCGGTGGCGGTTGCCCGGGCGGAACGCCGCCCGAAATGACGAATGCCCCCGCAGTGCGAGGGCATTCCGTTGTCGGATGCTTCAGCGTGACCCCAGCGGGATTTGAACCCGCGCTACCGCCGTGAGAGGGCGGCGTCCTAGGCCGCTAAACGATGGGGCCGAAATCGACAACTCGAAGAGTATGGCACAGCCTCGGGTCTCCCGCAAAATCGTGGCGGCCGCGGCATCCGGAGCCGTCAGACGAACACGGAGACGGCCCCTGGGACCACCTCGACCTCGATCGGAAGGGCGCCGATGCGCTCGCCGTCGGCGTAGGCGACGATGTCATCGGCCTCGATGACGACGTTCCGGGCGCGCACGAATTCGACGGCCGGGTGGTCGGCGTGCTCCCCCGCGAACACCTTCGGGAAGACGGCGATCAGGCCCGCGCGGGACAGTGGATGCACGATGAACACATCGAGCATCCCGTCCGAGAGATCGGCATGCGGCACGATGCGCATGCCCCCGCCGAACGACGAGTTGTTCGCCACCGAGACGAGCATGGCGCGCTGCTCCCGCCGCACGCCGTCGATGGTGATCGTGTACCTGCGTGGCCGGAAGGTGGCGAGTTCGCGGATGAGGGCGATCGTGTACCGGCTCGGTCCACGCGGACGGGTCATCCGATTGGCGCGTTCGTTCACGACGGCGTCGAACCCCGCCGACACCACGCACGCGAACAGGGTGCGGTGCGCGCCGTGACGGATGGCGCCGACGTCGATCGAGCGCGGCGGTCGCTCGAGGGCGGCGACGAGTTCCTCGGTCGCCGTGGCAGGATCGTCGAACCGCAGGTCCAGGCCGCGGGCCAGGTCGTTGCCGGTGCCGGTCGGGACGATCCCGATCGGCACGCCCGTGCCGGCCACGAGGTTCACCGCGAGCGACACCATTCCGTCGCCGCCGACGACGATGAGCGCGTCGGTGCCCTGCGCGAACGCCTGCTCGGTCTCGCGGCGCAGCAGCTCGAAGTTCGCCTCGCGCACGATCGTCACGTCGTATCCCTCGACGATGAGGCGTTCGGCGACGGCCGGCCCCACGGCGCGATGGCGACCGAAGGAGGCCGCGGGGTTCACGGCGACGATGAGACGCCGAAGGGCACGATCCATGGTGCGATTCTGGCAGGCCACTGGGCTTGCGCGGCGACCGACGGGCGGTGTTGGCTCGAGGCATGCGCCTCACCAAGCTCGAACATGCCGCACTGGTCATCGATGACTCCGGGAACAAGCTCTTCATCGATCCGGGTAAGTTCACGACGCCCATCACGGAGTCGGCCGGTGCCGTCGCCATCGTCATCACGCACCAGCACGACGACCACTGGACGCCCGACCAGCTCGGGCGCATCGTCGAGGCGAATCGCGACGTGCGCATCTTCGGTCCGGCCGGTGTGGTGGAAGCGGCATCCGGCTTCCCCGTCGAGACGGTCGCGGCGGGCGATGAGGTCACCGTCGGCCCGTTCCGGTTGCGCTTCTTCGGCGGCCGGCACGCGCAGATCCACTCGTCCATTCCGATCATCGACAACGTCGGCGTGCTCGTGAACGACCGGCTCTATTACGCAGGCGACTCGTTCGCCGTGCCCGAAGGCGTGGCCGTCGAGGTCCTCGCGGCGCCTGCCGGAGCACCGTGGATGAAGATCGCCGAGTCGATGGACTACGTGATGGCCGTCGCGCCGCGACGCGCATTCCCGACGCACGAGATGGTGCTCTCGCAGGCGGGCAAGGCCATGTCGAACGCCCGGTTGGGCTGGGCGACCGAACAGGGCGGCGGCGAGTACGTGCCGCTCGAGCCCGGCGACACGCTCGATTTCTGAGGTGAGACGCTGATTCGCACGGGCTTCGGGCCCGTCACGTCGGCGACCGCCCACGCGCCGACTGTCGTTGTTCCACAACGATGACGAGTCGAACGGTGTACCCATTGGCGGATGACACATAACTTCCGCGGCATCCATCTGTGCTCGCGCTCGCGCTGTTACGGTCGTGACACTTCAGGAGCCCGAGTGCCGGGATACCAGCGCCGATATCCGACGCCACGAGATGCTCCTGAGGTCGCCGGGCAGGGCAACACCCCCGTCCGAACCGGCAGCCGACCATCGCGGACGGAACCCTGCACGCACCTCAACGGGCGCCCATTCGGCGCGCCCGCAGACACTGGAGCCTCAATGACGAGAATCGACCCCGCCTCCGAGCACCGACACGGGCTCGGGCTCAAGATCACGGTCGTACTGCTTGCGCTCGCGCTTGCCACGATGACCACGCTCTTCCTGCTCACCACCGACAAGATCGCCGCCGGTTCGGCGGAACTCGCCGCCGGCGCCGGCACCGCCGACGAGGGCTCATCCAAGCTCGCCGACGGCGCCGGTGAGCTGTCGGACGGTACGGCGAGCCTCGCTGAGGGCGCCACGAAGGCTGCAACCGGTGCCGAGACGCTCGCCACCGGTGCCGACTCAGCCTCGTCTGGAGCCGAACGCGTTCGGGCCGGTGCCGAGAAGGCGGCACTGGGCGCGGCATCCCTCGCCGACGGCGCGTTCCGCACGGCCACCGGTGCCGAGACGCTGCACGACGGCGCAGCGCGCGCTGCAGACGGATCAGCGCTCCTTGCCGACGGCATCAGCCGTGCCGCGGCGGGTGCCGGAGGGGTGGCCGACGGAGCGGCGCGCACCAGCGTCGGCGCTGCACAGGTGGCGGCCGGCAACGGGGCCATCGCGGACGGCGCGTCTCAGATCACGACCGGCGCACGGAACCTCGCGACTGGTGCGCGCGCGGCAGCCGATGGCGCGGCACTGGTGGCCGAGGGGGCGGGCCCGCTCTCGGCTGGCCTGCAGGCCGCGAAGGAGGGCGCGCAGACGGTCGCCAGCGGCGCGACTGCCATCGCGGCTGGCATCGAGGATGCTTCCGCCGGAAGCTCGAAACTGGCGGACGGCGCGGTGCGCGTGCGCGACGGCGCAGCCACGGTCGCCAGCGCCAATGCGAGCCTCCTCGCGGGGATCACCGCACTGCGCAGTCAGGCGGTGACGGCCGGTGCCGATGCCGCGATCGTCGCGGGCCTGGATACGCTCCTCGCCGCGGCGACCGCTGCTCGAGATGGAGCCGATCTGGTCGTAACCAGTTCCTCGGACCTCACCGCTGGCGCATCGACGCTCGCGACCAAGCTCAACGACGCTGCCCCGCTCGCCGCGAAGCTTTCGGCGGGCGCAACGAAGCTCTCCGATGGTGTGACGCCGCTCGCCGACGGCACCGCGACGCTTCCGGAGCGTACTGCAGCGCTCGCCGCAGGAACCACCCAGGTTGCCGAAGGCGCGGCCACGCTGGCCGGCCGTAGTGCGGTGTTCACGGACGGAGCGGTCTTCCTGCGGGACAAGACCGGGGAACTCGCTGCCGGAACAGCACAGGTGAGCTCGGGCGCCCAGCAGGTTCGCGAGGGCACGGCAACCCTCGAGACCAAGGCCAGCGACCTCGTCGCGGGAACCAAGCGCGTATCCGATGGCGCTTCGTCGTTGGTCGACGGCGCCGCGCGCCTGTCGACCGGCGCGGACGAGCTCGCGGCGGGCACGAGCACGCTGAACACGGGTGCCTCGAGCCTGGCCACGGGAGCGACGTCGCTCGCCACCGGCGCCTCGAACCTCGCCGACGGCACGGAGACGCTTGCCGAGGGTGCGGACAAGCTCGCCACCGGCGCGGAAGCCCTCGCCGGTGGGGCATCCGAGCTCAGCGACGGCACCCTGCGCATCGCCGACGGCAGCGCGACGCTCGCGGGCGGCGCCGCCGGCGTGTCGCCTGAGCGTGTCGCACCCTGGTTGATCATCACCCTCGGTGTCGCGGCCGCTGCTCTCGCGGCATGGATCGTGCACCGTATCCGGTTCCGCTCACGGGACCTCACCGCGGCCTGATGCGCCCGCGAGAACGCCCGGTCGGTCTTCGGACGGGCCGGGCGTTGCGGCGTTGAGCGAGGCGTGCCGTCGTGACCCGAAGTTGCCTCAGCGGCGGCGGCGTCAATCGTTCCCGTTCCCGCCGCCGTTCCCATTGCCGTTCCCATTCCCGTTTCCGGGCTCGCCGTCGCCGCCGCCGTCCGCCGGAGGCTCGGGTGCCGGCTCCCCCCCTGAGTTCCCCGAATCCGAGGGCGCCTCGGGCGGGCCGCTCGGACCGAACGACTCGGTGAACGGGTCGCCGCCGTACTTGAACGCTGCGACCGACATCACCGCCGGCCACATCCGGTGGCGTGCGGTCGCCGCCTGCCCGCTGTCGAAGAAGATGGCGCGCTGGTTCGCCTCACCGTTCACGCTCACCACCGCAGCCGCCGTGGCGACCTTGCTGCTGGCGCCCACCATCCAGGTGTCCTTCGAACCATCGGTGGTTCCGGTCTTGCCGATGAGCGGCACCCGTGGCTCCGTGGCTGCGTACGATGCTTGAGCCGTGCCGCTGGTCATGACCCGCGACAGCGCGTAATGCATCGCGGCTGCGACGTCCGCTGACACCGACTGCGAGCACGTCGACTTCGGCGGCGGGATCTCCTCGCCGTCGCGGCTCACGATGCGATCGATCGCGATCGGCGTGCAGGTGACGCCGTTGTTCGCGATGCCCGCGAATGCGACCGCCATGCTGAGGGGCGCGACCTCGTTTGTTCCGATGACTGATGACGGTCCCTGCTGCAGCGGGTCGGCGTCGGCGCGATGCACTCCGAACGCCTCAGCAGTCTGGCGGATGCCGCACAGGTCGAGTTTCTTCGCCATGCCGACGAAGCCCGTGTTGATCGACCCGATCGTCGACTCGAGCGCGGTGTAGTTGGCTCCGGACTCGTTCGCGTCGTTCCTCGGAGCCCAGTCGCCGGCGAAGTGCGGCCCGAGGCAACTGTCCTGGAACGTGCCCCAGTTGTTCTTGGGGCGGGAATCGACGCGCTCGCCGAGGCTGTGGCCCTCGTTCAGCCACTGGGCGAGCGTGAAGACCTTGTAGGAGGACCCCGGCTGGAAGCCGCGTGATCCGCCGTAGGCGAAGTCGGTGTTGTAGTTGATGCTCGTGAACTGCGGACCGGTCTGCAGTACGGCCGGATCCTGACTGTAGATCTTGTTCTGCGCCATCGCGAGCACGCGGCCCGTGCCGACCTGCACGCTCGAGATCACAGCGCCGACGTCCCATCCGGGGAATGCCTGTGGCACGTTGTTCGCGATTGCGGCGGCGGCTGCACCTTGGAGGTCGAGGTCCAGTGTCGTGAACACCTGGAAGCCGCCGCGCTTGAAGTTCAGCATGCGCGTCTCGGCATCCTCGCCGAACGTCGGATCGGTCTGCAGGATGTTCTTGACGTAGTCGCAGAAGTAGGCGCTTTCCGCCGCGGTCTGGCAACCGGTGCTCGGTTCGGTGATGGCGGGTTGCACGGGCGTGGCGATCGCCTCGTCGTACTCGGCCTGCGTGATCTTCTTCTCCTCGAACATGCTGCGGAGGATGTAGTCGCGCCGCGCCGTATTGGTCGCGTACCCGTCGGCCGCACCGTTGACCTCGGCGTCGGGTACGTCGATCTTGAACTTCTGCGGGTTGTTGACGATCGCCACGAGCGAAGCGGCCTGCGCGAGGCTCAGGTTCGCGGCGGTCGTGGAGTAGTAGTAATTCGCCGCGGCCTCGATGCCGTACACGGTGCCACCGAAACCCGCGATGTTCAGGTACCCGAGCAGGATCTCACTCTTGGTGTAACGCTTCTCGACGCCGATCGCCAACCGCATCTCCTTGAGCTTGCGGTCGATCGTGGTCTCGGTGACCTTGTCATAGCATCCGTCGCGCTCGACCTCGTCCTTGGCGTCGCGCTCGCACTCCTGCACCCGGACGTTCTTCACGTACTGCTGGGCGATCGATGACCCGCCTTGCGTCTCACGCCCGGTCGCGGTCGTCACGGCCGCACGCACGGTGCCCTGCAGATCGATGCCGCCGTGTTCATAGAACCGCGGATCCTCACCGGCGACTGCCGCGTCCTTGACGTATTGGCTGATCTGGTCCCAGCCGACCTCGACGCGGTTCTGGTCGTAGAACGACGCGAGCAGGACCGGCGTGCCGTCGGACCTCGTCGCGTAGATCTCACTCTTCTGCGACAGCTCGCCGATCTGGAGGTAGCCGGGGAGGTTCTCGAACATTCCGATCGTTCCGGATGCCGCCATGCCGACGGTCGCGAGCGCGGGCGTCATGCCCACCGTCACGAGGGTGGCCGCCGCGACGCTCGCCGCGATGAAGCCGACGAAACCGCCCAGGACTCCAAGAGGTGTCCGGTTCTCGGCGAAGTCCCGATTGCGCATGTTCCGAACGTAGTCCACGGGCTCACCTCCACCTCGTCAGCGGTGCGCGGGTTCGGGTCCGTCATCGCCTCTTCCCATGCAACCCCAGCTACTGGCCCCTGTAAAGGGGGCTGCCGTGCCGTTGCACAACGTGTCCGGCTGTGCCTAGAGTACGCCCCGACTTCGGGGGGCTTCAGGCGGGCGACCACGCTGCGTAGGATGTGCGGACAGCCGCGTCGATGCGAGTTCCGCGGCAACGAGCCCGCCACCCAAGGGGAAACGAGGGGTTCCGCCCAATTTCTCCGGGGCGGGCCCCTCGATTCGCGCAGTGCGCCGAGCGGGGTGCAGTTCAGCGCCTTCAGCGCGCGGCCTGGGACCGTTTCGGCCCGGCGCAGAGACGATCGGCTCAATCCGGGACGCCCTGCTCATACGTGATCAGTGGGCGCCGTGGTCACCGCCCGTCCCGAGGTCGCCGGCCTCGCGGCTCGGCTGCTTCCGGCTCACGACGAACTGCGACATGAGCCCCTCGTCCTCGTGCAGGAGGAGGTGGCAGTGGATCATGTAGGGCGTCTCGTCGTCGACGTAGTCCTCGAAGCGCATGATGAGCCGGTAGATGCGTCGGGGCTCGAGGTAGACCGTGTCCTTCCGCCCCGCGAGTTCCGGAGGCGGAGCCTCGCCGTCGATGTCGAGCACCTGGAACTGCACGTCGTGCACGTGGAAGTTGTGTGGGAACAGGTCGAGGTTCGTGACCTCCCAGATCTCGGTCGAATCGACCGTGATGACCTCGTCGATCCGGTCCATGCTCATGCGGCGCCCATTGAGCTCGCGGTTCTGCAGCTCGAACGTCCGAATGCTGCGGGCGTCGTTCTCCGCAAGACGATCGATCGCCGTGAACGTCTCGGCGATCGGCGGCGACGGGTCGAGGGAGTCCGCGGCACGCAACCGGAGCACATCGAACTCGTCGGTGCCGCCGAACGCGAACGGCACCAGCACATCGCCGAGATCGGGCGGCAGCGAGCGCAGCATCGTCTCGGTGCCGGGTTCGACCGCCACGACGATCTCGGCGCGTTCCCCGGGCGAGAGGCGCACGTGATCGGTGGGGTGGGGAGCCTCGAGGAGTCCCCCGTCGGTGGCGACGAGCGAGAAGTCACGACCGTCGTCGAAGGCGAAGTCGTAGGTGCGAGCGGTGGAGCCGTTCAGTATCCGGAGCCGCACGAGCTCCGTCGTCACGTCGAGCACGGCGCCCCACGCACCGTTCGTGAGCACGGTGTCGCCGAGCAGCCCGATCTCGTTGCCCTCGCTGTCGAACTCGAACCCACCGTCGGAACGGAACTTCCGGTCCTGCACGACGACCGGGATGTCGTCCACGCCGTACCGGTTCGGCAGGCCGAGACCAGCGGATGCCTCGTCGTCGACGATGAACATGCCGGCCAGGCCGCGCATGACGTGCTCCTCGGTCTCGCCGTGCGGATGCGGGTGGTACCAGAGGGTCGCCGCCGGCTGGTCCATGCGCCACGTCGGACGCCACCGCTCCCCCGGCGCGATCGGCTGATGCGGGCCCCCGTCCATCGCGGCGGGCAGGTGCATGCCGTGCCAGTGCACGGTGGTGGTCTCGGAAAGCTCATTGGTCACCTCGACGGCCACCTGCTCGCCCCGCTCCGCGCGGAGCGTGGGGCCGAGGAAGGCGCCGTTGTACCCCCAGGTCGGGGTGGTCATCCCGGGCTTGAACTGCATCTCGCCCTCCTGCGCCGTGAGTGAGAAGACCCGAACTCCGTCGACCACCGCGGAGTCGGCGAGCGGCGGGATCGGCAGCGGCTGGTCGAAGGAGGTCGGGGTTCGCGGCTCTGCCGCAGAGCCGTCGGCGCCGAAGTCGGGGCCGAAGGTGCAGGCCGTCAGGACGACGGCCGAGGTGACGAGGGAGGCACTGAGCAGGATCGCCGGCCGCACCGGATTGCGGCGCCGCGACCCCGGTGTCGTCGAATCGCGGGCGGGTTCCATGCTGGTGGTCATGGTCGGCATGGTACGAACGGCGCTCGGCCGCGGCATCCGCACCGGAGCGACAGCCGGGTCGATCCGGATCGACATCGGATCCGCAGAAGCCCGCGGCAGGGCTCTGCAGGGTATTGCAGGATGTCGCCCCAAGTCGACTGCTCGAGCGGGCATGCCGACCTACCATGGCAGCATGACGGGCGAAGTCCGCACACCCCCGCGCGCAGCTGCGCACACTCCTGCGCCGTGGATGTTCGACGTGCTGCTCGGGCTCGGCGTCACGCTGACCGTCTCGTTGTTCATCGCGGCCGACGTCAGCCGCACCCGACCCGAGTGGTGGGCGTACCTCTGGGCGCTGGCCCTCGGCGGCCTCATGCTGGTGCGCCGCCGCTACCCGGTGACCGTGCTCGTGCTGTCGTTCGTGGGGGTGTTCTCGTACTACATCGCCGGATATCCGCCTATCGGCGTGGGCGTTCCGCTCGCAGCGGCCGTGTTCTCTGCCGCCGAGTACGGCCGCATCGGGTGGTCGGTCATGACATCCGTGGCGGCCCTCGGTATCTCGGTCGCCTACCGGCTCGCCGTGGGTCAGGACCCGGCATTCGTCGTCGCCTACGAACTCCCGGGCCATGCGCTGCTCCTCGCGGGTGCCATCGCCCTCGGCGACACCGTTCGCACTCGTCGGGAACTCCGCCGGAAGTCCGAGGAGATCTCCCGGCTGGTCGCCGATCGGTACGCGCGGGAGGCCGAACAGCGCGTCATGTCGGAACGCCTCGCCATCGCCCGCGAATTGCACGATTCCGTCGGTCACGCCCTGACCGTGGTGAGGCTGCACGCGCAAGTGGCCGAAGAGGCTGTCGGGTCGGATGACGCAGCAGTGCGTCGTGCCCTGGAGGTCATCTCCGACACGACCGCCGTCACGTTCGCCGACCTGCGCCGAACGCTTGCCGGCCTTCGCACCGAACGCGACGCCGGGCGGTCGCCGCTGCGGCTGGCCGACCTCGGGTCTGCGATCCGTCCCGCCGAACAGGCCGGAGTCGTGGTGCGGACGAGCGTCTCGGTGCGGTCGGATCTCCCGCCGCAGGTGGAGGCGGCGATCTACCGGGTCGTCCAGGAGTCGATCACGAACGTGGTGCGGCACGCGAGTGCGTCGCACGTCGACATCGAGGTGCAGGAGGTCGACGGCGTCGTGAGCGTGCGCGTCGAGGACGACGGGAACGGCGACAGGTCACCTGCCTCCGGCGCGGGTGTCACTGATGCCCGGGTGGCCGACGCCCGGGTCACGCCGGGCCACGGAATCACGGGTATGCGTGAACGGATCCACCTCCTCGGGGGAACGTTCTCCGCCCGGGCGAAGGACTCCGGGTTCGCGGTGACCGCATCGATTCCTCTGGAGGTGGGCACATGACCACGGTCGTACTGGTCGATGATCAGGACCTCGTTCGCGCGGGGCTCCGGTCCCTCCTGACCCACGATGACTCGATCCGGGTGGTCGCGGAGGCCACCGACGGGCGGCGGGGCGTCGAAGCCGTGCGGAGGCACCGCCCCGACGTCGTGCTCATGGACCTCCGGATGCCCGAGATGGACGGCATCGAGGCGACGCGGATGATCCGGTCCGACGAGCGGCTCGTCGGCACCAGCGTCGTCGTCCTGACCACCTTCGACGACGATGCGGACATCGTGGAGGCCATTCGCGCCGGAGCCGTCGGCTACCTCCTGAAGGACCTGCCTCGCGAAGACCTGCGTTCCGCGGTCATCCGCGCCGGGCGAGGCGAACGTCTGCTCTCGCCGGCGATCACCGAGCGCGTCATGACGATGATCGCCACCGGGCAGGCCGCGCCCACACCCGATCCGCGGCTCGCCTTCCTCAGCGAGCGCGAGATCGAGGTGCTCACGCGGATCGGACACGGCGACACCAACGACGAGATCGCCGCGGCGCTGCACCTCAGCCCGGCCACCGCCCGAACCTACGTGAGCCGGATCCTCGCGAAGCTGGCGGCGCGCGACCGTCCCGAACTCGTGATCATCGCGCACCGGTCGGGGCTCGTCGTGCCCGACGTCCGCTGAGTCCGGACGTCCGCCGAGTCCGAACGTCCGCTGAGCGCCGACGTCCGCTGGCTGCTCGCCCCCTGACCGCGCTCACGCCGCCGGGCGCCGCATGAACCAGCAGGGCACGCCGACGATATCGGACTGCGCGACCACCGAGTACCCGAATCGCCGGTAGAACCCCACCGCCGTCGGTCGGTCGGTCTCGAGGTACCCCACCGCACCCACGGCGTCGAGGCCGTCGACGTGCGGCCGCATCAGCAGTCCGCCGATGCCCTGGCCGCGCAGGCCGCGGTCGACGGAGACCGGTCCGAGGTGCACATGCGGCTCGGCAGGGTCGTGGGACGCCCATCCGGTGTTCCACTCGAGAAGCTTCCACGCTGTCCGGGGTCCGAAGGTCGACGCTCGCCCGAGGAGTCGTGCGCGGGCAGCCACGGTGGGTCGGCAGTGACCGGGGGCGGCGGATGCCAGGACTCCGAGCAACGACCCCGACCGTTCCACCCCGAACACGCGCAGCGAGGGCGAATGTCGGAGCAGGACGCGCACGAGCTGGGCGTGACGGCGCTCGCTTCGAGCTTCGTCGTGCCCGTAGACGGTGAGGTGCATCGGATTGTCCGCCATCCCGCGGCCGAGCAGCGACGCGGCGGCCTCGATATCGGCGGGGCCGAGCGCTCGGATCTGCACCTGCGGTTCGTGAACGGACATGGACGGGGCCTTCCTCTTCAGCGGCACGACTTCGGCATGGGCTTCGGCCATTCTTGGCAGACCCGGGCGCACCGGATGCCTCCCGGCGGCGACGTCGCGTTCGAACCCGATCGAGGCACGCGTCGCCCGGAAGCGACCCACGCTGTCGCCGCTCGGAGCTGTCCGCCGCCCAGCACGGTCCGCACGATGGGGGTTTGCCCAGCCATCGGAGCAGGAAGCGGGTCGGTCATGTGGTTCACGTGGGTGATGGTGACGGCACTGGTGGCCGCATACGTCGTGGCGCTCGGGCTCGTGGTCCGGTGGCTCGTCGGGGCCCCGGTCGGGCCTGCACGAAGCCTGCTCACGGGCCTGGTGGCGTTCTTCGTGCTGGTCCCGGCGGTGTTCCTGGCCATCGGCGGTTCGGGCGTCGTCGACACGGCTGGCATGGCACGTGGGCAGGTCTCCCCGGGCGAGGTGCTGGTGATCTGCGTCGCGCTCCTCTGGGTATTGGGACTCGGCGCCGCGTTCCTCGCCGCACTGGAGATCGTGTGGCCGTCGTACCGGAGCGTCGGCATCATCGCGCGAGTGCGGGGAGGCCGGGACCGCTGGCGACGGGCCCTCCGTTATCTCCGCATCGTCCGCATTGCGGCGAGGCACGGGCTGGGCCCGCTGCTTCGCGGTCGGCAGGTCCGCATCGAAGACGTTGGTCCGGCCCTCGTGGCGGCACTGACCGACGCCGGCGTGACGTTCGTCAAGCTCGGGCAGGTGCTCGCGAGCCGACGAGACGTGGTGCCGCCGGCCCTGGCGGCGCACCTCTCCACGCTCCAGACCCAGGTGCTGCCCGAGAACTGGCCCGCTGTCGAACGGATGCTCCTCGCCGAGCTCGATCGGCCGCTGGCCGAGGTGTTCGCCAACCTCGAGAAGACCCCGCTCGCGGCCGCCTCGATCGGGCAGGTGCATACCGGAACGCTCGTCAGTGGCGAGGCGGTCGTCGTCAAAGTGCAACGCGCCCACGCGCGAAGCCAGGTCGAGACCGACATCGACATCGCACTGCGACTCTGCGCGCGACTCGAGCAACGGTCGCCGGCGGCGCGACGCATCGGGCTGCTGAGGCTGATGCGCGATCTCGCGGAGTCGCTTCGCGACGAGCTCGATTACCGGGTCGAAGCGCGAAACCTCTCGCTCATGAGCGCCGCCGCCGATCGCGCCGCGGCCACGCTGCGCGTGCCGCACCTGCATCCCGAGTTCTCCACGCGACGCATCATCACCATGGAACGGATCGACGGCGAGCCGTTGGCTGCGGCATCCTCGACCCTGCAGACGCTCACGACCGCCGCGCAGGGTTCGATCGCCGAACAGCTCGTCGACGGCGTGCTGCAGCAGGTGCTGGTCGATGGCGTCTTCCATGCGGACCTGCACGCGGGGAACATCATGGTCTGCTCCGATGGAACGGTCGCCCTGATCGACTTCGGGTCGGTCGGCATCGTCGACCGCGAGCAACGCGACCTGCTCGCGGCCTTCCTCGCCGCGTTCAACGCGGAGGACGTCCACTCGGCGGTCGTCGCAGTGCGACACCTGACCGCGGGTGGCGAGTTCGTGGACGACCGCGCGCTCCACCGGGATATCGGCGAGCTCTTCACGATCGTGTCGATCGAACGCAACACGAAGGTGCTGACCGACCGCCTCCTGAGACTGTTCCACCGCCACGGACTCGCGGTCCCCGGCAACCTCGCGGCCGCAGTTCGAACGATGGCGACACTTCAGGACGCGATCGAGACGCTGGACGCGGCATCCGATTACGCCGATCTCGTTCTCACACGGATGCAGGGCGTCGCCGCACGCCAGGCCGACCCACGACGGCTCCAGCTCGTCGGCATGTCGCAGGCCATGACCGTCTCGCAGTTCCTGCGCCGTCTTCCCGACAACCTCGACGCCATCACCGAGGGCAACACGGCCCGGGTCACGTCGAGGGCCTCCACGGAGCAGGAGCGCAGAAGCTGGGGACTTCGGGTCATCGCAGCGCTCGGCGGATGCCTCTTCGGCCTGAGTCTCGCGGCGGCCGCGCTCATCCTGATCCTCGACGGAGGCGGACCGAGCATCCCACCGGGGGTCCCGGCCCTTCCGCTGATGGGGTGGGTGATCGGGTTCGTCGCACTCATCGCGGGCACCCGTTCGGCGATGGTGCTCAAGCGACTCACCGGCGAACGGCCGTGACCACCCCTCGATCCGACGCGTGCCCGCGTGTCGCCCCCAGGCGACTGCACTGCCGATTCCGGGCGGATGCCTCGTGGCCGGTCCCCTCGGTAGGTTCGGCGCCATGAACGACTCCACGTCTCCTCAGAACACCACCCCACCGACGTCCACGTCGCGCGCGCGCATCAACTGGGCCGCCGTGGTGGGATTCGGTGCGCTCGCCCTGCTCTGGCCGTTGGCGGGCCTGATCGGCGTGCAATCGCTGATCGGCGGCCTCGCCACGGCGCTCATCGTGATCGCCGTGATCGGCGCGGCCTGGATCCTCGGCGTCGGTCTCGGTCGCGTGCCCCAACCGGTCGCCACCCTCACGCTCTCAGGCGTGATCGCCGGTGTGCTGATCACCATCACGTCGCTGGTCCTGGGCGAGATGGGCGATCGAGCCCCAGGGATCCTGCTGATCGCCGCGATCATCGAGATCGGACGAGGCGCAGCGCTGGGCGCGCTCGCCGGCGTCGTGGCCTACGCCATTCAGAAGGCCAGGTCGTGAGATGACCGACAACGCGACCGCCGCCACACCTCGCACGCGGCAGGGCGCCCTCGGGCTGCCACTGCTCGCGATGATCGGCCTCGCCGCACTCGCCGTTCCCCGAGTGATCCTGCACGACCTCCACCTGATCGGTGAGTGGAGCCCGGTGACGTGGCTTCTCTCGCTCCTTCCGGTCGCGGTGTGGATCGCCGTGGCCGTGCTCAAGCGCGTGCCGCACCCCTTCGTCACGGTCCTGATGATCGGCGTGTTCTACGGGGTCATGCTCGTGATCACCCACCAACTGCTCTGGGAAGTCGCGTTCGACGGCCGAACGATCTCGCTCGGCGACGGTCCGGTCGGCCTCCTGGTGCCACGGATCGCAGCGATTCCGAGCGGCCTCTTCACCGGGGCGGCGATCGGGGCGATCGGTGGGCTGATCGCCGCGGGGATCCAAGCCGTTGCGCGTCGGAACGCCTTGTCGGCCTGAGCCCGGTACGCGTGACGGCGGCGAACGCACCCAAGATGCGTTCGCCGCCGCCGCGCTTCGTGATCGAGACGTTTTCAGAATCACCCCGTTGATCGGCTCTCGAGGCGGTAGTGCCGAACGCTGAGGTCCCGTTCGATCAGGAACTCGTCGTCCTCGGGGTAGAAGACCGCGCGCTCGATGTCGTCGCCGGCGAAGCCGACGATCGCAGCGAGCGACTCCCACCTCGACAACGTGACGATCTCGGTTCGTCCATCCCCGAGGTCGCGGCTGAGCATCCACGCCTCCTGATTCCCCGGCGTCTGGCGGTACTCCCGCATCCCCGTGTGCTCGATGTACTCCACGTAGCTCTGGCGATCGTCCGTTCGGACGACGCCCCGCCACATGCGAACGACCGAACCCTCAGATGTCATGCCCTCATCTGTCATGCCCTCATCTGTCATGACCTCATCCTGCGGCGCTTCTGCCATCGCCGCGACGCCGGAACCGTCATGGTTCGTCGGATCTCGGCCAAGGCGGTCGAACCGCCCACATGCTGCCACCGAGCGCAGCGCGACGAGCGCGGGCGAAACACGAAAACCCCCGAATGGTCGGGGGTTCTTCACTGCTGGGGTACCTGGACTCGAACCAAGAACAACGGTACCAGAAACCGCCGTGTTGCCAATTACACCATACCCCAAAGGCTGGAACCGAAGCCCCGGCCGACATGCAACTCTAGCTTACGGACGGCGGCCCGACCAAACTGAGCGCACCTCGCCGACGACCCGCTACCCCAGCCGGCCCACGAGTCGGTCGATGCGCTCGAGCGAGTCGATCTTGCCGAGGATCTGCATCGACTCGAAGAGTGGTGGCGAGACGCGCCTGCCCGAGATCGCGGTGCGCACCGGACCGAACGCGACTCGCGGCTTCAGCCCGAGACCGTCGACGAGGGCGTCGCGCAGGGCCTCCTCGATCTCGGCGTGCTGCCACGCCTCGGCGGGCAGGCGATCGAGGGCTTCGCGGGCCGCGGCGAGTACGACCGGCGCATCCGCAGGCAGGCCCGAGAGGGCGTCGTCGTCGTACGAGAGGCTCGCGGCGTCCGTGAAGAGGAAGCCCAGCATGCCGGGTGCCTGGCCGAGCAGGCCGATGCGCTCCTGGACGAGCGGCGCCGCCTCGGCGAGCACGGCCTCCTGCGCGGGCGTGAGGGGCGTGTCGACAATGCCGGCCGCCTGCAGGTGGGGCACCGTGCGGGCGGCGAAGTCGGCGCCGTCGAGAAGCCGGATGTGGTCGCCGTTGATGGCCTCGGCCTTCTTGAGGTCGAACCTCGCGGGGTTCGGGTTCACGTCGGCGACGTCGAACTTCGAGACGAGTTCGTCACGGCTGAACACGTCGCGATCGGCCGCGAAGCCCCAGCCGAGGAGCGCGAGTGAGTTCAGGAGCCCCTCGGGGATGAAGCCGCGGTCGCGGTGGTGGAAGAGGTTCGACTCGGGGTCGCGCTTGGAGAGCTTCTTGTTGCCCTCCCCCATCACGTAGGGCAGGTGGCCGAATCGGGGCACGAACGTCGTGACGCCGATGTCGATGAGCGCGTGGTACAGCGCGATCTGGCGCGGGGTCGACGAGAGCAGGTCCTCGCCGCGGAGCGCGTGCGTGATGCCCATGAGCGCGTCATCGACCGGGTTCACGAGCGTGTAGAGCGGCGCCCCGTTCGGCCGCACGACGACGAAGTCGGTGGTGGATCCGGGCGCGAAGTCGATGCGGCCTCGCACCAGGTCGTCGAACCCCAGGTCGAGGTCGTCGGGCACGCGCAGCCGCAGCGCAGGCGTTCGGCCCTCGGCACGGTACGCGGCACGCTGCTCGTCGGTGAGGTCGCGGTCGAAGTTGTCGTAGCCGAACTGCTTCGGACGGCCCGCGGCCTCGTTGCGTGCGTCGATCTCCTCGGCGGTCGAGTAGCTCTCGTAGACGTGGCCGGCGGCCTTCAGCCGCTCGACGACATCGGCGAAGATGTGGAGCCGCTGCGACTGGCGGTACGGTGCGTGCGGACCGCCCACCTCGATGCCCTCGTCCCAGTCGAGGCCGAGCCACTTCATGGCGTCGACGATCTGCTCGTAGCTCTCCTCGGTGTCGCGCGCCGCGTCGGTGTCCTCGATGCGGAACACGAACGTGCCGCCGGTGTGCCGGGCGTACGCCCAATTGAAGAGTGCGGTGCGCACGAGGCCGACGTGCGGTGTGCCGGTGGGCGACGGGCAGAAGCGGACACGGATGTCGCTGCCGGTGGCGGTGGTCGTGGGATCAGCTGTCTCGGACATACGCACCAATCGTATCGACCGGCCGGTGGCCGACACGCCGCGCCGCCGCGGCTCGTCACTCCGCGGGCACGAGCCGACGAAGCACGCCGAGCATCGCGCCCACGGCGGGTACCCGGTCGGCGCCACGGGCGGTGACGAGATGCAGCGAGCGCACATCCGCATGCGCGGTCGGCCTGGTGACGACGCCCGGATACCGCGGCGACGCGTTCAGGGCCAGCGAAGGAAGCAGGGCAACCCCGAGTCCCTGCGCGACCATCCCCTCGACCGCGACGAAGTTGTCGGTCTCGAAGGCGATCCGGGGGCGGAAGCCCGCGGCATCTGCCAGCTCGAGCAGGTGGCCCCGGCAGCGCGGGCATCCGGCGATCCAGTGATCGTCGGCGAGCGTTCCGAGCTCGACGACATCGGATGCCGCGGCCGGATGACCCTCGGGCAGCACGAGCCGCATCGGCTCGTCGCAGAAGTCGAGTACGTCGAGCCCGCGGGCACTCGCCTGATGCGGATCGTCGCGGTCACCGGGGTAGCTGAACGTGATGGCGACGTCGGCACGGTCGGCGCGCACGGCGGCGACCGCCTCGGGCGGCTCGGCCTCGACGTAGGTGACCGCGACGCCCGGATGCTCGGCGGCGAGCGTGGCGATGAGCCGCGGCACGAGCGTGGCCGACGCCGACGGGAACGCCACGAGCCGCACCCGTCCGGCCCGGAGTCCGCGGATCTCGGCGAGCTCGCCCGCCGCCGCTTCGATCGCCGTCGTCACCGCGTTGGCGTGCCGCGCGAGCACGCGACCCGATTGGGTGAGCCGGATGCCCCGGCCGACGCGTTCGACGAGCGCGATGCCGGTGCGCTCCTCGAAACGGCGAATCTGCTGGCTCACCGCCGGCTGGCTGTACCCGAGCGCCTCGGCGGCCGCGGTGATGGACCCGTGCTCGGCCACTTGCCGGATGACGCGCACCGTCTGAACGTCGATGGCGCTCGCGAGGTGTTCGACGGACGCGTCGGTCATACCCCGAATCATAAGCGTTCGTCATGGCTGTGATCACTCACATGTCGTTGTCCAATGGATGATCCCGGGCGGAGACTGTGAGGATGATTCCTCCCCGCGATCATTTCCCCTCCGTGCGCGGCTACCTCAGCGCCTGCACGCTCGGCATTCCCACGCACTCCACCCGGGACGCTCTCCTGCGCGATCTCGAACGTTGGGCCGCCGGCACGGCGAGCGCCCATGACTACTCCGACATCCTCCATCGCAGCCGTTCCCACGCCGCTGCCCTCCTCGGGGCAAGCCCCGAGCGCATCGCCATGGGCTCCCAGGTGTCGGTGTTCGCCGGGCTCGCCGCCGCGTCGGCGCCGCGTGGGGCAGAGGTGCTCTGCATCGATGGCGATTTCTCGTCGGTCGTGGCGCCGTTCCTCGTGCGCGGTGACCTGCGCGTGCGCCACGTGCCCGTCGACGCGATCGCCGACGAGGTGACCGACGCCACGTGGATGGTCGCGTATTCGCTCGTGCAGTCGGCGACCGGGGAGGTCGCCGACGCGGCATCCGTCACCGCCGCCGCCCGCGACCACGACGCGCTCACGCTCGTCGACACGACGCAGGCCACGGGCTGGATGCCGACGACCGGCCTCGACGCCGACCTCATCGTCTGCCATGCCTACAAGTGGCTCAGTGCGCCGCGCGGTGCCGCCTTCGCCGCGTTCTCCGACCGGGCGCTCGCGGAGTTCGTGCCCTATACGGCGGGCTGGTTCTCAGGGGCCGACCCGTGGGCATCGACCTACGGCCCCGAACTGCACCTCGCCGATGACGCGAGCCGTTTCGACGTCTCCCCCGCGTGGCACGCGTGGGCCGGCGCCGAGGTCGCGCTCGAGTTCGCGGCGTCCTTCGACGCCGAGGCGGTGCGCGAGTACGACCTGGGGCTTGCGAACGCGTTCCGCGAGCGGCTCGGGCTCGAGGCATCCGACAGCGCCATCGTCACCTGGCCCGACGCCGACGGTGCAGATCTGGCGGCGCTCACCGCCTCGGGCGTCACCGCGTCGGGGCGCGCCGGACGCGCACGCGTCGCCTTCCACCTGTGGAACGACGAGGAGGACGTCGAGCTGTCCGCCGCCAGCCTGGGTCGCTGAGCGGTCCGACGCCCGCGCGCAGGACGGCCCGGCGGATGCCGCAGCAGCGCCCTCAGGCCGCCGCGCGCACCGGGTTCGACAGGGTGCCGAGTCCCGACACGGTGACCTCGACGGTGTCGCCCTCGACAAGGGGGCCGACACCCGCCGGCGTACCGGTGAGGACCACGTCACCGGGCAGCAGCGTGAACACGCTCGACGCGTACGCGATGATCGCGGGGATCGAATGCACCATGTCGGCGAGCCGACCCTCCTGCTTGCGCACGCCGTTCACGCTCGTCTCGATCGTGCCGCGCTCGACGTCGAGCTCGGTGTCGATCACGGGCCCGAGCGGGCAGAACGTGTCGAAGCCCTTCGCGCGCGTCCACTGCCCGTCGCGGCGCTGGAGGTCGCGCGCGGTGACGTCGTTGGCGATCGTGTACCCGAAGATCACGCTCGCGGCATCCGCTTCGGCGACGTGCTTGGCGATGCGGCCGATGACGACGGCGACCTCGCCCTCGTGTTCGACCTGCTCGCTCTGGCGCGGCAGCACGATGGCGTCGCCGGGACCGATCACCGAGGTGTTCGGTTTCAGGAAGAGGAGTGGTTCGGCCGGCACGTCGTTGCCGAGCTCGGCGGCGTGCTCGCGGTAGTTCCGGCCGACGGCGACGACCTTCGAGCGCGGGATCACCGGCGCGAGCAGCTTGGCTTCGGCGAGCGGCACCCGCTCCCCCGTCGGGTCGTAGCCGGCGAACATCGGGTCGGACTTCAGCACGACGAGCTCGTGCTCCTCCGCGTCGACGATGCCGAATGCGATGGTCTCACCGTACGAGAAGCGGGCGATCTTCATGGCGCCGTCACGCGTCCAGCCGGGTCATCCAGCCGTGGCGATCTTCGACGCGGCCGTATTGGATGCCCGTGAGCTCGTCGCGCAGCGAGAGCGCGAGCTCCGACGACCGGCTGCCGTGATGGACGATCTCGAAGTCCTCGGCGAGAAGCCGACCGATCGGCACGACGACGGCGGCGGTGCCGCAGGCGAACGCACCGATGATGTCGCCGGATGCCGCACCCTCACGCCATTCGGCGAGGCTGACCGGTCGCCGCTCGACGACGTGGCCGCGGTCGGCGGCGAGCTGCAGGATCGAGTCGCGCGTGATGCCCTCGAGGATCGAGTCCGACTCGGGGGTGAGCAGGGTGCCATCGCGCTTCACGAGCACGATGTTCATGCCGCCGAGCTCCTCGAGGTTGCCGTCGGGGTCGAGGAACGCGACCTGCTGGCATCCCTTCTCGTAGGCCTCTGCCTGCGGCAGCAGGCTCGACGCGTAGTTGCCGCCGGTCTTCGCGGCGCCCGTGCCGCCCTTGCCGGCCCGCGCATAGGTCGTCGAGAGCCAGATGTTCACGGGCTCGACGCCGCCCGGGAAGTACGCGGCCGCCGGGCTGGCGATGACGTAGTAGGCGACCTTCTTCGCGGGGCGCACGCCGAGGAACGCCTCCTTGGCGTACATGAACGGGCGCAGGTAGAGGCTCGTCTCGGCGGCGCTCGGCACCCACGCGCCGTCGACCGCGATGAGCTGCTTCAGCGAGTCGATGAAGTACGACACGGGCAGCTCGGGCAGGGCCAGGCGACGGGCGGAGCGCTGCATGCGGGCCGCGTTCTCGTAGGGTCGGAAGCTCCAGATGGAACCGTCGGCGTGCCGGTACGCCTTGAGGCCCTCGAAGATCTCCTGCGCGTAGTGCAGCACCGCCGCGGCGGGATCGAGCTGGATGGGGCCGTACGGCGAGACTCGGGGCCGGTGCCATCCGCCCTTCTCCGACCAGCAGATGTCGACCATGTGGTCGGTGAAGTGGTTGCCGAAGCCGGGGTCGGCGAGGATCGCCTCGCGGTCGGCGTCGCTTCGGGCGTTCTCATTGCGCGTGATCGCCCAGGTGAGTCCCGCCTCGGACGGGGTCTGCAGGGTGAGGTTCGTGGTCGTCATGGTGCCTTCCTTCAGATGCGCTGAGTCTCGAGTGCGCCGATGCGTGCGACGATCGCGTCGCCGACCTCGGAGGTCGAGCGTCGCACGTCGCCGCGTTCGGCGATGTCGGCGGCGACCGCCCGCTGCACCTTCGCCGCAAGCTCCTGGTGACCGAGGTGGTCGAGGAGCAGGGCGACGGAGAGGATGGCCGCGGTGGGGTCGGCGATGCCCTTCCCGGCGATGTCGGGAGCGGAACCGTGAACCGGCTCGAACATGCTCGGGAACCGGCCGTCGGGGTTGATGTTGCCCGAGGCCGCAAGGCCGATGCCGCCGCTGATCGCGCCGGCCAGATCGGTGAGGATGTCGCCGAAGAGGTTGTCCGTGACGATGACATCGAATCTAGCAGGGTCCGTCACGAGGAAGATGGTCGCGGCGTCCACGTGCAGGTAGTCGACCGAGACCTCGGGAAACTCGGCGGCGACCGCGTCGACCGTGCGCTTCCAGAGCGATCCCGCGAAGACGAGCACATTCGTCTTGTGCACGAGCGTGAGCTTCTGCTTCGGACGAGCGGATGCCGCGGCGAACGCGTAGCGCACGACGCGCTCGACCCCGTATGCCGTGTTCACGCTCACCTCGTTGGCGACCTCGGCGGGCGTGCCGACCCGGATCGCCCCGCCGTTGCCGACGTACGGGCCCTCGGTGCCCTCTCGTACGACGACGAAGTCGACGTCGCCGGGATTCGCGAGCGGGCTGACGACGCCCGGATACAGCACCGACGGGCGCAGGTTCACGTAGTGGTCGAGCTCGAACCGGAGTCGGAGCAGGAGCCCGCGCTCGATGTTCGCGCCCGCGAGGCGTGGGTCGCCGGGCACGCCGCCGACGGCACCGAGGAGGATCGCATCGTGTTGCCGGATGGCCTCGAGGTCGTCGTCGGTCAACACGTCACCGGTCTCGAGGTACCGCGCGGCACCGAGCGAGAACGGCGTCTGCTCGAACGAGACATCCGTGCCCGCGACGGTCGCGTCGAGCACCTTGAGCGCCTCGCCGACCACCTCGGGACCGATGCCGTCGCCCGGGATCACCGCGAGCTTGACCGTGCGTACCATGAATTCTCCTTCGTGCGCCAGCCCTCCCAGCGTACTGTCCGTGCGGGCGGGCGCTCGTTACACTCGGCCTCAGGACGAGGTATCCGCCTCATCGAAACGCGACGCTCAGTGCGTTGCCGGAGAGAAAGCAGGACCCCCACATGAGTCTCGGTCTCGGTATCGTGCTCTTCGTCATCGGCGCGATCCTCGCGTTCGCGCTGAACCTCGCGGTCGACTGGATCAACCTCCAGCTCGTCGGCTACATCCTGATGATCGCGGGTGCGATCATCATCATCCTCGGCATCGTCCTCCTGGCGCGCCGGCGCCGTTCGGTTTCGACCTCGCACACGAGCGTCGACCCCGCCACCGGCGACCGCGTGGTGCGCAACGAGCACTCCGCGCCCGACGACCCGGTGCTCTGAGTCGCGCTCGATCGAACGGCCGCAGGTCTCCGCCACTCGGCGGGCCGGCGGCCGTTCCGCGTTCCGGCCCTGTCGTCGGGCGAACAGCGGGGCGCTCGCGTCACTCCTCACGCGCGGGCGCGGGGTTGCGAAGGCTGACCGCCGCCACCACCGCCGCCGAGATCATGAGCGCGACCCCGATGAGCGAGGTCACCACCACTCCGTCGCTGAAGGCGCGAGCAGCGGATGCCACGAGCTCGGCGCCGACGGCGCCGGGCAGCCCTTCGGCGACCGTGACCGCGCCGGCGAGCGTCTCGCGAGCGGCATCCGTCGCGGCATCCGGCAGGAAGGCCGGCACCTCGACGCCCGCGCGGTAGCGCAGGGCGAGGATGCTGCCGAGAACGGCCGTGCCGAGCACCGCCCCAAGCTCGTAGGCCGTCTCGGAGACGGCCGAGGCCGCACCCGCCTTCGCGGGGGGCGCGCTCGAGAGGATGAGCTCGTTGGAGACGGTCTCGGCCGCCCCGATGCCCGCGCCGAGGAGCACGAACGCCACGATGATGGGCGCGATGGAGTCGACGCCGGTCGTCGACGCGATGAGGAGGTAACCCGCGGCCGACAGTGAGAGGGCCACCGGTACGAGCACTCGCGGCGGCACCCGTCGGGCGATGGGCACCACGGCGAGGCCGGTGAGGATCATCGCCGCGAGGCCGGGCACGAGCGCGAGCCCCGCCGCGACCGGGTTCAGGCCGGCGATGAGCTGCAGGTGCTGCGACACGAAGAAGAGGAACCCGACCAGGGCGATCACGCTGAGGAGGTTCACGAGCACGGCACCGCCGAACGAACCCTGCCGGAACAGCCGCATGTCGAGCAGGGGCGAGGCGCTTCGCAACTGCCGCCGCGTGAACCAGAGGGCGCAGAACACGCCGACGATGATCGCCTGCACGCCGCCGCCGGCGACGCCCTCCGTCGCGAGGGAGGTGAGACCATAGACGATCGGTCCCATGGCGGCGAGCGAGAGCGCCACGCTCACGAGATCGACGCGCCCGGGCGCCGGGTCCCGGCTCTCGGGGACGAGCAGTGGCACGAGCACCAGCATGGGCACGAGCACCGGCACGGCGAGGAGGAAGACCGAGCCCCAGGCGAAATGCTCGAGCAGGACGCCGCCGACGAGCGGCCCGAGAGCGCTCCCCGCCGCGAAGCCCGACGCCCAGATGGCGATCGCGAGCCGTCGCTGCTCACGGTCGACGAACACGGCACGCAGCAACGACAGGGTCGACGGCATGAGCATCGCGCCGAAGAAGCCGAGTGCCGCACGCGCGCCGATGAGCGCCTCGGGGGTCGGGGCGAACGCGGCCGCGACCGACAGCACGGCGAACCCCGTCGAGCCGATGAGCAGCAGGCGCCGACGACCGAAGCGGTCACCGGCGGCACCCATCGCGACGAGGAGCCCGGCGAGGACCAGCGGGTACGCGTGGATGATCCACAGCTGTTGCGCCGCGGTCGGCGCGAGGTCGCGCGAGATCGCCGGAAGCGCGAAGCTCAGGACCGTGTTGTCGACCGACACGAGCAGCACCGGCAGCATGAGCACCCCGAGTGCCACCCATGCGCGCCGCGGGGCGAGCCCGACGCGACCGGGATCGATGGGCGCCGCGGCATCCGCTGCCGTGATCGCCGGTCGGCTGCCGGTCGAGGGGTCTGAGGTGTGGGTCATCGAAGTACTCATTACTATACCGTCCAGCCGGTATAGTAACAGATCATCGGTCTCCAGCGCTCGGTACGATCGAGCACATGAGCCGACCACCCGCCGCCCGCGAAGCGGTGCTCGATGCGTTCGAGCGCATCCTCCTCCACGATGGGGAGCGGGCGGCGACCCTCGACGCGACGGCCAAGGCCGCCGGCGTCTCGAAGGGCGGCCTGCTCTACCACTTCGCCACCCGTGACGCGCTCATCGACGGCCTCGTCGCACGCCTCGACACGCTCGTCGAGCAGGACGTGCAGGCCATCGAGGCGGCACCGGAAGGACCCATCGCATACTTCGTGCGGTCATCGGTTGCGATGGAGCATCCGCTCGATCGTGCCGTCGTCGCCGCCGCTCGGCTCGCGCAGGGCGGCAACGCCGCGGCGGGCCGGGCGATCCGCAACGCGCGGCGGAGCTGGCTCGAGGCCATGCGCCGTCACGTCGCCGACCCGACCGTGGCCCTCGCGATCACCCTGATCGGCGATGGCCTGTACTACGACTCCGCCCTGCACGGCGATGTCGACGACCTCGGCGTCGACGCGCCCCGCGCGTCGGAGATGGACGCGCTCGTCGCCCTGCTCGAACGGCTCGCCACGGAACCGCCCGCGAGCGAGTAGTGCGGCCGGCCGAGGAGCACCGGGGCGCGTACCGAGGGGTCAGGACTCCGTGATGTCGATCTCGACGAGCACGGCGGCGTCGATCGCGGTGCGCACGCGCTCCAGCACCTCGGAGGGAACGGGCGAATCCACCGTCAGCACGCTGAGGGCCTCGCCCCCGGCCTCCCGTCGAGCGATCTGCATGCCCGCGATGTTGATTCCGGCTTCGCCGAACTCGCGGCCGTAGATCGCCACGATCCCGGGACGGTCGGTGTACTCCATGATGATGTGCGTGGTCGCGATCGGAACCTCGATCTCGTAGCCGTTGATGCCGACGAGCTTCTCGGTCTGCTTCGTGCCCGTGAGCGTGCCGGCGACCGACACCTGCGTGCCGTCGGCGAGCGCACCGCTCAGCGTGATGACGTTGCGATACTCGGGGCTCTCGGGGTCGGTGATGAGCCGCACGTCGATGCCGCGCTGCTCGGCGAGGAGCGGCGCATTGACGTACGACACCGTCTCGCTCACGACGTTGGTGAACACGCCCTTGAGGGCGGCGAGCTTCAGCACGCTCACGTCGAAGTCGACGAGCTCACCACGCACCTCGACATCGAGGCTCGTGAGCGGGCCGTGCGCGAGGCCCGCGAACAACTGGCCGAGCTTCTCCACGAGCGGGATGCCCGGGCGCACGTACGGGTCGATGACGCCGCCGGCGACATTCACGGCGTCGGGCACGAGTTCGCCCGCGAGCGCGAGACGAACCGACCTGGCGACCGAGACACCGGCCTTCTCCTGCGCTTCGTCGGTGGACGCGCCGAGGTGCGGCGTGACGACGACGTTCGGCAGCGAGAGGAGGGGCGAGTCCCTCGGCGGCTCCGACACGAAGACGTCGAGGCCGGCGCCCGCGATCGTCTTGGCCACGAGCGCGTCGTGCAGGGCCTGCTCGTCGATGAGACCGCCGCGCGCGACGTTGACGACGAAGGCGGTCGGCTTCATCTTCGCGAGCTGCTCGGCGCCGATCATGCCCGTGGTCTCGGGCGTCTTCGGCATGTGGATGGTGATGAAGTCGCTGCGCTCGAGGACCTCATCGAGGCTCATCGTCTGCACGCCGAGCTGCTGTGCACGCGCCGCCGTGATGTAGGGGTCGTAGGCGATGACCTCGGTGCCGAACGCCTGGAGCCGGGCCGCGATGAGCGCGCCGATGCGGCCGAGGCCGATGATGCCGACGGTCTTCTCGTAGAGCTCGACACCGGTGTAGTGCGAGCGCTTCCACTCCCCCTGTGCGAGCGCCGCGTGGGCAGCGGGGATGTGGCGGGCGAGGCTCAGGATGTGGCCGACCGTGAGCTCGGCCGCCGAGATGATGTTCGACGTCGGGGCGTTCACGACCATGGTGCCCGCCGTCGTCGCGGCCTTGATGTCGACATTGTCGAGGCCGACGCCCGCCCGCGCGATGACCTTCAGCTTGGGGGCCGCCGCGATCGCCTCGGCGTCGACCTTCGTCGCCGACCGCACCAGGATGGCGTTCGCGTCGGCGAGCGCCGCGAGCAGCGCCGGACGGTCGGTGCCGTCGACGTTGCGGACCTCGAAGTCGGGCCCCAGGGCTTCGACGGTGGCGGGCGAGAGTTCTTCAGCGATCAGCACGACCGGCTTTGACACGAATCGGTTCCTTCGGGGCGAGGGCGAGGCGCGCGAACGCGCGCTGATGCGGTGGGATGCGCCACACGCCGTGGGGGCGCCTACCCGGCCATTCTACGGGAGCGCGGATGCGCACTCTGTTCCGTGACGCCTGCGCTCATGCGCGCGACCGCGTTGCACGAGTCGCACCCCGTCAGGAGAAGTCGATGCCCCCGAGCTCGAAGAGCGCCCCGAGGTCGAGGGTCAGCACCTGCACGACGGCATACCCGGTGAGGAGGAGCACGACCTGCGCCACCGGACCGCGTCGGTATCCCAGCCAGAAGGCCAGTGCGAAGACGGCGAGGGGCACGAGGAGGGCCGCGATGAGGAGGGCGATGCCGCCGCCCGCCAGCGTGACCCCGAGGTCGGAGACCATGAGCGAAACGCCCACGAGGTCGCGCACGGCCTCCCACACGTCGTAGGCGTACAGCACCCCGAAGATCACCGCGATCGTCACGGCCAGCCAGAGCGGCGTCACCGTGCGGCGGGTGGCCCCGGTGTCGCTCGAGTCCGTGCCGGCGTCACCGGCGGGAACGGATGCCTCGGTCATCTCAACCTCGCAACAGGAACGGGACGGGCACGAGGAGCACGGCCCCGGCGATGAGCCAGATGAGCCGGGCGCGACGGTGCTCGGCGGCCAGCCACAGCACCGTGCCGAACCACAGCGCCGGGGCCGCCACCGCCAGCCAGCGGCCGAGTCCGTACATGAACTGCGCGACCGGATCGGCGAGCGCAGGAGCGGGCGTGGTGGCGGTGATCAGCCAGCCGATGGCGTACAGCAGGTAGACGCCGCCGAGCACCCCGAGGATGACGAGTTCGGCCGAGCCCGCCTGCCTGGGGGCATCCGTCGCCGCGGTCTTCCCACCGGCCTCGTCCGCAGCAGCACCCTCCGCGCGCTCCCCCGCGGGCGCGCCGGCGAGCGGCACAGGCTGCCCCACGGTCTTCCAGCCGGGCGCGAGGGTCGGATCGTCGTCGCCCTCCCATCGCAGGGCTTCGTCGTCGGAGTCGCGGGCCATGCCCCCAGACTAGCGAGCGGTTCGGCGTCGCCTCGACCGTCGGGCAAGCGCGCCTTCCGTCCGGGTGGGACCATGGATTCATGGACACCGTCGCCGTGCTGTCCGCGGCTCGGGATGCGTATCGGCATCACGACTGGGTCGCTGCTCGCGACGGGTATGCACGCCTGCAGGACGCGGCGCGACTGGAGACCCCCGACCTGTATGCGCTCGGCGACTGTCACTGGTGGCTGGGTGAATTCGACCGCGCGCTCGTAGTGCTGCACGAGGCGTATCGGCTGGCCGTCGCCGCGCAAGCCGCCGAACAGGCGGCACGGATCGCACTCGACGTCGCGTACACGCTGTCGCTGCTCGACGAGCACGCGCAGGCGTCGGGCTGGATGCGTCGCGCCACGAGAGCCGCCGCCGAACTCCCCGACCACCCGGTACACGGCTACTTCGATTACGTCGGCTTCGAAGAGGCCTTCGACCGGAACGACCTCGACGGCGCGGAGCGTGCCGCGGTGCTCGTGGACCGGCGCGCCCGCCGACACGACGACCCCACGCTGGCGGCCCTGGCGGTGCTCGCCTTCGGCAGGATCGCGGTTCGACGCGGCGAGACCGACCGCGGGCTGGCGATGCTCGACGAGGCCATGCTCGCCGCGGTGTCCGACGAGATCGCGCCGGACTGGGCGGGGAACATCTACTGCCACCTCATCACGGCGTGCGAGGAGATCGCCGACCTGCGTCGAGCGATGGAATGGACGAATGCGACGGCGCGCTGGTGCGAGTCCATGCCCGGCGGGGCGGGGCCGTTCCTGGGCATCTGCCGGGTGCATCGCGCCACCCTGCTGCAGCTGCGCGGCGACTGGCCGCAGGCGAGGCGCGAGGCCCGTCGAGTGATCTCGCAAGCGGATCGCATCCCTGCCTCGAACGCCGCGGAGGCGCACTACGTGCTCGGCGAGATCGCCCGGGAGCAGGGTGACTTCGTTACGGCCGAGCGCCAGTTCCGCCGGGCGCACGAGCTCGGCCGCGACCCGCACCCGGGCCTCGCCCGTCTCGCGCTGGACCGTGGCGACTACGCTGCCGCTGACACGGCGATACGCTCGGCGCTCGCCGGCGTGCCCGACGATCCGCTCGCACGCGCGCGGCTGCTGCCGACGGCGGTCGAGACGGCCATCGCCATCGGAGACCTGGAGCAGGCTGGGTTGATGTGCACCGAGCTCAGTGAGCTCGCGGCGGTGTTCCGGACAGCGGGCTTCGAGGCGGCGTCCGCCCATGCGTCGGGTCGTCTGCTCCTCACCACCGAGGGTCCGGCGGCGGCGCTGCCGACCCTGCGACGTGCGCTGCAGCTGTGGCAGGACGTCGGTGCCGTGCTGCCGTCGATCCGGATCCGCTCCGACTTGGGCCGTGCGTACTCCGCCATGGGTGACACGGAGGCGGCTGAGCGCGAGCGACGGGCCGCGGATGCCGCGCGCACGTCCCTCCTCGCCGAACCGCAGCGGCTCCGGCTGAGCGGGCATGATCCGGGGCTGACGCCGCGCGAGACGCAGGTGCTCACTCTCGTCGCCACCGGTCGCACCAACCAGGAGATCGCGGACGATCTGTTCCTCAGCGTTCGGACCGTGGAGCGGCATCTGGTCGGGGTCTACGGAAAGCTCGGGGTCGGCGGACGGACGGCCCGCGCCGCCGCCGTCGGTCTCGCACTGCGGAATGGGCTCATCGATCCCCTCGCCTGAGCGGATCGCACCACGAACTGCGTAGCGGGTTGCGTACCGGTGCTCATGCCGAACCCCGACCCCGGCTCGTAGCGTGATCCGTGTCGAAGGAGCAACATCATGAGCATCACCACGTTGGTCGCCGAGCGCACGGAGCTCTCCCGTCACCCGGCCGTCGGTATTCTCACCCTCGCGTTCGCCGGCGACCCGGTCATCCGATGGATCTGGCCCGACGCCGGGCGGTTCCTCCAGTACTACCCGGACGCGGCGGCCATGCTCGGCGAAGGCGCGTTCGCGGCGGGCACTGCCGACATCGCCCCCGGCGGCGCCGGTGCCGCCCTCTGGGTGCCCCCGGGCGCATCCGACGACTCGGATGCGGCCGCGGACGCGGCGGCGGACCTCATCGTCCGCAGTGTCGATGCGTCGCGCCACGACGAGATGTTCGGGTTCCTCGAACAGACGCAGGCGCACCATCCGACCCGGCCGCATTGGTACCTCCCGTTCATCGGCGTCGACCCGCACCAGCAGGGCCGCGGCGTCGGATCCGGGCTGATGCGGTCCGCGCTCGCCCGCGTCGACACCGACGGGCTCGGCGCCTACCTCGAAGCGACCAGCGAACGCAATCGTGCGCTGTACGAACGCCACGGATTCGTCGTGCAGGCCGAGATCCGGAGCGCAACCTCTCCCCCGCTGTGGCCGATGTGGCGAGAGCCGAGCATCACCTGACCCGGCCGGGACCCGACCCGGCGCGGACGCCGACGGCGGGGCCGGCCGAAGCCGACCCCGCCATGCGTGACATCAGGACAGGGGTACTCGCGTCAGCGCGCGACCTCGCCGTCGACGTAGTCGTCGTCGCTCGACGCGTTCCAGGCGAACAGCTTGCGGAGCTCCCGGCCGGTGGCCTCGATGGGGTGCGCCTCGCCCTTCGCGCGGAGCTCGAGGAACTCGGGGGCACCGGCATCCTGGTCGGCGATGAACCGCTCGGCGAACGCGCCCGACTGGATGTCGGCGAGCACGGCCTGCATGTTCTCCTTGACGCGCGGGTCGATGACGCGGGGGCCCGAGACGTAGTCGCCGTACTCGGCCGTGTCGGAGACCGACCAGCGCTGCTTGGCGATGCCGCCCTCCCACATGAGGTCGACGATGAGCTTCAGCTCGTGGAGCACCTCGAAGTAGGCGACCTGCGGCTGGTAGCCCGCCTCGGTCAGGGTCTCGAAGCCGTACTGGATGAGCTGTGACACGCCACCGCAGAGCACTGCCTGCTCGCCGAAGAGGTCGGTCTCGGTCTCCTCGGTGAAGGTGGTCTTGATGCCGCCCGCGCGCAGGCCGCCGATGGCCTTCGCGTACGAGAGGGTGAGCGGCCACGCGTTGCCAGACGCATCCTTCTCGACGGCGACGATGACGGGCACGCCGCGGCCGGCCTCGTACTCGCGACGAACGGTGTGGCCGGGGCCCTTCGGGGCGACCATGACGACGTCGACGCCCTCGGGCGCCTCGATGTAGCCGAAGCGGATGTTGAAGCCGTGGCCGAAGACGAGCGTCTTGCCCTCGGTGAGGTTGTCCTTGATGGACTCGGCGTAGATGTGGCGCTGGTACTGGTCGGGCGCGAGGATCACGATGACGTCGGCACCGGCAGCGGCGTCGGCGACGCTCTTCACCTCGAACCCGGCCTCCTCGGCCTTGGGCTTCGACTTCGAGTCCTCCTTGAGGCCGATGACGACCTCGACGCCCGAGTCGCGGAGGTTCTGCGCGTGCGCGTGGCCCTGCGAGCCGTAGCCGATGACGGCGACCTTCTTGCCCTGGATGAGCGAGAGGTCGGCGTCCTTGTCGTAGTAGATCTCAGCCATGTGCTGTTCTTTCTCCTTGGTGGGGTTCAGGTGACGGATGCCGCGACATCGCGCTGCGGCATCCGCGGGTCAGTTCTTGAAGACGCGCTCGGTGATGGACTTGCCGCCGCGGCCGATCGCGAGAAGGCCCGACTGGGCGATCTCCTTGATGCCGTAGGGCTCCAGCACCTTGAGGAACGCGGTGGTCTTGCCGCTGTCGCCGGTGACCTCGATCACGAGGGCGTCGGTCGAGACGTCGACGACACGCGCGCGGAAGAGGTTCACCGCCTCGAGCACCTGCGAACGCGTGGCGTTGTCGACGCGCACCTTGATGAGCAGGTGTTCGCGCTGCACCGACTGCGCCGGGTCGAGCTCGACGATCTTGATGACATTGATGAGCTTGTTGAGCTGCTTCGTGACCTGCTCGAGCGGCAGGTCCTCCACGTCGACGACGACCGTGATGCGCGAGAGGCCGGGGATCTCGGTGTGGCCCACGGCGAGCGACTCGATGTTGAACCCGCGGCGGGCGAAGAGCCCCGCGACGCGCGTGAGCAGGCCCGGCTTGTCCTCGACGAGGAGGGAGAGCACGTGTGTCGACATGGTCAGTCCTCCTCGCTGAATGCCGGCGAGTGATCGCGGGCGTACTGGATGTAGCTGTTCGAGACGCCCTGCGGCACCATCGGCCACACCATGGCGTCGGCCGAGACGACGAAGTCGATGACGACCGGCCGGTCGTCGGTCTCGAGCGCGAGCTTGATCGCGTCGTCGACCTCCTCCTCCTTCGTGACCCGGATGCCGAGCGCGCCGTACGACTCGGCGAGCGCAACGAAGTCGGGAATGCGTACCGTGTCATGTCCGGTCTGCAGGTCGGTGTTGGAGTACCGGCCGTCATAGAACAGGGTCTGCCACTGGCGCACCATACCGAGCGAGGAGTTGTTGATGATCGCGACCTTGATCGGGATGTCGTTGAGCGTGCAGGTGGCGAGCTCCTGATTGGTCATCTGGAAGCAACCGTCGCCGTCGATCGCCCAGACGACCCGGTCGGGTTCGGCGACCTTCGCGCCCATCGCCGCAGGGACCGCGTAGCCCATGGTTCCCGCACCGCCCGAGTTGAGCCAGGAGTTGGGCCGCTCGTACTTGATGAACTGCGCCGCCCACATCTGGTGCTGGCCGACGCCCGCGGCGTACACGCCCTCGGGGCCGGTCAGCTGGCCGATGCGCTCGATGACGTACTGCGGCGCGAGGAGCCCGTCGGACGGCTGCGTGTAGCCGAGCGGGAACTCCGAGCGAAGCCCGTCGAGCGTCGCCCACCACTCCTCGAGGTCGGGCTTCTCGGTGGCGGTCGCGGTGACGTCGCGGTAGCCGGCGAGCAGGTCGACGAGCACGTCCTTCAGGTCGCCCACGATGGGAACGTCGGCGGTGCGGATCTTCGAGATCTCGGCCGGGTCGATGTCGACGTGCACGACCTTCGCATTGGGTGCGAAGAGCGGCGCCTTGCCGGTCACGCGGTCGTCGAAGCGGGAGCCGAGCGCGACGAGCAGGTCGGCCTCCTGCAGCGCGAGCACGGCGGGCACGGTTCCGTGCATGCCGGGCATGCCGAGGTGCTGCTGGTGCGAGTCGGGGAACGCCCCGCGCGCCATGAGCGTGGTGACCACGGGCGCGTTGGTGGCCTCGGCCAATGCGATGAGCTCTTCGGACGCGTGCGCACGGATGATGCCGCCGCCCACGTAGAGCACGGGGCGCTTGGCGTCGGCGAGCAGCTGCGCCGCCGCGGCGACCTGCTTGCCGTGCGCCTTCGTGATGGGGCGGTAGCCGGGCAGCTCCACCTTCGGCGGCCAGCGGAATTGGAACGTCGCCTGCTGCGCGTCCTTCGTGATGTCGACGAGCACGGGGCCCGGACGCCCGGTGGTGGCGATGTGGTACGCCGCCGCGATGGTGCCGGGGATGTCCTCGGCGCGCTTCACCAGGAATGAGTGCTTGGTGATGGGCATCGTGATGCCGACGATGTCGGCCTCCTGGAAGGCATCCGTGCCCATGAGGTTCGAAAACACCTGGCCGGTGATCGCGAGGATCGGCACCGAGTCCATGTGCGCGTCGGCGATCGCCGTGACGAGGTTCGTCGCGCCCGGGCCGGAGGTGGCGATGGCGACGCCGAGCCGGCCCGACGACGAGGCGTAGCCCTCGGCCGCGTGGCCGGCGCCCTGCTCGTGCCGAACGAGGATGTGGCGGAGCTTGCGGCTGTCGAGCAGCGGGTCGTAGACGGGGAGGATCGCGCCGCCGGGCAGGCCGAAGACGTCGGTGATGCCGAGCATCTCGAGGGAGCGGACGACCGCCTCGGCACCGGTCATCTCGACCGGCGCGCCGGGCGGCGCGGGGGCGGGCGATGGCACGGGAGAGGATTCCGTGGTCATTCGATTCCTGTTCTCTGGACGGTGTGCGGAGAGCGCAGCACTCAGCCCGTCGTGGCGCCTTCTGCGGCGGAACGCACGAGCTTCGAGTACTTCGCGAGGACGCCACGGGTATAGCGCGGGGGAAGCGGAGCCCAGCCTTCCCGGCGGGCAGCCAGCTCGGCATCGTCGACCAGTAGGTCGATGGAACGAGCTGCGATATCGACCCGTATCAGATCACCATCGCGCACGAAGGCGATAGGACCTGCGTCCACCGCTTCGGGTGCCAGATGGCCGATGCACAGCCCGGTTGTGCCGCCTGAGAATCGACCGTCAGTCAAGAGTAGTACATCTTTTCCGAGGCCAGCGCCCTTGATGGCGGCGGTGATGGCGAGCATCTCGCGCATGCCGGGGCCGCCCTTCGGGCCCTCGTAGCGGATCACCATGACGTCGCCGTGCTTGATCTCGCCGGCGGTCAGCGCGTCCATCGCGGCGCGCTCGCGTTCGAAGACCCGGGCGGGTCCCTCGAACGTCGCGGCGTCGAAGCCCGCGGTCTTCACGACCGCGCCCTCGGGGGCGAGCGAGCCGTGCAGGATGGTGAGTCCGCCGGTCTCGTGGATCGGGTTGTCGAGGGTGCGCAGCACCTCGCCGTCGAGCGGCGGGATATCCATCTCGGCGAGGTTCTCGGCGAGCGTCCTGCCGGTGACGGTGAGGGCGTCGCCGTGCATGAGCCCGGCGTCGAGCAGGGCCTTCATGAGCACTGGCAGCCCGCCGCGACGGTCGACATCGTTCATGACGTACGTGCCGAACGGCTTGAGGTCGCCGATGTGCGGCACCTTCGCGCCGATGCGGTTGAAGTCGTCGAGGGTGAGTTCGACGTCGGCCTCGCTCGCGATCGCGAGGAGGTGCAGCACGATGTTCGTCGAGCCGCCGAGGGCCATGCCCACGGCGATGGCGTTCTCGAACGCCTTCTTCGTGAGGATCTGGCGCGCGGTGATGCCGTGCTTCAGCAGGTTGACGACGGCCTCGCCCGAACGGTGCGCGTAGTAGTCGCGGCGGCGGTCGGCGGCTGCCGGTGACGCCGACCCCGGGAGCGAGAGCCCGAGTGCCTCCGCGACCGACGCCATGGTGTTGGCGGTGTACATGCCGCCGCAGGCACCCTCGCCCGGTGCGAAGGCGCACTCGATCGTCTTCGCGTCGGCCTCGCTCATCGTGCCCGCCTTGACGGCACCGACCGCCTCGAACGAGTCGATGATCGTGATGTCCTTCTCGGTGCCGTCGGACAGGCGCACCCAGCCCGGCGCGATCGAGCCCGCGTAGAGGAAGACCGAGGCGAGGTCGAGCCGCGCCGCGGCCATGAGCATGCCCGGGATCGACTTGTCGCAGCCGGCGAGCAGCACCGAGCCGTCGAGCCGCTCGGCCTGCATGACGACCTCGACGGAATCGGCGATGACCTCGCGCGAGACGAGCGAGAAGTGCATGCCCTCGTGGCCCATCGAGATGCCGTCGGAGACCGAGACGGTGCCGAACTGCAGCGGGTATCCCCCGCCACCGTGCACGCCCTCCTTCGCGGCCTGCGCGAGGCGGCCGAGCGAGAGGTTGCACGGCGTGATCTCGTTCCACGAGCTCGCGATGCCGATCTGCGGCTTGTCCCAATCGGCATCGCCCATGCCGACGGCGCGGAGCATCCCGCGACTCGTCATGGCCTCGATGCCGTCGGTGACGGTACGACTACGCGGTTTGGGATCGAACTCGGGCATACCCACGAGTCTATGACCAGCGGGCAACGGCCTCGCGCGCGGTCTCACGGGCATCCGCGAGGAATTCGAGCATGATCGCGACATCCTCCGGGCTGCGCACGCGATGGGTGGCGATCGACTTGCCCTGCCCCACCTTGACGCCCACATCCTCGGCATCGAGCGCCGCGAACGCGTCCTCGTCGGTGACGTCGTCGCCGACGTAGATGACGGCGGTCGCGCCGACGTGCTGGCGGAGCCGGGTGAGCGACTCCCCCTTGTCGCTCGAGCGCACCGAGAACTCGAGCACCGACTTGCCGGCGCGTACCGTGATGCCCTGCACCTCCCACTCCACGCGCTGGCGAGCCGCGTGCTGCAGCGCGGTGCCGGCCGAGGAGCTCAGCTTCCGGGTGTGCAGCGCGAGGCCGGCGGGCTTCTTCTCGATCCAGGCGCCGTCGGAGCCGGCGGCGACGTCATCGAGGATCTCCGCCAGTCGCTGGAGCCGGGCGAACTCGGTGTCGCGCAGGTCGATCGTGACCTCGCCGGCGTCGAGCTGCAGCTCCACGCCGTGCGAGCCGCTGAGGAGCGTGCCCTCTGGCGGGCTCGCCACCTCGCCGAGGCTCGCGAGCGCACGCCCCGAGACGATCGCCACGCGCGTGTCGTCGGACTCGGCGAGCCGCTGGATGGCCGACCGCGCCCGATCGGTGGCACGCGCATCCTCGGGCCGGTCGACGAGCGGGGCGAGCGTGCCGTCGAAGTCGAGCGCGACGAGGAGCCGCTCGGTCTCGGCGACGCGCGAGAGCGCCGTGCGCAGGCCGTCGGGGACGCCGGGCCTGATGATCCCTGCGCCGGTGAGGGTCTCGAGGAAGGTCGCCGACCAGTTGGCAACGTCGTTGTCGCGCACGCGCTTGCGGAGAGCGCGCATGCGACGCGTGCGTTCGCGCTTCGGCATCCGCACCGCCTCGACCATGGCGTCCTTCAGGCCCTCGATGTCGTGGGGATTCACGAGCACCGCCTGCCGGAGTTCGTCGGATGCCCCGGTGAATTCACTGAGCAGCAGCACGCCGTCGTCGTCGAAGCGGCAGGCCACGTACTCCTTCGCGACGAGGTTCATGCCGTCGCGCAGGGCCGTGACGAGCATCACGTCGGCGGCGAGGTAGAGCGCCACCATCTCCTCGCGCGGGTAGCCGTGGTGCAGGTAGGCGATCGCCTGATGGCCGAGCGTCGAGTAGTCGCCGTTCAGCCGGCCGACCATGAGCTCGATCTCGTCGCGGAGCTGCCGGTACGTCTCGACGCGTTCCCGCGAGGGGCTCGCGACCTGCACGAGCGTGGCGTCGTCGACCGAGAGCCGCCCGTCGCGCAGGAGCTCGCCGAACGCCTTCATGCGGTGCCGGATGCCCTTCGTGTAGTCGAGGCGGTCGACGCCGAGCATGATCGTCTCGGGATTGCCGAGGCTCTTGCGGATCTCCCGCGCCCGCTCCTGCACGTCGGGCCGGCGGGCGATCTCCTCGAAGCCGGCCGCGTCGATCGAGATCGGGAAGTGGCGCGCGACCACGCGCCGCGTCTCACCGTCGGCGCCGCGGTCGGGCACGTCGATGACCGTGCCGCGCGTGGCGTAGCCGAACAGCCGGCGCACGGCACGGGCGAAGTTCCCGGCGTCCGCCGCTCGCTGGAAGCCGATCACGTCGGCGCCGAGCAGCCCGTCGATCACCTGGCGGCGCCACGGCAGCTGCGAGTAGATGCCGTAGGCCGGGAACGGGATGTGGTTGAAGAAGCCGATGACGAGGTCGGGGCGGCTCTCGCGGAGCATCCGCGGCACCAGCTGCAGCTGGTAGTCGTGCACCCAGACGACGGCGCCGTCGGATGCCGCACGGGCGGCCGCCTCGGCGAACCGACGGTTGACGCGCACGTACGCGTCCCACCATTCGCGGTGGAACGAGGGCGGAGCGATCACGTCGTGGAAGAGCGGCCACAGCGTGTCGTTGGAGAAGCCCTCGTAGTACTCCTCGAGCTCGGACTCGGTGAGCGGCACGGGGATGATCGAGATGCCGTCGTGCTCGAAGGGATCGAACTCGCGCTCGGCGACCCCCGTCCACCCCACCCACGCGCCGTCGGCGGCGCGCATGACGGGCTCGAGCGCCGTGACGAGGCCGCCGGGCGAGCTCCTCCACTGCGTCTCGCCGTCGGGCCCGGCCTGGTAGTCGACCGGAAGCCGGTTCGAGACCACGATCATGTCGTAGGCGTGTTCGACGTGCAGTTCGTCGCGTTCCGGTCCGGGAGCGTGCATGCGGCGGATTCCCCCTCCTCCTCGCGGCTCCGTTCAGGCTAACAGCCCCCCGCAGACGCTCAGGCTCCGTGGATAGACTGCGGTCCTGATGATCCGCGTCGGCATGAGCACCACCTGCGTCTACCCGCTCGAACCCGAGCATGCCTTCCGCTTGGCGAAGCTCGCCGGCTACGACGGCATCGAGATCATGGTCACCCAGGAGGAGTCCACGCAGCAGCCCGAGCCGCTGCTCGAGCTCTCCCGCCGCTACTCCCTGCCGATCCTGTCGATCCACGCTCCCGTGCTTCTGCTGACCCACTTCGTGTGGGGTCGCGACCCGCGCGTGAAGCTCGATCGCACCGCCGCGCTCGCGGCGGCGGTCGGCGCCGACAGCGTGGTGGTGCATCCGCCGTTCCGCTGGCAGGCGACGTACGCCTCCAACTTCCTCGAGATCGTGCGCGAGATCTCGGGCAAGTACGACGTCGAGATCGGCGTCGAGAACATGTTCCCCTGGCGTGCCGCCGGGCGGAACATGAAGGCGTACGCGCCCGGCTGGGATCCTCGCATCATGGACTGCGACGCGGTCACGCTCGATTTCTCGCACGCTGCGCTCTCGGGGGTCGACAGCCTCCAGTTCGCGAACGACCTCGGCGACCGCCTGCGGCACGTGCACCTGTGCGACGGCTCGGGCGCCATCGGCGAGGGCCAGATCTTCGACGAGCACCTGCTGCCCGGCCATGGGCGCGAGCCGGTCGCCGAGGTGCTCGAGGCGCTCAGCGCGCGCGGGTGGAAGGGCTCGGTCGTCGCCGAGGTGAACACGCGCAAGGCGAAGAGCGAGCGCGAGCGGATCGAGCTGCTCCGCGAGACGCTCGAGTTCGCCCGCCGCCACACGCACCAGACGAGCCGACCGATGCTCACGAAGTCGCGCCGGGCGCTCGAGGCGATCCGCCCGGGTCACCGGCACGACGACGACTGACGCGTCGTCGCAACGACGACGCGTCAGTCGAGTCAGCCGAGCGCGGTCGCCGCGAACCCGATCGAGCGGATGCCCCGGCGTCGCCCCACGACCACGGTCGTGCCGACCGCGGCCAGCACCCCGAAGAGCGCGATCACCCCGGCCGCCGTGGCGACCGCGGCACCGCCGGCGCCCGACACGATGAGCTGCATGCCCTGCACCGCCCAGGTGAGCGGCAGGAACGGGCTGATCACCTGGAACGGGCCGCTCAGCACCTCGATCGGATAGAGCCCACCGGATGCCGCGAGCTGCAACGCCACGAGCACGAGCGACACGAGCAGGCCCGCCCGGCCGAGCCACGCCGTGAGGAGGGCGTGCACCGCGGTGAACGCGAGGGCGAGGAGCGCCGCGAACGCGAGGGTCTGCGGCAGCAACGTCCACGAGACGCCGAGCGCGGCGTGCATGAGCGCGACCACGGCCACCGCCTGCGCGAGGGCGATGAGGCTCGCGCGAGTGAGCGTGCGGCCGACGAGGCCGACCGTCGACGCGGTGCTGCGCAGCACCTCGCGCCCGAAGGGCCGGAACACGAGGAACATCGCCATCGCGCCCAGCCAGAGCCCGATCGGGGCGAACAGCATGCCGATGACCTCGCCGATCGTGCCGATCTCGTTGTCGCGATCGGTGGTCGAGGTCACGGGCTCGGCGACGACGTCGGCGGTCGCCTCCGCGTCGATGTCGGTGAGCGCCTTCGCCTCCTCGGCGCCCGTGGTCAGGCCGTCGGCGAGGGCCTGGGCGCCGCCCGCGAGCTGGCTCGCGCCGCTCGCGGCATCCGCTGCACCGCCAGAGAGCTGGTCGAGGCCGCCCGCGAGCTCGCCGACCCCGCCGGCGATGCCGTAGGCACCGTCGCGGATGCCGGCGGAGCCCGCCGAGAGCTCGGCCGCGCCGCCCGCGAGCCCCGAGATGCCACCCTGGATGCCGTCGACGCCCGACTGCGTCTGCGTCGCCAGGGTCTGGCCGCCCTGCGTGAACTGGGTGAGCTGCTGCGTCAGCGGTCCCGACTGGGTGGCGAGGTCGGCGAGCGCCTGATCGACGACGGGCTGCAGCTCGGGGTACTGCACGGCGAGCTGCTGCAGGCCGCCGGCGACCTGGCCGAACGCGCCCTCGATCTGGCCGACCGCGCCGTTGACGCCGGCGACGTACTGCGAAACGCCCGCGGCGAGCTCGTCGAGTCGCGCGGCGCCCGCATCCAGCTCGGCGAGCCCGCCGGCGATGCCGTCGACGCCGTCCGTGTACCGCGCGACGCCGTCGGCGTAGGCCGTGGCGCCGTTCGCGAGCTCGTCGGCTCCGGCCGCCGACCGGGCGACACCATTCGAGAGTTCGCCGAGGCCGCCAGCGAGCGAGCCGACCCCCGAGGAGACCTGCGTCGCACCGTCGGCGGCGTCGCCGAGCGACCCGCCGAGCGCGGCGAGGTTCGTGTAGAACCCCTCGAGGTACTGCTGCGTGAGCTCGCGCCCGAACGCGGTCGTCATGGCGTCGCCCACCGACTGCGCGACCGAACCTGCGAGGTACCCGTGGGCGTCGTCGGTGCGGATGTCGAGGTTCGCCTTGGTGGGCTCCTCGCCTGAGAGCGACGTCACCGACGACGAGAAGTCGTCGGGGATGGTGAGCACCGCGTACGCGTCGCCTGAGGCGAGCAGCTCGGCGGCCTCCTCGTCGTTCGAGATGGTCCAGTCGAAGCCCGCGGTGTCGGGGTCGGTGAGCTCGGTGACGAGCAGGCGCCCCGCGAGCACGGGCTGCTCGGTGCCGTCGGGCAGGGTCATGGTGACCATCTCGTCGTTGTTCACGACGACGGCGGGGATCGCCTCCATGTTGTCGTCGGCGCCGGCGAAGGCGCCCGAAACGAGGCCGGCCACGGCGAGTGGCACGGCCATGACCGCCGCCACCAGTGCGCCGTAGCGCAGGCGACGTTGCGCCGGGGTGGAGCCGAACAGGCGGGACAGCCTGGTGCTGGTCATCGGGCGACCTCCTGCAGGGACGAGACGGGTTCGATGGTGCGGATGCCGCGTGCGGCGAGTTCTGGTGCGGCGTCGGGAGTCACGGCCGACGTGCCCAGCCCGACGATGATCGTCACCGACGACGGGACGAGCTGCGCGAGCGCACGCCACAACCCGGCGCTCGCCGACCCGGGCTGGTCGTCGAGGTCGATGGCCACGGCCTGCGGGCGCTCGGCGAGCGCCGCGGCGACCGCGACGAGGGCTCGTGCCTCGGCGCCGAGGGCGGCGATCGGCGTTTCGACGGTGAAGCGCGGGCCGTCGGGTCCGTGTCCGGCGGCATCGGCGGCGCGCTCGACCCACGACCGCACGGCGCGGTTCGACGGGGCGACGCGGTACCACGGGCCGGTGGCGTCGAGGCGGCGGGCGACGAGTTCGCCCACGCTGCCGCCGGTCGCGGCATCCGTCGGCAACTCGGCGATCGCGACGCCGCGCATGACGGCGCCCGTCGCGGTGGGCAGCGGATGCCCCAGCACCGCGATCCGGCCCGACACGGGAGCGAGCCGGCCGGCGAGGGTCGCTGCGACCACCCGACGGTCGACGGCGTCGCCGCGCACGACGAGCACGCCGCCTGCGGGAACGTCGGCCGTGAACGGTCCGATGGGTCGTTCGGGAAGTCCGAAGACCGCGCCGTCGAGGTTGACCGCGGCGGGGCGCCCGGCGGCCCACTCCTGCTGCTCGAGGTGGGCACGGAGCCCCTCCCCCTCGATGTCGACGTCGGGGAGCCGCTTGTCGAGCCACTTCGGCAGCCACCACGCCGCGCGTCCGGCGAGCGCCATGGCCGCGGGCACGAACGTCATGCGCACGAGGAACGCGTCGAACGCGACGCCCACGGCCAGCGCGAACGCGATGCCCTTGATGACGCCCGACCCCTCGGGCACGAAGGCGAAGAAGACGAAGAACATGATGAGCGCAGCGGCGGTGACCACCCGGGCGGCGTGCTGGAAGCCGTGCACGATCGACGCCCTCGGCTCTCGCGTCTTCACGAACTCCTCGCGCATGCCCGACACGAGGAACACCTCGTAGTCCATGGCGAGGCCGAAGAGCACTGCGAGCAGCAGGATCGGCAGGAAGCTCAGGATCGGTCCGGGCTGGATGTGCAGGAGGTCGGCGAACCAGCCCCATTGGAAGATCGCGACCGTCGCGCCGATGGCGGCGAACGCCGAGAGCAGGAAGCCGAGCGCCGCCTTGATCGGCACGAAGATCGACCGGAAGACGAGGAGCAGCAGCAGGATCGAGAGCCCCACCACGATGAGGGCGAACGGCACGAGCGCGTCGTTGAGGCGGTTCGAGATGTCGATCGTGACGGCGGTGTAGCCCGTCACCGCGATGGGCGTGCCGTAGTCGGCTTCGATGCCGGGGGCCAGGTCGCGGATCTCCTCGACGACGACCTTCGTCTCGGGGGCGTCGGGCGCGCTCTCGGGGATCACCTGGATGATGGCGGTGTCGGCCGTCTCGTTGGGGAGCCCCTGGCCGACGTAGGTCACGCCGTCGAGCGCGGCGATGCGTGCGCCGACCGCGTCGAGGTCGTCGAAGATGTCGGTCGTCTGGGTGATGTCGACGGTGACGATGAGCGGCCCGTTGTAGCCGGGGCCGAAGCCGTTCTCGATCATCTCGTAGGCCTCGCGCTGCGTGGAGCCCACTGGCTCCGAGGCGCCGCTCGGGAGGTTGAGGTCGAGGCTCGCCGCGGGGATCGCCGCCGCCCCGAGCAGGCCGACGACCACGAGCACGAACACGACCGGCGCCTTGAGCACGAGGTCGACCCATCGGCGACCCATGGTGTGCTTGCCCCGGTCGTCGTCGGCGTTCGCCCGGCGGTGCGCTCGGCTGCCGGGCTTGGGGATGAGCCGCGTGCCGAACACCCCGAGGAGCGCGGGCAGCAGGGTGACGGCGCCGAGCACCGCGATGAGCACCGCGAAGGCGGCGGCGATGCCCATGACGCTGAGGAACGGGATGCCGACCACGAGCAGGCCGAGGAGCGCGATGATGACGGTCAGGCCCGCGAACACGACGGCTCCGCCCGCGGTCGCGACGGACTCGGCCGCGCTCGCCTCGGGGTCGTGTCCACGTGCGAGCTGGGTTCGGTGGCGCGACAGGATGAAGAGGGCGTAGTCGATGCCCACCGCGAGGCCGATCATGACGGCGAGCATCGGGGCGGTGCTCGAGACGGTCGCGAAGGCCGCGACGAGGGAGATGCCGCCGAACGTCGCGCCCACCCCCACGAGCGCGGTGAGCAGCGGCATCCCGGCCGAGAGCAGCGAACCGAATGTGATGAGCAGCACGACGCCCGCGAACAGCACGCCGAACACCTCGGTGATGGTGAGGCCGAAGGTGGTGTCCTGGAACACTTCGCCGCCGAATGCCACGGTGAGGCCCGCGTCGCGCCCGAGGTCGCCGGTCGCGACCACGGCGTCGATCGAGTCGTCGGTCACGCCGGTGGTCGGCGTGTCGAACTGCACCTGGATGTAGGCACTGCGCGAGTCCGTCGAGACCTGATCGCCCGCGTACTCGTCGAACGGCCCGAGCACGCTCGCGACCCCGTCGACCCGTTCGAGTTCGGTCTCCATGTCGGCGAGGGCGCTTCGGTAGGAGTCGGACTCCACGGATGCCCCATCAGGCGCTTCGACGACGGCCTTCGCTGACGCACCCGAGGTCTGCGGGAACACGGCGGCGAGCTGGTCGATCGCGTCCTGCGACTCGGTGCCGGGGATGGCGTAGGACTCCTGGAGCTGGCCGCCGAGGCCGATGCCGGCGCCGAGGAGTGCGGCGAGGGCCACGGCCCACGCGATGATGACGAACCAGGCGCGACGGAAGGCGAATCGTCCGATCCGGTGGAGGAGCAATGCCATGGCGCGGCCTATCGGGTCGAGCGGCCGTCGGCCGGGATGAGCAGTTCGGAGAGCACGGAGATGAGTGCGGCACGCACATCGGCGTCGTCGCGCTGCCGGTCGTCTTCGAGGAACGTGGCGCCCGCGACGAGCGTGTAGGCGGCGCCGGCGAGCGCGACGCCGAAGCGCATCTGCTCGCTGAGCGGGGCATCCGCTTCGCAGATCGAGTCGGCGAGCCCGCGGATGGCCGCGTTGGCCCGCTCGATCACGGGGAGACCGCGGAGCGACTGCCCCTGGTTGACGAAGGTGTGCACCGCGAGCCGGTTGCCGAGGAGGAAGTCGACGAACCGCTCGATGAAGTCGGCACGAGCCTCGACCGTGCGACCGCTGGCGACGAAGTCGCCGAGGAGCTCCTCGAGCCCGTCGATCGCCGGGCCGATGGCGGCCTCGAGCAGCGCCTCTTTCGAGGAGTAGTGGTAGAGGACGCTCGACTTGGAGTAGCCGGCGTGATCGGCGATGAGCTGGAGCGAACTGGCGGCGAATCCGATGGTCGAGAACTGCTCGAGGGCGACCTGGCGGAGTTCGTCGCTGGCGCGCACGCGTGACGGCGTGGGTGCATCGGCGGGCATGCGATCGACTGTAGTTGACCGATCGGTCAGCTTCTGACCGATCGGGCAGATTCACGGACGACTCCCAGTCGTGCTCCCGGTCGCCGGAGGTGAACGGGTAGCGTTGCAGGATGCGCAAGTACCTCTTCAGCGGAGCAGTACTCAGTTCGATCTTCGGCGGCATCGGGGTCGTCCGGGCCAGCATCGCCGGCCCGCGCGACTGGCGTCTCATCCTCATGTGGGTCGCGTGGGCCGCGAGCCTCGCCATCGCGATCGGCACCGTCGCCGACGAGTCGAAGCGCGCGGAGCTCACCGACTAGCAGCGTCATCCGACCTCCACCGTTCGTCACTCCGGTCTTTCCCTGCGCAAGCCGGCCTGCGCGGCGTGTCAGCGGCGATCCACGAACCGAGGGCGGAGACTGAAACGTAGACCGACCGTGCGACCCGAACCGCACGGCCCGAATGCCACCGAGAGGGGTCGCCGATGTTCCGCCGATGGCGCAGAGCGAGGCTCGCAGCACAAGCCTCCGCCCACGCCGCCGCCGCCGCGACGCGCCCCACCGCGGCCGACCTGCGTGGCGAACACCTCTTCGAACTCCTCAATGCCAAGCTCGCGGAGTTCATCGGCCCCGGCGGCGCATGGTCGCTCGTGCGTCGCACCGAGCAGGACACCGACCAGATCTTCCACGCGATGCTCACCCACCAGATCGCGGCCGAACTCACCCGTACCGTGCTCGACGAGCGCGACACCGTGGCCGTCATCGTGCCCGCCGAGAACGAGCCGCTCGCACTCAGCTGGTCGCCTGCGCCCCTCGTCGTCTGGGCCGACCCGGTGGTCGTGTCGGAGTCCGAGGTATCCAAGACGGATGCCGCGAAGCTGCCGGCGATCGGCGCGTCAGCCGAGGTCGAGTCCCGCGCCGCCTGACGCTCGGGCGCCGCGGGCGCCATTGCCGGTATTGCGACATCGGCCTCATTAAGCTCTGATCCATGCCCAGGAACCAGAACGGCCGACTCCAGGTGGTCTGCGGCCCGATGTTCGCCGGCAAGTCCGAAGAGCTGCTGCGGCGGGTGCGCCGCGCGCAACTTGCCGGACTCGCCATCGAGGTCGTCAACCATGCCCTTGACGATCGCCACGCCGCGGGCCGGGTGGCCTCGCACTCGGGGCTCAGCATCGCGTCCCGATCAGTGCCCGACGTCGAGTCGCTGGTGGAGCTGGTCGGCGATCGGGAGCTGGACCTGCTGGCAATCGACGAGGCCCAGTTCTTCGGGCCGAAGCTCGTCCCGGCGGTGAGCAGGCTGGTGCTCACCGGGATGTCGGTGGTCGTCGCCGGCCTCTGCGTGACGTTCGACGGCCGCCCCTTCGAGCCCCTCCCGTCGCTCATGGCGCTCGCCGAGGACGTGACGAAGCTCACAGCCGTGTGCGCCGTCTGCGGGCAGGACGCCGCGTTCCATCAGCGCGTCCTCGCCGACGAAGTCGCGGACGCTCGCGTCGCGACCGCCGAGCACGTGGGCGGCATCGAGTCGTACCAGGCACGCTGTAGGCAGCACTTCGGCGAACGAGGCCGTCGCTCCGCCTGATGCGTCGCCAAGCCCGCGATCTGCGCCCGAGCTTGCTGGTTTCAGCAGGCGATTCCGTCGCGCGAAGGATCGATCGCGCGCGTGAGCCGCACGACTGCAGCGCGTGAGCCCTTATGGTCGCAGCACGCCCACTTGCTGGACGGCAGGCGCCGGAGGCCCCAGCTGAGGTCCACCGAGCGCGGTGTCTCCTGCTCCAACGCGGTTGCTGCGTTCAGTCAGGCTGACCAGCGCGAGGTGCTGGTCAGCTGTCCAGCAGATCAGTTCCCCTTCTGGTCCTTCGTGCGACCGAGGATGCCTGCATCTGCCAGCTGCGCGAGCGCACGATGGGCGGCAGTCGTTGACACCTCGTGCTGGGCAGCCACCTTCTCAATGGTCAGCACCGGGTCCGTGGCCAGGGCGTTCAGTATCTTCAGCACGACCGAATCGCTGCGGAGTGGGCGGGCGTGATGCCCTGCTCCGTGCGGAAGCGGACCAGGTTCGCTCACCTTCTCGTCGAGCGCTGCGATGTCGGCAGCGAGCCTGACTGCGTTGCCCGCGGCCAGCTCTGCAGCTTCTGCGAAGCTGATGACCCACTCGTCCAGGCGCGACGGGATCTCACGGTACGCGGTGAGTCCTGCGATGTAGCGATCCTTCTCGGCGGCGAACACCGTGCTGATGGGGATGAGCGTGTTTCGGAGTGCGTCCGCGCGACGAAGCACGGTATGGATCAGCGCCCTGCCCGTGCGGCCATTTCCGTCGATGAAGGGGTGGATCGTCTCGAACTGCGCATGCGTGACCGCCGCGCGCACTACGGGATTGCCCGAGCGCACCGAATCCCGGCCGGATCGAATGCTCGTCGCGCGCTAGATTCGGGATGCCGTTTACCGCCAGCCCCAGCGCCTCGACCGCGTCGGCCAGCGGCGAGCGGCGGGGCACTACCGGCCCAAGCACCGGCTAGCCTGTGGGTGATCCGCCAGCCTCGCAGTCAAGCGCAATCCCGACGTAATGGTATCCCTCCCCGGCGTAGAACTCTGCGGTATCGGTATCGCCGGCTGCCTCAGCCTCGTCTGCCAGCGTTAAGCAGCCGATGCCGATCGCCCAGGCCATGCTGCACGCTGGATCATCAGCCGCGGGCTTAGGCGTCCTCTTCAGTTCGTCCAGCTTGGCCGCGATGCGCTCGGGCGGCGGTCCAACTCGATGCGCCAGTCGTTCTCGAGTTTCGAGGGCGGCGGCGCGGAGTGCCTGGTTTCCGACGCGAGCCGACATGGTATGGATCGCTTCCACGTTTGCGCGCAGCGTATCCATCGGTACCGCGTCGGTCTCGTACTCGCCCATCGCAGCCTCCATTGTCGGCGTCATCCCCCACAATGGCTTTCTACACCCATGCTCGTTGCCTCGGCCACTCGTGAACCCTAAGTGTGTGTCGCCCGTGGGTGTGCGCGCGGACCGTGAGAATCCACGGCAAATGGCAGAAATGCCATCGACGTGCCAACTGCGGTGGAAAATGCCATCTCCTACAAACCCCGCGACCCACCGGTGATGTAGGCCGCCTGCTGCCCGGTGGCGACCCACGAAAGTGCCAGCGTCGTCGAAAGACATCGTGGGCTGACTGAATCGCGCGCGAAAGGTCTTGTCGAACAACAGCTCGGTGCCGATCGAGCCCGGGTAGCGGCTCTCAAGGTTGACGGTGACGAGACGCGATGATGAGGACGGTCCGACGGGCCGGTGAAGGTCGGCATCCGGTCCTGCCGCGTCCCTGCGATCCCACACTTCGACACCGTCGGTGCAGAACGCCTGCTCGGCGGACGATTCACCGCTCGCCCCGAGCTCTTCACCGAGGATCCCGTCTTGAGGTCGATACTCCGTGACACCGCACGGATCGCGCGCTCCGCCTCGATGTCGGTTTCCGTCGTGAAATCGACGCCCGTGGAGTCGACGCGGCGAGACTCAGCGCCGAAACGAGCCCGAGCAACCGCCGCCCCAGCCCATGCCGCGCGCACCGCACCCTCGGCATCAGAGGGAACGGAGCCAATCGCCACAACTCAAGTCAACCAGCACACGAAACGCACAGCGGACCAGCTGGCGCAGGCTCGCCGAACGCAAGCGGATCCCGCTGCGAGAAGGGGTCGAACTGTGAGTAACGCGTTCAAACCCCGTTACTCATCGGGTGTCAGGAGGGGATCCGCTCTTGAACACAGGAGGCGAGGGGACGAGAGTGTCTTCGCCTCCGAAGACGGGACGATGCCGGGCTTGCGTCCCGAGCTGGATGTCGCCGAGCTCGAACCGCCGGGCCAGTGGTTACCTTCCACTTCGAGCAGAGGGAGTCTGATGGAATGGCACCGTGGAAGGATGAGCGAATGACGGTGAGCAGCGAGCCCTGGCGTCACCCCAATCCTCAACGCTCTGCCCTTTCGCTGACTCAGATTCCTACCTCCATCTTTCATAGTCTGGCTTCGGGCACGATCATCCCTGAAGAGACATGTCGGTTGACGCCGTACTTGATCGGTCCCGAGTGTGCTGGCCTGTGGCGCATGAGGAGCGAGCAGCTTACGGATGCTCCTGACGACGCGCCTTGGGTCACGCGATTCGTGCTTGCCCCCGGCGAAACCGCACCTGTGGGATTGGCGGGCTTCCACGGGCGGCCCGACGCGAACGGCATGGTCGAGGTCGGGTACCGAATTGATCCTGACCATCGACGGAAAGGCTATGCGCGCCAATCGCTCGAGATCCTGCTCGCGATTGCCCAAGCCGATGCGGATGTGAAGGTCGTTCGCGCGACGATCAGTCCCGAGAACGTTGCATCTCGTGCTCTGGTAGCGGGTTATGGGTTCAGAGAAACTGGAGAGCAGTGGGACGAAGAAGACGGCTTGGAACTGATTCTTGAGGTAACGGCGTAGCGGAACGCTCCTCATACAACTGGACGCAGCCTTCCAGCCAGAAGTGTTCGATAGCCGATCCTTAGGCGGGCATCACCAGGAGTTGGCCTTCAAAGGTCCTTGATTGTCAGGAGGGTGTAGCCGTCGACCGATTCGGGTGACACCCGGCCAACTTCGCGGAATCCGAGCTTCGCCAAGACCCGACGTGACGCAATGTTCCAGTCCCAAACTCCCGCCCGCAGGCGCCGGTAGCCTGCCCCGCTCGCCCACGCGACCACCGCTTCAGCTGCCTCTGTGGCGTAGCCGCGATTGTGGGCTACCCGAAGCAGTTCGTAGGCCAGCTCTGGCTCCTCGGGTGATCCGTTCCCGTGAGCGGTGAGCCCGCAATACCCGACGACGTCAGCCGTGCCCTTCCGCTCCACGGTGAGAAGCCTCAAGCCGGACTCATCGTTCGCGGCGCCGATCTGAGCAACGATGTCCTCTACGGTCGGTCGACCGTCCAGACTGATCCGCCGATGAGGCGGCACCCGGGGATCACGCTCCGTCCACAGCTGGCGATAGATCGGGGCGTCGTCCCTATACGCACGCCGGAGGATGAGGCGATCAGTCTCCAAGAAGTCCTCACCTGGCACGAGCTGCACTCTGGCATTCTTTCAGCGTCAAGCAGGGCCCGCTGATGGATGGGCTATCCGGCCATGACGTCGCGGATGGCGTCCATGACGATTTCCGGTTGGTCGTCCTGGATGTTGTGGCCCGTGTCTTCGACTTCGACGAGTGTGCCGCGCATCGACTCGGCGGCGAACTCCTGGTGACCGGCGGTGATGGCCGCCAGCGTCGCCTCGTGGTAGTCGCGTGGTAGACCCGGCAGGTACGGAAGGGGTGGCGCCCGGAGCACGACGACCGGGAGGTCCCCGAAGATCGGCCCGGGCTCGTCGAGCAGCGTCGCCACCTCGTCGTCGCTCGCCGCCACGAGGAGGTGCTCCGGGTTCTGGGCCGAGTCGAAGAGGAAGTCGGTTAGGAAGCGGCGTTCTTCGGCTACGTCCGGTGACTCGTCGGGCTTCTCCGGAGGCAATGCGGCGCGTTGGGCAATGCTGACGCGCGGTGACCATGGGTCGATCAGCACGACTCCGGCGACCCGCTCTGGAGCCCGAGCCACGAGCCCGACGGCAGGAAGCGATCCGAGGGAGTGGGCGGCCAGGACGACCGGCTCCTGCACGTCGGCGGCATCGAGCAGCGCCACCAGGTCAGTCACTTGGTCTTCCGTGGTACGGCTTGCCTCCGGCGCCGGGTCGCTTCCCCCGACTCCTGCCCGGTCGTGGGCGCACAAGTGGTGGCCGTCGGCGGCGAACGTGCCGGCCATGAGCTCCCAGGACGACGTCGTGGGTCCCTGCCCAGTGATGAGGAGGACAGTGGGCTCGCCGGCAACCCGCTCGCCCCAGCATTCCAGGTGGAGCGACCGACCCCCGATGTCGATCTGCTCCGAGGACCTGTCTATCGCGTCCGCGGCGTCCGATGTGCCGGGTGAGTCCTGGGTCCTGGCCGGGCTCGGCTCATTCCAGCCCTGGGCGCACCCAGCCCCGAGGAGGGCGGTCGGAATGACGAGGAAGGTCGGGAGCCATGAACGCGCCTCCATTCCCATCATGATCCTCCGCCTGGGCCGCGCGGACAACGGGGGCGGACATGCTGACATCGCATTTCCCCACCGCCCGAGAGCGGATCCTTCAGTGCGACGACCTATGCGCGACCGGTCAGAGCAGCACGAAACCGGACGCCAGGAACGTTCCTCCGATTGCGCGCACGCTGACTATCGCGACGGCGGCAAGGGCGATGTTGGATGCGCGGCGACGCGTTTGCGCGGGGACGACGTAGATCGCCGCGATCGCGATCACGCCCGTCGCAGCGAGCACGAGGCTCCACCCCAAGGCGGTCGACTCTCGTGCATCGGGTGCGCAGCTCGGGGGCGCAGGATCGATCGCCGGACAGATCTCCGGAGTCAGGGCCACGAGCGCGACAAGCACCAGGGCGCCGGCGGTGACTGCTGCCGTCGGCACCAATGCGCGGGTTCGAGAAACTGTCCTCGCCATGCCAATAATGTGGCAGCAGCTCGGCACACTGCGCCGAACCGATGCGGGATCGTGAACATGGCCTGCGAGTACGGGGGCCGCCAGCGACGCACGGACGATCCCTTACCGGGGTCGTACTCGTACTCATACTCGTCGACGCCGGAGTGGCGGATCAGATTCCACCCGCTCGCCCGCTCGCTCGGATGTCCGGTTGACTACTTCGGCACAGCAGCCACGCACTCGATCTCGACCCGAGCATCGAGCCGAAGGCCAGCGACCGCGACCGTCAGGTTGTCGAACACGCGCCGCGTCTGAGCGCCGACGTCACCCTCGATAAGGAGCCCGGTGGCGGGGTCGATCGGCGTCTGCCCGGAGAGGAATAGTGTCCCGTCTCCCGTGGCGGCATGGGAGTACGGGCCGATCGCAGCGGGAGCCGACGGGGCGTTCACGGTTGAGCGGGCATGAGCTCATCGTCTCAGGTTCGATATCTCAGTGATGGCCGGCCCGGCAGCGTACTTCCGCAAGTGAATCGATATCGGGGCGGCCTTGTCGGTCCCGAAATCGAGCGTCATCCAGATCCTGGGAATGGACTGGCTACCACGTTGAACACTGATGGCTGAGCTACCGCGGTCTGCTGGGCGCGGTTATCTATCGGTCTCCATTACGTGGATCTCGCGGATGAGCGATGCGATGCATGGCTAGCGCATGTCACAGATCGTCGGGCTGTGTTGTCTCATGTTCGAAGCCGGGTCGAGAAGAAACACCATCCCGCAGCAAAGGACGAGGACCGCATGCTCTGGAATTCCGCCCACCCACCCACTCAGACGGACCGCACCGTCGTTGTCACGGGCGCGACTGCCGGCATCGGCTACTTCGCCGCGGAGCAGCTCGCGGCGACGGGCGCCCACGTGGTGCCGCTCCGCATCGAAGCTCCGCATCGCTCAGCCAGCGGCCCACAGGTCCACACCCGGCGACACCGCCGACCGGGTCTGGCGGCAGCTCGAAGAACTCGCCGGCATCCAGATCCCGGGTCTAGCCACGCGAACGGGCGCGTGAGGCGCCCTGAGTTGTGGCGACGGCAGAGCGGCCGTTGAGTGAGCTGCGGAAGGACGGCATCCTCGTCAACGCCGCTCCCGACTACGTCGACACGGGGAGCAACAACCACAGCGGGCTCCTTACAGCCGCGCAGGACGCCACGGTCTTGGTGCGCCTGGCCACGCTCGGCGCGGACGGGCCGACCGCCGGATTCTTCAGCGAGAAGGGCCCGGTGCCCTGGTGATGGTGGCCCCCGCCCGCGGCAGCCGGACGGTGCAGACAGCCTCGTGGAGGTGTCACAGGATCGCGTCGCCGGCTTCTCACGTTCGACTGGATGCCCCGGGATGGCGCCCCCGAACGCCAGTCCGGTTTCAAGAAACAGAATCACTGACAACCTACAAAGGAGAATCCCTCATGGACCTGGCTCTGTGGATCGTTGCCGGACTGCTTGCCGCTGCCTACCTGTTCTCCGGTGGCGGCAAGCTGATCCTGACGAAGGAAAAGATGGCCAGCATGTCGCCGAGTGCGGGATGGGTCGAAGACTTCAGTGCCGGCAGCATCAAGGCCATCGGAGCCCTCGAGGTCCTGGCTGCGGCGGGTCTGATCCTGCCCGCCGCGTTCGACATTGCCCCGGGCCTGGTACCGCTGGCTGCCCTGGGTTTGGTGATGATCATGGTCGGCGCGATAATCACCCGCATCCGGCGTCACGAGTTCAAGTTCATGGTGGCGGACCTGGTCTATCTCACTCTGGCCGTCTTCGTGGCGTGGGGCCGCTTCGGACCCGAGGCATTCAGCGGCTGACCTGATACCTGGCGGGCCACCAACTGAGTGAAAACAGAGGAGCACATGCCCGGACGGACGTGGATGTTGACGGACGGCGGGTGCAGGCCAGGCATTGAGGCTATCCGTGCAACGTTCTGAGGACGGAGCGTGCCGTCCGGAATGAGTTGCAACGGCAGGAATCGCCTGGTAGGCGTCCGTCAGCGCACATCCGTAAGCCGGTGCTTGTGCGGGGACGCTATATGGCCGTCCGGTCTCGCCGCGGACGGTGCGATCATGCGACGTCGGGATGAGGAGCATGTGGGTCAGGTCGGTAACCCTGCGCGTCGCTGAGCGGTGACGAGATAATTCGGTTGGGTCGCGTCGTACGTGGACCCTGCGAGGCTGAGACCTGCGGCCGCGACATCGGCGAGGAGTTCCTCGTGGTGGAAGGGCCAGATCGGCAGCAGTTCGGTCGTCACCTGCAGTTGGTCACCTTCCTTGAGTGCTGCCACGGAGATCTGCAGGTGGTGTTCGGCGTCCCATGAAGGCGGCACCTGCCAGGAGTACACCACCACTGCCTTGCGGCCGGCGCGTTCCACGAGCCGGTCCCACACGTCCAGCCTGCTGCCAGCCGAGCGGATCTGCTCCCAGTTGCGGGAGGTCAGCGCCAGCACCCCACCCGTCGCCAACACGAATGCCATGCCGTCGAGTGCGGCGCGCCGGCCACTTCGTCCGACCGCGTGCGCGAGCGAGTTCCCGACGCACAACACAGCGTCGAACCGGTCCTGCCAGCCTTGATCGGGTAGCTGGTCCCAGCGGCATACCCGCGTCGACACCTCGACTCCGTGAGCGCGAGCCAGCGCCTGGGTCCGCTCGACCATCGCCGGGCTGGCATCGCACGCGGTGACCCGGAACCCGGCCTCAGCCAGCCCCACCGCCAGCAACCCGATCCCGCAGGCGCAGTCCAAGATCTCTGCCCCCGGGTCGAGCCCCGCCGTCACCATCTCGAACGCCTGCGCATTGCCCGACGGGGACGCCTTGGCATCCGGTACCAGCCACTCATACACCGACGCCAATGACCCGTAAGCAACCTCACCCACAGTGATCCCTCCCCACGCACATCGTGGCACGCCGCTTGCTGTCTTGTTTGCCTTCCTGGCCGTTCATCGTGGATCCTCAAACGGGTAAGCCCGTCCATTGTCACTGGGGCGGCGAAAAGCATCGCGCCACTAGATCGTCAGCCCCGCCTCGCACGTCACGCGAGAATGGCTCTGTGGTCAGCAACGACGAGTGGTGGGACATCGTAGACAACGAGGGTGCGCCGACAGGTGAGACATTTCGTAAGGGTGGACCTGGTTGGCCGTCGGGACGCTTTCACCTGATCGTCGCAGTCTGCGTACAGCGTGGAGATGAAGCCGTCTTGCTCACCCAGCGCGCTGCCGACAAAAAGGAGTTCCCGTACGCGTGCGGGAATTGACAATGGGCGCCGCCCGCGGCATCCGCGTTCCAAAATCCGCCGAGGATTCTTGTACGGCCGGATCGAGAAGCCGCTCCCCGCCCTTCGTAGCGTGAGTTCACGAGCTGTTCGGCTCGAACGCCCACGAACCCAGGGGAAACGATGACCGTCGCCCAGACTCCCACCCGCCGTACCGCCGTGCGCAGCTCCGCGCGCGACCTCGCGCAGATCGCCGTCTTCGCCGCGCTCATCGCGGCACTCACGCTGCCCGGCGCGATCCCGATCGGCATCGGCGTGCCGATCACGCTGCAGACGCTCGGCGTCATGCTCGCCGGCGCCGTGCTCGGCGCACGCAAGGGCGCGCTCGCGGTCACCGTGTACGTGGGGCTCGGCCTCGCCGGCCTGCCGATCCTCTCGGGCGGCACGGGCGGACTCGGCGTGCTCGTCGGGCCGACCGGCGGCTACCTCCTCGGCTTCATCCTCGGCGCCCTCGTGATCGGCTGGCTCGCCGAGCGGCTCACGCCGCGCCTGCGGTTCTGGACGCTGCTCATCGCCACGATCGCTGGCGGCATCCTCGCGGTCTACCTGGTCGGCATCCCGTGGCTCGCCGCCGCGACCGGCATGCCCATCGGGGCGGCGATCGCCGCCGGCAGCCTCCCCTTCCTCATCGGCGACGTCGTCAAGGCGATCGTCGCGGCACTCGTCGCCGCCGGCGTCCACCGCGCCTGGCCCGGACTCATCGCCCGGAAGTCGTGGCCGTGGCGCCGACAGGGCGGCCCCTCGGCCGAGACGGTTCCGGCCGACGCCTGATGAGCGAGATCGTCTTCGAGCACGTCACGCATCGCTACGACGGCGATGACGTGCTCGTCGACGTCTCACTACGGCTCACCGAGCAACGCATCGGCGTGATCGGGGCGAACGGCTCGGGCAAGTCGACACTGGCGCGACTCGTGAATGGGCTGGTCACACCGACGTCGGGCCGGGTGCTCGTCGACGGGCTCGACGTCGCGCGCCAGGGTCGCGAGGTGCGCCGTCGGGTCGGATTCGTCTTCACGAACCCCGACAATCAGATCGTGATGCCCACGGTGCGAGAAGACGTCGCGTTCTCGCTCCGCCGGCTCCGGCTCGATGCAGCGGATGCCGCGGCGCGCGTCGATCGCGCACTCGACCGGTTCGGACTCGCCGAACTCGCCGACCGTCCGGCACATCGACTCTCGGGCGGGCAGAAGCAGCTGCTCGCGCTCTCAGCGGTGCTGGTGGCGGAGCCCGCGATCGTCGTCGCCGACGAGCCCACGACGCTGCTCGACGCTCGCAACGCCGAGCTCGTCGAGCGGCACTTCGCCGAGCTCGGGCAGCAGCTCGTGCTCGTCACGCATCGGCTCGAGTCCGTCGAATCGTTCGACCGCGTGCTGGTGGTCGAGGGCGGCCGCATCGTCGCCGACGGCTCGCCCTCCGAGGCGCTCGACGCGTATCGGGGCCTCATCCGATGATCGGGTTCTACCGGCCCGGCACCTCGGCGCTGCACCGGTTCAGAGCCGGGGCCAAGCTCGTGGGACTCGCGGCATCCGTCGTCGTCATCGCCCTGCTCCCCGAGTGGTGGATGTTGCTGATCGCCCTCGTGCTCGCACTGCTCGGATTCGCGGTGGCGGCGATTCCGCCACGCGACGTCGTGGCGCAGCTCGTGCCCGTGCTGTGGATCCTACTCGTCGCCGCGCCGCTGAACGCCCTGTTCTCGGGCTGGGAGACGGCACTCGAGATGTCGCTGCGCGTCACGGCATGCGTCGCGCTCGCGGCCCTCGTGACCCTCACCACGAGGGTGTCGGCGATCCTCGACGCGGTGCGCGCGGCGCTGCGTCCGTTCGATCGTCGGGTCGACCCCGAGCGGGTGGGAATCGTGCTGGCCATGACGATCCGCGCGGTGCCGCTCATGAGCGAGATCGTGCGTGCGGTGCTCGAGGCGCGACGGGCGCGGGGCGTCGAGGGATCGCTTCGCGCGGTCGCCGTGCCGGTCGTCGTGCGGTCGCTGCAGACGGCCGACGCGATGGGCGAGGCGCTCGTGGCCCGCGGCTTCGACGACTGAGCGGATGTCGCCGGGGACCGGCATACTGATCGATCGCCAGCCGACGACCGAACGAGGAGCACCGAACCCGATGATGGGCATCACCCACGCCACGAGCGGCGCCGCGGCATGGATCGCGATAACCGGCACCATGCCGATCATCACCCTCGGGGCGTACCCGCTCGACCCGGTCGGGGTGCTCGCAGGAACGGCCGTCTGCGCCGGTGCCGCACTCCTGCCCGACGCCGATCACCACAGCGCCACCATCGCACACTCGGTACCCGTGCTCGGCCGCCTTGCCACCGGCACCGTGGGGCTGCTTTCGGGCGGGCACCGGCAGGGCGCCCACTCCACCGTCGCCGTCGCGCTCGTGGCGGCCGGGGCCTGGGCGCTCACCCTGCTCACTCCGGTGATCGAACCGCTCGGCGCCGTCGCGATCGGCACGGGCGTCGGCACCGCCGCGCTGACCTGCTTCGGCCTGAAGGCGCGCGACTACGTCCGGTCGTGGACGGCTGCGTGGCTGCTCGGCGCGCTGGTCGGGGCCTTCATCGTGCTCTTCGCCCCCGAACAGCTCGCGTGGTTCCCGCTCGCGGTCACGCTCGGGTTCGTGGCGCACCTCGTCGGCGACTTCCTCACCACCGGCGGGCTCCCCGGCCTGTTCTGGCCCTGGGTGCCGCGCCCGCCCGAGTTCCTCCATCCGGTTCCGGTGCTCAATCGGCTCTGGCAGCCCAACGGCTACGTCGCCCTGCCGCTGCTCGGCGACACGGGCTCCTACCGCGAGGGGGTGCTCGGCGCCGCCCTCGGCCTGTACTGCTGCGCGGGCTTCGCGAACGAGAGCCTTCGCCTGGTCGGCGTGGACCTGTTCGCCGGCCTCTGACCCGCACAATGGAACGGTGACCAACTCGCCCCCGCCGCGCACGCCGCTCACGGAGCTCGCGGGGCTCGACGTCCGCGTCGAGCCCGTGGCATCCGCCGACGACACGGCGCTCGTGGCCGCGATCGCCGCGCTCGTGAACGGGGTGTACCAGGTGGCCGAGGCGGGGCTCTGGGTCGACGGAGCGCGCCGCACGAGCCGCGAGGAGATCGCCGAGCTCATCCGCCGTCAGGAGCTCGTGACGGCGCGAGCCGACGACGTGGTCGTGGGAGCGGTGCGCGTGCAGCGACTCGACGACGGGCCCGCCGAGTTCGGGATGCTCGCCACCCACCCCGGGCGTCGCGGACTCGGCGTCGGGCGCGCCCTCGTGTCGTTCGCCGAACGCTGGGCGGTCGAGAACGGATGCGCCGAGATGCAGCTGGAACTTCTCGTGCCGACGTCGTGGACGCACCCGTCGAAGGAGTTCCTCCGCGACTGGTACACGCGCATCGGCTACCGCGAAGTTCGAACCGGTCATCTCGCCGAGCTGTACCCCGAGCTCGCGCCGCTCCTCGCCACGACGTGCGACCTCGTGGTGTATCGCAAGGGACTCGGCGGACGCACGCTCCCCTGATCGGTGCAGCCGGCACGGGCCTGCGACTCAGTCGACTTGTGAGGCGACGGCCGCCGTCATGAGCTCCGCGGCCGAGGCGTCGTCGAGCCCCTCGCGCGACAGGCGACGCCACGTCCAGAAGTCCAGCGCGAGTCGGATGAACGCCCGACGGCCCGAGCTCGCGACGAACCCGGCCGCCAGCGTGTCGGCCAGCTGACTCGCCCGCGCATCCGCGGTGCGCTGCATGAGCGAGTCCAACGCGGGGATGGCGCCGCGATCCCGCTGGATCTTCTCGGCCATCGGCTCGGTCTCGCGATACCACGTGTAATAGCCGAGCAGTGCGGCGCGCAGTCGTTCGACCGGATCGTCGGCGGCGATGATCGCGTCGAAGTCAGGCAGCGGATGCAGCTCCATCCAGTGCGCCTGGCACGCGCCGAACAGCTCGGCGTCATCGGGGAAGTGGTTGTACACCGTGAGCCGCTGCACGCCCGATCGACGTGCGACTTCGGTGACCGTCGTCAGCGCCGGTCCGACTTCCTGGTGCAGCTCCATCGTCGCAGCGACGATGCGTGCGCGCGTCTCCTGCAGGGCTTCGGCGCGCGACTTCAGTTGGTATGTCCGCTTTTCGATTGACATGGTGTTCAACGATGTTAGCATCGACTATCGATATACGCAGTATTCATCGAAAGAAGGCATCATGCATACCGGCGAAGCGCGCGTACTCGGGTCCGACCAGGGCAGCGCAGGGCAACTCGGCTCGATCGGAGTACGTTTCATGATCGATTCCGCCGACTCCGGCGGTACGTTCTCGCTGGTGGAGCATCCGGTGCCTCCGCGAAAGCTGGCGGCTCCCCTTCACCGTCACTCCCGCGAAGACGAGTACACCTTCGTCCTCGAAGGCGAGGTCGGCGTCCTCCTCGGCGACGAGGTGGTGTTCGGCGGGCCCGGCGACCTGATCTTCAAGCCCCGCGCACAGTGGCACACGTTCTGGAATGCCGGCGCCACCCCGGCGCGGGTGTTGGAGATCATCTCCCCCGGCGGATTCGAGGGGTACTTCGAACAGCTCAGCGATTTGCTGGCGACGGCCGGGTCACCACCCGACCCGGTGAAGGTCGGCGCCATAGCCGATCGATTCGGACTCGAGCTCGATCCGACGAGCATCCCCCGGCTGACGGCGGAGCACGGCCTGACCTTCGGGAGGGATGCCGCGTAAGGAGCCGTTCGCGATCGGGCGTCGCCGGCGTGGGCGGTCCATGACAGGATCGCGGTGTGGCCGACCGACTGATGCTCCTCGACACCGCCTCGCTGTACTTCCGCGCGTTCTACGGTGTGCCCGACTCGATCAAGCGGCCCGACGGCACGCCCGTCAACGCCGTGCGGGGCCTGCTCGACATCATCGCGCGGCTCGTCGCCGACTTCGAGCCGACGCACCTCGTGGCCTGCTGGGACGATGACTGGCGGCCGCACTGGCGGGTCGAGCTCATCCCGAGCTACAAGGCGCACCGCGTCGCCGACGTCGTGCCAGGCGGGCCTGACGTCGAGGAAGTTCCCGACCCGCTCGTGGCGCAGATACCCATGATCCGGCAGGTGCTCGCAGCCCTCGACCTCACCGTGATCGGCGCACCCGACCACGAGGCCGACGACGTCATCGGCAGTCTCGCCGCGCAGGCCGACCTGCCGGTCGACGTCGTGACGGGCGACCGCGACCTCTTCCAGCTCGTCGACGACGCCCGCGACGTGCGGGTCATCTACACCGCGCGCGGCATGAGCAAGCTCGAGGTGCTCACCGATGTGAGCGTCGTGAGCCGTTACGGCGTGCTGCCCGCGCAGTATGCCGACTTCGCCGTGTTGCGTGGCGACACCTCCGACGGCCTCCCGGGCGTCGCCGGTATCGGCGAGAAGACCGCGGCGAGCCTCCTGCAGCAGTTCGTCGACCTCGACGGGCTGGTGGCCGCCGCAGCCGACCCGGCGGCGCCGATCTCGGCGAGCATGCGTGCGAAGATCACCTCTGCTGCCGCCTATCTCGAGGTCGCACCGACAGTCGTCGAAGTCGTGCGCGACCTCGAGCTCGGCGAGTTCGATGCCCGCATACGGCCGCTCGATGCCGCCCACCGTGCCGAGGTCGAGCGCCTCGCAACCGAATGGAACCTCGGCGGCTCGGCGCAGCGCGTGCTGCGCGCCCTCGGCAACGAGGTCGAGGCGGGCTGAGCGCAAGGGCGGAGTGTTTCACGCTGGTTACAAGAGCCGGTCAAACCCCGGCAATCCGCCCTCGCCACGCGTCCGAGGTGGAAGAATTCGGATCCATGTCGCACCTGACGATCATCGAGCAATCCCCCGATCCTGAGCAGGTCGAGGCACAGGCGCATGCTCGCCACTCGATCGCCGACCGCATCCGCTCGATGGGACAGAACCGGATCGCCGCGCTCCTCCTGCTCGTGGCAACCGCGGTCGCCGTCATCTGGGCGAACGCGGCGGCGGGCTCCTACGAGGCCTTCTGGGAGACCCACCTCACCGTCGGCATCGGCGAGATCCAGTTGGACTTCACGCTCCACGCCCTGGTCAATGACGCGCTCATGGCGATCTTCTTCTTCACGGTCGGACTCGAAGTGCGGAGGGAGTTCGCGATCGGCGAGCTCACGAGCTGGTCGCGCGCCGTGGTGCCGGTGGTGGCAGCGGTCGCCGGTCTCGCCGTTCCGGCGCTGCTGTTCGTCCTCATCGCGGCCGGCTCGGGATACGAGGCCGCCTGGGGCATCGTGATCTCGACCGACACGGCCTTCCTCGTCGGCGCACTCGCGCTCATCGGCCCTCGGGTGCCGGGGCGGCTGCGCGTGTTCCTCCTCGCGCTCGCCGTTGTCGACGACATCGGCGCGCTCAGCATCATCGCGCTCGTGTACACCGAGGACTTCAACCCGCTCCCGCTCCTCATCGCGGCCGTGGGCCTGGCCGGCGTCTACTTCACGCGCTACCTGCGTGGCGGGAGGGGCCCCGTCTACGCGACGCTCGCGATCATCGTGTGGCTCGCCTTCCTCGCCTCGGGGGTGCACCCAACGCTCGCGGGCGTCGCCATCGCCCTGCTGGTGCCCGTCTACCGCCCGAATCGCCGAGACGTCGAGCACGCGCTCGACCTCGCGCGCACCTTCCGGCAGTCGCCGAACACCGAGTACGCGCGCGCGGCCGCGAACAGCCTGCGCGAGTCGATCTCCATCAACGAGCGACTGCAGTCCGCATACGCGCCGTACGTCGCCTACGTGATCCTCCCCCTGTTCGCGCTTGCGAACGCCGGCGTGCAGCTCAGCCCCGACATTCTCGCCGCGGCCGCGGGCTCCCCCATCACCTGGGGTGTCATCGTCGGTCTGGTCGCGGGCAAGTTCATCGGCGTCTTCGGCTCCACTGCCGTGCTCCGGATGCTTCGGCTCGGCGAGTTCGGACCGGGCCTGACGCTCGACCGCATCGCGGGCGGCGCCGCCCTGTGCGGACTGGGCTTCACCATCTCGCTGTTCATCGTCGACCTCGCGATCGACGACCCCCTCGCGCAGAACGAGGCGCGGGTCGGCGTGCTGGCTGCATCCGTCATCGCGTTGCTTCTCGCCACGGTCGTCTTCCGTGTCTCGGATGCCGTCCGCCCCGACCAGGACACCGGGCAGACACTCTTGCGCCCGGTCGATCCTGCCCGTGACCATGTGTTCGGCGCCGCCGATGCGCCCTACACGATCGTCGAGTACGGCGACTTCCAGTGCGGCTTCTGCCTCAAGGCCTCGGGCTCGATCCAGGAGGTGCACAGCGAGCTGGGCGACCAGCTCCGGTACGTGTGGCGCCATGCGCCGCTCACGGCATACCACCCGAACGCCCTCGCCGGCGCGGAGGCCTCGGAAGCCGCCGCCCTGCAGGGGAAGTTCTTCGAGTTCGAACGGGGCCTCTTCGCCGACCAGGAGAACCAGCGCCCGTCGGACATCCTCCGACTCGCCGCGAACCTCGGCCTCGACGTCGAACGGTTCGAGAAGGACCTCACCTCCGCGGAGGTGGCGGCGCGCGTGCGCGACGACATGTTCGACGCCGAGGCCATGGGCATCACGGCGGTGCCGACCCTCTTCATCAACGGCCAGCGGCACGTCGGGCCGTACGACGCCCAGTCGCTGCTTCGCGCGCTCACGGAGTCCGCCGAGGCCGACGCCGCTCGATGACGCGCCCGAACGTGACGCGCCCGGCCCTGACGCAGCCCGAACCCGACGCACACCCCGGAGAATGAAGAAGCCCCGAACCTGGCGAGAGGTTCGGGGCCGCAGTGCACCCCCAGGGACTTGAACCCTGAACCCACTGATTAAGAGTCAGTTGCTCTGCCGATTGAGCTAGAGGTGCGTGGTTCCGGATGTCTCAGACAGCCCCGAACCGAAGAACCACGTTATCAGGCGAGAGGCGCCGAGCGCCAATCGAGCGGGCCCGGGCGCGCCGCGGCATCCGTCACCGCTTATTACGCCGTGTGGAAGGCCGGCGGGCCGAGGCCGAACCGCCGGATAGCCTGAAGGAGTGACTGTCGATCCGACCGAAGACCACACCCCGAGCCGCACCCCGAGCCGCACCCCGAGCCTCCCACCGGACCTCGCCGCCGACCTCGAGCTCGCCCTCGAACTCGCCGATCGCGCCGACGCCGTCTCGCTCGGCCGCTTCCGCGCCGTCGACCTCGACGTGCAGACGAAGCCCGACCGCACGCCCGTGACCGAGGCCGACCTCGCCGTCGAGCGCACCATCCGCGACCGGCTCTCCGAGGTGCGTCCGGGCGATGGCGTGCTCGGCGAGGAGTTCGGCACCGAGGGCGACTCGACCAGGCAATGGATCATCGACCCGATCGACGGCACTGCGAACTTCCTCCGTGGAATCCCGGTCTGGGGCACGCTCATCGCGCTCGCCATCGCCGGCGTGCCGGTCATCGGCGTCGCGTCCTCGCCGGCGATGGGCCGCCGTTGGTGGGCCGCCCGCGGCATGGGCGCGTGGACGGTGGAGTCGGCCGCCGAGGCGGGTGCGAGTGTCGACGCCGGCGCGGGTGCGGCATCCGCTCGCTTCCCGGGCGCCAGGCGCCTGCACGTCTCGGCCGTCGAGCGACTCCCGGATGCCTCGCTCAGCTTCCAGAGCCTCGCCCAGTGGCGGCAGGCGGGCTACCTCGACCGGCTGCTCGCGCTCGGCGACCGCGTGTGGCGCGACCGCGCCTACGGCGACCTGTGGTCGTACATGCTGCTCGCCGAAGGGCTCCTCGACATCACGGGCGAGTTCGACGTGAAGCCCTACGATCTCGCGGCGCTCGTGCCGATCGTCGAGGAGGCCGGGGGCCGGTTCACGTCGATCACCGGCGAGCCCGGGCCGTGGCACGGCAGCTCACTCGCCACGAACGGGCGCCTGCACGACGCGGTGCTCGCCGTACTGACCGAGAAGGACTGATCTTGGAACTCTGTATCTTCACCGAGCCGCAGCAGGGCGCGAGCTACGACGACCAGCTCGCGCAGGCCTCGGCCACCGAGCGCCTCGGCTTCGACGGCTGGTTCCGCTCCGACCATTTCCTGCGCATGGGCTCGGGCGACCCGCTTCCGGGTCCGACGGATGCCTGGACCACCCTCGCGGGTCTCGCGCGCGACACCAGCCGCATCCGGCTCGGCACGCTCGTGTCGTCGGCGACGTTCCGGCATCCGTCGATCCTCGCGATCCAGGTCGCGCAGGTCGATGCCATGTCGGGCGGCCGGGTGGAGCTCGGACTCGGGACCGGCTGGTTCGCCGAGGAGCACACGGCCTACGGCATCCCGTTCCCCGAGAAGCGATTCGGCATCCTCGAGGAACAGCTCGAGATCCTGGCGGGCCTCTGGTCGACGCCCGTCGGCGAGACGTTCGACTTCGCGGGCGAGCACTACACCCTCGAGGCCTCCCCCGCGCTGCCGAAGCCCGCGCAGGAGCGGATCCCCGTGATCATCGGCGGCTCCGGCCCACGCCGAACGCCCGCCGTTGCGGCGCGGTTCGCGACCGAGTTCAACATCGGCTTCCGCTCCGAAGAGGTCATTGCGAGGGCCTTCGAGGGCGTACGACGCGCCTGTGAAGACCAGGGGCGCGACCCGGCGACGCTCCGCCGTTCGGTCGCGTTGCCGACCGTTGTCGCGCGCGACGACACCGACTACCTGCGACGCCTCGAGGCCATCGGCGGCGACGTCGACACCTTCGCGGACGTGAACATCGCGGGAACTCCGGATGCCGCGGTCGACAAGCTCCTCCGCCTGCGCGAGCTGGGCGCAGACCGGGTCTACCTGCAACTGGTGGACCTGCGCGACCTCGAGCACCTGGAGTTCATCGCCGAAGCGGTGGCGCCGCACCTCCGCTAGGGGGTCGCGCCGAGACGACTTCGGGGTTATCTTGCTCGAAGAGGGGGGGCGGGGGCCCTCAGGGGGAAGAGTCGGCGATGCAACGCAGACGCAATCGGATGACGGACCAGCAACAACCGCTGGGTCCGGAGGACGACCCGTATCTCGCGTACCTGATCTGGCGCGAGGAGCGGGACGCGGCGGCCGCGCCGCCCGACCATGAGGAGCCGACCCTCACCGTACCCGCACCGCGCTCGTGGCTGCGCCATCTGGCCGTCTGGCGGCGACCCGATTCGGACGGTCCCGAGCGCTGAGCGTCGCGGCCGCGATCGGCTCGGCCCATGGGGACTCCATCCCATGGACGAGCATGGGTGGCCGCCGATAGGCTGACGCCGCCGCGCACGCGCACGCACCATTCGCACCTCCCCGCCGTCGCGGCGTTCCCTCTCCGATCACGCCCCGAAAGGCTCTGTTCATGTCTGCGCGCCCCCTCGTCCGCACCCTCATCGCCGCCGCGGCCCTCACCGTGACGTTCACGCTCACCGGCTGCAGTGCCGTGCTCGACCTGTTGCCGGTCAGCGCCCCCGAGCCCGAACGCGACGCGACCACGCAGGAGATCGTCGAGGAGAGCCAGGCGGATGTCTTCGCGCTGCGCGTCGGCGACTGCCTGAACACGGTCGAGGAGGAGGAGGTCAGCGAGGTGCCCGTCGTGCCATGCGGCGAGCCCCACGACGAGGAGATCTACTTCGACTTCTCCCTCGACGACGGCGACTTCCCCGGCGATGACGCGGTGCTCGAGTCAGCCGATTCCGGATGCTTCGCCGAGTTCGAGCCGTTCGTCGGGATGGCCTACGAGTCGTCCACCCTCGACTTCTTCGCCTACCGCCCGACCGCGGAGAGCTGGGCGCAAGGCGACCGGGTCGTCTCGTGCGTCATCTGGGACCCGGCCGGCCCCGTGACGGGCACCCTGGCCGGCGCCGCATACTGATCGGCCGCCGCGCCGGCGGCCGCACGGTGCTGCTCGGGGCTCGCCCTCATGCCCCGAGCAGCACCAGCGCGTGGTACACGACGTAGGCGGGCCACACGATCGCCTGGAGCAGCCCGAGGACCACGCCCCAGAAGCTCCCGTCCGACGTCGAGATGAAGTAGATCGCGGCACCGATGTAGGCGATGGCACGCTGACCCCCGGTCAGGGGCTGTCGACACATCCTCGCGTCTCAGTACGGTCGGTCCGGGCGGCCTTCGGCTTCGGGTGCGTGGAGTTCGGCAGACCAAGAACGGCATCGGCGGATGTCACCGCTACATCCGACTGCCGCGTGCGGACCTTCGCTCTCGCGGTATGCGAAGATACAACTATGAACGACATAAGTTCGATCAGCGAAGACGCCCACGTCACCGCGCTCGGGTCCTCGGTCGCCAGCGACCTCTTCCAGATCCTGCGCGACGGCCGTCCGCGCACGCGCACCGAACTCTCGGCCATGACCGGCCTCGCCCGCTCGACGGTCGCGCTTCGCATCGACGCGCTCATGAACCTCGGCCTCGTCGGACCGGTTGGCGACGCCGTCTCCACCGGCGGGCGACCCTCGAGCCAGTTCGCCATCACGGCCAGCGGGCGCGTGGTGCTCGGCGTCGACGTGGGCGCCTCGCACGTGCGACTCGGCGTGAGCGACCTCACCGGGCGCATCCTCGGCGAGAGCGACGATCGCATCCCCGTGACAGAGGGTCCTGAGGCGGTGCTCGGCTGGGTGTCGACCGCGGCGCACGAACTGCTCGAGCGCGTCGGCCGCGACCCGAAGGACCTCCTCGCGGTCGGCATCGGCCTGCCCGGCCCCGTCGAGCACAGCACCGGCCGCCCGATCAACCCGCCGATCATGCCCGGCTGGGATCGCTTCGACGTACCCGGCTGGTTCAGCGGCGTCTTCGACACGCCCGTGCTCGTCGACAACGACGTGAACATCATGGCGCTCGGCGAGCGTGAGCTGTCATGGCCCGAGGTCGACCACCTGATCTTCGTGAAGGTCGCCACCGGCATCGGCTCGGGCGTGATCTCCGGGGGCATCCTGCAACGCGGCGCTCAGGGCACGGCCGGCGACATCGGCCACGTCTACGTCGCACGCGGCGCCGACGTCCCGTGCACCTGCGGGAATCGCGGATGCCTCGAAGCCCTCGCCTCGGGGCCGGCGATCGCGCGAGAGCTCCGCCAGACGGGCCTCGTCGCCGAGTCGAGCCAAGACGTCGTCGATCTCGTCAAGCGCGGCAACATCGACGCCATCCAGGCGGTGCGCCAAGCCGGACGCGACATCGGCGAGGTGCTCACCACGTGCGTGAGCCTCATCAATCCCTCGGTCATCGTCATCGGCGGCAACCTCGCGCAGGCGGGCGAGCACCTCATCGCGGGCGTGCGCGAGATCGTCTACACCCGCTCGATGCCACTGGCGACCGAGCATCTCCAGATCACCCAGTCGAAGGCCGGGTCGGATGCCGCGGTGCTCGGTGCCTGCATGCTGGCCATCCACCACGCCCTCTCGCCCGAGAGTGTCGAGGCGATGGTCGTGGCCGCACCCGCGAAGTAGCGGCCGCGGCATCCGCCCGACTCCGTGGTGCTGAACGCGTCGTGGTGCTGAACGCGCCTACGTGGTGCTGAACGCGGCGTCGAATGCGGCGTCGGGCGCGTCGAACGCGAGTCGGCGCACGAACTGGAGCGCCTCGGGTGCGCCGATGAGGCGGTCCATGCCGGCGTCCTCCCACTCGACCGAGATCGGCCCGTCGTAACCGATGGCGTTGAGCACTCGGAACGCGTCCTCCCAGGGCACGTCGCCGTGCCCGGTCGAGACGAAGTCCCACCCGCGTCGTGGATCCGCCCACCCGAGGTGCGACCCCAGCCGGCCGTTTCGGCCGTTGCCCATGCGCTTCTTCGTGTCCTTGCAGTCGACGTGGTAGATCCGGTCCTGGAAGTCCCAGAGGAAGCCCACTGGGTCGAGGTCCTGCCAGACCATGTGCGATGGATCCCAGTTCAGGCCGAACGCCTCGCGATGCCCGATCGCCTCGAGGGTTCGCACCGTCGTCCAGTAGTCGTAGGCGATCTCGGAGGGGTGCACCTCATGGGCGAAGCGCACGCCGACCTCGTCGAAGACATCGAGGATCGGGTTCCAGCGGTCGGCGAAGTCCTGATACCCGGCCTCGATCAGGTCCTGCGACACCGGCGGGAACATCGCCACGTACTTCCAGATCGACGAACCCGTGAAGCCCACGACCGTCTTCACGCCGAGCTTGGCCGCGAGCCGCGCCGTGTGCTGCATCTCCTCGGCGGCACGCTGCCGCACGCCCTCGGGATCGCCGTCGCCCCACACCCGCGCGGAGACGATGTCGCGGTGCCGCGAATCGATGGGATCATCGCACACCGCCTGGCCCTTGAGGTGGTTCGAGATCGCCCACACCTTGAGCCCGTACCGGTCGAGGAGCGCCAGCCGGTCGTCGATGTAGGCGTCGTCGTCCCAGCGCCACGGGTCGAGATGGTCCCCCCAACAGGCCAGCTCGAGGCCGTCGTAGCCCCACTCGGAGGCGAGGCGCGCAACCTCCTCCAGGGGAAGGTCGGCCCACTGGCCGGTGAAGAGGGTGATCGGTCGGGTCATGGAATCCTCCTTGATGGGTTGCGACGCTCTGGGGTCATTCGGCATGCGGGGCTCATTCGATGTTCGTCCAGATGCCGCGTTGGTCGGAGCTGCGCTCGATCGCGCCGAGCACGCGCTGCACGTGGAGTCCGTCGGCGAATGACGGCTCGGGCTGCACGCCCGCGGCGATCGCCTCGACGAAGTCCTTCGCCTGGTGAGTGAAGCCGTGTTCGTAGCCCAGCATGTGGCCCGCCGGCCACCATGCTCCGACGTAGGGGTGCTCGGGCTCGGTCACGAGGATCTTGGTGAAGCCCCGGCGGTCGGCCGATGCGGTGCCGTCGTAGACGTGCAGGGCGTTCAGGTCCTCGACGTCGAAGGCGACCGCGCCGCGTGAACCCGACACCTCGACGCGCAGGGCGTTCTTGCGGCCGGTGCTCATGCGGGTGGCGACGTAGGAGCCGAGCGCTCCCCCATCGAACCGACCGGTGAAGAGGGCGAGGTCGTCGACGGTGACCGTGCCGACGCCGGTGCCCGCGGTGCCCGACAGCCCCGAACCCGATTCGAGGAGCGGTCGCTCCTTCACGACGGTCTCGATGGTGCCGGCGACGTCGACGAGACGCTGTCCGGTGATGAACTGCGAGAGGTCGATGGCGTGTGCGCCGATGTCGCCGAGCGCACCCGAGCCGGCGCGATCCTTCTGCAGCCGCCACGCGAGCGGTGCGTGCTCGTCGACGAGCCAGTCCTGGAGGTATTCGGCACGCACCTGACGCACCTCGCCGATGTCCCCGCTCGTCACGATCTCGCGCGCGAGCGCGACCGCCGGGACACGACGATAGGTGAAACCGACCATCGCGTAGACCCCTCGCTGCGCGGCCTCCGCTGCGGCTTCCGCCATCGCCTCGGCCTCCTCGACGGTATTCGCGAGGGGCTTCTCGCACAAGACGTGCTTGCCGGCCGCGAGTGCCGCGATCGCAATCTCGGCGTGCGAATCCCCGGGGGTGACGATGTCGATCACATCGATGTCGTCGCGGGCGATCGCCTCGCGCCAGTCGACAGCCGTCTCGGCCCACCCCCACTTGGTTGCGGCGGTTGCCACGCCCCCGCTGTTGCGGCCGACGAGGAGCGTCATCTCAGGGGTGGCCGGCAGGTCGAAGAACCGCGGCGCGACCCGCCAGCCCTGCGAGTGCGCGGCACCCATGAATCCGTAGCCGATCATGGCTACCCGCAACCTGGTCATCGTTCTCTCTCTCGTGCGCCCCTGTCGAGGGGTGGGTGGATGGACGCCCGCGTCGCGAGCGCGACGCGGGCGTCCGGTTCGTCGTGGGCGGTCTCCGGTGAGCGTTCGTGCCGTGTCCAGGCGGGCGACGCCCGCTCACCGGTCCGCGGATCAGGAGGCGAAGGCCGTGGGCAGGTACTCGTCCACGTTGTCCGCCGTCACGACGGGTGCGTAGAGCACGATGCGGGTGGGCACGTCCCCCTCGACGAGGTCGCCGAGCGCCTTGCCCTGGGCCACCAGTCGTGCGAGGGCGATGCCGTCGGCACCCTGCGTCGACGGGTAGATGACCGTGGCTTCGAGCACCGAGTCGCCCGACTTGATCTGGTCCATGGCGTTCTTCGAACCCGCACCGCCGACCATGAAGAACTCGTCGCGGCCGGCCGCGTCGATCGCGGCCAGGACGCCCACGCCCTGGTCGTCGTCGTGGTTCCAGATCGCGTCGATCTTCGGCGCGGCCGAGAGAAGCTGTGAGGCGGCGGCCTCGCCACCCTGCACGGTGAAGTCGGCGGCGACCCGGTTGCTCACCTCGAGACCGCAGTCGTCGAGGGCGTCGGCGAATCCGCGCGAACGGTCCTGCGTGAGCGGAAGCGAGTCGATCCCGGCGACCTCTGCGACGATCGCGTCGGAGTCACCGCCGAGCTTCTCGCAGATATAGGTGCCGGCGCTGACGCCCATGCCGTAGTTGTCGCCGAGCACGGTGGCCCTCGCCGCGAAGGGGCTGGAGAACTCACGGTCGACGTTGATCACGGGGATTCCGGCCTCCATCGCCTTGATCGCCACCTCCGTGAGCGCGGCGCCGTCGGTCGGGAGCAGCACGATCGCATCGACCTTGTCGTTGATGAAGGTCTCGACCTGGCTGATCTGCAGGTTGGCGTCGTTCGTGCCCTCGGCGACGATGAGTTCGACGTCGTCGTACTTGTCGGCCTCGGCGATGGCCGCCGAGTTGATGGCGCCGAGCCAGCCGTGGTCGGCCGCCGGCCCCGAGAACCCGATGCGGACGGTTTCGCCCGCCTCCGAGTTGTTGGCGTTGTTCGTCGGACCGGCATTGGTCTCTTCGGTCGAGGCGGTGCAGCCGGTCACGAAGCCCGTGACCGCCAGCATGATGCCCGCCGTGGCGAGCAGGTGCCGACGGGAGTGCGCTGTGCGCATGTGCTTCCTCCGTTTCAGTGATTCGCAGACATGCCGGCGGAGACGCGGAGCACGCGAGCCCGGGGAGGGACGGCAGCTGCAGTCCACGCTGACATCCGTCACCGTAGCATAAGTGACCGTTGCGCTGTCATCTTTTTGCTGGGCCTCGACATAAGTCCACGATTGCCCCGGCCCGGGCGTGGATGCTCTCCTCGCGCGCGTGCCCGCGGTGAGCATCGAGCGCGTGTCACGTGGCGTCGTGGCTGGTCGCATGCCGCCGACATCTGTTATGTTCCTCGCATGATCAAAGGTGACAACACTGCGTCATTACTCTCGATGCGCGGGATCACGAAGGCGTTCGCGGGCGTCCACGCTCTGTCGGGCGTCGACCTCGACGTGGTCGCGGGGGAGGTGCACTGCGTGCTCGGTCAGAACGGTGCGGGCAAGTCGACCCTGATCAAGGTGCTCGCCGGGGCTCACCAACCCGATGCCGGCGAGATCCTCTGGCATGGCGAACCCGTGCAGATCGACAACCCCGTCGCGGCCATCAAGATGGGCGTCGCCACGATGTACCAGGAACTCGACGTGGTCGATGGGCTCAGCATCGCCGAGAACATCTTCCTCGGACATGAACTGGCATCGGCGGGCGTGCTGCGCCGCGGCCACGCGGCCAAGCGCACGCGCGAGGTGCTCGCTCGCCTCGGGCACGGCAACCTCTCCCCGCACCGAGAGGTGGGCACGCTCTCCGCCGCGAACAAGCAGATCGTGAGCATGGCACGAGCGCTCTCGCACGACGCGCAGCTCATCATCATGGACGAGCCGAGTGCCGTGCTCGACTCCGAGGAGGTCAAGAACCTCTTCCGCGTGGTCCGTGAGCTGACCGCGCAGGGCATCGCGATCATCTACATCTCGCACCGGCTCGAGGAGATCCGCCAGATCGGCGACCGCATCACCGTGATCAAGGACGGCCGCAGCATGGCGAGCGGCCTTCGGGTCTCCGAGACGCCGACGCCTGAGCTCATCCGGCTCATGACCGGCCGCACCGTGGAGCATGTCTTCCCGCCGCGGCGCCCGGTCGCCGCCGACGCGGAAGTGGTGCTCTCGGTCGACGGACTCGGACTCCGCGGCGCGTTCTCGGAGGTCTCCTTCGACGTGCGTGCCGGCGAGGTCGTGGGCCTCGCAGGGCTCGTCGGCTCGGGCCGCTCCGAGATCCTCGAGACGGTCGCCGGAGCCCGCAAGGCGACCACCGGCACGGTCTCCATCGCAGGAACGCGACTCAAGGCCGGTTCCGTGAACGCCGCCGTGGAGGCCGGGGTCGGCCTCTCCCCCGAGGAACGCAAGAGCCAGGGCCTCCTCCTCGAGGAGCCCATCTACAAGAACGTCACCCTTCCCACCTTCGCGCGCTTCGCTCGTGCGGCGTTCCTCGATGAGCGCCGCGAACGTTCGGCGACGCGCGAGCAGATCGAAGCTCTCGACGTGCGTCCGCCCGATCCCGACCGAGTCACGGGCACGCTGTCGGGCGGCAACCAGCAGAAGATCCTGCTCGCACGCTGGCTCGTGCACGGCACCCGCGTGCTCCTGCTCGACGAGCCGACGCGCGGCGTCGACGTGGGGGCCCGAGCCGAGATCTACGCACTCATTCGCCGACTCGCCGACGCCGGCAACGCGATCGTCGTCGTGTCGAGCGAGATCGAAGAGGTGCTCGGACTCTCCGACCAGGTCCTCGTCATCGCCGACGGACGCGTCGTGCACACCACCCCCGCCACCGAGATCGACGAGCACGGCGTGCTCGATCTCATCATGGAAGGAGTCGCCGCGTGAGCGACCAGACCACCGTCACCACCGCCGAACCGGCCGTCGCGCCGCGGTCGGAGCCCGGCCTCGCCCACCGGATGCTCGGCGGTGCCATGGGCCGCAACCTCGGCCTCGTCATCGCCCTCCTCCTCCTCGTCGCCGTCGGCGCGATCACGGCCGGAGACCGCTTCTGGAACCTCGAGAACCTCCTCACGATCGTGCGGTTCGCCTCGATCATCGGCGTCATCAGCATCGGCATGACGTTCGTCATCACGGCCGGCGGGATCGACCTCTCGGTCGGATCCGTCATGGGCCTCGCCACGGTCGTCGCCTCGCTCTCCTGGATGCAGGCGGCCGCCCAGCAGACCAGCTGGCTGCTCATGGTCGTGGTGGCCATGGCCGTCGGGGCATTCGCAGGCTTCGTCAACGGCATCGTGATCGCCTACGGCAAGGTCGTGTCCTTCATGGCGACCCTCGCGATGCTCGTCGGCGCCCGCGGCCTCGCCGAGCTGCTCTCGAACAAGCAGACCCAGATCGTGTCCGTCAACGGATTCCTCGACGTCTTCCGCGGCGCCTTCCTCGGCATCCCGTGGCTCATCTGGATCTTCGTGCTGGTCGCCGTCGCCGGCTGGTTCCTCCTCAACCGCACCACCTTCGGTCGACGCACCGTGGCCATCGGCGGCAACTTCGAGGCGGCCCGCCTCGCCGGCATCCGGGTGAAACGCCACCTGGTGGCGCTCTACGTGATCGCCGGCCTCACCGCCGGCATCGCCGCCGTCATGATGCTGGGCCGCACCACGGCCGGCACCTCGACCCACGGCCTCCTGTACGAACTCGACGCGATCGCCGCGGTGGTCGTCGGCGGCACGCTGCTCGTCGGTGGACGAGGGACGATCATCGGCACGGTCCTCGGTGTGCTCATCTTCTCCACGCTGACCAACGTGTTCACGCAGAACAACCTCTCCACATCGGTGCAGGCGGTGGTGAAGGGCGTCATCATCGTGGTCGCGGTGCTCCTCCAGCAGCGCTTCGCGTCGCGCCCCGGGGGCCGCTCCAGCTGACCCCGAGCCCGACACGGATGATCTCCGGAAATGACGAAAGCCGCCCCCGACTGGAGCGGCATTCGTGTTCTGCAACGTGCGACAACGGCCGATGGTGGAGATGGGGGGAATTGAACCCCCGTCCATCGCTGTGATTCCACGCCTTCTCCGGGCGCATCCTGTGCAGGCGTTCTGCTCGGCCCCGACCTTTGCCACAGGCACCTAAGTCGACAGGCCCAGCCTGAGTAAAGTCCCACACGTCGCTCAGGCGACGACGTGCAGCAAGTTCCCTAGATGACGCCAGCGTCCGGGGCGGGAACAGGCCCGGGCTGACGGACTATCGGACTCGCTTAGGCAGCGAGGGCGAAGTCAGACTGCTTTGTATTGGCAGTTATTGTTTTGCAGGGAGCGTTCACGAGATAACCCTGCATCCTCGGCCCGCTTCTCGTGGGTTCGCAGGCGATGTCGAAACCGATCATCCCCATGTCGCACCTCGCCGGTTCGAGACCGGTTCGGCGGGCCGTTGTCGCACGCTGTGGAATTTCCAATTCCGCCTCACCCGAAGGGTCGACGGCCTTACAGCATATAACAGCGATCGGTGGGCTGTCATTCCCGCACGGGGCGTCGCCCAAGGCAGCCAGAAGCACGATCGTATGCTGGGTGGCATGCCGACCACGATCGCCGTCACCGGCCGCGCCGAGGAGCGTATCGCTCCCGAGCTCGGCGCCGTCACCCTGTCGATCGGCGCGCAGGGAGCCGTGCGCGACCACGTCTTCGGCCGCACGACCGCCGCCCACGACCGCGTGCTCGGCCAGGTGCGCGACCTCGAGGCATCCGGTGCTCTCGACACCTGGTCGGCAGGGCAACTACGCGTCTGGTCGTACCGTCCGTGGAACAACGAGGGGAAGCAGCTGCCGCTCGTGCACCAGGCGAGTGCCGAGGTCGAGGTGGTCTTCTCCGACCTCACGCGGCTCGGCGAGTGGGTGGGCGACGTCGTCAACGCAGCCGAGGTCGCCGTGGGCGGCATCGACTGGCGGTTGACGGATGCCACGCGCCGACGGGTGCAGGAGGCGGCGCAGCGGTCCGCCGTCGCCGATGCGCTCGCGAAGGCCCGTGTCTACGCGTCCGCCCTCGGACTCGGCGAGCCGGCACCGGTCGAGCTCGCCGACCACGGCCTGCTCAGCGTTCAGCCGATGCCGGGCGCGCCGAAGGCGATGATGATGCGCGCCGTGGCGGAGATCGGCGGCGCGGCGCAGGGCACGGAGTTCGCGCCCGCACAGCTCGTGATCGAGGCATCCGTCGACGCCAGGTTCACGGCCGAGGGCGCCTGAGCACGCCTCACTTGGAGATGAGCAGGGCCTCGAGGGCCGAGAGCTCGTGCAGTGCGAGCCCCGCCGAGAGCACGTACTCGCGCGCGGAGCCGTGCGAGCGCTCGACGTGGTCGAGCATGCCCTCGATCGCCTCGGGTGGGCTTCCGCCCATGAGCACCCGGAGTTCGGGGGTGTCGGGGATGCCGTACCGGCCGATCATCGCGACCATCTGTTCGAGCCATTCGCCGGCGAGGTTGGCCTCGGTGCGCGCGTAGTCCTCGATGACGGCGTCGCGGTGCACGCCCACCGCGCTGAGCGCGAGGGCGACGACGACGCCCGTGCGGTCCTTGCCGGCGGTGCAGTGCACCACCACCGAATGCTCGCGGGCCGTGGCGATCTCACGCAGCGCGCCCACCACGACCGCGGTGTGCTGCGTGACGATGCGGTGGTAGAGGGCATCGAGCGAGATGCCGCCCGCACCCTGCGAGGCACCCGAACCCTCGAAGACCGGAAGGCGCATCACCTCGACGTCGAGCCCGGTGAGATCGTCGGGCATGATGGCCGCCTCGTTCTCGTCGCGCAGGTCGATGACCGTGCCGACCCGGAGCCGGCGGAGCTGATCGCGGCCCTCCTCGCCGAGCCGGTGCAGCCCGTCGGAGCGGAAGAGCACGCCCTCGCGCACACGCCCGCTCAGCGCCGGCAGCCCGCCGACGTCGCGGAAGTTGTACGTGCCGCGGATCGGGATGCGCCGGGAGATCTCCATCGCGATGAGCCTACCCGCGGAGCTGACTGAACTCCCCGGGGGAATCCCGTGAATCGGCTCAGTCGCCGAGGTTCCGCCGGGTCGCGATCGCCCGGGCGGCCTCGCGCTTGTCCTGCCGCTCGCGCAACGCCTGCCGCTTGTCGTACTCGCGCTTGCCCTTCGCGACCGCGATCTCGACCTTCGCGCGACCGTCGGCGAAGTAGATCTGCATGGGGACGAGCGTGTAGCCGCCCTCCTTGGTCTTGTGGCTGATCTTCACGATCTCGTGCTTGTGCAGCAGGAGCTTGCGCTTGCGACGCGGCGCGTGGTTGTTCCACGTGCCCTCGGTGTACTGGGGGATGTGCACCGCGTCGAGCCACATCTCGCCGCCGTCGATGAACGCGTACCCGTCGACGAGCGACGCACGTCCCTCGCGGAGCGACTTCACCTCCGTGCCGGTGAGCACGATGCCCGCCTCGTAGGTGTCCTCGATCGTGTAGTCGTGCCGCGCCTTGCGGTTGGTCGCGACGACCTTCTGACCGCGTTCCCTGGGCACGTTCACTCCTCGATTTCGATGACGGATGTCTCCGGGACATCCGGAAGCAGCCGTTCAGTCTAGCCGACCGAATCAGACCTTGAGGTACCTTGTGATGGCGATGCCCGCCGAGACCGCCGCGAGCAGCACGCCCACGAGGATGAGCAGCGGCACGACCAGGAGCGCATCGCCGAGGTCGACGAACGTGAACGACAACGATTCGGCAAGGTAGCCCTGCACGAAGAACACCACGATCGCGACCACCGCCCCGGCGGCGAGCAGCGACCCGATGAGGCCGGCGAACACGCCCTCGAGCACGAACGGCGTCTGGATGAAGCGGTTCGAAGCGCCCACGAGTCGCATGATGCCGAGCTCGCGCCGGCGCGAGAACGCCGAGAGCCGGATCGTGGTCGCGATGAGCAGCGCCGCCGCCACGAGCATGATCGCCGCGACCGCGATGGCCGTGTAGCTCGCCGCGTTGAGCACGTCGAAGATCTGATCGAGGTATCTGCGTTGGTCGACCACCTGCTCGACGCCCGCGAGGCCCGCGAGGCTCTCGGCGAGCACGGCTGCCTGCCCCGGATCGACGAGGTTGACCCAGAACGTCTCGTTGAGCACCTCGGGCGTGACGTAGTCGGCCGCGGGGGTGCCCTCGAACTGCTCCTGGAAGTTCTCGTAGGCCTGCTGGTGGTCCTCGAAGTAGAACTCGTCGATGAACGGCGTGAGCGTGTCGGAGCTGAGCTGCGACTCGACGGCGGCCTTCTGCTCCTCGGTGGCCTCGCCGTCGATGCACCCGGCCGCCGTCGACACCGACGTGCAGAGGTAGATCGCGACCTGGGCGCGGTCGTACCAGTAGTTCTTCATCTGGGCGATCTGCAACTGCATCAGCGCCGCCGTGCCGACGAACGTCAGCGAGATGAACGTGACGAGCACGACCGAGACGACCATGGAGGCGTTCCGGCGCAGGCCGTTCCCCGCCTCGGAGAGCACGAGTCCGAGCCTCATCGCGTCGGCCCCACTTCCTGGTCGTCGTCGCCCTCGCGCGGGCCGCCGGGCGCGCGCAGTCCCAGTCGCTCCGCGAGGGTGAGGTGCTCGGATGCCGCGGCCCCGTGCCGCTCGGCGGCGGTCGCGGTCGCGCCGTCGGCCGCGTCGGCGGGCGCTTCACCCGGGATCGTCACGACCCCGGTCGCGGCCGCAGTGATCGCCGCCGCGGCATCCGTCACCTCGTCGCGTTCCTCGGGCTCGACGTAGAGCGGCTGCTTGTCCTGCATGACCTGCTTGCCGACCTTCGGCGCCGCCCGGGTGATCGGAGCGCGCGCGTCGGCGACCTCCGTCGCGGCTGCCGGCGGCGCCGACGTCGTCGTCTTCGCCGCTTTGCCGGCCTCGGCGGTCTTGGTGGTCTTGGCAGCCTTGGTGGCCTTGGTGGTCTTGGTGGCTTTGGTGGCCTTGGCCGACTTCGCCGCGGTGCCGGATGCCGCGACCGCGGGCCGTCCGGATGCCGCACCCCGTGCCGCGGCGACCGCCTCGGCGGCGGCCACGGCGGCAGCGGCCTGCCGGACCGGTTCGACGGGTTCGACCTGCTCGCCTCTCGACTTGGCGGGCTCATCCTCGAGGGTCGCGCCGTAACCGGCCGCTCGCTCGTCGCGCACGACCTCTCCGGCCGAGAGCTCGATGACGCGCCGCTGCATCTGGTCGACGATGCCGGCCTCGTGGGTGGCCATGACCACGGTCGTTCCGCCCGCGTTGATGCGCTCGAGGAGCGTCATGATGCCGGCGCTGGTGACCGGGTCGAGGTTGCCCGTCGGCTCGTCGGCGAGCAGGATCTGCGGCTTGTTCACGATCGCGCGGGCGATGGCCACGCGCTGCTGCTCGCCGCCCGAGAGCTCATGCGGCATCCGCTTGCCCTTGCCGTCGAGCCCGACGAGCTTCAGCGTCTCGGGCACGGCCGACTGGATGAACCCTCGCGACTTGCCGATGACGCGGAGTGTGAACGCGACGTTCTCGAAGACGTTCTTGTTGGGCAGCAGCCGGAAGTCCTGGAACACGACGCCGAGGTCGCGCCGGAAGTAGGGCACCTTGCGGCTCGAGATCGTGTTCAGGTCTTGCCCGAGCACGTGGATCCGGCCCTTGGATGGCTTCTCCTCCTTGAGGATCAGCCGCAGGAAGCTCGACTTGCCCGAGCCGGACGCGCCGACGAGGAAGACGAACTCGCCGCGCAGGATCTCAGCCCGGATGTCGTTCAGGGCGGGCCTCGACTGACCGGCGTAGGTCTTGGTGACGGAGTCGAATCGGATCATCGGCTTCGAGCCTAAGCAGGGTCGTGCGATTCGGCACCTGCGACTCGCCAAACTCACAACTTGGCGGGCGCAACCCCCTGCGCGCCGGGCAACCCGTCCGTAGGTTGGAGGCGGAGACTGAAGCGGAAGACGAACCCGGATGCGGAGGCGAGATGACCGTTCCCATCATCGGCCTGGTGGCCGATCGGAAGGCGGCGAGCTCGGGTGCCTGGGTGGACATCCCCACCGACGGCCTCCCCCACGCCTACATCGCGGCGATCGAGGAAGCCGGTGGCGCGCCGATCCTGTTCCCGAGCATCGGCGTGCATATCGACGAGCCCGAGCGACTCCTCGACCTCGTCGACGGACTCTTCCTGCCCGGCGGGCGCGACCTCGATGCAACGCTGTACGGCAGCGAGGCGCATCCGACGAACGACGAACCGCTGCGGGTGCGCGATGAACTCGAGCTCGCGCTCACCCGGCTCGCGCGAGAGCGCGGCATGCCCGTGCTCGGAGCCTGCCGCGGGATGCAGGTGATCAACGTGGCCCTCGGCGGCACCCTCGAACAGCACCTCGGCGACCGACTCGACCTCACGCCGCACCGCGCCGAGTACGGCATCCACACCTCGCACCCCGTCGCGATCACGCAGGGCACCCTGCTCAGCAGCATCACGCACGAGCTCGAGTTCGAGATCTCGTCGCACCACCACCAGGGCGTGGACCGCCTGGGCGACGGACTCGTGGCCTCCGCCACGGCGCCCGACGGCGTGGTCGAAGCGATCGAGGCGACCGACGGCGGCTTCTGCCTCGGTGTGCAATGGCACCCCGAGGAGCGTCTCGACCCCGAGGGCATCGCCCTCATCCGCGCGTTCGTCGCCGCGGCACACTCGAGAACCCTCGCGAAGTTCGCGATCCGGTCCTGAGCGCGCCGCCGGCGAGGCACGCCCGCCGCCCTGCCAGCGGCGGCCGTGCCCGGGCGCCTCAGGCCCCGCGTCCCCTGAGGTTGAGGCCCCGGATCGTGGTCACGTCGCTCGGATTGATGAGGTCCGGCGCCGTGAAGCCCTCGAGGTCGTAGTCCGAGAGGATGTCGTCGACGAGCGCCTTGGCATCGTCGAGCTGTCCGTCGACACCGGCCACGTTGAGGATGTCGACGTAGGTCTTCTCGGGCTGGCCCCAGTAGTTGAGCTCGTACAGCTCGTGGCGGGCGGCGAACTCGCTGCCGATCGAATCCCAGAGCGCCTTCATGATCTTCGAGCGGTCCAGCGCCGTCTTGCCGTTCGAGCCACGAAGGTAGCGGTCGAGGTCGGATCGGATGCCGGGCACCTGGAAATCGATCGCGTTCGAGTTCAGGTAGATGAGTCCCGAGGCGATGATCGTCTCGACGATCTGCCGCATGCGGAAGTACATGCCCGGTGCCGTGGCGGCGTAGGTGAGTGCGTAGCGGCCGTCGGGAATGAGGATGCCGCCGGGGCCGACCTCCGCCCGCTCGATCATGCCGTCGCGCAGGCCCGAAACGAGGTTGCGGAACGCGAGGATCTCGCCGAGCTGCGCCTGGACGCCGCGGAAGCCGCCGGCGCCGGTGATCTCGAGCGCCTTGCTGACGAGCCCCGAGATGAAGTCGAGCTTCACCTCGAGACGGGTCGAAGCCTGGAACGCGGCGCGCTGCATCCAGCCGAGGGGGCCCTCGTTGAACTCCTGCACCTTCTGCGCGTCGTACGAGTCGCTCGGCGATCCCGAGCGCAACGAGAAGCTCATCCTGCCGACGGACACCGCCAGCCCGCACCTGCTCATCGCGGCCATGCTGCACGCCGCCCGCGACGGGATCCGGCGGGGGCTGACACCGTCCGCCGTCGGCGGCGCCCTTCCCCGCTCGCTCGGTGCCGCGCTCGACGCACTCGAGGCCGACGAGCTGTTCCGCGATGCATTCGGCGATGAGCTCGTGTCGGTGTACGCGGCGATCAAGCGCCGCGAGGTCGAGGCGTACGAGGCATCCGTCACCGACTGGGAATGGACCCTCTACCACTCGGCGGTGTGACCGCGGCCTGACCGACTCCCCCGCCGAACACCTACGGCGAGGCGCTACAGTGACGTCGTGACTGACTACCAGGTGTTGGAGATGGGCGGGCTCGACGAGTGGCGGGGGCACTACGGGGGTTTCCGCCCCGAGACCTCGCGCGAAGGGCGGAGGGTCGTCGACCACGACCTCGAGATGCAGTACATCGGCATGACCGCGAACGCCCTCGAACCGGGTGAGGATGCGGGCTACTGGCACGCGCACTCGCGCATCGAGGAGGCCTACGTGTTCCTCGCCGGGCGGGGCCAGATGGGACTCGACGATGCTGTGGTCGACGTCGGCCCGGGCACCGTGGTCCGCGTCGGCCAGGGCGTGTGGCGTACGTGGCGCTGCGTGCCCGACAGCCCCGAGCAGCTGCGCTGGCTGTGCATCCGCGCGGGCGGCCAGGAGCTGCCGCACCTCCCCGCCGACTCCCAACGCGACGCGGAGCGCCCGTCGCCCTGGTGAGTGCGACTCTCCACCCGACGGGGAAGTGAGAGGCCGCCGCGCGCGTACTCTCACTTCTGAATGAAAGGGAGAGTACGTCGCCGCCCACCGTCAGAGCTGCACGTACGTCGTCTTCAGCTCGGTGTACTTCTCGAGCGCGTGGCGTGACTTGTCGCGGCCGTTGCCCGACTGCTTGAAGCCGCCGAACGGGACCGTGAGGTCGCCCTCCTCGTAGCAATTCACCCAGACGGTGCCTGCCCGGAGGCGACGCGAGAGGCGGTGCACCTTCGAGACATCCGCGGTCCAGAGGCCGGCGGCGAGGCCGTAGTCGGAGTCGTTCGCGACCCGGACGGCTTCCTCCTCGTCCTTCACGCGCAGCACCGCGAGAACGGGGCCGAAGACCTCGTCCTGCGCGAGCGCCGAGCCGGGGGCGACATCCGTGAAGACCGTCGGCTCGAAGTAGCTGCCGCCCGAGAAACCGCCGTCGAGGCGCGCGACGTTGCCGCCCAGGGCCAGGATCGCGCCGTCGTCGGCAGCTCGCCGCACGTGCGAGCCGACCTCCTCGAGTCGCTGCGCGGACGCGAGCGGGCCCATCTCGGTGGCGGGGTCGAGCGGGTCGGCCGGGACGTACGCCGAGGCGCCACGCACGACACCCTCGATCACCTCGTCGGCGATCGCCTCGTGCACGATCAGCCGCGAGGGCGCGGTGCACATCTGACCGGAGTTGAAGAAGATGCCCCACGCGGCCGTCGAGATGGCCTGCTGCAGGTCGGGCGCGTCCGGAAGGATGATGTTCGGCGACTTCCCGCCGAGCTCGAGCCAGGTGCGCTTGAGGTTCGAACGCGCCGAGTACTCGAGGTAGGCGCGGCCCACATCGGTCGACCCGGTGAACGCGATCGCGTCCACGAACGGGTGTTCGCCGAGGTGGCGGCCGAGCACCGAGCCGCGGCCGGGCACGACATTGAGCACGCCCTCGGGCACGCCCGCCTCGAGCGCGAGCTCCGCCATCCTGATCGCCGAGAGTGGCGCCAGGTCGGCGGGCTTGTGCACGACGGTGCAACCCACGGCGAGCGCGGGAGCGATCTTCCAGCCGGCCAGCGTGAGCGGGAAGTTCCACGGCGTCACCACGCCGACGACGCCGACGGGCTCGCGTGTGACGAGCGCGAGCGCATCCTCGCCGACGTTCGAGATCTCGTCGAGCTCCTTGTCGGCGAGCTCGGCGTACCAGCGGTAGGTGTTGATGACCGCGCGCAGTTCGATGGTCCACGCCTGCGTGATGGGCTTGCCCATCTCGACGGCGAGCATCGCGGCGAGCTCGTCGCGGTGGGCCTCGATGAGGTCTACCCACCGCAGCATGATCTCCTTGCGCTCGCGAGGCGCCATGCGAGGCCAGGGTCCCTCGTCGAAGGCGCGTCGGGCAGCACGGACGGCCGCCTCGAGGTCGTCGACGGAGCCCCACGGCACGGATGCCGCGACCCTACCGTCCCGGGGTGAGACGAGATCACGCGTCTCGCCCGTCACAGGCGCCACGAGGCCGCCGTCGACGACGAGGCGCTCGGGCCATCGGAGTTCGCCGGCGAGCGCCGCCCAGTCGGCCGCGCTCCGTCCTGGCATCACGGCGGTCATGCCGGCACCCGCTCGCGAGCCGCGGCCGCGTCGACGAACGCGCGTATGAGTGAGAGCCCCTCGTGATCGAGGCGCTCCTCGGGGTGCCACTGCACGCCGAGGCAGAAGGAGCCGTCCGCCGCTTCGACGGCCTCGATTACGCCATCGGGCGCGCTCGCCGAGACGACGAGCCCGGAGCCGAGTTCGCCGACGCCCTGGTGGTGGTGCGAGGCGATTTCGAACGACGCGTCGCGCGTGAGGCGGCCGAGAAGCGAGCCGGGTTCGATCGACACGTGGTGCGAGGTGAACCTGCCTACCACATCACGGTGGGGGGTGAGGTCGACCCGGTCGCCGAGGTGTTGCTTGAGCGTGCCGCCGAATGCGACGTTCAGTACCTGCAAACCCCGGCATGCGCCGAAGACCGGCATGCCGCGCTCGCGTGCGCGGCGGGTGAGGGCGATCTCGAGCTCGTCGCGCACCCGTAGCGGCGGGTCGTTCGTCGGGTGCGCCTCGCTGCCGTACAGCGAAGCATCGAGGTCGCGACCGCCGGGCAGGAAGAGGCCGTCGATGAGATCGAGCAACCGCTCGGGCTCGGCGACGTGCACGTCGAGGCTGGGGATCAGCAACGGTGCACCCCCCGCCTCCTCGATCGCGGCGAGATACGTGTGCGGAAGGCCGTCGTTCGGGATCTCGACCCACGCGCCGCTGGTCACCGACTTTCGGTCGGCGACGAGCCCGATGACCGGGGTGGTCACGATTCCTCCAGCGGGTTGCCGTCGGTCCAGTCGGTGACGCCGAAGGTGAAGGCGAGCCAGACGGCGTCGCTGTCGTCGTCGGCGCCGTGCCAGTGCAGCTCGCCCTGAGGCGTCTCCACCGTGGTGCCGGGCTGCAGACCGCCGTGCACGCCGTCGGAGTTGCCGACCCGGCCCACCCCGCTCTGCAGCACGAGGATCTGGCCGCCGGGGTGCGAGTGCCAGTGCGTGACCGCGCCGTGCTCGCAGTGCACGCGGGCGACGTCGGGATCGGTCGGCACGCCGGCCTCGATGATCATCTCGAGTTGCACGGGGCCGGTGAAGCGACCGTTGTAGACGTATCCTTTGTCGCCCTCGGTGAGCACCTTCATGGTCGTTTCCCCTTCTCGGTTCAGGCAGCGTCGGTCTGCTCGACGTCGGGGCTGCCCGCCGCCGCCTCCGCGCGAACCGGGTTGCGGATGGCACCGACGCCCTCGACCTCGACCTCGACGACGTCGCCGGGCATCAGGTAACGCGGGGGCTTCCGCTCGTCGCCGACGCCGCCGGGGGTACCGGTGGCGATGAGGTCACCCGGTTCGAGGGTCACGCCGCGCGTGAGGTACTCGATGAGTTCGGGGATGTCGAAGATGAGCTGGCGGGTGTTGCCGTCCTGCATGATCTCGCCGGCGAGGGTGGTCTTCACGCCGAGCTCATCGCGGTTCGCCACCGAGTCGACGCTGGCGATGACGGGCCCGAGGGGTGTGAAGGTGTCGAAGCTCTTGCCGAGCGTGAACTGGCGCATCGGCGTCTCGAGTTGCGCGCGTCGGCCGCTGACGTCGTTGAGTGCCGTCAGTCCGCCCACGTACTCCCAGGCGTCCTCCTTGCTGACGCGGTACCCGCGCTTCGAGATGACGATGCCGAGCTCGCCCTCGTAGTCGGTGCGGGTCTCCTCGAAGGGGATGACGATCGGGTCGAACGGACCGGTCACCGACGACGGCAACTTCGCGAAGACGACCGGCACCTCGGGGCGCGCCAGGTTCGTCTCCTCGACGTGCGCCTGGTAGTTGAGCCCGATGGCGAGGATCTTGCCGGGCAGCACCGGTGCCAGCACGTGCACCTCGGCGACCGCGTGGCGCTCGCCGTCTGCCGCCTCGATGGCTGCCCACCCGGCGTCGTCGGGGATGAACCCCTCAGCGGGAGCGGCGCCGGCGGTGATGATCTCGTCGCCCTCGAGGCGACCCAGGTGACGCTTGCCGTCTGCGGTCTCGAAATGAACTGCCTTGGACACGAATGCCTCCACCGTCGGGCGAGCTCTCTCGGCTCGCGGTCTTTTCACTAGTATATCTGTAGTCGTAAAGAATACAAGCCGCGGCATCCGCAGTCCCACCCGCATTGCTGGAAGGATTGACCACCATGAACCATGTCGAAGCCCTCGCCGACAACGTGCGCCGCCTGCGCGAATCGCACGGCCTGTCGCTCTCGCAGCTGAGCGAGCGCAGTGGCGTCGCGAAGGCCACGCTCTTCAAGGTGGAGCGAGGCCGAACCAACCCCACGCTCGACACGCTCATCTCCATCGCCGAGACGTTCGACGTCTCCGTTCCCGTCCTGATCGCCGCTCCTCCACGGGCCGACGTCGAGGTCTTGCGTGACGGCGAGGGCGTCGACATCAGCGACGACGCGTCGATGGGCCGGGTGCTGCGCAGCCAGGTGATCGGCGCCGGCTCCCTCGAGATCCACGCGCAGACGTTCTACGACGGCAAGTCCGAGACGAGCGCGTCGCACGGCTCGGGCGCCCGCGAGCACGTGCTCGTGCGCAGCGGCTCCATCCGCGTCGGGCCGGTCGGCGAAGAGCAGCTCGTGCACGCCGGCGACTACGCCACGTATCCGGCCGACCGGGCGCACCGCTGGCAGGCCATCGACGGCGACGCCTCCATCTGGATCGTGCACACCTTCCCGCGCGCGGCGGCGTTCTCGGAGTAGCGCCGGGTACATCGCGCTACGCGGCTCGTGGCAGCGTCCGCGCCGCGAACCGCACCGCCTCCACGCGGGGAGGGATGAAGAGCACGAGTCGCTCGGCACCGAGACGCTCCAGTCGGTCGTAGTGGCTCGAACCCGCACGCCACTCGGCGTCGCTCGCGTCATCATCGGGACCGGTGTGCGCGATCACCCGCACCCGGCCCTCGCGCCCCTTCGCCGCACGCGCCTCCTGCGCGATGGCCACGAGCTCCTCGATCGGTGCAGACCCTGGCCCGAAGCCGTCCATGGCCGCGGCGATGCCGTCGGCGTGGCCACCGGCGAGCTTGGCCGCAAGGGGTCCGAACGCGCCGAAGAACAGCGGTGGCTTCGGATCGGGCTGCAGGAAGTGCTCGCCATCCCAGATGCGGTGCAGCTCGGCGATGTAGGCCCGCACCGCCGCCCGCCGCTCAACCGGTGGCTTGGGCGTGCGCCCGAAGGCCACCTGGTCGCGCGAGTAGATCTCGCCGTCATTGGTGCCGGCACCGAGTCCGATCCAGAGCCGACCGCTCGCGATCTCCTGCAGCGTCGCGGATGCCACGGCGGTCGTCCCCGCGTCGCGATTGGCCACGTTGAAGACCATGGATCCGATGCTGATGTGATCCGTCACGGCGGCGGCGGCGGTCATCAGCGTCCACGGGTCGTGGCTCCAGCCACCCGCCATCGACAGGTCCATGAGTTCGTCCGAGAACGAAACCCCGCCGAACCCGTGGTCCTCCACGGCTTTCACGGTGTCGAGTACGTCCGCCGTGCGCTCGTTCTCCACGCGGATGCTGAAGTTGATCTCCATCCGTCCATGAGACGGGGCGGCGGCATCCGTCGACAATGTGCGCGCGCGCCAGACTCGAGGCCGCCTGCTGTGCGACGTGCCCGCCCTCCCGTGTTGTCTCGCGAGCACGAGCCGAAGGGCATCGAGCGAGCGGATGCCGCAGCCACTTGTTCTCCACGCACAATCGCCGCGACCAGGGCTGTTCCTCGGTACCTCGCGCCGGCCTACATGATCTCGTTAGCGTGACGGCACGACCTCGCGATGCACCATCGCGTTCGAACGGGAGGCCTCCCTCATGACGACCACGACCCCGGCACAGCCGACTGCGAATGCCGCGATCACGCCGTCGTTGCCCGGCAGCCAGAAGTCGCAGTGGTGGCGTACCGTGCTCGGCGAGTACCCGACCGGCGTCACCCTCATCACCTCGCTCGATGAGGACGGCCGCCCGGTCGGCATGGTCGTGGGCACGTTCAGCGCCGTGTCCGAGGACCCCCCGATGATCAGCTTCATGCCGACGGCCCACTCGTTCACGGCGGCGAAGGTCATCGCGAACGGGCGATTCGTCGCGAACGTGCTCGGCTCCGGCCACGAGACCCTCTGCCGTGAATTCGCGCGCGGCGCCGAGGACCGCTTCGACCGCGGCGTCTTCGACACCACCGAGCACGGACTGCCCCGACTGCGCGACGCCGTCGCCTGGTTCGAAGGGTCCGTGCGAGACGTCGTGCCCGCGGGAGACCACCAGATCGTGCTCGCCGACGTCACCGCGCTCGGCGTCGGCGATGCAAGCTGCGGGCTTCCGCTCATCTTCCTCAAGGGCGGCTACGGCTCCTTCACGGTACCGTCGCTGCAGTTCGACCTGCACGAGTTCGGCGAGCAGCTCCGCCTCGTCGAGGCGATGACCCCCCTCATGGAGGAGTACGCGCGGGAGGCCGATGTCGAATGCATCCTCTCCACGGTCGTGCGCGATTCGGTCGTGGTCCTCGCGGCCGCGAACCTCCGCCCGAACCGGGGGTTGTCGAGCATGCTCGGCATGACCTTCCCGTTCGCTGCGCCGCTCTCCCCGGCGTTGGCCACGTGGGCGAGCGACGAGAAACTCAAGCTCTGGACCGAGAACGCTCGCCACCTGATCGGCCGGGTCGATCGTCCCGTGCTCGAAGGCATGCGGGCCCGGGTACGAGAACGCGGCTACGCCATTTCGCTCGGCAAGGCGATGGAGGAGGCGTTCGACGTCGTCGTCGTGAACCCCGAGACGAGCCGCGCCGAACTCGCCGCCCTCTGGACCCAGGTGCACGACGAGTACACCGCCCTCGCCGAGAGCGAGAACTGGCACGCCGAGGTCAGTTCGTTCCAGGTCCCCGTCTTCGACGTCGACGGCCACGCGGTCGTCGAACTCGTCGTGAGCGGATTCGGGCCGGGCGCGAGTACCGAGCGATTCGAGTCGATCACGCGTCGCGCGCTCGCGACCGCGGCCAGGCTCACCGAGTCGATCGGCGGGCGGATTCCCGAGGACTGACGATCGTCAGCCCCGCGGCATCCGCTCGGCTAGTCGTGCTTCTGCTTGCGCCACTTGATGCCGGCGGCGATGAACCCGTCGAGGTCGCCGTCGAACACCTGGCTCGGGTTGCCGACCTCGTACTCGGTGCGGAGGTCCTTCACCATCTGGTACGGCGCGAGCACGTATGAGCGCATCTGGTCGCCCCAGCTCGCGGTGATGTTGCCCGCGAGCTCCTTCTTCTGGGCGGCCTCCTGCTCCTTCTGCAGCAGGAGCAGTCGCGACTGCAGCACGCGCATGGCGGCGGCGCGGTTCTGGATCTGCGACTTCTCGTTCTGCATCGACACCACGATGCCCGTGGGCAGGTGGGTGAGGCGCACGGCGGAGTCGGTGGTGTTGACCGACTGGCCGCCGGGGCCCGACGAGCGGAACACGTCGACCCGGATGTCGGACTCGGGCACCTCGATGGCGCCGGCCTCCTCCATGAGCGGGATGACCTCGACGGCGGCGAAGCTCGTCTGCCGCTTGCCGGCCGCGCCGAACGGGCTCATGCGCACGAGCCGATGCGTGCCCGCCTCGACCGAGAGCGTGCCGAACGCGTAAGGCCCGTCGATCTCGAACGTGGCCGACTTGATGCCCGCTTCCTCGGCGTAGCTCGTGTCCATGACGGTGGCGCTGTGGCCGTGCTTCTCGGCCCAGCGCAGGTACATGCGCATGAGCATCTCGGCGAAGTCGGCGGCATCCACGCCACCGGCGCCGGCACGGATGGTGATGACGGCCGGGCGGTCGTCCCACTCGCCGTCGAGCAGGGTCTGCACCTCGAGGTCGCCGATGGTCTGCTGCAAGGCGGAGAGCTCGTTGCGGGCCTCGACGGCGGTCTCCTCGTCGTCGGCCTCCTGCGCCATCTCGATGAGCACCTCGAGGTCGTCGAGGCGAGACTCGATGCTGTTCACCCGGGCGAGCTCGGACTGGCGGTGGCTCAGCGCGCTCGTGACCTTCTGGGCGCGCTCGGTGTCGTCCCAGAGGTCGGGGGCGCCGGCCTCCTCGGAGAGCCGGGCGATCTCTGACTCGAGGCCATCGACGTCGACGACGGAACGGATGTCTCGAAAGGTGGATCGCAGCGCGGCGATCTCCTGCGTGAGGTCAAGATCCAACATGGCCTTCCCAGCCTAGTCGCGCGGAAGGGCGGTCGCTCACGGGTGTACCGTCGATTGGTGATGACCGACTCGACGCCCTCGTTCACGTGGCGCTCGATCATCCTCCCGGCCTACCTGCCGACGTTCATCTTCTCGTTCGGCGAGGGTGCGCTCATCCCGATCATCCCCGTGGTCGCCACCGACCGCGGCGCGTCGCTCGCCGTCGCGGGCCTCATCGCGTCGATGCTCATGGTCGGCGAGCTCGTCGGCGACCTCCCGGCGGGCTGGCTGGTCGCCCGCATCGGCGAGCGCAACGCCATGATCGGCGCGGCGATGCTCGCGGTCACGGGAGCCCTCATCGCCGTCGTCTCCCCCACCGCGCTCGCGCTCGGCATCGGCGTGTTCCTGCTCGGTCTCGCGACATCGGTCTTCGGCCTCGCGCGCCACGCGTTCCTCACCAGCTACGTGCCGGCACGCGTGCGGGCGCGGGCGCTGTCGACGCTTGGCGGGGTGTTCCGCGGCGGCTGGGCGGTCGGCCCGTTCGCGGCGGCCGCCATCATCGTCTGGTCGGGCTCACCCGAGCTCGTCGTGTGGGTGCTCGTCGCCGCCTGCTTCGCCGTGGTCGTGGTGTTGCTCCTCCTGCCCGACCCCGAGCGTACGTTCGGGGCGGCGCGCGTGGTGCGCTCATCCTCCGTCGGTCCGCTCACCGAGGGCGAGGCGGAGGCGGATGCCGCGTCGCACGGCGTGTTCCGAGCGATCGTGGCGCACCGGGCAGTGCTCGCGCGAGTCGGCACCGGGATCGGCTTCCTCGGCGCGGTACGTGCGAGTCGCACGGTGATCCTGCCGCTGTGGGCGGTTTCGATCGGCATGCCGGCCGACACCGCGTCGCTCATCATCGGCATTGCGGCCGCGATCGACTTCGGACTGTTCTACGTCAGCGGGCAGGTCATGGACCGGTTCGGGCGCCTCTGGGGCGCGATCCCCGGTCTCGTCGGACTCGCCGTCGGACACCTCGTGCTCGCCTTCACGCACGACATCGCCGAGCGCGACCTCTGGTTCACGATCGTCGCCGTGTTCTTCGGCATCGCCAACGGGCTCACGAGCGGCGTACTGCTGACGCTCGGCGCCGACCTCGCCCCGAAGGCCAACCCCGCCCCGTTCCTCAGCGCGTTCCGCACCATCGGCCACTCGGGCCAAGCGGTGGCGCCGCTGCTCATCTCGGCGATCACGTCGGTCGTCTCGATCATGGCGGCGAGCGCGACGATCGGCGTGCTGGGCTTCGCCGGCGCCGCGATCCTCTGGCGATACGTGCCGCGTTACCTTCCGCGCCGCCCGCGCGGAACGCACGACTGAGGGCTACCCAGCCGCGCTGCCCTTCGGATGCCTCCCCGTTGCAGGAGATCGCGCGATTCCCCGGCCGAGGTTGCGATTCTGGTCCTGCCAATCTCGCGTTCTCCTGCAAACGGGCGCGTGCGCGCTCGGGCGACGGCGCGGCCGCTCAGTCGAGCGCCGCGAGCGCCGCGAGCGCCGCCTCGGCGGCCTCCACGTCGTCGCGCGCCCGATCGACCGCGATCGCGGCCTTCGCTCGCACCCGCTCGGCCTCCCGCTCGTCACGTTCAGCTTCGGCGATCTCGGTGCGCAGCTCCTTCAATCGCGTCTCGAGATCGTGGCGCTCGTCGCGCAGCTCGTCGGCATTCCACTCCGCGGCGTGCAGCAGGTCCTGCGCCTCGGCGAGCGCCCGCCGCGCGGTCTCGGCGCGGTCGCGGGCTTCATCGACGTCGGCCTCGGCCTGCTTGCGCGCGGCTCGGTCGCGCTCGGCTTGCGCAGCGCGCTCGGCCTGCTCGCGCGCGGCGCGGCGCTCGTCGCCCGACTCCTTCGGCCCTCGGGTGCGCTTCGTCGGTCGCTCGGGCCGCTCGGGGCGCGCGGGTCGCGCAGCACCGGTCGCACGCCGTTTCGTCGGTGGTGCAGCGGATGCCTCGCCGGCTACGGCCCCATCGAGGTCGACGGGTTCGAAGCCGACGGCCTGCAGGCTCCGCACGAGCCGACCCGTTTCCAGCGCCTGCGATGCGGCCTCGTCGACGGTGGCGGCGATGAGGCTCTGCTCGACCTCGTCGAGTACCGCGCGCGAGGCTGATCGGTCCGCGGCATCCGCGAGCTCGATGGTCTGTTGCAGGAGGGCGGTGAGGAGCCGCCGACGCTCGCCGCCGATGCGGGTGAGCGCCTTGCCATCGCCCGACGCCTGTGCCTCACGCAGCTCCTCGCCGAGGTCACGGAGTTCGTCGAGCTCGTCGGGCTGTCGCCGCACGAGCTGGTTGAGCATCCAGGCGGCCGGCGAGGGCTTCTTCAGCGCGCCGATGCGGTCGGCCGAGTCCCGGTCGCCGGCAGCCTTGGCATCCTTCGCCCGGGCGTTGCGCGCCGCCGTGAAATCCTCGGGCACGAGGGCATAGAGCTCGTCGGCTGCGGCGGTGAGCGGGTCGGTCGCCATGGGCTCCATCATGGCGGGCGAGCGCGTCGGTCTCCAGTGACGCCGCGCCGCGGCATCCGGTGCCCGGCGAACTCACCCACAAGGCGAACGTGTACTTCGCCTACCAGATCGTGGAGGACGGATTCCCCACCGCGTACTGGGTCACCGGCTTCGCCGAGAACGTTCGCGCAGGACGGTTCGACCATACGTCCACATGCACCATCTCGCTCGGCAAGCCGGGCGACGGCGGTGTCACGGCCGCCTTCAGTCCGTACACGTGCAAGATGGTCGGCGAGAACCTCTCGGGACGCGGCGACTGGCAGGTGACCTTCAAGGTCGGCGTGCACGACTACACCAAGGTCGAGGGTCTCGAGGCGCAGGACCCCATCACGCGCGGTTGCACGGCCGCCGGCGCCCGGTGCGCCTATGTGATGACGTCGCGCCAGGGCTACGCGGGCGACCGCCAGCTCGTCGGCCGGCTGAACAATGGCGGCGATGAGACCGATGGCGAGATGCGGATCACCTGGATCGAGACGCGCAGCGACAAGAACTCGATCGACACGAGCGTCACGCGCGAGGGCGAGGGCGGCGTCAGTTTCCTCTGGGTGGAGACGTTCAAGGTGTCGTTCAAGATCGCCTATGGCCACGAATGGGCATTCGACAAGACCAGGAAGTGGGAGTACTCGACCTCGGTGCCGCCCCACACGACGGCGTACTTCTACCTCAGTCCCGTCAGCGTGTCGCCGCGCCGGGTGCGCTGGAAGCATCCGCACGTCGAGTAGATTCGCCTCGAGGGCGGTGGCCCGAGGCACCAGAGAGCGGAGTCACTGCGGATGAATCGATCGGACCCCGAGCGCCCCGCTTCGAGCGATACCGACGCGCTAGTGCACCGCATCGTGACGAACGAACTCGAGACGCTGCGTCAGGCGTTCGGCGAGGGAGCCGAATTCGCGGTCGCCGGATCGGAGACCTCGAAGGGGCGCGTGCTGCACCGCCTCGAGTGCGCCGTGCTCGAGCCGCAACTCGATCGGCACACCCGATGGGACGACCGTCACCGCACCCGGCTCGACGGCGACCCCGAGTTCCGGCTCCCACTGCCGTTGCTGCTGACCCGCGCGCAGGCGCAGGGCCTCGACGACGTACGCAGCTGCAAGGTCTGCTGGCCCAACGTGCACGGCACCGACCCGCGGCCCCTGCGACAGCTGCAGGCGAAGGGCCTGCGCCCGCATCACGTGGGCCACATGCTCTCGACCGGCGAGGGCGATTCGCTCGGCACGATCATTCGTTCGGCGCTGCAGACCGAGCCCACGCTCGACGGCCGGCCGCGCACCGAGATCGAGGTCGTCACGTCGTGGCGCACGATCAGTTATTCCCCCACCGAGCACGTCTACATCTGGGACCTGCCGACCGACGACGTCGCCATCGAGCGGAAGATCCGGCTGTTCCAGCTCCTCGGTTCGGGGCTGAGCCAGGTCAGCTGAACTTCCGGGCGGGCCCGCCCGGAAGGGCGCCCTCAGTGGAACACCGAACGCGCGGTGACGGTCACCTCGATCGGCACCGCGACGGGCACGAGTTCGGTGTCGATGGGCGCCCGCCAGACTGACCGGAGGGTCACGGTGGCACTGCGGCCGTCGTCGGATGCCGCGCGCACGAGTTCGACGTCGTCGAGGCCGGATGCCGCATCCCCGAGGTACGCGGACGCAGCGGCGCGCACCTCGGCGTCGTCGAGCTCGAACGCGAGCCGGTCGCCGTCGACGCGCACCGAGTCGAGCTGCCATGCCTCCGCCCCGGCGAGCGCCGCGCCGTCGGCGAGCGTGAAGAGGCGCTTGCGCTCGAGGTACAGCGTCGTCGCCGAGGCCACGACCAGGACGATGGAGAGACCGAGAACGCAGTAGAAGATCGTCAGCAGCAGCGTCGAACCGTCGTCGCCGGTGACGGCGCGGCGCGAGCGTACTGCGAGGCCGATCACGGTCGCACGCCCGCGAACCGCGAGACGGTCTGTGTTGCGCTCGCCTCGACCGGCACGCTTCCCACGGTCGAGAGCTCGAGCACGTCGGGAACGAGCGGCAGCTCGACGCGGGCGGCCACCGAGACGGTGACCCTCGCCCCGGGCTCGAGGCAGTCGGCGCGGTCGCATCCGACGGTGACGGATGCCGCCGCCGGGTCGATCCCGTAGTCGGCGAGCGTGACTCGAACCGCGCGATCCACCGCGGCATCCGATGCATCGTCGTCGGCCGCGATCACGGCGACGCGTGCCGCCTGCCGCGCGGCGCCCTCGACACCGAGCGCGCCCGCCTGCACGGCGGCGACGGCGAGCACCAGGTAGACGAGCGGCACCAGCAGGATCATGCCGACCGTGAGGAACTCGAGCGAGGCGGAGCCGTCTTCAGTCGAGAGTCTCCATCGCCGCATGGCCGGATACCTCCAATGCGCGCTCGGGACCGAGGAGCCCGACGATCGGGAGCGTCGCCCGGATGGTCACCTGGATCGCGGGAACGCCGCCAACCGAGGTCGACGAGGCGCTGACGCCGCCCGCGTAATCTGCGGAGATGGCGGCGGAGATGAGGTCTTGGGTGCGAGCGATCCCGGCTCCGGGCGACGACCCCGCGAGGGCCGCGTATCGCGCGCCCTCGGCCGCCGCGTCGAGGAGCGTGTTGCGCACGTGCAGCGCCAGCGCGAGTTGCACCACCGCGAGGGCGAGTACGGTGAGCAGCACGCCGACGAGGGTGAACTCGGCCACCGCCGATCCCCGCTCGTCTCGGAGTAGGTTCAGAACCCGAGCACGCGGCTGATCGCCTGATCGAAGACGCCGCTGAGCGCCGGCCCTGCCAGGCCCCAGATCACGATCACAAGTCCGGCCGTCATGAGCGTGATGAGCACCCATCCGGGCACGTCGCCGCGTTCCTCGCGCAGGCGCTCGATCATCGGCTTCGGCATGGTGATTCCTCTCGTCGGTGCACAGCGTGGTGCGTCGATGGTTCAGGCGGCGGGCGGTCATCAGAAGCCCGTCTGGAGCACGAGGTAGCCGGGGAACAGAGCGAACGCCACCGTCACCGGAAGGATCAGGAAGATGAGTGGCACGAGCATCGCGATCTCCTTGCGACCGGCCAGCTCGATGATCGTGCGTTTCGCCTCCTCGCGTGCGTCGCCGGCCTGTGCCCGCAGGACCGATGCGAGTGGCGCACCGCGTTCGAGTGCGCCGAGCACCTGGTCGAGGGCGCGGCCGAGCGCCGGGTGATCGAGGTCGTCTCGCAGGGTGGCGAGCGTGCTGCCGAGCGGTGCTCCGGCGCCGACCGAGGTGGTCACCCTGGCGAACTCGCCGGGCAGTTCCCCTGTGCCGGCCGTCGCGACGCGGCGAATGGCGTCGAGCATCCCCTCGCCGGCCGTGAGGCTGAGAGTGAGGAACTCGAGCACCGTCGGCAGTTCCGACGAGATCCGAGCCAGCCGACGCCGCGCGCGACGCTGCAGCATCCAGTCCCGGATGACGGCGCCGAGGGCGGCGAACACGAACGGGAAGGCGACCCGCACGATGGTCGGCATTCCGGTGAAGGTCGGCGCGAGGACCGCGAGCGCCGAGGCGATCGCGAATGCGGCCACCGCCCATGCCAGCTGCTCAGCCCGGAAGCGGTCGACGGTCGCCGAGGAGCCGGCCTGACGGAGGCGCTTGGCGATCATCTCGCTGCCGCCGAGCCACGCCGAGACGAACGATCGAAGCTGACGTGCGGCGGGCATGACGACGAGACCGAGCACGGGAGCGGGATCGCCCGAACGACGCCCGAGCAGCGCACGGGCTTCGGGCGAGAAGTCGGCGACGTACGGAGCGACCCGCTCGGTGAGCCGCGGGCGCCCGATGCGCGGCACGGCGGAGACGACGAGCCAGAGCCCCAGCCCGAGGATCACGCCGAGCGCCACACCAAGGGGCGCAACGGCACTCAGCGGAACCATCGACGCTCCTCGGGAAGTCGCCCGAGCGCGATCATCGTGCGATATGCGGTGAGAGTCACGGCGACGCCCACAACGATGAGCATGCTGCCCGCGGTGGAGTCGTACGCCTCGAGCGTTTCGGGGCGCGAGGCGAGAACGAGGAGGAGCAGCCAGGGGGCGGCGACGCCGAGCCGGGCCGCGTTCCGGATCCACGACTGGCGGGCCACGACCTCGGCGCGAAGGGCGGCGTCCTCGCGCAGGTAACCGGCGAGCCCCCGGAGCACTGCCGTGACGTCGCTGCCTCCGACTTCGCGCGCCATGCGCAAGGTCTCCAAGATCCGGTCGGCGGTCGGGTCGGCCAGCGCGGCCTTGAGCCGGTCGAGACAGAGCGCGAAGTTGCCGTTGCGGCGGAAATCGGACTCGAACGCGGCGAACGCGGTCCGCGTCGGCGCGGGACCGAGCTCAGCGAGGGCGGCAACGCTGTCGGGCAGCGACATGCCTGCCCGCACCGACGCGACCAGATGGTCGACCACGTCGGGCCACACAGCCCGGTTCGCGGTGCGGCGGCGTGCGGCGCGGGCCGTGACGAGCATCGGGACGAAACCGGCTGCGAGGAGGGAGGCGACGATCGTGAGCACGGGGATCTGGAAGACGGCGTGCGCGAGCGCACCCCCGAGCATCGCCAGCGTCACGCTCACGATGACGACGACCGGCAACGGCACTGTTCCGAGACCGGCAAGTGCGAGGGCGTCGCGGGCTGCGTCGAGCGTGCCGCCCGACCGCACGGAGCGCACACGGCGAGCCGGCCAGAACAGCGGCGAGAGCACGAGGAGGAGGCCGAGGCCGAGGGCAGTCCCGAGAACGAGGCTCATGCGACAGCCTGCGTCAGCACGATCTCGGGGTCGAGTCCGGCGACCTCGTACTTCTCCAGTCGCACCGGTCGGGCCCCGGTCGGCTCGAGGCCACCACGATGGCGGCGGAAGATCGGCTCCGCGATGACCGCGGCATCCGTCTCACCCGTCACCGCGGCGATCTCCATCACGCGACGAGCGCCGTCGCGGTCCATCCCGAGGTGCACCACCACGTCGATGCAGCTTGCGACCGTCGGCACGACGAATGACGCATCGATGTTGCGGCCGGCGAGGAGCGGCAGGGTGCACAGCTTCACGAGCGCGTCGCGCGCGGTGTTCGCGTGGATCGTGCACATGCCCGGCAGGCCGGAGTTCAGTGCGATAAGCAGGTCGAGGCTCTCGGCCTCGCGCACCTCCCCCACGACCAGGCGGTCGGGGCGCATCCGCAGCGCCTCCTTGATGAGGCGGCGGAGCGTGATCTCGCCCGTTCCCTCGAGACTCGGCTGACGGCACTGCATGGCCACGACGTCGCGCACGTCGAGATCGAGCTCGAACGTCTCCTCGACCGTCACCACGCGGTCGTCGAGGCGAGCCGATGACATCAGCGCGTTGAGCATGGTCGTCTTGCCGGTGTGTGTGGAGCCCGATACGAGGATGTTGGCGCCGGCGAGCACGCTCATGCGGAGGAACTCCGCCGCCTGCCGGGTCAGCGACCCGAGCTCGACGAGCTGGCCCAGGGTGCGGATGCTGCGATGGAACTTGCGGATGTTCACCGCCCAGTGCGACCGCGTGACATCGGGGATCGCGACGTGCAACCGTGACCCGTCGGGCAGCGAGGCGTCGACGAACGGCGACGAGAGGTCGACCCGGCGACCCGAATGCTGGAGCATCCGCTCGACGAGCTCGCGCACCTCGCGGTCGGAGAGCACCACCGTCGTCAACTCGGCGACGCCGTTTCGCGCGATGAAGACGCGCGTCGGCGCGTTGATCCAGATCTCCTCCACGCTCGGATCGTCGAAGAACGGCTGCAGCGGCCCGTACCCCGTGATCGCCGCCACGACGTCGCGCGCCGTGCCCGGCTCGTCGCCGAGCTGCGCGTGCGCACCGGCGAGCGCGCGCTCGCTGTAGCGACGCACCTCCTCGTCGGCGTAACGCGTGGCGAGTGCACCGTCGGCGATGAGGTCGACCCCGTCGCGAAGCACCCGCGTGCGCACCCGCTCGGCGATCGTGCGCACGGGGTCGGTCATGTCGACCATATTGGCGGCGTGCGGATGCCCCACCGCGGACTTATCCACAGTCCGCGGCCACAGCGTGAGGGCGCCCCGAGCCGAAGCCCGGGGCGCCCTCGAGACCGACCGCGGATCAGTCGCCGTCAGTGTCGTTCACGCCGTCCGCGTCGTCCGCGTCGTCCGCGTCGTCCGCGTCGTCTGCGTCATCCGTGTCGTTCGCGTCGTCGGCGTCGTCATCCTCCACGGCGATGACCGCGAAGTTCTCGTCGAGCGAGACCTCGACGGACTTCCCCGAGTCGAGCAGCACGTCGACCTCGTAGGCGACGTCGCCGTCGTCCTCGCGCTCCGCCTCGGTGACCTTTCCGGGGCCGGCTTCGGCGAGCGCCGCCTCGGTCGCCTTCTCGAGGTCGGTGCCGGTCAGCTGCTCCGACGCCTCCGAGCCGTCGGTTCCCTGCGACGCGCCCGGCCGGTCGTCGTCGGCCTCGAACCCGCCGGTCGCGGCGTACGCGATCGCGGTACCGCCGAGGGCGAGGGCCGCGGCGGACGCGGCGGACGTGATCCAGATGGTGCGCTTCTTCATGGTGTCTCCCGTTCGATGGTTCGACCCCAGCCTCGCGCGCGACCGCTGAAGCCAGCCTGAAGCATGCTGAACGTGCATTTCAGGTGAGCCGAGCGGATGCCGCGACCGGCAGTTCCACGTGCAGTCGCGCACCGCCCGAGGGCGCGTCTTCGACCCGCACCTCGCCGCCGTGCGCATGCGCGATCTCGCGTACGATCGCCAGCCCCAGGCCGCTGCCGCCGGTGTCGCGGGCACGGGCGGCGTCGAGGCGCACGAACCGGTCGAACACGCGCTCGCGATCCGCAAGCGGGATGCCGTTGCCGTCGTCGTCGACCGTGATCGACGCCCTCCCGTCTCGCTCGTCGGGCGTCGCGGCGAGCGCGATCCCCGACCTCGCGTGGCCGGCGGCGTTATCGACCAGGTTGCGCACGAGCTGCGAAAGCAGGATGGCATCCCCACGCACTCGGGTCGCGCGCACGCCGCTCGTGTCGACCTCGAGCCCGCTCGCGCGGACTCGTTTCGCCTCTTCGAGCAGCAGGTCGTCGAGGTCGATGTCGACCGGCTCGGGGCGGAGCACCCCTTCGTCGGCGCGCGCGAGCACGAGCATGCCCTGCACGAGCTGCTCGAGGCGCCCTCCCTCCTCGAGCACGACCTCGCCGAGCTCCTCCTGGCTCACCCGCTCGGGGTGCACGCGAGTGATCTCGGCGTACTGACGGAGCGTGGCGAGCGGCGACTTGAGCTCGTGCGATGCGTCGGAGATGAACCGCCGCTGGGCTGCTTGCGCGGACTCGAGGCGGCCGAGCATCCCGTTGAGCGTGTGCGCGAGCCGCCCGATCTCGTCGTCGGCCGGCGGCTCGTCGAGCCGCTCGGCGAGGCTGGCGGCGGTCACGGCGTCAACCTGGCGACGCATCCGCTCGACCGGTGCGAGTGCCCGGCCCACCACCAGCCACGCCGTGAGTGCCACGAGCGCCACGAGCAGCGGCACCGAGACCGCGAGCAGTTGCGCGACGGTCGCGAGCGTCTCCTCCACGGATTCCGTGCTGCGTCCGACCACCACCGTGAGCCGGCCGCCGTCGCCCTCCCCGTCGTCGCTGCCCCCATCATCGCCGTCGCCCTCCCCGTCGTCGTTGCCCCCATCATCACCGTCGGCATCCCTGTCGCCGTCGGCGTCGCTGATCGCAACGACGTACGTCTCGCCATCGGCACGCACCGCCGTGCCGCTGTCGCCGCGTCGGGCGACGGGCGAGGCTGGCGCGTCCTCGCTCCGTGCGATGACGGCGCCCGACGCATCGATCACCTGCACGAGGCGCTCGTCGTCGAGCTCCTCGAGTTCGCCGAGCGAGTCCACGCCGCGCTCCTCGACCTGCAAGGCGAGCGCCGCGGCATCCTGCTCCGCCGCGGTCGTCAGCCCCTCGAGGAGCGCCACGCGAAGCACGAGATGGAAGCCGACGGCACCGAGAACCAGCGAGAGGGCCACCACGGATGCCGCGGCGAGCGTGATGCGCCCGCGGACGCCTGTGCGCCGCCAACGCCCGGGACGCGAGGCATCCGCTGCGCGGCGACCCGCGCGCTCACCCACCGTCGACCGCCACCCGGTACCCCGCACCGCGGAGTGTCTGGATGGCCTCACGCGCGAACGGCCGGTCGACCTTGTTGCGCAGGTGCCGGACGTAGACCTCCACGATGTTCGGGTCGCCGTCGAAGTCGAAGTCCCACACGCCCTCGAGGATCTCGCGCTTCGAGACGACCTCGCCGGTGCGTCGCATGAGGAACTCGAGCACCGCGAATTCGCGCGCGGTGAGGTCGACCGCCGTCTCACCGCGCCGCACCGATCTCGTCGCCGGGTCGAGCTCGAGGTCGCCCGCGGTGAGCACCGCGGGTCGCGCCGCCGCGCCCCGCCGGATCAGCGCCCGCACACGCGCGACGAGCACGGCGAACGAGAACGGCTTCGTCAGGTAGTCGTCGGCGCCGGTGTCGAGCGCTTCGACCTGGTCCCACTCGCCGTCCTTCGCGGTGAGCATGAGCACGGGGGTCCAGTCTCCGGCCTCCCGCAGTGCGCGGCAGACGAGGTAGCCGTTGAGGCCCGGCAGCATGATGTCGAGCAGGATCGCGGCGTACGGCTGGTCGCGTGCGAGCCAGAGCCCGTCGGTGCCTGTGGCGGCGACGTCGACCGCGAAGCCCTCGGCCTCGAGGCCGCGCTTCAACCCCTCGGCGAGCCGCGTCTCGTCCTCGACCACCAGCAGGCGCATCGACCGTCTCCCTCCGCTTCGCCCAATCCTGCCGGATGCCGCTGAAGCCGGGCTGAATCGGCGAGCGGATGCCGCAGCGACGCTGAATTCGGAGTGCACACCCAGAGCCGGCTCGTAAGGTGGTCCGACGCACGGCACCGTCGTTGCGCGTGACACCGAACCGGGGGGATCGCATGTCTCGCAGCTCGTCCACCGCGAATGACGCGGCCACCCGCGAGCTCCTCGACGGGTACTCCTTGGAGATGACCGGCAAGTACGTGCCCGAGCTGGAGCAGGCGCGGCGCCTGCTTCCGCCCGGCACCAGGGTCACCGTGACGTACCTCGCCGGGGAGGACCTCGAGCTTCGGGTCAGCGCCGCGAAGGCGGTGAAGGACCTCGGCTTCGTGCCCGTTCCGCACATCCCCGCGCGCCGCGTCGACTCGACCGCGGAGCTCGAGGAGTTCCTCGACCGCCTGCAGCAGATCGGCGCGACCGAGCACGTGTTCGCGCTCGGTGGCGACCCCGCCGACCCGAGCGGTCCGTACCCCGACGCGCTGTCGATCATCCGGTCGGGGCTGCTCGAGAAGTACGGCGTGCGTGAGGTCTCGATCGCCGGCTACCCCGAGGGCCACCCCGACATCCCGAACGACGTGCTCTGGCAGCACCTCGAGGCGAAGCATGCCGCGCTGAAGGAGCAGGGTATGGGATGCGTCATCCTCACCCAGTTCGCATTCGAGGCCGAACCCGTCGTCGGCTGGATCGACGCCGTGCGCGCCATGGGCATCGACACGCAGATTCGCGTGGGCGTCTCCGGTCCCGTCGGCATCATCCGTCTCGTGGGCTTCGCGCGCGATTTCGGCGTGCGCGCGAACGCGACGGCCGTCGGGAGATACGCGTTCTCGCTGCGCGCGCTCGTCGGCAGGGCGGGCCCCACCCGGTTCGTCTCCGCCCTCGCCGAGAAGCTCGGCCAGGACCCGGTCTCGGACGACGTGAGACTGCACTTCTACCCGTTCGGCGGGCTGCTCGCCTCCTGCGAGTGGGCCAGCAGGCACGCCGCCGAAATCACCGGGCGCCGAGCCCGGCGATGATGTCGTGCGCCTCGCGCATCATGCGCTCGACCACGACCCCGGCCGGTTCGATCTCGTGAATGGATCCGACGCCTTGGCCCATGAGGAACGGCATCTCCTCGAAGTCGCCCGTCGTCTCGGGCGTGGGAAGCAGCACGTCGAACTTCCGCTTGACGTGCTCGGATCCGAGGAACACCGTGCGGCCGATCTCGGGTTCCCCGGATCGTTCGGTCGGCACCTCCGCGAGCCGATCGGTGTACTCCGCGACGACCCGGTTGCGCTGAAGCCGCATCGGATTGAAGTCGGGCATCTCCGGGCCGAAGATCGAGCTTCGCACCGTATCGGTCCCTTCGGCGCCGAGGAGGCGTCGGTGATGCTCGGGGTGCACGTTCGCCTCGACGGTCGCGACGAGGCGCGTGCCGACCCAGACGCCGTCGGCGCCCAGCGCGAGCGCACCCGCGACGCCTCGGCCGTCGACGATGCCGCCGGCGGCGAGGATGAGCTGTTCGTCGCCGAGCGCATCGCGCATGCGCGGCACCAGGACGAACGTCGGCAGCCCACCATAGTTGTGGCCGCCGGCTTCCCATCCTTGGGCGACGACGACGTCGACACCGTCGTCGACCGCACGCTTCGCGTCGTCGATCGTGCCCACCTGCTCCCACACGGAGACTCCGGCGTCCTGGAGCATCCGGCGATGCTCTGCTGACGGGTGTCCCCAGTGGAAGGAGACCACCGGCACGCGCTCCTCGGCACACACCCGGATCTGCGCGTCGTTGTCGAACACGGTGATGAAATTGATGTTGAAGGGCCGATCGCCGACCGCGTCCCTGATGACGTGGATCGATGCCCGGAGCGGGTCGGCAGGGACGAAGCCGACGCCGAGGGCTCCGATGCCACCCGCGGCGCTGACGGCGATCGCGAGGTCGGGGGTTTCGGCGGCGAAGGCGAGCCCGGCACCCGCGAATGGATGGCGCACGCCATAGGCAGCGCTGAAACGGGTCGGGATCGTCGGACTCTCGGACATTTCTTCCTCCTCATCGAAGTGTGCGGTGGCGTGGGGGTGTCGCCGGGCGGCTATCCGCCCGCGGGTGCCCGGCGCGGGGGTGGGGGTGGGGGTGAGTCGAGCAATGAAGCGATCTTCGCCGCGATCTCGAGCAGGCTATCGTCGTCGCCAGGGCGGGCGTCGAGCTCCACGCCGATCGGCAGACCCCGATCATCGAGACCAGACGGAAGCGAGATGCCCGGGAGTCCCAGCACGCCGGCGAGGTTCGTGAATCGTGTGTACGTCTCGAACGTCCCGACGCGTTCGCCCCGCAACTCGATGGTGTCGTCGTCACCGATCGGCCGAGCGGTCACGGGAGCGGTCGGGAACACGATGGCGTCGACGTCGGACCGGTCGAGCGCCGCAATGATGCGCCCTCGGGCCAGATCGCGCTCGCGCATGGCCTGCCGATAGACATCGACGGGTGTCGGAGCGGAGAACGCCGATTCCCAGATACGGCGCACGTCGGGACTGCCGATGCCGGCGCCGATCGTCTCGAGTTCGATATCGATGCCCGCGTCGGCGAGGAACCGTTCGACGGCGCCGGGGAACTCGGCCAAGGCGATCGTCAGACCGATGCGCCCGGCCGTGTCGAATGCTCCTGCGAGGTCGACTCCGACGAGCTCGATCCCTGCCGCCTCGATGGCCCGAAGCGTCGCGCGATGGGATGCCGCGACTGCCGGGTCCAGGTCGGCGCCGCGTACGTCGGTCGGGAGGCCGAGCCGAAGGTGTCCACGCTTCGGTCGTTCGGGCACCGACGATCGGGCCGCGGATTCCTCTCGGATCACCGCGTCCACCGTGCGCACCAGGTCGACCGTTCTTGCGACGAGACCGAGCGTGTCGCGGGTCGGTGAGATCGGCAGGACTGCTCGCATCGGATACCGGCCGACGGTCGGGCGATAGCCGACAATCCCGCAGAGGGCGGCAGGAAGGCGCGCGGACCCTCCCGTGTCGGCGGCGATCGCGAACGGGACCAGACCGGTGGCCACGGCGACCGCGCTGCCGCCGCTGCTTCCCCCGGCGATCCTGGTCGCGTCGTACGGGTTGCCGACGGCACCGTGAACCGCGTTGTTCGAGGTGATGCCGAAGGAAAGCTCGTGGAGGTTCGTCTTCGCCGCGACGACCGCTCCAGCGCGAGCGAGTCGCGCGATCACCGGTGCATCCTGCTGCATCGGGATATCGGCAAGCGCGGAGGTTCCGCCTGAGGTGGCCATACCGGCGACGTTGACGATGTCCTTCACCGCATAGAGCTCGCCGTGCAGCGGCCCAGGACCAGCGACCTGCCGGCTCCTCGCGGCGGCGCGGCGCAACGACGCCTCCTCGAATCCGATGAACATGCGGAGATCGTCGAACGCATGAACGTGCGTGATGAATTGCTCGACGTGGTCGGTCACGCCGACCGGGTCAGACGGCCCTGCTCCTGTCGTCATGGCCATCACGATGCCGCGAAATCGCCCCGGCGGCATCAGCGAATTCGTCGATTCCCTGCCGTGCGGCTGCGACGATGCCGAGCCGGCTGTCGATCCCCCATTTCTCGAAGATGTGCGAGAGGTGGGTGCGCACCGTGCCGTACGAGAGGTGGAATCGGACGCAGAGCTCGCGGTCCGTCGCGCCGTCGGCGACGGCGACGGCGATCTGGCGCTCACGCGCGGTGAGCGGTTCCGCGAGCCGCGGCGGCAGCACCGTCTCGATCCGTGCGTGCTCGAGGCTGAGACGAGCTCGGAATGCCGTTGCGACGAGGTCGAGCAGCGCGCGGTCGTCCTCGTCGAATGGAGGGCCCGACCGCGCTCGCCAGAGACGGAGGTCGCCGAGGTGTCGTCCACCCCGGTAGGCGAAATAGTTGATGCCGTGGTGCAGCCCGTCGACGGCAAGGAAGTCGTTGTAGAACTCGGAGCGCTCCAGCGTGCGGCGATCGACGACTCGGTCGACGATCGCCGCACGGGACTGGGCGGCCATCCGTGGCGTGAGCGGGTCGTTGAACTGGAAGTACGTCTCGTAACGAGCCAAGTTGGCGTCACCCATGTTCACGGCGACGCGTTGGGCGTACCTGTCCCCGACCGGACTGCGAACGTAGGAGGCGAAGAAGTCCGCTCGGAGCAGTTGCATGAGTGGCCCGGCGAGATCGAAGCGCAGCGCCGCGGATGCCACATCGGCGTCGAGCACGTCGAGCACGTCGTCGAGCGAGCGACGGGCTTCCACGGTGAGCATCATCGGCCATTCCTTGCCTGAGCCGAGCACGCCATCTGGGTCGCGAAACGATCACCGCGCGATTCGGCCGATTACCGCAGATCGTACACCCGGCAAGTCGATCAGGCGCTTCCTGCGCCGCGATCACGACGCCCGCCTTCATCACGGCACAATGCCCATGGTGCTTCCTCACGTGGGTACACGTTCCCGAAAACGTCAACGGGACGCTGTGCCGGTTGCGATCAGCGGCGAGGGCCGGTGGATTCCCGGCGAATGTAACGGGTAGGAATCATCAGCCGTGACGGGGTTCCCGTGGACAAGTGGGCGGCGAACGCGTCGGCTGCCGCCGTACCCATTTCGAGGGCAGGCAGTGCGATGGCTGACAGCGCGGGCGACAGGAGAGCATTGGGGTCGAGATCGTTGAAGCCCACGAGAGAGAGGCGTCCGGGCAGGTCAATTCCGAGTTCACGTCCGGCGGCCATGACCCCGTAGGCATGGCGATCGTCCGCGCAGATTACTGCTGTGACGCCAGCACGTTCCCAGGCAGGCCAAATTCCCGTGAACGCCTGTGCAGCGTGCGTGAGCGTGAGGGAGTCGAGCAGGAGGTCTTGGTCGACCATGTCGATGCCTCGTCTGAGGAGCTGGTCGCGGACCTGCGACCGGCGGCTCGAGAGGCTGAGCGACTCGGCGACGTAGGACACGTATGCCACGCGACGGTGTCCGAGCTCGTCCAGATGTTGCACAAGCGCATGGATGCTCGGGGTGAGATCCAACGTGACAAGCGAGACATGTGCGGGGGCGGAAGGGGCATCGATGACCACCGTAGGAACGCACACGTCCTCGAGCGCGGCAAGGATGTCCGGTGACGGAGCCGACACCAGCAAGCCGGACGGGTCGCTGCGCAGTGCCCGCGCCAATGGCGCAGAGGACGCGGCGCTTGCGGAGAGCTTTGCGTCGACAAAGGTGATCTCCCACTCGGGGCCAAGACGATCGGCGACGCCGTCGACGATCGTCGTGAAGAAATTTCCGTACGCGGCGCCGGGGAACAAGAATGCCACCGATTGCGAAGAACCGAGGGCAAGTCGTTGCGCAGTCCGGTTGGGTACATAGCCCAAACGCACCACCGCGTGCTCGATGCGTTCCGCGTTCTCGACACTGAGGCGTCCGGAGCTCTTACCATTCACCCACAGGGAGACGGCGGCGGCCGAGCAGCCAGCTTCACGCGCGACATCTGCGAGGGTTACGCGCGGCCGAGGAATGCGGTCCCCAATGGCGTCGCGCATTGCTCGTTCCCTTCGTCGGCGGCCCTCGTCCCCGCACAGAGCACGTGCTTCGACACCCTTCAGGGCCCGTGTTACGTCGCGTCGAGCGCTTAATGCTACGTCGCGTAGGGCACGGGCGCCGACGCAATGGCTCGACATGGCAACAATCCACAACGCATCGACGACGAATCGCCCGGTCTCGAAAACGAGATCTTCCACCTGATGCTTGTCAAGCGCTTAACGTTTGGGCATACTTGCGTAACCCAATGAGCCGCCCGTCATGCTCAACCCTCGGTACGTGCGGGATCACGGGCCCGAACCGGTGGGGGCATGAACGATGAGCAGCCGGCCCCGCTGCCCGCGAAAGGACCTCGCATGACCGCCTCCGATATCCGACAGGGCGCGACGCCGATGCTCCCCGCCACCGGTGACCCCGACGTGGACTGGGCCGCACGATCCATGCCGCTGCTGGCCCGTATCATGCAGGAGTTCGGTCCGGTCTTCCGCGGCCGTCACCTCGGCATCTGCCTCCACCTTGAACCGAAGACCGCGGTGCTGTGCTACTGGCTTCTCGAGTACGGAGCGAAGGTCACGATCACCGGGAACCTCGGCACCACCGAATCGAGCACCGCTGCGATCCTCGCCGGCCTCGGCGCCGAGGTCATCGGCGGCCGTGACGACGACGCCGCCGCCCACGCTCGCAATCTCGACGCCGTCATTTCCAGCCGCCCCGACCTCATCCTCGACAACGGCGGCGAACTGATCGAACGACTCACAAAGGGTGCCGAACGCTCGTCGAACTTCCTCGGATGCACCGAGGAGACGACCACCGGCGGTACGCGTGTGCGCAATCTGCCGGTGCAGCCGGACTTCCCTGTCATCGTTATCAACGACAGTCCGCTCAAGTTGCTCGTCGAGAACGAATACGGCGTCGGACAGAGCATCGTGCAAGGGTTCATGAACGCCACCAACCGACAGCTCCCCGGGCTCCAGGCCACGGTCATCGGATACGGGCCGTGTGGCAAGGGCGTCGCCGACACGCTGCGCCAACTCGGGTCGCGCGTCACCGTCGTCGACCGCGACCCGTTCCGCGCGTTGGAGGCGATACTGGCCGGTCACCACGTCGCTCCCGTCATGGAGGCGTTGCCGTCCGCGCACGCCCTCTTCATGTCGACCGGACGCGCCGACATCCTTTCGCTCGATGACCTCGCTCTGCTCCCAGACGGCGCGATGATCGCCGGCGTCGGTCACGAACCGAACGAGATCGATCTGCCCGCGCTCGCCGCCGCCGCCACCCAGACGCTCACTCTGGCGTCCTCGACCGACGCCGACGCCCGCATCGCGTACCGCCTCCCGAACGGGAGGGAGATCGTCATCCTCCATGGAACCAAGATGGTCAATCTCACCGCCGCGAAGGGCAACCCGATCGAGGCCATGGACCTCGGGCTGTCACTGCAAGCAGCGAGCCTGGGAACCATCGCCGCCGGCGGCGCACCGTTTACCGGCGCCTACCCCGTGCCAGAGGTGATCAATCACGCCCTCGCCGCCGGCCTCGTTGACATCCTCCGCTGAGTCGCATCTCTGGGAAGACAGACCACCGTGATGAACATCGTCGGCAGCGGCAACGTGATCGGTTCCACCCAACGAAAGAACGGAAACAGCCTCATGAGCGCATACCAGATCTCGGTGCCCGCCGCTCGCTCGAGGGCAGAGCTCGCGTGGGTCGAGTCGACCTTCAACAGCGAGCATGTCGACACCGAGCATGCATCTCGGAAGGAGACCGATCTGAGGACGACCTCGGCTTCTCAGGCACAGGAGGACCACGCATGACTGCATATCCGCTGATCGACCTTCATCGCCACCTGGAGGGTTCGCTCCGGCCCAGCCATCTGGTCGATGTGCTCGGTCGCTCAGTGAGCAGCGAGGACACCATCCGCGGGCTGCGTCGAATGTTGACCGCCGATGAGAGCACGGACAGCCTGGTCTCCTATCTGAAGCGAATTGACCACGCAGCGGCAATCCTCACCGAAGCAGGCGACTGGGTTCACGCCGGCGCGAATGCCGTGGAGGACGCCTACGACGACGGACTTGACTATCTCGAGCTTCGCTTCAGCCCCTGGTTCGTTGCGCGTCAGACCGGCTTGCACCCGCGTGCCGTCGTCGACGCTGTAAGCGAAGGTGTCGCAGCGGCTTCCGCGCGCACAGGGATGCCGGCCGGGTTGATTGCGATCGTCTTGCGAAACCTCGGACCCGAGTCCGCAGACAAGCAGATCGACACCATCCTCGAGACACGAGATGTTTGGTGCGCGATAGACCTCGCTGGCGACGAAGCAGGTGTCCCTTGCGTCGCGTTCGCCCCGGCGTTCGCCCGCGCGAGAGACGCAGGCCTGCACATCACCGTGCATGCCGGCGAGGCCGCGGGTCCTCAGAGCGTCGCCGACGCGATGAATCACCTCGGGGCGGAGCGCATCGGCCATGGTGTCCGCTCCGTCGAGGATCCAAGGCTGCTCGAACGGCTACGCGAGCGCGACGTCACCCTTGAGGTGGCGCTCACCAGCAACACGCAGACACGTGCGTCTACCGGGTTTGAGTCCCACCAGATTCATGACCTCCTCGCGGCAGGTGTCGCGGTCACCCTCAACACGGACAACCCCACACCGAGTCACACCCGGCTCAGTGAGGAGTATCGCCGGGCGGAACATGATGCACATATTCCCCTCGAGGCCCTGCGGGACATCGCCGCACGAGCCGCACAGTCATCCTTCACCGCGCGCGGACGGAACCTCGCCACGTGAACGCCAGCACCGGCACCACGAGCTGCACCTTCGGGAGCACGATCTCACCGGCCACCTTGCGGAACCACACCTTGTCGCGGTTGAACAGGAACGCCATGCGCTCACCGTTGCCCCGGCTGCCCTCGCTCGTGTCGGTGAGCAGGTAGTCCCAGTTGCGGCCGAGGATGTCGATCAACCGTTCGAAGTCGTCGAGATCCTCGTTCACCTCCTGCAGCGCGATCACGCTACTCCTCACACGGGGCGCAGCACCACCCGCCGAGTCAACCCATGGTTCCGGGGGCGCACCGGGAGGTAGAACAGAACGCATGGCAACCTCACCGCTGGTGCTGGGCCCGATGCTGCGGTACGTCGACGAGACGTCCGCGAGCGTCTGGGTGGAGACGCGAGCGGACTCCCGGGTGAGCGTGCACCTCGGCGGCCACTCGTGGCAGGCCCGCACGTTCGCCGTGCACGACCACCATTACGCGCTCGTCGAGCTCGACGGCCTCGAGCCGGGCTCGGAGCATCCGTACCGCGTCGAGATCGACGGCGAGCAGGTGTGGCCCGAGCCCGACTCGGAGTACCCCGCGCCCACGATCGCCACGCTCACCCCCGGCCGTCCGCTGCGAATGGCCTACGGATCGTGTCGCACGAGCGTTCCGCACGACCGCACCGGCAACCGCACGCACGGCGTCGACTCGATGCGCGCGTTCGCCCTCGCCCTGGCGGGCGCCAGCGACATCCGACCCGACCTGCTGCTCTTCCTCGGCGACCAGGTGTACGCCGACCTCACGTCGAAGGAGATGCAGGAGTTCATCAAGGGCCGGCGCGACATCCGCAAGGAGCCCGGCAAGGAGCTGAAGGACTTCGAGGAGTACGCGCACCTCTATTGGCTGGCATGGTCGGATGACGCGAACCGATGGCTGCTCTCGACGCTGTCGACCGCCATGATCTTCGACGACCACGACGTGCGCGACGACTGGAACGCGTCGGTCGACTGGAAGAAGAAGATGGAGGCCACCTCGTGGTGGCAGGGCCGCATCGTCGCCGGCCTCGCGTCGTACTGGGTGTACCAGCACCTCGGCAACCTCTCGCCGCAGGAGCGCGCCGAGGACGAGCTGTGGCGGCGGGTCGCCGGACACCGCGGCGACGAGGAACTCGACCTCAGCGACGCGATCGACGCGTTCGCCGACCGGGCCGACAAGGATCCGACGAGCTTCCGCTGGAGCTACTCGCGCGACTACGACGACGTGCGCCTCATCGTGGTCGACTCCCGGGCCGCGCGCGACCTCACGCCCTCGGCGCGCGGGCTGCTCGACGACGAGGAGCTCGCCTGGCTCGACGAGAAACTGCGCGGCGGGTTCCGGCACGTGTTCGTGGCCACGTCGCTGCCGTTCCTCCTGCCGATGGGGTTGCACCACGTCGAGGCGTGGGATGAGGCGATCGCCCAGGGCGCGTGGGGGAAGCCGCCCGCCTGGATCGGCGAGCGCCTGCGGCAGGCCGTCGACCTCGAGCACTGGGCGGCGTTCCAGAACACGTTCCAGGCCGTGGCCCGAATGGTGACCGAGGTCGCCGACGGCGAACGGGGGCCGGCACCGCAGACCGTCACGTTCCTCTCTGGGGACGTGCACTTCTCCTACCTCGCCGAAGTCGAGCGCGAGGGCGGAAGTCGCATCCTGCAGACGGTCTGCTCGCCCGTGCGCAACCCGCTCCCCCGGTTCCTGCGCTGGTTCGCGGTCGTCATGTCGTACGGGGCCGCGACTCCGGTGGGTGCTTGGGCCGCGCGATCGGTGAAGGTTCCGGATGCCCCATTCCGCTGGCACACCGTGAAGGGTCCGTGGTTCGACAACAACCTGGCCCTGCTGCAGGAGGGGCCCGACGGGCTCCACCTCACGTGGCACACCGGCAAGGTGGACGGCGACGACGAGCTGCACCCGAAGCTCGAGGAAGTGGCGTCCATCACCGTGCCGGCGGCCAGCCGCGCGCCCATCGAATCGTGACCGTGCAGCGCCCGCGCATTTCGTGTTGACTGGTGGGATGGCGGCGATGCGGCGGTCCTGGCGGTTCGGCACGGTGGTCGTGCTCGCAGTCGGCCTGACCGCGTGCACGGCGGGTGCACCCGATTCGGATGCCCCGACCGGCCCGGTCGTGCAGCTCGGGGCGCCGGGCGAGCCGAACCGCACGCTCTCGCCCGAGGAGGCGGAGCAGCTGGGGTCGCCGAAGCATGTCGAGGCCGACGTGACCTTCATGCGGAACATGATCCTGCACCACGACCAGGCCATCGTGATGACCGGCTACGTCGACGAACGCACGCAGGACCGCGACATCCGACTGCTCGCCGAACGCATGCGCATCAGCCAGGAGGACGAGATGGATCTCATGGCGCGCTGGCTGCAGGACCGCGGCCAACCGCTGCGGGGCGAGGGTCACGACACCCACGGCGGTGCCATGGAGGGCATGCCCGGCATGCTGACCGACGAGCAGCTCGCGAGCCTGGAGTCGTCGACGGATGCCGCGTTCGACCGGCTGTTCCTCGAGTACATGATCCAGCACCATCAGGGCGCCGTGCAGATGGTCGACGAGCTCTACCGCGCCGGCGGCGGACAGGAGTCATCCGTCGACCAGTTCGCCCGTCACGTCGAGGCCGACCAGAACATCGAGATCGCCCGGATGCAGGAGATGCTCGCCGAGCGGTCGTGACCCGAACGTGAAGATGCCCGGCGGCTCGAGGGCCGCCGGGCATCCTTCACTTCGGGCCGCGTCAGCGGAAGGTGTCCGCCAGCGCGTTCAGCGCGAGCACGAGGTCCGAGTCGGCGGGTGCACCCGAAAGCGCAACTGCCTCGCTGAACTGTGCCAGGATCGCCCGCTTGTTCACCGGACCGGTCGAGAACTTCTCGGCGTTGTCGATGCGCTGACGCACCTCTGCGAGGGCGTCACCGGTCAGGGTACCGCTGCGCTCGGCCTGGTCGACGTACGACCGCACGACCGCGAAGCTCGGCGCGTGCACGAGGTGCGCCTGGAGCTGCGCGTTGAACTCCTCGAGCTGGATCTCGCCGGCCGCGGCGATCTCGTTGGCCGACAGCTGGGCGCTCGGCGTGAAGGCCAGGCTGTCGAAGCCGCGGGCGATCTCACTGCCGAGCACGTTGCCGTTGTACCAGTACGTCGACCAGTACCCGCCGAGGTTCAGGCCAGTGGCATTCGGGAAGTTGATCGGTCCACGGTCGAGGTAGGCGATCTCGGCCGGGTTCGCCGTGTCGGTGAAGTCGATCACCGACAGGCCGCCCTGGTACCAGGCCTGCACCATGATGTCGCGGCCAGGCACCGGCACGATCGATCCGTTGTGCGCCACGCAGTTCTCCTGCGACGTCTGCACGGCCGGGAGCTTGTAGTAGCTCTTGAACTCCAACTTGCCATCGACGATGTCGAAGAGCGCGTTGGCTCCCCACTCAGGCTGGTCGGTGACCCGGCAGCGTGCTCCCGTGCCCCCGCCCCACTCATCGGTGAAGATCACCTTGGTGCCGTCGTTGTTGAACGTCGCCGAGTGCCAGTACGAGAAGTTCGGGTCGGAGACCGCGTCGAGCCGCTCCGGGTTCGCCGGGTCGGAGATATCGACGAGGATGCCGTTGCCCTGGCACGCACCCGCGAGCAGGCCGATCTCGGGGAACGCCGTGACGTCGTGACACGTGTTGGTGTTGGGCAGCGGGCTGTAGTTCGTGCCACTCGGGTGCTGCGCGCCGGGCATGGTGTTCTGCAGGCCGTTGTACGCGCCGGTCGCCTCGTCGACGAAGATGCGCGGCTGGCTGACGATCGACGCGGTCTCGGGCGTCGCGAGCGGCACCTTGATGACGTCGATGCGCCACTGCGTCGGGTTACCGGTGGTGACGGGTTCCGCCGTCAGCGCGGCGTTCTCGCAGCCCGGGAGCTCCAGCGGCGACCGCACGCCCGAGGTGCCCGAGTTGTAGATGTAGATGTTCTCGGGGTCATCGGGGTCGGTCACGAGCGTGTGCGTGTGCGAGCCGCGACAGGTCTGCACGCCCGGCAGCTGCACCGGGTTGTCGATGTCGCTGATGTTGAAGATGCGCACGCCGCGGAACCGCTCGGGGTTCACCGAACCGCTGGCGCCCTGCGTGCCGCAGTCGATGCGGCCGCGGCCCTCCTCGACGGACATGAACAGGAGGTCGCCGTAGACCGAAACGTCGCCCTGGCCGCCGGGGCACACGAACGACGAGCGCAGCGTCGGCGCTGCGGCATCCGACACGTCGTAGACCTGGAAGCCGTTGAAGTTGCCGACGATGGCGTTGTCGCCGGTGAAGGCGAGGTCGGAGTTGACGAACCCGAAGTTGTTCGGGTTCGCGTCGAACGGTGCCACTCGCGGCGAGCTCGAGAGGAGCTCGATACCGTTCGTCGCCACACCGAAGTCGGTCAGGTAGCCCGGGGCAAGGCCCACGCGTGGGTCCTCGTCCTCCTCGGCCGAGGCTGCCGTGCCAGCCATGAGTGACGTGCCGAGCAGGAGTGCTCCGGCTGCGGCGAGCGCACGTCGGCGCCATCGCAGCGATCGGGGTGGGGTTCGCATCGTTGGTTCCCTCTCTTCCGCTTCGTGGGCGATCGAACATCGCTCCCGACGACTCGGAAGGTGCACCTCGTCATGCACCGCAAGAGGGCCCCGGGAGGCCGATCTCTGGCTACACCGTAGCGGTGAAGCGCACCCGCGAACAGTCCCCATCTTCACGGACGGTCCGTACGATGGCCGGATGACCGAATCCGTGGGCGCGTCACCGCTCGAGCCCGGCGTCTACGAGCACTACAAGGGCGCCCGCTACGAGGTGCTGCTCGTCGCGCGGCACAGTGAGACCGAGGAGGAGCTCGTCGTCTACCGCCAGCTGTACGGTGACGGCAGCGCATGGGTGCGCCCGCTCGCGATGTTCAGCGAGACCGTCGAGGTCGACGGCGTCCGGATGCCGCGGTTCCGACCGGTCCGTTCCGACGAGTCGGCGGAGCCGAACCGCGCCTAGACTGATCGATGCACTCGCGGGAGTGGTGAAATCGGCAGACACGCAGGATTTAGGTTCCTGTGCCTTCGGGCGTGTGGGTTCAAGTCCCACCTTCCGCACTGGAGATACGCCGCCCTGCCCGATACGCCGCCGCCGGCGGGCTACCCGCGCGGACTGAACGCGGCGTGGAAGATCGCGCGCGCCCGCCTGGCGACATCGGGTCGCTCCGTGGCATCCGTTCGCCAGAGCAGGTCGGCGAGCATCGTGATGGCGAGCAGCACGTCCTGCGTCTCGACATGGTCGGCGATGCGGCCGGCGGCATGCTCGCGTTCGAGGAGCATTCCTGCGAGACTCGCGAGCCGCTCGCTGAGGTGCATGACGCGTTCGTCGTGGCGGTTGAGCCAGATGAGGTCGATGAGCGCGGTCGACACGACGGCCTGGCCGACGATGGCCTCCAGCAGGTCGTCGAGCGTGGCGTCGGGCGACGCCACCGCGGCCTCGAGCTCGTCGAGGTTCTCGTCGAACACGGCCACGGCGAGCGCGAGCCGATCGGGGAAGTGACGGTAGAGACTGCCCTGCCCCACGCCCGCCTTCTTGGCGACGGCGCTGAACGGCGCCTTCAGGCCGTCGGCTGCGAAGACCTCGCGCGCGGCGGCGATGAGCGCACGACGATTCTCGGGTCCGGCGCTCGGACCGCGGTTGGCTTTGCGATTGCTGGGAGTCCGCTTCTCAACCTCGGGCACGGTGTAACGTTACTACCGGACATGGTTGTCCGGTAACGTTCAAGCGAAGGAACCCGAATTGAGCACTCCGAAGCCCCTCACCGGTGACGACTCCATCAAGACGTGGCTCGAGCACCCGGTCGGCGGCCCCATCCTGCGCGACCTGCTCGCGCAGTCCGGCCAGGACGCCGGCGTCCTGCGTCCCGTGCACCGACTCGCCATCAAGCGACTCGTCAAGCTGAGCAAGGGCTCGTTCTCGCAGGAGCTGCTCGATGAGCTGGTGCGCCGAGCCGCCGCCGGCGACGTTCCCGCGAGCACCGGCGCAGACGCCACAACGGCTCACACCGAGGCATCCGGGACCGAAGCATCCGAAGGGTCGACGGATGCCGCAGCCGTACCGGCCGTCGAGCGCCCCGAATGGGTCGAGCGCCTCGACCAGGGTCGCTTCGCCGGCAAGACCGTGATCGTCACGGGGGCGGGCTCGGGCATCGGCCGCGCCACGGCGTCGCGCATCGCACGCGAGGGCGGCCGCGTGATCGCGGTCGACGTCTCCCAGGAGCGTCTCGACGAGTTCGCGGCAGAACACTCCGGCGCCGACATCATCACGCTCGTCGCCGACATCACCGATGATGCCAAGGTCGCCGAGATCGTCGGCGCCGCAGGCTCGCGCATCGACGGCCTCGCGAACGTCGCCGGCATCATGGACGACATGACGCCCATCGGCGAGCTCACCGACGCCGTGTGGAAGCGCGTGTTCGCCGTGAACGTCGACGGCACGATGAAGCTCATGCGCGCCGTCGCTCCCGTCATGCTGGCCCAGGGCTACGGCTCGATCGTGAACACCGCCAGCGAGGCCGCCCTCCGCGGATCGGCCGCCGGCGTCGCGTACACCGCGTCGAAGCACGCGGTCGTGGGTCTCACCAAGTCGACCGCCTTCATGTATGGACCGAGCGGCCTGCGCGTGAACGCCGTGGCCCCCGGTGCGACCATCACGAACATCGAGGCCACGTTCGCCTCGCCGCTCGGCGCCCAGCGCGTGCGGCAGGCGATGGCGGTGCTCCCCGATGCCGCCGAAGCCGAGGCGCTCGCGGCATCGATCACCTTCCTGCTCAGCGACGACGGCGTGAACATCAACGGCGTCGTGCTCGCGAGCGACGGCGGCTGGTCGGCCGCCTGATCCCACCCGTCGTCGTCACCTCGGGCTCACGACGACCCCCTGTCGCGGCCGGCCGACCCCCTCCCCCTCCGGCCGGCCGCGACCTTCTCTTCGGCGTGCCCGAAGGCGGATGCCGGCGCTGACGCCGTGACGACGCGCAAGCCCCTATCGCCCTCACGGCCGTCGGGTTACCGTCGAGGCGCGTGGGAGCCGCCCGCGCCAGAGAGGAGCATCATGACGAACATCGATCCGCGCGAGAACCCGCGTGACCGCGACCTCGATCTCGACCCCGACGCACCGCTCGACCCCGACGTGAACGACGACCTGCTCGACTCCGCCGTGGCCGATGAGCGCGCCGCCACGGAGGGGGTCGCGGAGAACGACACCGAGCCCCTCGACGACTTGCGGTAGGCGCCGCGTCGCTGCGGGCTGAATGCGTCTACGCGCGCGGAGGACCGGCCGCGATCCGCGCACGCGCATAATCGGCGACGCGTTCCGCCGGAACCTGCCAGTCCGATTCGAGCCACCACGTGACACCAGCATCGGCCCACGGCCGCACGACCGCGGCATCCGCAGCCGGATCGCCACTCGTCGTGCCCTCCTGCACCACGTCGAACGACCGGTCGCCGAGGCCGAGGCGCTCGCGCTCCTCGCGGATCCACGCGATCGCCTCGGCGGCGATCTCGGGCGTGTAGGTGCGCTGCTGCTCGAGCGGGTCGACGCCGTCCCCTCCGGGCGGCGCATAGTTCGGGATCCAGCCGTCGTACTGTGCCACGCGCCGCATCGACCGCATGCGCGGCCAGAGGCCGACGACCCAGGTGGGGATGCGCGGCTCCTGCACGATCGCGGGCGGGAGCATCTGGTCGGTGCGGTCGGCGCGGTAGTGCCGACCCTCGTACTCGAACGGCTCGCCCCGCCACAGGTGTTGCAGCAGCTCGAGGCCTTCGTCCATGAGTTCGGCGCGCACCTTTCGCCCGGGATCGTCTTCGAAGATCCAGAACCGGTGCTCGACCTCGTCGGGAACTCCGAGCCCCGCCGAGAGGATGACCCGGCCGTTCGACAGTCGGTCGACCGTCATGGTCTGGCCGGCGAGTTCCCACGGGCGCCGCCTCGGCACCGGTGTGAGCATGGTGCCGAGGCGGATGCGTTCGGTGACCATGGCCGCGGCGCCGAGCGTCGACCACGGGTCGGTCGCCCAGATGCCCTCCCACACGAAGAACGCGTCCCACCCGGATGCCTCGGCGAGCTGCGCGAGCTCGACCGCGAGGTTCGGTTCCGTACCGGTGAAGATGAATCCATGCCGCATGACGGCGACGCTATCGGCGACCCCCGACACTTGGCTCGGCGCCGCGCTCGGCCACGCGTTCGGCGCCGCGCAGCACCGTGTCGACCGCGCGGGCGAGCTCGGGTTCGACGTCGCCCCAGTCACGATCGAGCTCCTGCGACAGCCGCGGATAACGCTCGGCGACCGCCTCCACGAGCCAACGGGCGGGGGCGGATGCCTCGGTCTCCTCGGGTGCGATCGACGAGAATGCCCTGGCGAGTGACTCGAGCAGCAGTGCCACGTGCATCGGATCCGCGATGCGGCCCCGATCGAGCAGCACGAGGAGTGCCTCCATCCACGCCAGCCGATTGGGATAACGGGGCAGTCCGGTCACGTGCACCTCGGCGATCCACGGATGCCGCGTGTAGCGCCCGTGCAGCTCGTGCGCCCAGGCCCGCACGCCGTCGAGCCAATCGGCCGAGTCGTGCGCGGGTGGCGGACCGACCGCGGCATCCGTCATGAGTTCGACGAGTGAATCCTTGGAATCGACGTAACGATAGAGCGCCGTCGTCGTGAGCCCGAGCTCGCCGGCGACTCGCGCGAGGGAGACCGACGCAAGGCCGCCCGCGTCGGCGAGTGTCGAGGCCGCCGCCGCGACATCCCCCACGGTGAATCGGGCCCGCGGCCCGCGCGGTGGCGGCGCCTCCACGCCCCACGCCACGCGGAGCAGGCGATCGTTCGGTTGACTGTGCATGACGTTCACTGTACCTTGGGAAACTGTGAACGTCATGAACAGTAACCTCCCCGTCGTCCTCGTCACCGGTGCATCCTCGGGCCTGGGTGCCCGCACCGCGCGCATGCTCGTCGACCGCGGCTACCGGGTCGCCGGTGCCGCGCGCCGCACCGAGTTGATCGAGCGGCTCCCCGCGGTGCTGCCCGTGCGGCTCGACCTCGCCGACGCCGATGGCATCGACCGCGCCGTCGAGCAGGTCGAACAGCACCTCGGGCCCGTCGGCATCCTGGTGAACAACGCCGGATACGGTGAATTCGGCGCCCTCGAGGAGACCTCCATCGAGCTTGCCCGCCAACAGTTCGACGTCAACGTCTTCGGACTGATCCGCCTCACGCAGCGCGTGATCCCGTCGATGCGCCACTCATCGACGGGTCGCATCGTCAACGTGTCGAGCCTGGCGGGCGAATTCAGTTCTCCGCTCGGCGGCTGGTACCACGCGTCGAAGTTCGCGCTCGAGGCGCTCTCCGACAGTCTGCGCGCCGAGCTCCGACCGTTCGGCATCAGCGTCGCCGTCGTGCAGCCGGGGCCGGTGCGCACCGGGTGGCACGAGGAGGCGATGCAGCGACTCGAGGCGACGTCGGGCGAAGGCCCATACCGCCAGATGGCCAGAGCGGTTGCCCGCTACCATCGCGCGACCCAGACCACCGCGATCACGAGCGACGTCGAACCGGTCGCCGCCGCGATCGTCGAGGCGGCCACGACCGAGCGCCCGCGCATCCGCTACCGGGTCGGCCGCGGCGCATCGACGGCGGTCACGCTGAGCCGGCTGCCCGACCGGGTCTTCGACGCCATGATGCGCCGCCAGTTCGGACTCGCCTGAACTCGAGCGCCGAGCGCGGATTGATGCGAGTCGGACGCCGCGCGGGTGGCGTCATCCTCGGGAATGATTCGGTGCGAGCACTCAGTCGGGCGGTGCATCCGCTGGGTAGACTGCAACGACACCACGCCGCCTGCTGACCGGCATCCGCCGTGCCCGACGACGACAGGAGATCCCTGTGATCCATACCGCCCTCATTCCGTGGCTCGACCCCGAGACGATCATCGCCTCGGCCGGCCCGTGGGCGCTCCTGGTGGTCTGCTTCATCGTGTTCGCCGAGACCGGCCTGCTCGTCGGCTTCCTCCTGCCCGGCGACACGCTCCTCGTCATCTCCGGCCTGCTCTCGCACTCCACCCCCGCCGCCCCCAACGGCGTGTTCGGGGTGAACATCTGGTGGGTCTCGATCCTCATCGGGGTCGCGGCGTTCATCGGCGGCGAGGCCGGCTACGAGATCGGGCATCGCGGGGGCCCGAGGGTGTTCGAACGCAAGGAGAGCGGGCTCTTCAGCGTCAAGAACGTCGAGCGCACCAACGCGTTCTTCGAGCGGTTCGGCGGGCTCACGATCATCCTCGCGCGCTTCGTGCCGATCGTGCGCACCTTCGCCCCCGTCGCAGCGGGCGTCGGCCACATGCAGCGCGGCCGCTACACGCTCTACAACTTCACGGGCGCGGTGCTCTGGGGCTTCGGGCTCACCATGTTCGGGTACCTCATCGGGTTCATCCCCCCGGTCGCGTTCCTCGTTCGCGAGTACATCGACATCATCCTGCTCGTCGCGGTGGGCGGCACCGCGCTCATCACGCTCTGGCACTACTTCAGCGAGCGCCGCAAGGCCAAGAAGGCCGAGGCCGCGGGCGAAGACGTCGTCACCGACGAAGTCGAGGCCGAGGAGCTCGTGCTCGATCCCGACGTGTTCGACCGCCCGCCGCACTTCGAGGGCGACCGACACGGCGACCACGGCGCCGGGCGTCCGGGCGACGAGAAGCCGCCGCACGACCGCTGAGCTCAGGGGTCGATCGGCGCCATGGGGCCGTCATGGCCGCCTCCCAACTCGGTTGGCCTGCTCCCAGAGCCCTTCGAAGAATTCCTTGTCGACCTCCTCGAGCTCCGGCTCTTCGATGCGCCAGTCCTCTTCCAGGGCCGACTCGGTCAGTGTCGGACCGATCTCCGGGTCCTCCTCGCCTGACAGTGAGCTGATCAGTCGGTCGCCGACCACCGAGACCTGACGTGTGGGAAGACCGTCGACGAACTCGCACACCGCGTAGCCGACCGGCACCGACGAGAAGGGTTCGATCTCGAACCTGACATAGATGGTGTCCATGCGAGGGTGTCCTCCCAGTTCCTCAGGGGCTGATCGGTCCCCGCATTTCGATGCTATCGAGGCGCTGTTCGCGTCTTGGTGGGCGTGCGTGCCCGAGATCCCACCGATCGCGAGCCGGCGAGGGCGAGCGGATGCTCGCGTAGGGCGCGTGTACAGTCGGCAGCATGAGCTTCCTCTACGAGGAGAAAGCCTCATCCTCCCGCTTCGTCGACGTCGTCTGGCACACCGTCGACACGAGCGACGGCACCTACATCGCCGCCGCCGACGCCTGCTGGGACATGATCTTCACGATCCTGGCCGCAGGCGGCTCCCGCGTGCTGCTCAGCGGGCCGTCATCCCGACCGACGGCCGTGCCGTACCGCACCGGCAACCGCAGCATCGGCGTGCGCTTCACGCAGGGTTCCTACTTCACGCATATTGATCCGCACTCGATGTGCGATCGCACCATCCGGCTGCCCATACTCACCGACGGGTGCTTCGAACTCGCGGGCCGCTCCTGGACCATGCCCGACTACGACCGCATCGACGTGCTGCTCGCCGCGTTCGACGCGAACGGCCTCCTCGCCAACGATCCCGTGATCGCGGCCGAACTCAGCGGGGCCGAGCCGGGCGTCTCCGCGCGTTCGGTGCAGCGTCACTTCGAGCGGATCACGGGGCAGAGCCCCCGGCACGTACGGCAGGTCACGCGTGCGCGGAAGGCGGTCGCGCGCCTCCGCGCGGGCGAAGCGATCGCGGAGGTCGCGTACGAGCTCGGGTACGCCGACCAGTCGCACCTCACGCGCGAGGTGAAGCGGCTCACCGGGTACACGCCGGCGGAGTCGCAACGTCGCGACGAGCCCGTGTAGGCGCGCCGGCGGTGTCGTTCCGGTTCAAGACGCCGCGCGGGACATCCGCTTCACTCGACGGGTCGCACCCCACCGAGAGGACGGAAACCCATGGACATCAGGCCCTATGCGATCACGATCCCCGACGCCGAGCTCGACGACCTGCACGCCCGGCTCGACCGCACGCGCTGGCCCGCCGCACTCACCGACGAGTGGAGCCGTGGCACGCCCGTGCCCTACGCGCAGCGCCTCGCGCGCTACTGGCGCAACGAATACGACTGGCGAGCCCAAGAGTCACGGCTCAACCGGCTGCCGCAGTTCATCGCGGAGGTCGACGGCCAGCCGATCCACGGGTTGCACGTGCGCTCCGCTCGCGACGAGGCCGTGCCCCTCCTGCTGTTGCACGGCTACCCGTCATCGTTCGTGGAGTTCGCGGGCATCGCGCCGATCCTCGCCGACCCTGACAGCGACGAGGGGGCGGATGCCACGGCGCCGTCGTTCCACGTCGTCGCGCCGTCGATCCCGGGATACGGATTCTCGACCCCGCTCGCGAGCCATGGCTGGGACATCGCCCGCACGGCGCACGCCTTCGACGAGATCATGCAGGCGCTCGGCTACGACCGGTATGCCGTGTTCGGCGAGGACATCGGGGCGGGCATCAGCGAGCAGCTCTGCCTCGACGCCGGCGACCGGGTGCTCGGTTCCATCGCCGCGACCGATCCGGGAGCGATCGCCACCGAGTACACACCGCCGACCGATCACCTGACCGACGAGGAGCGTGCGCGCCATCAGCAGCTGAAGGACGCGAGAGGCGAGGACTACGGGTACCTGCAGCTGCAGTCCACCCGGCCCCTCAGCGTCGCCTACGGACTCACCGACTCCCCGATCGCCCAGGCCACCTGGATCGTCGAGAAGTTCCAGGAATGGACCGATCCCGGCCGGGCACTGCCCGAGGACGCCGTCGACCTCGACGACCTGCTCACGCTCGTCACGGTGTCGTGGTTCGGTCGGGCAGGCGACGGCGCGGCGAACCTGCTCTATGAGACCGCGCACGCGGAGGCCGCGTGGGGCCGCAGCCACGACCGCCCACAGGGCATCGTGGCGTTCGGCGAGGAGCCGCTCATGCGGCGCATCCTCGACCCGGACGGACACCTCGCGTTCTGGAACGAGCACCCGAACGGCGGGCACTTCCCCGCCATGGAGGCGCCGGGCGACCTCGTCGGCGACATCCGAACCTCCTTCACGCGGCTGCTCGCCGTGTGAAACGCGCGCCGGGCTGTCAGGGCCACAGCCGCGTGATCGCCCATCCCTCGCCCGCGCGCTCGTAACGTACGCGAACGTGCCGGCGTTCGGGGTGCGCCTGCCAGAACTCGACGGATCCCGCGTGCACCACCCAGACCCGCCAGCCCGGGTCCACGAATTCGGGCCCCGCGTCGCGGATCCGCCGCAGCGCCGCGTCGATGGCGGCGTCGATCTCGCGGTCGGCGTCCGCTGCCCCCACGACAGCGCCGCTGCGCCCCACGAGGCCGACGGCGCGTGCGCCGATGCCCCGCTCGCGTTGGTCGTGCGCCGCACGGGCGTCCGAACCGCGCTCGACGTGTCCGCGGATCCTCACACTCCGACCGAGCCCGCTCCAGTAGAACGTGAGCGCGGCCCGCGGGTTCGCTGCGAGCTGCCGGCCCTTCGCGCTGCCCTCCTCGCTCGCGAACCACCATCCTTCGGGAGTGAGATCCTTCAGCAGCAGCACGCGCGCGTCGGGCATCCCGTCGTCGTCGACCGTCGAGAGGGTCGTCGCGTGCGGCTCCGGCACCGCGGCATCGACCGCCGCCCGGAACCAGTCGACGAAGAGCTCCCGAGGGTCGGGCGGAAGCATCGTGGTGTCGAAGTCGGGCGATCGCCCGATGAGCGCGGGCAGCGCCCGCAGTTCGTCACGGAACATCCGTGCCCCCGCTCTTTCGCCGTCGTTCACGGATGGTGGTGCGGCTGCTCATGTCCCGCCCGGCCGGCCGGCTCGAGCTGGAACGTCGAGTGCGCGACGTCGAAGTGGTCGGAGAGGCATCCGCCGAGCTCGTCGAGGAGTTCGCCTGCGCGACCCGCCGCGAAGACGTCGGGGTCGACCTCGACGTGCGCGCTGAACACCGGCGAGCCCGAGGTGATCTGCCACACGTGCACATCATGCACCGCGACGACACCGGGCGCTCCCAACAGGTGGTCGCGGATCTCGGCCACGTCGGTGTCGGGCGGAGCCGATTCGAACAGCACACGCACGACATCGCGCAGCAGGGTGAGCGCCCGCGGCACGATGAGCGCCGCGATCAGGAGCGACGCGATCGGGTCGGCGGCATCGAACCCGGTGAGCAGGATCACGCCGGCCGCGGCGATCACGAGCACCGACCCGATCAGGTCGCCGAGCACCTCGAGGTACGCACCGCGCATGTTCACCGAGTCGGCCGCGCCGCCCCGCAGCACGAGCAGGGCCGCGACATTCGCCGCCATGCCGAGCACCGCCACGACCAGCATGGGCCAGCCCTGCACCTCGTGCGCCTCGCCGCCCTCGCCCATGACCAGCCGGCCGAACGCCGAGACCGCCACCGACACGGCGACGACCACGAGCACCACGCCGTTCACCAGGGCGCCGAGCACCTCCGCCCTCCGGTAGCCGTACGTCTGCCGGTCGGTTGCCGGGCGCGCGGCCACGACCGCCGCGACGAGCGCGACGACCAGGCCGATGAGGTCGCTCGCCATGTGCCCGGCATCGGCGAGCAGGGCGAGCGACCCGCTGAGAATTCCGCCCACGACCTGCACGACCAGGAACGCTGCGATGATCGCGATCGCCACCCGGAGCCGGGTGCGGTTCGCCGACGCCAGGTGGGCGTGCGCCTGATCGTGGGAATGTGCCATGTCCCTCCCAGCGTAGGCGCGGATGCCGCGAGCCCGCCGTGATGGGAATGAGTCGCGTTCTCAGGGGGTCGGCGGCGGCGGACCACCGGCGCCACTGCACTCACCCGAGTCCCGTGCGGAATCCCTCCCGCCAGCTTGCGTACCGCGGACTCCAGCCCAGCTCGCGCTTCGCCTTCGCATTCGACGAGCCGCGAACCTGGGTCAGGAGCGAGACGCCGTGCTCGCCGATGAGCGGCCGTGCGATCCACGCGGGAATGCGCATCGGCGGCTTCGCGCCGATGATGCGCGCCAGCTCGGGGAGCCATTCCGCGACCGGGGCGGGTTCGTCGTCGGCGATGTTGTAGATGCCGGGCGCCCCTCGCGTGACGGCGATCGCGGTGGCGGATGCCGCGTCCTCGACGTGGCAGAACGACCACACACCGGTTCCGCCGCCGACGACCGGCATCTTCCGCGACTGCACCATGGCGAGGATGTCGCCGCCGCGACCCATCGCGTTGCCGGGCCCGTAGAGCCCGCCGTACCGCAGCACGAGCCCCGAGGCATCCGTCGTCGCCCGCTCGAGGTGGCGGATCGCGGCGAGCGTCTCGCGCGACGCCGCGGTCGGCGTCGGATCGAGTGGATCCTCCTCCGTCTTGATCGGTCCGCCCGTGCGCTCATTCGGCCATCCTGCGAAGCTCTGCGCGATGAAGCGCCCGACGCCGGCCGCGGCTCCGGCGGAGAGCAGGAGATCGGTGCCCCTGGTGCGAAGCGCATTCGTGGTCGTGAACCCTCGGTCGAAATGCTTGAGGTCCAGTGCGGGACCACTGAGGGCCGTCAGCTGGTGCACGATCACGTCGGGCCGGGCGTCGAGGACGGCGGTGCGAACGGATGCCGCGTCGAGCCCGTCCATGACGACGCCCGTCGCACCCGCCCGCTCGAGCACGCCGAGCCGCTCCCGGCTCCTCGACGTGCCGACGACCTCGTGCCCCTCGGCCACCAGGAGCGGCACCAGCTTCGACCCCACGGCCCCGGTGGCGCCGGCGATGAAGACTCGCATGTCTCGTCCCTTCTCGTGTTACCTCTTCCGACGGATCAGTGCCGCCGTCTGTGACACCTGCGATCTCAGCCATGTGGGTGTCGGGCGGCGCGGACGGGAATGCGTCGCGTTCTCAGGCCACTCGCGCACCCCGGGCGTCGGATGCCTCGGCCAGCCCGAGCCCGGTTCGGAACCCCTCTCTCCAGCTCCCGTACCGCGGCGCCCACCCGAGCTCGGCCCTGGCCTTCGCGTTCGACGAGCCGCGCGCCGTGGTCATCCACGCGACACCGAAATCACCGATCATCAGGCGTGCGAGCCATGCCGGCACGCGCATCGGCGGCTTCGCACCGATCGCCTGCGCCAGGCCTGGCACCCACTCCGAGGTGGGCGCCGGATGATTGTCGACGATGTTGTAGATCCCCGGGGCACCGTGCGTGACCGCGGCGACCGTGGCGCTCGCGGCGTCGTCGATGTGGCACAACGACCACACGCCTCCGCCGTCACCCACGATCGGTACCTTGCGCTTGCGCACGGCCTCGAGGGTCTCCCCGCCGGCTCCGATCGACTGGCCGGGGCCGTAGAACGACCCATACCGCAGGGCGAGCCCGCCCGCCGCGACGGTCGCGCGTTCGGCGTGGGCGATCGCGTCGAGCGCGGTCCGGGCCAAGGGGACGGGGTGCGGATCGAGCGGGTCCTGCTCGGTCTTCACCCGGCTGCCGGCGTGCTCATTGGTCCATCCGGTGAAGCTCTGCACGAGGATGCGCCGCGTGCCGGCCTCCTGTGCCGCCGCGATCAGCGCGTCGGTGGTGCGCGTTCGGAGTTCGTTCGTGACGACGAACGACGTGTCGATGTGCCGGAAGTCGAACCCGCCCGAGAACGAGGTGAGCTGGTGCACGAGCACCTCCGGCTTCGCGTCGAGCACGGCGCGACGCACGGATCCCTCGTCCAGCGCGTCCATGACGACGCCGCGGCCACCCGCCGCCTCGATCCGTCGCACGCCGCTGACCGAGCGCGACGTTCCGGTCACCTCGTGTCCGGCCGCGACGAGCAACGGCACGAGCCGGCTCCCGATTGCGCCGGTCGCTCCGGCGATGAAAACTCGCATTTGCCTTGCCTTTCTGTTGGTTCACCCCCTCCGACGGATGACCGACGTGGATTGTGACAGCGCCCGACATCTGCTGTGACATGCTCGGAGAGTGACCGACCCCAGTCCAGCGCTCCGGGAGCTCCGCCCGCTCATGTTCTCGATCGCGTACCGCATGCTCGGCAGCGTGACCGAGGCCGAGGACGTCGTGCAGGACGCGTATCTGCGCATGCACGAGCGACAGCTCGCCGGCGAGACCTTCGAACGACCCGAGGCGTACGCCTCGACCGTCGCCACCCGGCTCGCGATCGACGCGCTGCGTTCGGCGCGGCGGAATCGGGAGGTGCACGCGGGCACCTGGTTGCCCGAGCCCCTGCTCAACGACGACACCGACCCCTCGCATCGCGTCGAGCGCGACGAGACGCTTTCGTTCGCATTCCTGACCGTCCTCGAGCGCCTTCGACCCGTCGAACGGGCCGTGTTCCTCCTTCGCGAGGTGTTCGACCTCGAGTACGCCGACATCGCCACGATCGTCGAACGCGATGAGGCGGCGTGCCGACAGATCATGCACCGCGCCCGCGCACGGATCAGCGATGGGCGCCCCCGGTTCGAAGGGGATGCCGCGCGCGACGCAGCCCTCGTCGACTCGTTCTTCGCCGCCATCGAGCACGGCGACGTCGACATGCTGGCGGGCGTACTCGCCGACGACGTCGTGTTCTACGCCGACGGCGGCGGACGTGCGCCGGCCATCCGGCACCCGCTCCACGGCGCGGTGGCGGTCGCCCGCTTCCTCGCGGGCCTCGTGCGCCGCGGCCGGGACATGCGCGTGCGCCTGGAGCGCACGGTGATGAACGGCGAGCCCGCTCTGCGGGTCTCGGATGCCGACGGCGCCACGCTGAGCGTCCTGATCGTGCACGTCGAGGCCGGTCGCGTCGCCGTGCTCGGCAACCAGCTCGACCCCGCGAAGCTCGGCCACCTCGGGCCGGTCGGCGACCTCCGTGCGCTCGTCTCCCGCGGAGGTGGTGACGACGGCGGCGGCTACTCGGCGGACGATCCGGGCGCGACCACCCCGGTCTCATAGCCGAGCACGACCGCCTGGATGCGATCGCGCAGACCGAGCTTCATGAGGATTCGCCCGACGTAGGTCTTCACGGTCGATTCCGACAGGTGCAGGGCCGCCGTGATCTCGGTATTGCTCATCCCCCGCGCGATGGCCGTGAAGACCTCGGCCTCACGGTCGGTGAGCGAGGAGAGGCGCGGGTGCGAACGCGCGTCGGCGAGCGGGCTGGTCGCGGGTGGAGTGATCGCAGGCGAGGCATCCGCCATCGAGGCATCCGTCGTCAGCTCAGGTCCGCCCGGCACCGCGCCCGCGACCGGAAGGCTCCCGGCGAACAGCTCCAATAGGCGCCGGGTGATGCGCGGTTCCACGATGGCGTCGCCCGCGGCCACCGTTCGGATCGCCCGCACGAGATCGGCGGGCGGCGCGTTCTTGACCAGGAAGCCGCTCGCACCGGCCCTCAGGCCTTCGAACGCGTACTCGTCGAGGTCGTACGTGGTGACGATGAGCACGCGCACCCCCGGCAGACGCTCAGCGATGCGAGCGGTGGCGGCGATGCCGTCCACGCCGGGCATTCGCACGTCCATGACCACGACATCGGGCACGAGCTCGTTGGCCATGGCGAACGCCTCGCCGCCATCCTGCGCCTCACCGACGATCTCGAGGTCGGGCTCGCTCTCGAGCACCATGCGGAAGCCGAGCCGGATGAGCGGTTGATCGTCGACGAGCAGCACCCGGATGCGACCGGCCGATGACCCGCCGCCTGTCCATGAGTCACTCATGGCCACGTCCGCCTCCCTGTTCTCCCTCGCGGACCCGCGGCAGTACGGCACGGACGCGCCAACCACCCGCGGGGAGCGGTCCCGCCTCGACGGTGCCGCCGAACACCGCCGCGCGTTCGCCCATGCCGATGATGCCGCGGCCGGAACCGACCGTGCGCGCCCCAACCTCCACCCGACCGTCGTCGATGATCGTGGCGGTGGTCGCGGCCGGACCGTAGTCGACGGCGACGTGCACCTGACGCACGTCATGGGCGTATCGCAGGGCATTGGTGAGGGCCTCCTGCACGATCCGATAGACCGCGAGCTCGACGGCGGCGTTGGTCACGGGCGCGCCGCTGACCGTGAACCGAACCGGCACGCCCGCCGTGCGGAACCGCTCGATCAGGATCGCCAGGTCGCCGTGACCCGGCGCCGGTTCACGTGACGCCGCGGCATCCGTCGTCTCGCCGAGCACCGACAGCACCTGCTGCATGTCGCGCAACGCACCGCGACCCGTCTCGGTGAGCTGGTCGAGGGCGAGCGTGGCCTGCGCGGGATTCCGTTCGAGCGTGGCACGTGCACCGTCGGCGAGCGAGATCATCACCGAGAGGCTGTGCGCGACGATGTCGTGCATCTCGCGGGCGATGCGACCGCGCTCGGCGAGTGTGGCGATCTGCGCCTGGCTGTCACGCTCGCGCGCGAGCTGATCGGCGCGCTCCGTGAGAGCCCGCACCCGCTCCGCACGTTCCCAGGTGTTCGCGCCGAGCAGCACACCGACCACGTCGGCCATCGCGAGCGTGAGCAGCACCACCGGCACGTCGAAGACGGTCGGCGCACCGAGTCGCGCCGCGAGCTCGGGTAGCCAGAACACGAGGCTCGCCGCGGTCACGGCGAGCGTGACCGCGGCCGAGATCCACCCGAGTGCCGGTGAGCGGAAGGCGGCGACCGCGTAGAGCGCGATGGGCACCGCGAGCACGAGGTTGGTCTCGGCCGAGAAGGTCACCACGGTGGTGAGCAGCGTGACCGCGGCCAGTACCGTGAGCGGCGCGCGCCGGCGGAACAGGAGCGCGACCGCGGTGCCGCCGATGGCGACGGCGTGCCACGCCGTGACCTCGACGCCGCGCGAGACGACCTGCGACGCGAGCGTGGCCACGACGATCGCGGTGAAGACGAGCGACACGGCCGCGTCGACGAGCCACGGACGGGTTCGGAGGAACCGCCGGACCGGCGACGCGGCCGCGGGCGGGGATTCCTCGGGGGAACGGCGCACCGCTCCGGTTCCGGTGGATCCCCGCTCGACCATCACACGTCTCGTCTCGTGAAGAGCACTCCGCCCACGACGGCTGCCCCGGCGGTCCACGCGAGGAGCACGGCTCCCCCGGTGACGATCGGCTGCCAACCGACCTGGGCTGCGGATTGGAACAGCATCATACCCGCGGTGCTGGGCAGGAACTCGCTGACGATTCCGCCGATTCCCGGGATGATGGGCAGGATCGTCGGCGCGAGCACGAGGAGCCCGAGCACCGCGCCCATGGCAGCCGCGGTGCTGCGGAACAGCGAACCGATCGCCGTCGACATCGCCGCGATCAGGCCCAGGAAGACCGAACCGCCGGCGAGCGCCTGCAGCGTGTCGAGGTCGAAGAGGTTCGAGCCCAGTCCGAAGCCGGCGAGCGTGGGCTGCACGAGGAGGAACGACGCGGCACCGGCGACGAGGCCGATGACGGCGCCGACCACCGACGACACGAGCAGCTTCGCGAGGAGGACGGGCGTGCGCCGGGGCACCGCCGCGAGCGTCGTGGCGATGAGTCCGCTGCTCGACCGTTCGGAACTCACGATGAGCACGCCGTAGATGGCCACGAGTGCGTAGGCGAACATCCCGGCGAATCCGATCACCCCCAGGGCAGGCGCGGCCCCGTAGTTGTCGATGATGACGGCGGCCGGATCGGGGACTTCCGCCGTTGGGGCGAGCGGGATTACGAGCAGGACGCCGGCGGCGAACAACAGGGTGAACGCCAGCGTCGATCCGACCGTCCAGTACGACGAGCGAAGGGTTCCGGTCTTGATCCATTCGGCGCGGGCGACCCGCGCGAAGGTGAGGCGTGGGGCCGTGCCCCGGGCGGTGCGGACGGTGCCGGCGCGCGCCGGCACGGTCGAGGTGGACATGGTCGAGGTGGACATCGTTCAGGACTTCCTTGTTTCGGTGGGAGGAATCTTCGGGAGGAATCGGTGGGAATGGATCAGCGACCGGAGACGGGCTCGGCCTGGTACTCGAGCGCGGAGTCGGTGAGTGCGAGGTACGCCTCCTCGAGCGAGGCGGTGCGCGTGACGAGCTCGTGGACGGGGATGTCCAGCTCGCGGGCAACGGTCGAGATCGCGGCCGCGTCGAGGCCGGTGATTTCCAGTTCGCCGAGGGCGATGTTCGTCACCGCAACGCCGGGGGCCGCGATCGCCGCGGCCAGTCGGTCGGCCTCCGGTGAGGTCACCGCGACCCGGGACGCGCCGACGTCGGCGAGCACTTCCGCGATGGGCGCGTCGGCGATGAGCCGGCCGCGGCCGATCACGATGAGGTGGTCGGCGGTCTGGGCCATCTCGCTCATGAGGTGCGACGACAGGAACACGGTGCGGCCCTCTGCCGCCAGTGCCCGCAGGAACCGGCGAACCCAGATGATGCCGTCGGGGTCGAGGCCGTTGATCGGCTCGTCGAGCATGAGCGTCTGCGGGTCGCCGAGGAGCGCGGCCGCAAGACCGAGCCGCTGGCCCATGCCCATCGAGAACGAGCCCACGCGCCGGTCGGCGGCGGCCTCCATGCCCGTGAGCTGCAGCACGTCGCGCACCCGGCTGCGTCCGATGCCATGCGTGGCGGCGAGCGCGGTCAGGTGGGCGTGCGCCGTGCGCCCCGGGTGCGCGGCGCGCACGTCGAGCAGGGTTCCGATCTCGGTCAACGGTGCCGGATGACTCGCGACGGCCATGCCGTTCACGCGGGTGGTGCCCGTGGTGGGGCGTACGAGCCCGGCGATGGCGCGCATCGTCGTGGACTTGCCCGCGCCGTTCGGGCCGAGGAACCCGGTGACGGTTCCGGGACGCACGGTGAACGACAGGTCGTCGACCGCGGTGGTCGCGCCGAAGCGCTTGGTGAGGTGTTCTACTTCGATCATGGTGTCGACCGTAGAAGCGTGCGGCGGTGCGATCTTCCGACCTGGGTGCCGACGTGCCCCGGCACTCGCCGACGTGGTGGTACCAGGGTCTGAGTCCCCTGGGTGACGGTCGGGCGGCGTTATCCGCCGAGGCGTTCGGCGACGCGCTCGAGTTCGGGGAGCAGCGCCGCGAACGCGCGCGCGCGGTGGCTGTGCGCGTTCTTCACCTCGGGCGCGAGCTCGGCGGCCGACACGTCGAAGCCGTCGGGCAGGAAGATCGGGTCGTACCCGAAGCCGTTGACGCCCGCGCGTTCGGTGGCGATGCGGCCGGGCCACGTGCCGACGGCCGCGAACTCGAAGAGCGATCCGCCCGCGGCATCCGGCACCACCAGTGCGATGGTGCAGTGGAAATGCGCCGTGCGGTGCGGGTCGCGGATGTCGCCGAGCTGCGCGAGCAGCAGTTCGAGGTTCGCTTCGGCGCCGCGGCCGGGTCCGGCCCAGCGAGCCGAGAAGATGCCCGGGGCGCCGCCCATCACGTCGACGGAGATGCCCGAGTCGTCGGCGAGCGCGATGCGTCCGGTGCGGGATGCCGCGGCTCGCGCCTTGATGAACGCGTTCTCGTCGAAGCTGGTGCCGTCTTCGACGGGTTCGGGGCCGTCGTAGGGCAGCACGGCGGCCCGCGGCATCCGCTCGCCGATGATGCGCTGGAACTCGGCGACCTTGTGCGCGTTGTGACTCGCGAGCACGAACTCGAGGCTCACGCGGAGGCCGCCCCCGTCGCGTCGTCGGTCGCGGCGAGCGTCGCCTGCTGGATCAGCGTGAGCTCGGCGGTGCCGGCGAGCGCGAGGTCGAGCAGGGAGTCGAGCTCGCGGCGGTCGAACGGCGCGCCCTCGGCGGTGCCCTGCACCTCGACGAACAGGCCACGCCCGGTGGCGACGACGTTCATGTCGGTCTCGGCACGCACGTCCTCGACGTACGCGAGGTCGAGCATGGGCGTGCCGTCGACGATGCCGACCGAGATGGCTGAGACCGTGTCGATGATCGGCTTCGCCCGCTGCCCGATGAACTTCTGCGTGCGCGCCCACTCGATCGCGTCGACGAGTGCGACGTACGCGCCCGTGATCGCCGCCGTGCGGGTGCCGCCGTCGGCCTGCAGCACGTCGCAGTCGATCTGGATCGTGTTCTCGCCGAGGCCCTTCGTGTCGACCACGGCCCGCAGGCTGCGCCCGATGAGACGGCTGATCTCGTGGGTGCGGCCGCCGATTCGGCCCTTCACCGACTCGCGGTCGTTGCGGGTGTTCGTGGCCCGCGGCAGCATGGCGTACTCCGCAGTCACCCAGCCGCGACCCTTGCCGGCCATCCAGCGCGGCACGCCGTTCGTGAACGACGCCGTGCACAACACCTTGGTGTTGCCGAACGAGATGAGCGCACTGCCCTCGGCGTGGGCGCTCCAGCCGCGCTCGATCGTCACGTGCCGCAGCTCGTGCGATGCGCGGCCGTCGGCGCGCACCAGGTCGGCGTCGGCGGTCTGCTGGTCGGATGCCTCGGTCATGCGTTCTCCTGTCGAAGCTGTCGAAGCGAGTGGTGGGGAATGGTGAGCGCGCCGGTCTCGACGAGTTCGACGCTCGGGATCTCGGGCGCGATGAGCCGGTGCGCGAGGTCGAGGAACGCGCTGGTCGAGTCGCCGGTCGCCTCGTACCGGTAGGTGGGCGGCACGGCCGCGCGTCGCTCCATGCCGTTCGACACGAGCACGCGGTAGACGTCGTTGGCGGTCTCGACGTCGCTCGAGACGAGGGCCACCTGCTCCCCCATGACGTACGAGATGGCGCCCTTGAGGAACGGGTAGTGCGTGCAGCCGAGCACGAGCGTGTCGACCTCCGCCTCCCGCAACGGTGCGAGGTACTCCTCGGCGACCGAGAGCAGCTCGTCGCCGCTCGTGACGCCGGCTTCCACGAACTCCACGAAACGCGGGCACGCCGCCGAGACGAGCTCGAGGTGCGGTGCTGCGGCGAACGCGTCGTCGTAGGCGCGCGACTGGATGGTGCCCACCGTGCCGATCACGCCGACGCGTCCGTTGCGGGTCGTGGCCACGGCACGGCGCACCGCCGGCTGGATCACCTCGACGACGGGCACGTCGTAGCGTTCGCGCGCGTCGCGGAGCATCGCCGAGGATGCGGTGTTGCAGGCGATGACGAGCATCTTCACGCCCTGCGCGACGAGGTCGTCGAGCACCGCGAGCGCATACCGGCGCACGTCGGCGATGGGCTTCGGCCCGTAGGGCGAGTGCTCGAGGTCGCCGATGTACAGGATCGACTCCTGCGGCAGCTGGTCCTTCACGGCGCGGGCCACCGTGAGACCGCCGACGCCGGAGTCGAAGATCCCGATCGGTGCATCCGTCACGACACCCAAGCTTAGGTCAGCGGATGCCGCGGGCCCGCGCCCGGGCCGCCGCTAGGCTGACCCTGTGACCGGTTCTGCTGCGCTCTTCACCGACCGCTACGAGCTGACGATGGTGGATGCCGCGCTCCGCGACGGCGCCGGCCACCGCGAGAGCCTCTTCGAGGCGTTCGCGCGGCGCCTGCCCGACGGCCGTCGCTACGGCATCGTCGCGGGCACCGGAAGGCTCCTCGAGCTCATCGACCGATTCCGCTTCGAGGACGCCGAGCTCGAGTGGCTGCGCGAACACGAGGTGGTGCGCCCCGAGACCCTCGACTGGCTCGCCGACTACCGGTTCCGCGGCGACATCTGGGGATACCGCGAGGGCGAGGCGTACTTCCCGGGCTCGCCGCTCATCACCATCCAGGCGACCTTCGCCGAGGCGGTGATGCTCGAGACCCTCGTGCTCTCGACGCTGAACTACGACTCCTCTGTGGCGAGCGCCGCCGCGCGCATGGTGTCGGTCGCGCTCGGCCGGCCGATCGCCGAGATGGGTTCGCGCCGCACGAGCGAGCACGCCGCCGTCGCCGCCGCCCGGGCCGCGTACATCGCGGGCTTCGACGCGACGTCGAACCTCGAGGCGGGCCGCACCTGGGGCATCCCCACGATGGGCACCGCCGCGCACGCGTTCACGCTCCTCCACGACACCGAGGAGGACGCCTTCCGGGCGCAGGTCGCGGCGTTCGGCCCGAAGACGACGCTGCTCGTCGATACCTACGACATCCCACAGGGCGTCGAGCGTGCCGTGCAGGCGGCGGGCACCGAACTCGGCGCCGTGCGCATCGACTCGGGCGACCTGCCGACGGTTGTCGCCGCCGTGCGCGAGCAACTCGACGGGCTCGGTGCCGTCGACACAAAGATCACGGTCACGAGCGACCTCGACGAGTTCACGATCGCGGGCCTCTCGGGCGCGCCGGTCGATGCCTACGGCGTGGGCACGGCGGTCGTGACGGGCTCGGGCTTCCCCGCGGCCGGCATGGTCTACAAGCTCGTCGCGCGCCGCAACGACGCCGGCGAATGGATCTCGGTCGCGAAGGCGTCGACTCAGAAGCTCAGCGTCGGCGGGCGCAAGAACGCGGCGCGACGACTCGACTCCACGCGAACCGCGCGCGAGGAGCTCATCTACCTCGGCGACGGACCCGAGGGCGAGGCCGAGTTCGAGCCAGGCGATCGGCTCCGGCCGCTCATGGTGCAGCTCATGGACGACGGCGTCGCCGATCCCGCCTACCTCGGGCCGGCGGGCACCGCCGCGGCACGCGCGCACCGCGCGCAGGTGATGCAGGAGCTGCCCATCGAGGCGTTCCGACTCGGCCGCGGCGAGCCGGTCATCCCGACCACCTACAGCTGACCGAGACCTACTGCGACTTCAGTCGCTCGTAGATCTCCTTGCAGGTGGGGCACACGGGGAACTTCTCGGGGTCGCGCCCGGGCGTCCACTTCTTGCCGCACAGCGCCCGCACGGGTTTGCCGGTGACGGCCGACTCGAGGATCTGCTCCTTCTTCACGTAGTGCGAGAACCGCTCGTGATCGCCGGGCTCGATGGTCTCCTCTTCGAGGAGCTTCTCGAGCTCGCGGTCGAGCACGGAGGTGCCTCCGCCGGGCGCGTCGGGGTCGGCGATGCTCGCTCGTACGGGTTCGATCATGCGCTCGATTCTACGCGCGGATGCCGCGGCCGGCGCCGCTGGGACGCATCCCGGCGATCGGCTACGCGCGCACGGCCGCGGCGAGGATCTCGGGTCCGCGGCGGTCGAACACGCGACCGCCCAGCCAGATGCCCACGACGAGCACGAGCACACCCAGGCCCACGCCCGCCGCGAACGACGCCGCATGCCAGGCGGGGTCGACGAACAGCCCGAGCGCGGCGAACACCACCGCGGGAAGCGCGACGAGGACGGACCCGAGCATGGTGATCGACTGCACGAGGGCGGTGATCGCCGACGTCGACTGCGGCTGCTGGAACGGGCTGTCGCCGGGCTTCACCGCCGGGTACGGAAACCGTGCCGAGGCGATCGAACCCACACCGAGGCCAGCGAGGAGCAGTGCGGTGCTGACCCCGATGACCGACGGCAGCAATCGCCAGTCGTCGAGTACGAGCGCGGTCACGGCGCTGCCGAGTCCGATGACGACCGTGCCGGCGATCAGCACCGGCACGAGCCGACCGGCGCGGTCGGCCGCGCCGCGTACGCCCGAGGCGACGTGCAGCCACACGGCAGTGCTGTCGAACGCCGTGTCGTTGTGCAGCGCCCAGCCCAGCAGCAGGCACATGAGCGGCACGGGCACGAGGGCCGTGTAGGCCAGCGGGATTCCGGCGAGGCTGAGCGGCACGAGCACGAGCACGGGCACCACGGGGATCATGATGACCGACATCCAGTACCGCGCGTCGCGAACCCAGTAGGTGATGCTGCGTGCGGCCACGGCACCCGTCGCCGTGTGCGGCATGCGGTCGAACCATCCGAGTCCCCGGTAGTGCTTGGCGGATGCCTCGCGGCCGGGCGTGACCAGGACCCTCGCAACGACGGACTCCCACGCGAGCCACAGCGCACCCAACGTGAGGACCGCGATGACCAGCTTGACGACCGCGGCACCCCAGGCACCGGCTGCGGCGTCGCCGGGAGCGGCGAAGGCGGCACCGAGCGGGGTCCAGCCGAGCACGTCTGCCACCGACTCGAGCACCATGACTCCCGAGCTCGCCCAGTCGATCGAGATGACCACGACGATGATCGGCGAGAGCAGCACGACGAGGAGCACGCCCAGCACGCCGCTCACCTCGCGAGCGCGCCGGGTCGCGAGCAGCACCGAGGCGATCGAGGTCGCGAGTCGGGCGAGCAGCAGGCAGCTGGCGAACGCCACCGCCGCGGCGAGGATCGCGAGGATCGTCTCCCCCACCCCGCGCGACCACGTCACGACCGTGCCGGTGAGCACGATGGCGAGCACGAACGCCGGGATGCCGATCACCGCCGCCGCCGCGAGCCCGATGGCGAGCGTGCGGTTGGCCACCCCGAACAGCGCGAACCGCCGCGGGTCCATGGTGTCGTCGACGCCGAACACGAGTGGGAACACGACGAAGCCGATGAACGTCGCCGCGCCGGTGACGATGAAGACGTCGCGGATGACCTCGACGTCGTCGGAGAAGCGCAGTGCCACGAGCGAGACGAAGAGGAGCACCGCAGCGCCGACGCCGTAGATGAGGCCGACGATGATGCCGACGACCTGCCAGGGGCTTCGTCGGAAGATGTTCGCGAGCAGGCGCAGTTTCAGTCGGAGAAACTGTGCAACCATTCCATGCCTTCCGCTGCCTTGCGTCCGCCGGCGAGCTCGACGAAGCGGTCTTCGAGGGTCTGCCCGCGGCGCACCTCGTCGAGGATGCCCGATGCGAGCACGCGACCCCCGATGATGATCGCCGCGGAGTCGCAGACACGCTCGATGAGGTCCATGCTGTGGCTCGACAGCAGCACCGTACCGCCGCCGCCCACGTATCGCTCGAGGATGTCGGTGAGGTTCGCCGCCGAGACCGGGTCGACCGATTCGAACGGCTCGTCGAGCACGAGGAGGCGCGGCGCGTGGATCATCGCGCATGCGAGCGCGATCTTCTTGGTCATGCCGGCGGAGTAGTCGGCGACGAGCCGGTCGACGGCGTCCTCGAGGCCGAACGCCGCGATGAGCTCGACGCTCCGCTCTCGCACGGTGCGGTCGTCGAGGCCGCGCAGTGCGCCGGAGTAGTAGAGCAGCTGGGCGCCGGTCAGGCGGTCGAACAGGCGCAGCCGGTCGGGCAGCACACCCGTCATCCGCTTCGCCGCACGCGGATCCTTCCACGCGTCGACGTCGTTGATGCGCACCATGCCGGCGTCGGGTCGGAGGAGCCCGGTCACCATCGAGAGCGTCGTGGTCTTGCCGGCGCCGTTCGGGCCGACGATGCCGTAGAACGAGCCGGCGCGCACGTCGAGCGTGATGCCGTCGACTGCCGTGTTGTTGCCGAACCGCTTCACGAGGCCCTGGATCGTCAGGACGCGCGGCGCATCGGCGGCAGGCGCCGGCCGAGCGACCCGCAGCGTGCGCTTCTTGCGCGGCTTGGGCTTGCGCGGTGCGGGGATCACCGCGACCGCCTGGTCGACATCGGATGCCACGACCGCGTCGCCCTCGCCGGCTTCCTCGGTGACCGGCTCCACGACGAGAGGTTCCTCGGCCGGCGCTTCGGTCGGCGCCTCGACCTGCGCTTCGACGAGCGACTCGACCTCGACCGGCGACTCCGTCACGATCGGTGGTTCCGTCTCGACGGGTGCCTCGGTCACGGGATCGACGGGTGCGTCGACCACCACCGGCTGGTCGAGCGCCGCTGTCGGCGGGTCGACCTCGGTGACGGGCGTCGGCTCCGCGATCGGCGCCGGCTTGACGGAGTCGTCCGGCCGTTCCTGCGTCGATTCGTCGAGATCGACCCCGATTGCGGCATCAGCGTCGCCGGTCTTGCGATTGGACCGCTCGGCGGCGGTCGTCTCGGCGGTGAGCGCGGCAGCCACCTTCTGCCGCTTGGTCGAGGTCGAGGTCGTGGCACGCGTCCTCGACGTGCCGGAGACTGACGAGGTGCGGGCCGCGCGCGCCGTCTTGGCTGCCTCGCCCCGCGTCGCCGCCGCCTTGGAGGAGGCCGCCTGCGATGTCGCGTTGCGCTTCGACGCGGCGGGCTTCGCCGCCTCGTCACTCGACGGCGCGGTCTCCGTGCGTGCCTTCGATGCGGCGGTCTTCTCATCGCCGTTCACCGCGGCGCCCTTCGTGGCAGCATCCTTCGAGGCGTTCTTCGCAGCTGTCGAACGCGGAGTTCGCGGCGCTCTCGCGGGCTTTGCTGCACCGGATGCCGCGGCCGGCGCATCCTCACCGGATTCCGCCTTCGGCGCACGACGCACGGCGGAAGACCCCCGAACGGCGGGCACCCCCGTGCCGGTGCCTTCGGGAGCTTCGTCGTCGTGATCTGCAGGCGAAACGGAAGTCACCACCACAACCTACCAACGAGCACCCGCTCGACGCGCACAACCGTCCCCCGAATGGGGGTAAACTGTGCATTCCCTGAGCGTGACATCACGATCCCACTACGACCGTGTCAAGCCCGCTGAGTTCTTCAGGAGGCGCAGATATCCTGAATGACGGCATAACGGCGTGTCCATATGTGAACTTCCGGATGAACAGACGACGAACGCACGGCAACGTTGCGGGTCGCGGCATCCGCACCACCGAAGGAGATGCAGTGACCACCCAGATCGTGATTCTGGCCGCCGGCATGGGGAGCCGACTCGGCCGATCGCTGCCGAAGCCGCTCACCGAGTTGGCCGACGGCCGCACCATCATGCAGCAGCAGTTCGACAACATCGAGCACGCATTCGGCCGCAACGCCAGCGTGACCATCGTCGTCGGCTACAAGCTCGAGCACATCATCGAGGCGTTCCCGCAGGCGTCGTTCGTCTACAACGAGGAGTACGACCAGACGAACACCTCGAAGAGCCTGATGCGCGCCCTTTCGGCCTCGCAGCCGGGCGGCGTGCTCTGGATGAACGGCGACGTCGTGTTCGACCCGCGCATCCTCGACCGGGCGCTGCCGTTCGTCGCCCGCGACCAGTCGTTCGTCACGGTCAACACCGCGAAGGTGTCCGACGAAGAGGTGAAGTACACGACCACGGCCGAGGGCTACATCAAGGAGCTCTCGAAGACCGTCAAGGGCGGCCTCGGCGAGGCGGTGGGCATCAACTACGTCTCGAGCCGCGACAAGGCGACGCTCCTCGCGCACCTCTCGCGCGTCGACGACCAGGACTACTTCGAGCGCGGCATCGAGCTGGCCATCGAGAAGAACGGCATGCTCGTCGAGCCGATGGACATCTCCGACCTCTACGCGGTCGAGATCGACTTCGCCGAAGACCTGGAGCGTGCGAACCACTTCGTGTGATCACCGCACCACAGCAGTGAAGAGCGGATGCCTCGAGGCATCCGCTCTTCGCACGTCCCGGCCCGGCAGCGGGGGGACGGGTCAGACCGCCTGCGCCACCCCGGCCTTCGCCAGCCGCGCGGCGATGATCCGGCCGATCCAGGTGAACAGCACGGGACTCAGGACCCAGAGGGGCAGTGCGATCGCCCAAGCCCACCAGGCATAGTGCTCCGCGCCGAGGCCGATGAACACGGCGATCGCGATCACGAGTCCTGCGAAGCCCGCGGCCACGTAGTAGAGCCACGAATCCCAGCGGCGGTACCGGGTCAGCAGGAACGGGACCTCGATGAGGAGTCCCACGAGCAGGCCCGCGCCGACGTAGCGCCACAGCCACCACGGCGCGAAGGCGGCACCGACGAGCCCGGCGATGAGGCCCGCGAGCACGGCCATGCCAGGACGCTTCAAGAGGGCGAGGGCGACGACGCTCGGGAGGAAGTGGGTGCCGACCGTGAGGCCGTAGAGCATCGGCCCGAACACGGCGAACGCGGCGGCGAGATACCCGGATGCGCCGGCGACCACTCCCCCGACGACGCCGATGGCGGCGCAACTCAGGAGGACCCGGGTACTGGTGCGGTGCACGACGCTCCTTTCGACCGGTCGCGGCGCGCGCTGACCGCCTCAACCAAACCTACCGCCGCGGCCATCTACGATGAGATCGTGATGAGCACCGCACCCGTCGCGTATCGCGACGCGCATCCGCTGCAGCGGACGCCGTGGGCTCGGTATCGTCACTCGCTCTGGCTCCTCACCACCCGCGACCTCAGGGTCAGGTACTCGACGTCGGCGCTCGGGTACCTCTGGTCGGTGCTCGACCCATTGGTCATGGCCGGGATCTACTGGTTCGTGTTCACGCAGGTGTTCCAGCGCATCGCCGGCACCGAGCCGTACATCGTGTTCCTGTTGTCGGCGCTGCTGCCCTGGATGTGGTTCAACGGCGCCGTGTCCGACTCGACGCGCGCCTTCCTCAAGGATACCAAGCTCGTGCGTTCGACGAAGATCCCCCGCACCATCTGGGTCAACCGCATCGTGCTCTCGAAGGGCATCGAGTTCGTGCTCGCCCTGCCCGTGCTGGCGCTCTTCGCCATCGTGTTCGGGGCGGGGGTGGGCTGGCAGCTCGTGTTCTTCCCGCTCGCCATGCTGGTGCAGGGCGTGCTCACGGTGGGGGTGTCGCTCATCGTGGCTCCGCTCGTGGTCTTCTTCCGCGACCTCGAACGTGCCGTGAAGCTGATCCTGCGATTCCTCTTCTACGCGTCGCCGATCATCTACGGGGTGTCCAACCTTCCCGAGGAGCTGCACTTCTGGGCGGCGTTCAATCCGCTCTCGGGGATCTTCGGGCTGTACCGCGCGGGGTTCTTCCCCGACGAGCTCGACTGGTTCAACGTCATCATCTCGGCGGCCATGTCGCTCGCGTTCCTCGCGATCGGCCTGCTCGTCTTCCGTGGAAGCATCCGCCAGGTGCTGAAGGAGATCTGATGACGGACGCCACGGCCGAGGCGCCGGCCATGAGCGCGACCCACGCCATCCGCGTCGAGAACCTCGGCGTGCGGTTCCGGCGCAATCGGCGCGGCCGCCGCCTCTTCAAAGACCTCTTCGCCGGACGCCGGCGCCGCACCCGTCCCGACGAGTTCTGGGCGCTGCGACACGTCTCGATCGACGTTCGGCCGGGTGAGGCCATCGGGGTGGTCGGTCGCAACGGCCAGGGCAAGTCGACGCTCCTCAAGCTCGTGGCGGGCGTGATGATTCCCGATGAGGGCACGGTCGAGGTGACCGGCGGGGTCGCTCCCCTCATCGAGATCACCGGCGGCTTCGTCGACGACCTCACGGTGCGCGACAACGTGTACCTCACGGCCGGCCTGCACGGCATGACGCGCGCGCAGATCGACGAGAAGTTCGACGAGATCATCGGGTTCGCCGACATCGGCGACTTCCTCGATACTCCCTACAAGCACCTGTCGAGCGGCATGAAGGTGCGCATCGCCTTCGCCGTGATCTCGCAGCTCGAGGAGCCCATCATCCTCGTCGACGAAGTGCTCGCCGTCGGCGACAAGGCGTTCCGCGAGAAGTGCTACCGGCGCATCGACGAGATGCTCAGTGGCGGCCGCACGCTTTTCTTCGTATCCCACAACGAACGCGACCTGCGCCGGTTCTGCACCCGCGGGCTCTACCTCGACAAGGGCGCGCTCGTGCTCGACGGCCCGATCGACGCGGTGCTCGACCGCTACAACGCCGAGCAGGGCACGGCGAAGTAGGTCGAGCCGACGGCCGATAACCGGCGTCCGACACGAGGGCAACCCCCGGCATCCGCTCGGCTTCGCCGCCTAGGATCAGACCCACCATGAGCGAACGCGTGCACAAGATCACCTCACTCGGCACGAGCGCGCCCCGTGAGGGCGACGATTCCGCGGACGCCCCCGGCGCGGCCTCAGGCGCCGATCTGGGCCGCGCCCATGGCGTGGAGCGAGGCATCGACACGGTGCTCTCGATCCAGCGACCCGTCGTCGTGGCGCACATCCGCGGCATCCGCCGCCGATTCCCGAACGCCACCCCCGAGCAGATCGTGCGCATCCTCGAGCGCCGGTACCTCGCGGCGGTCACCACGGGCGGCGCGGCCGTCGGGGCCACCGCGGTCGTGCCCGGCATCGGCACGGGCGTCACCCTCGCGCTCTCGGGGGTCGAGACCGCGGGCTTCCTCGAGGCCACGGCGCTCTTCGCGCAGTCCGTCGCCGAGGTGCACGGCATCGCCGTGGAGAACCCCGAGCGCGCACGGGCGCTCGTGATGACCCTGATGCTCGGTCGGGAGGGCATCGACCTCGTGCGCCAGCTCGCGTCGCAGGCCGCCGGCCGTGGCGTCGCCCGCAACGCCTACTGGGGCGAGCTCATCACGAACAGCATGCCGAAGGCCGTCATGAGCACCGTCGTCGACCGCCTGCGCGGCATCTTCCTCCGCCAGTTCGCCGTGCGCGGCGGCGCCGGCATCATCGGCAAGGCGATCCCGTTCGGCATCGGCGCGGTCATCGGCGGAACCGGGAACCACCTGCTCGGCCGCAAGGTGCTCCAGCAGTCCCGGCTCGCGTTCGGTGCGCCGCCCGCGACGCTGCCGCTCGAGCTCGAACCGCGTGCGGGCGATTCGGCCGTGAAGTCGGCGGCTCTCCGGGTGTCGCGGGCCGGCGCCGGCCTCGGCGGATTCGCGGTCACGAGCAGCCGTGGGCTGCGGGCTGCCGCGGGTCGCGCGGTGCGCGGGCGCAAGGGCTCGAAGGCGCCGCAGGACGCGATCGAGGGCGCGGGCGTCTCGGAGGCCGGCGACGCCCCGATGGAGACCGACGGAACCCCCGGCACTCCCAAGCCCTAGGCTCCGAGCGCCTCGGCTTCGTCCTCGTCTTCCACTTCGAACTCGTCGATCTCCTCCTCGCCCGCGTGCAACGCCGCGAAGCGCTCCCACTCGGCCATGAGGTGGTCGACGGCAGCGTGGAACCGCCGCGTGGTGACACCGGGAGTCGTGTCGCCGAAGTAGTGCTCGACCCAGTGCCCGAGCCGCTCGAGTGCGGCCTCGTCGTGGGACACCTCGTCGACGCGGGCGACCATGGAGGCGGCATCCGTCGCCTCGAGCCATTCGCAGGCCTGCAGGTAGCCGCCCGTGTCGATCTGCGCCTCGGGGTTCAGAGGCCGCGTGATGAGCAGCGGCTTGCCCGCCGCGAGCCGGTCGTACACCATCGCTGAGATGTCGACGATCGCGACATCCGCCGCCGCCAGCTGCCAGCCGAGCGAGGGCCCGTCGTCGTACACGTGCCGGGCCGCGGGATCTGCGGCATTGGCCGCGGCGATCGCGGCGATGATCTGGCGGTTGGCGGCGCCGTAGTCGCGGTCGACCACCCCCGAGCGCGGATGCGGGCGGTAGATCACGCGGTGACGGCCCGTCGCGAGGAGTCCGCGCACGAGCGCGACGCCGTGCGAGGCGATGGAACCGTAGGCGGCCGCCCCACGGTCGCCCTCCCAGGTCGGCGCATAGAGCACCACCTCCCGCTCATCGGGCGTGTACGGCAGCGGGGTTCCGTCGAGGTAATGGTCGGCCTGGGGTCGCCCGATCGGGATGGCTCGCTTGTCGAGGTCGTAGTCCCACAGCACCTTCTCGAGCCGCGCCCGCGCGGCATCGCCCGCGATGAACGCATAGTCGTACGCCTTGAACTGGTTCGTGGTCATGTACATCTTGTCGGACTCGCCGTGATTGATGAACACGTGCCAGCGACGCCCGTAGCGCATCATCTGGAAGTTCTTCGCGTTCTGGTTGACGTAGAACACGAGGTGCAGGTCCTGCTCGTGGATCACCTGCTCGAGGTCGATCACCCGGCGCACGTAGGCGACGGGCAGGGGCGACTCGTCGAGCAGCTCGAGCGCGGTGCCCGAAGCCCTCGTGAGGATGAGCACCGGGTGGGTGCGGGCGAGCTCGACGAGCGGCTTGTACCACTGGCGCAGCTGGTAGAGGTTCACGCGACCGTCGGCGAAGTACACGCCGATGCGGTAGCGGTGCGGCTCGAGGGGCGGCTGCGCGGCGAGACGGGCGAGCAGTTGCCGCTGCGCGCGGCGCGACCACATGATGTCCTTGGCCAGCTTGACGGCGCGTTGCGCGTCTCTCAGAAGTCCCACCGTCCAAGGGTAACGAGCAGGTGGACCGCGGATGTCCCGGTGGCGCCGGTCTCGACCACCGAGTGCCGATCGAGAGCCGATCGTTACGCGTCAGACCACGGGCGGACGTCCGGCGCGCGTCATGCGCCACACGGTGCGCCAGCGGATGGGCCGCCGCTCCCCCGGATCCTCCCGCCACCCTGCGCGCCAGCCGCCGAACCACGCGCGCAGCGCCGATGGGTTGCGCGCCCAGCGCAGCACCTGGATCGCGGTCCACGAACCGACGTACAGCGGCACGAGCACGGCGGGCAGGTTGCGGCGCGCGAGCCACACGCGGTTACGGGCGTTGAGCCGGTGGTAATACGCGTGCCTGGCCGGGTCGATCACCGGATGCCCCGCCTGGAGGTCGCCCGCGTACCAGGCGACATGGCCCGTGTCCCAGACCCGCCACGCCAGCTCGATGCCCTCGTGCGCGTAGAAGAACGGGGCGGCCCAGCCGCCCGTGGCGTCGAAGACCGCTCGGGGCATCAGCACCGCGCCCTCCCAGCACGAGAACACGGCGCTTGAGTGCGCGGGGTCCCCCTTGCGAATGCGCGGGATCCACCGACGCGGCGACATCCGGCCGGTGGGGTCGACGACCCGGGGCTGGACGAGCCCGAGCTCGGGCCGATCGGCGAGGAGGCGGCATCCGCTCGCCAGGAATCGCCGATCGGGCAGGAACGCGTCGTCATCGAGGAAGAAGAGCACCTCGCCCGACACGTGCGGCACCCCGCGGTTGCGTCCGGCGGGAATGCCGAGGTTCTCGGGTAGGTGCAGGGTCTTCACGCCGGGGGGCAGCGCCGGGTCGGCGGTCGCCGGGTCCCAGCCGTTGCCGACGCAGACGACGTCGACGGTCACGTGCTCCTGATCGAGGATGCTCCGGATGCCGCGGGCGAGGTCGTCGGGCCGGGTGCCCATGGTGAGCACCACCACGCCGACGTCGGGACGGTGGGGACGGTTCGCTGATCCCGTCGACGCGCGCGCCGGCTCAGGCACGGACACGGCGGGACGCCATGATCGCGATGAAGTGACCGAGGAGCGAGAGCACCGCGAGCGGCAGCAGCGCGGCCACCACGATGCGGTCGACGAGCGGCTGACCGACGACGAGGCCGATGAGCGCCGCGGCGAACGCGATGAGCGTGAGCTCGACGGAGTGGTAGAGGCGGTGGAAGGGCAGGAACCGTGCCGCCTTGCGGAGCTTCGCGATGAGGCCGCCACGCGGCGCCGTCTCGCCGTGGGTGTCGGCGAGCTTGGGCAGGCCGGCGTTCGCGCGGGCGACATGCACCATGTCGTTGAGCGCCTTGTTCAGCACGATGACGAGGGCGAGGAGCGCGGCGAGCGTCGTCCAGAGGAAGTCGGCCGGGAATTCGAGCGGGTAGGCGGCGGCGCGGATGCCGAGCGCGATCGGGATGAGCGCCTCGGTCGTGTAATGCCCCACCTTGTCGAGGAACACACCGGCGGGCGACGACGTGCGGCGCCAACGGGCGACCTCGCCGTCGCAGCAGTCGACGAGCATCTGCAGCTGTCCGAGCACGACGGCGAGGAGCGCACCCCAGACGCCCGGGATGAGGAGCGCCGCCGCGGTCGACCAGCCGACGAGGATCATGAGCCCCGTGACGCCGTTGGCCGAGATCGATGTCTTGAGGAACAGCCAGGTGAGGTACGGCGAGAAGCGTCGCAGGTAGAGCGATGCCGTCCAATGCTCGGCGTTGCGACGACCGCGCACCTCGGGGGGTTGGGTGACGGCCCGGAGTTCGGCGATCGATGTGGGCCTGGCGGCGGCCTGACCGGTGTGTGACATCGTCGTCACCTTCCCGTGTGCTTGGCGATGTTGCTCGTGAGCGAGAGGTAGCCGAGCACGAAGCCGACCCCCCACGACACGTGTATGCAGGGCAAGACTACGAGAAACCAGGCGGCGGTGCGTGTGCCCCGTCCGCGCCCGTAGACCAGCGTCGCAACGATGACGAACAGCACGTAGACGGCAGGCACGGCGAAGCCGAGGAGGAGCCAGGGCGCGACGTCCATGGCGGCCTGCACGATGCCGCCGATGCCGGCGAGCACCCCCAGCGCGACGCCCACGACCATGATGGGCGGCACGAAGTAGCGGAGGCCGTTCGAAGCGGGGAACCGCCGTGCGAGCTCGCCGCGCCAGAGCCCGGTCGAGAACATCTGTCGAGCGAGCCGCTCGACCGTCGAGCGCGGCCGGTAGGTCACGCCGAGCGCCGGCGTGAACCAGACCGTGCCGCCGGTCTCACGCAGGCGTCGGTTGAGTTCCCAATCCTGCCCGCGCTTGATGGTCTCGTCGAAGAGGCCGACCCGTTCGAGGGCGCTGCGCCGGAACACCCCGAGGTACACGGTGTCGGCGGGACCCTCCTCGCCGCCGACGTGGAACGCCGACCCGCCGAGTCCGACCTTGGTGGTGTACGCGAGGGCGACGGCCTGCTCGAAGGGCGTCTCGCCCCGGGCGGCCATGATGCCGCCCACGTTGTCGGCGCCGGTGCGCTCGAGCGTTTCGACGGCGATGCGTGCGTAGTCGCTCGGCAGCATCGAATGCGAATCGACGCGCACGACGACCGGATGCCGCGCTGCCCGGATGCCGATGTTGAGGCCCGCCGGCGTCGACCCGACCTCGTTCTCGAGCACGCGCACGTCGGGATGGCGCTGCGCCAGATCGGCGACGAGCTCGGCCGTGCCGTCGATGGACGGACCAAGGGCGATGAGCACCTCGACGGGCCCCTCGTAGTCCTGCGCGAGGATCGATTCGACGGCGACACGCACGTGCGTCACGTCGTTCAGCACGGGCATGACATACGAGACGCCGATGAGCGACGAGGGTGTCGCCGGGTGGTGCTGCTCGGGCATGTTCCTCACTCGCTCGGGTCGATCGAGCCTAGCAGTCACGTGCCCGGCGAACGAGGAAGGCCGGGGCCCTGGAGCCCCGGCCCGCCGGCGTGTGGATCAGCCCTCGAAGGTGCCGAGCGTGACGTCGACCGTCTTCGAGTCGCCGTCGCGGGTGAAGGTGATCTCGGCCTCCGCGCCGCCCGGCATGGCACGCACCTGCGCGGTGAGGTCGGTCTGGTCGGTGATGGGCACCCCGTTGAACTCGGTCACCACGTCGCCGGCCTGGAGGCCCGCCTGCTCGGCGGCGCCGCCCGGCGTGACCTCGGAGATGAGGGCGCCGACGATGGTGCTCGTCTCGTCGGTCTCGGCCGCCGTCACGGTCGCGCCGAGGAGGCCGTGCGTCGCCGACCCGTTCTCGATGATCTCCTTGGCGATGCGCTCGGCGAGGTTCGAGGGCACGGCGAAGCCCACGCCGATGTTGCCGGCCTCGCTGGCCGCGCCGCCGGCCGACAGGATCGCCACATTCACGCCGATCAGGCGCCCCTCCGAGTCGACGAGTGCGCCGCCCGAGTTGCCCGGGTTGATGGCGGCATCCGTCTGGATCACCGGAAGCGACACCCGGCCCGCGTTGCCCTGCGGCTGCTGCTGGCCGCCCTCGGGGTCGGGCAGGTCGAAGAAGAAGTCGAATGGGCTCTCGGAGCCCTCGCCCTGATCGCCCTCGCCCTGGTCGTCGGGAGTGGTGGGCGCCGCCGACGAGGCGACGTCGATCGACCGGTTCAGCGCGCTGATGATGCCGTTCGTGACGGTGCCCGAGAGGCCGAGGGGCGCGCCGATGGCGATCGCCGTGTCGCCGACGTTGAGCTCGTCGGAGTCGGCGAACTCGAGCGGCGTCAGGTCGGAGGCGTCGACGAGCTTGATGACCGCGAGGTCGGAGAGCGGGTCGGTGCCCACGAGTTCGGCGTCGTATCGTCGCCCGTCGCTCGTCTCCACCTTGATGGCCGGGTCGCCGGTCGCACCGTCGAGCGTCACGACGTGCGTGTTCGTGAGCACGTAGCCGTCGTCGGAGAGGATGATGCCCGAGCCGGTGCCGCCGGCCTGGCTCCCCGAGACCGAGATGGTGACGACGCTCGGGCTCGCCTTCGCTGCGACCGCGGTGATCTGGTTCACCGAGTCCGTGTCGTTCACGACGATGTTCTGCGGGGTGCCCGAGCCGCCGTTCGTCACGGGTGAGTCGTTCGCGGTGATGATGGCCGTGACACCCGCACCGGAGACGCCGCCGATGAGGGCGGCCGCGACGATCGCGGCCGCGACGCCGAGGCCCACGCGGCGCTGCTTCGGAGCGGGTTCGGCAGCAGTTCCAGGTCCTCCGTGGTGGCCGGGACCACCGGGGCCGCCGGCATCGGTGCGGTACGGCGGCACGCCGGCCAGCGGGGTGGTGGGCTGGGTCTCTCCCGGGCGCGGCCCGCCGAACGCCGGCGGGACGTCACCCTGGAGCGGACGGGTGTCTCCACCAGCGGGGGCGCCCTGGTGCTCGTAGTGCGGCGCGTGGTACGGCTGCGGCGCCTGGCCGGGGTGGTACACGGTGCCGGTGGCAGACGCAGGCGGAGCCGCCTCAGGCGGCGTGGCAGCGGACGGCGGCGTTGCAGTTGACGGCGGCGTTGCCGGCGGCATTGCAGTGGACGTCGGCGTTGCCGGCGGCGCAGGAGTCTCGGCAGACCCGCGAACGGCGGCGTTCCCGGCAGGCGGGTTCGTCGGGGCGGTCTCGGCGACCTCGCCCTTGCGGGCCTCGCCGGTGGGGCCATCGGTGGTGTCGGTCATGGTCTGCTCCTTCCAAGGCGATGCCAGCATCCGGCCGGAACCTGTGTGCGGCATCGGCGAAGTCTGTGAGCGGGCTATCCCTCAGCCGTGTTTCGACCGAGGACGGAATCCGCCCGGCAACCCCTGCGCCAGCGTAGCGGCCGAAGCCTGACGTACGGTGAGAAGGTGAGCGACTTCTCCCCCGCACCCGGCCTCCGCCCGTGGCAGCGCACCGCCGCCGGTGCCGGGCTCCTCGCTGCCGACGGCACCATCGCCGCCACCATCTTCGCCGAGATGAGCGCGCTCGCCCAGCGCACCGGCGCCATCAACCTGGGGCAGGGTTTCCCCGACGAGGACGGCCCGGCCGAGGTGCTCGAGGCCGCCCGTCAGGCCATCGCCGACGGCGTCAACCAATACCCGCCGGGGATCGGCGCACCCGTGCTCCGCGAGGCGATCGCCGCGCACCAGGCCAGGTGGTACGGGATCGAGGTCGACGCGGCATCCGAGGTGCTCGTGACCGCCGGTGCCACCGAAGCGCTGGCGGCGACGATCCTCGCGCTCGTCGACATCGGCGACGAGGTCGTCACCTTCGAGCCCTCGTACGACGCGTACGCGGCGCTCATCGCGCGCGCCGGCGGCGTGCACCGCGCGGTTCCGCTGCACTGGTCGTCGGAGCAGCACCGGCGCGACTGGCGCGTCGACCTCGCCGAGCTCGAGGCCACGGTCACGGACCGCACCCGCATGATCCTCGTGAACTCGCCGCACAACCCGACGGGCACGGTCCTTGCCGACGAGGTGCTCGACCGCATCATCGAACTCGCGGTGCGGCACGACGCGGTCATCGTCACCGACGAGGTCTACGAGCACCTCACGTTCGGCGTGCCGCACCGGCCGATCGCGACGCGGCCCGGAGCGCGCGAGCGCACCATCACCATCTCGTCGGGGGGCAAGACCTTCGCCACCACCGGCTGGAAGATCGGCTGGCTCACCGCACCGGCCGACCTCGTCACGAGCGTGCTCGCCGTGAAGCAATACCTCACGTACGTGAACGGTGCTCCGTTCCAGCCGGCGATCGCGTTGGGGTTGGGCCTGCCCGATGCGGTGTTCACGGATGCCGCCGCCACCCTGCGCGCGAAGCGCGACGTGCTGGCAACCGGCCTCGAGGCGGCGGGCTTCACCGTCGCGCTGCCCGACGCGGGCTACTTCATCGTCGCCGACGCCGCCCCGCTGGGCTACGACGACGGTGCCGTGTTCTGCCGGGAGCTGCCCGAGCGGGCCGGCGTCGTCGGCGTGCCCGTCTCGGCGTTCGTGCACCCCGACCGTCGCCACGCGTACCGAAACCTCGTGCGGTTCGCGTTCTGCAAGCGCCGCGACGTGCTCGAGGAGGCGTCGTCGCGGCTCGCCGCGCTCAGCGCTCGGTGACGCGGAACCGGCGCAGTTCCAGCGCCGGATTCACCCGTCGCACCCGCTCGATGCGCTCACGCGAGACCCATGCGACCGCGACATCCGTCGCCTCGCCGATCGTGGCCGCCTCGACGCCCATCGGATCGACGATCATGCTGTTGCCCGCCCCGACCGGCGGGGCGTGGTCGGCCGCCGCGACGTACACGGTGTTCTCGAGCGCACGGGCGGTGGTGAGCACCCGCCAGTGCGCCTCCTTCAGCGGGCCGCGCACCCACTCGGCGGGCATGCACACGACGTCGGCGCCGGCGTCGACGATGCGCCGGGTCATCTCGGGGAAGCGCGCGTCGTAGCAGGTCTGCAGGCCGAAGCGGATGCCGCCCGCCTCGAAGACCTCGGGCGCGCCGATCTCGCCCGGCGCCACCCACTCCGACTCGCGCTGCCCGAACGCGTCGTAGAGGTGCAGCTTGCGGTAACGGGCGACGACACCGGCGCCGGGAGCCACCGCCACGACCGTGTTCGCGACGCGCGGCTCGTCATCGTCGAGCCGTTCGATCATGCCGACCACGAGATGCGCGTCGAGCCGGTCGGCGAGCGCGGCGAGCGCCGTCGTGAACCGGCCGCCGACGGGCTCTGCGGCAACCTTCCACGACTCGTCGGGCGTCGGCGTGAAGTAGCTCGAGTACTCGGGGAAGACCACCAGGCGCGCACCGCGACCGACGGCGAGGGCGGCGAGACGTTCGATCTCGGCCAGGTTGGCTGAGGCGTCGGCGCCGGGCGCGAACTGTGCCACGGCGATCGCGAAACCGGCATCCGTCGGGGTCGTGTCGGCCATGCGGAACAGCCTATGCCCGCCGCCGGTCGCGTCGCGTGAACCGATTCGCCGTCGGCCTCGTCTTACGGGGAGGGACGGGAATCACCGCCCCACGTGGTACTCGCACCGACCGAAGGAAGATCCCGTGAAGCAGAACATGACCCGTCTTGCGACCGTCACCGTCGCCGCCGGAGCACTCGCCGTCGCCGTCATCGCCTCGACCTCGGCCGCGTCCGCGTCCGACGCGTCGGCGAAGGACCAGGCGAATCCGAACGACACCGCCGTCAAGGTGGACGTGCTGGCGCCCAGCCGCGGCGACCATGCCGGAATCGACGGTGCCGGTTGGTTCGTCGACCTCTCACTGGAGTACCGTGACGGGCTCGCCGCGGCGGGCTTCACCGGGCTCCAGCTCACCGGACCCGCGACGCACAACAACGTCGCCCCGTTCCCCGGCACCTTCTCGACGGGCGCCGATGACCGGGTGCCGGGGCTCGTGGTGCTGACGTCGACGACGAACGATACTCGCCCGGGCTTCGCCGGACCGGGCACCAACCTGGCCAACCTGTTCAACCTCACCGGGATCACCGACCGCTCCAGCGTCGCGGCGGAGATCTGGGACACCTGGCTCGTCGGCGCGGCGATCGCCGGCGAAGACGTCGACACCGTGCTGACCGTGGCCGTGGTGGACGACCTGAACGGCAACGGCGTCCTCGACGACGCACCGGCGGTGGTGCCCGACGCGAACCAGGACGGCGTGATCGACAAGCACGACCTCGAGGAGATCGGTGTCGCCTCCAACATCGTCACCGTGCCGTTCCGCATCAACGGCGCCGGCGTCTAGGCGGCCGGTCCCGTCTCAGTCCGGCGCCTGCTCCGGCCGCCCCGGGCGACTCCGTGCCCCGAGTCGCACGAGCACCACGACCTGCACGATCACGCTGATGATGCAGCCTGCCATGGCGACGCCGAGCACCACCCGCGTGAGCAGTGCCCAGTCGAAGCCCGGCTCCGGGAACGCGAAGGGGAACACGGCCCAGAACCGCGCGAGCATGATCAGCGCGATCACGGAGGTGATGACCTCTCCCACAGCCTTGACCCAGGTGAGATCGAGCACGAGGTTGAAGACGTTGACGACGACACCGGCGAGCAGGGAGAGATCGACGAGCGGGATGAGCTCGAGCGTCGCCTCGGTGAGGAACGGCAGTGCCCGCCACGTCGGCCACGCGTTGATCAGGAGGAACAGCACGACGTTCACCACGATCGCGGCGACGTAGCCGGTCCGCCGGCCGGACGCACGCGGCCGAGCGGTCGCCCACGTGGACGACGACGGCCGCGGATTCGTGGACATGGCCCCATGATGCGGCTGGGCTGCTCGGCGCCACGGGCCGAAGGTCCCGGCCAGGGAACCGAGCACTGGCTCGGCGCACGTGAGCGATGTATCGTTATATATCGTTAGGGCCGAACGAGGCCACGTTCGCAGGGAGGTCGTCATGAACGGTTCGTACTCCGGGGATCCATTCGGGTCGCATTCTCGCGGACCCGGCGCAGGGTGGTCAGGTGCCGGGTTGTGGGAGGCGATGGATCAGCTGAAGGATGTCTTCGAGCAGCGTGTCGGCACCCGCATGGGGAGAGGTGACGTGCGCGCGGCCGTACTCGCGCTTCTGGCAGAGCGGCCGATGCACGGCTACCAGATCATCCGCGAGATCGAGGAGCGCAGCCACGGCGCGTGGAAGCCGAGCGCGGGCTCGGTGTACCCGACGCTGCAGATGCTGACCGACGAGGGGCTCATCACGGCGGAAGAGTCCGGCGGCAGGAAGACGTACTCGCTGACCGACGCGGGGCGCGAGGAGACCGAGCAGTCGAAGGACCGTTCGGCTCCCTGGGAGATGTCCGGCAAGCGGGATGCCACGAGCGCGACCGCGATTCCGAAGGCCGGCGCCCAGCTGGCCCAGGCCGCCGCCCAGGTGGCACGCAGTGGATCGCCCGAGCAGGTGACGGAAGCGGTCGCAGTGCTCGACGAGGCCCGACGTAGGCTGTATTCGATCCTCGCCCAAGGCTGACCGCGTGCCGCGAGCACGTCGGCGTCAAGGAGATTCGATGGCCGACGTCAGGCACATGCGCGCCCGCTACCGGCGGCTCATGCGCTTCGCGCTGCGGTACATGGCTCAGGCCTGGTGGTTCGAGCTCGTCCTGCCCTGGATCGGGTTGTCACGGATGGCCGCACGCGGGCGTCCGGCGCGGCTCCGGCGCATCGCGCGGAACTTCCACACGCTCGCGGTCGAGCGCGGCGGGTTGATGATCAAGGTCGGGCAGTTCATGTCCTCCCGACTCGACGTGCTGCCGCCCGAGATCACGAAGGAGCTCGAAGGACTCCAGGACGAGGTTCCTCCGGAGGAGTTCGCCGGCATCCGCGCCCTCGCCGAATCCGAGCTCGGTGTTCCGTTGGAGCACGCGTACTCCCTCTTCGATCCGTCGCCCCTGGCGGCGGCATCCCTCGGCCAGGCCCACCGCGCCCGCCTGGCGCCCGCGGTGGCGACCGACACCGGATTCGCGGAGGTCGTGGTGAAAGTGCAGCGGCCGGGGATCGAGGCGATCATCGCCGTGGACCTGGCTGCGCTGCGCCGGGTCGCAGGATGGTTGAACCGGGTGAAGCTCGTCTCGGGCCACGTGGACCTCCCCGAGCTGGTCGAGGAGTTCGCCCAGACCAGCCTCGAGGAGATCGACTACCTGCACGAGGCGCAGAACGCCGAGCGATTCGCCGAGACGTTCGCCGACGACGAGCGCGTTCGCGTCCCCGAGATCGCGTGGGAGCGAACCACGCGGCGCGTGCTCACCCTGCAGGACGTGACCGCGATCAAGATCAACGACCTCGTGGGGCTGCGCGCCGCCGGCATCGACCCGTCGGCGGTCGCGGCGGAGTTCGCGACCGTGATGTTCGACCAGCTGTTCGTGAACGGCTTCTTCCACGCAGACCCGCACCCCGGCAACATCTTCGTCACGCCCGTCCCGGTCGGTACCGGCCCCGCCGGACGCAGCTGGGTCCTGACATTCGTCGACTTCGGGATGATGGGCGAGGTCCCCGACGCCCTGCGTCAGGGACTGCAGCGGTTCCTGATCGCGGTCGCCGCACGCAACGGGCGGCAACTCGTCGACAGCATCCAAGGTCTCGGGGTGCTGCTGCCGTCCGCCGACACCGCACAACTCGAGCGGGCCATGACCGAGCTGTTCGCGCGCTTCGGCGGAATGGGATTCGCGGAGCTCCGACAGATCGACGAACGCGAGCTCCGCGGGTTCGCCATCGAGTTCGGCGACACGATGCGTTCGCTGCCGTTCCAGCTCCCCGAGAACTTCCTGCTCATCATCCGCGCGGTGTCGCTCACCTCCGGGATGTGCAGCGGCCTCGATCCCCAGTTCAACGTCTGGAATGCCGTCGAGCCCTATGCCGCTCGGCTGCTGCGCGACGAGGGTGGCGGCGTGGTCCGGGCCTTCGGGCAGGAGGCCGTTTCCGTCGCCGGCGTCGTGGCTCGCCTGCCGCGCCGCATCGACGACCTGGTCACCCGGATCGACGACGGCAAGCTCGCCGTGGAGACACCGCGCCTCGACCAGCGTCTCCGGCGGCTCGAACGCACCGGGCGGCGGGTCGTCTCGGCGATCCTGTTCGCCGGGCTGCTCATCGGCGGCATCCTGCTGCGTCCCGCTGACATGGTCTTCGGCAACGTGCTGATGGTGGCGTCGGCGGCGCCGCTGCTGCACGCCCTGTTCGCGGGAGTGGTCGGCCGACGCGGGCCGGGATGAGCAGGCCGGCATCGACCCGCGACAGGGCTCGCGCCGCAAAGCACGAAGGCCCGGAATCCGAGGATTCCGGGCCTTCATCTGTTGCGGGGGCAGGATTTGAACCTACGACCTCTGGGTTATGAGCCCAGCGAGCTACCGAACTGCTCCACCCCGCGGCACAAGAGATAACACTAGCAGGAGGTTCATCACTCGTCCAATCGAGGGCGACCCCGAAGGCTCAGGAGCCCGGTGCCGACGCTGGCGCCGACGCGACCAGCTCGTACGACGGCGGCGGCCACTGCTCGGCGGGCCAGCCGAACATGCCGTCGCCCTTCGGCTCGGTCACGCTGAAGGGCTGCCACGGCACCTCGTAGTGCTCGGTGAACTCGTCGATCGCGAGGCCCGCCTCGCGCAGGGCGCCGAAGACCTCGCCGAGCGGATGCATCCACTCCCACGTGCGGGCATGCGGAAGTCGCGCCTCGGGGTCGGCGTCGTCGGAGTCGTCCTCGATCACGTCGGGCCCGGCCTTCGCGTACGCGTACTGGAACGTGGGCATGCCACCGGGTCCGTCGTCGCCATCGAACACCAATGCGGCAGGGTGGCCGTCGGCGAAGAAGAGCCGGCCGCCGGGCTTCAGGAAGTGGCCGCCGCGAAGGTCGATCGGATCGGTCACGCGGCGGCCCTGCTCACTGCGCCGCTTCCGCCTCCGCTTCGCTGAGCGCGATCAGCTCCGAGATGATCTCGGCGAGCCGATCGTCGGCGGCTCCGTAGGCCGCCCAGTCGCCCGCGGCGAGTGCAGCCTGCTTCTCCTGCAGCACCTGGTTGGCCTCGTTGAGGAGGGCCTGCATCTCATCGCTGGGTTCGGCGGGCGTCGTCGGCGTCGTCGGCTCACCCTCGCCGTCGGCGGGCGGGGTCGTGGGCTCGGCGTCGGGATCCACCTCGTTGTCGCCGGCGTCGGCACCGGAGTCGCCGCCGAAGAGCACGTCGAGGGCGAGGTCGAGCGTGTCCTCGAAGGCGATCTGGTCGCCGAACGCCACCAGCACCTTCTGCAGCAGCGGGTAGCTCGTGTTGCCGGTCGAGCGGACGTAGACGGGCTGCACGTACAGCAGACCGCCGCCCACCGGCACCGTGAGCAGGTTGCCGTTGATCACGTCGGACTGGCCCTGCTTCAGGATGTTCAGCTGGGCCGAGATGCTCGGGTCGCCGTCGAACTGATTCTGCACCTGGCCGGGCCCGGGCACGTTGTCGTCTTCGGGCAGCGCGAGGAGTCGGAGCTTGCCGTAGTCCTCCGCGCGTTCGCCGTCGGTGGAGCCGGCGTCGGAGTTGACCGCGAGGTACCCGCGGAGCACGTTGCGGCTCTGCTCGCCGCGTGCCTCGGGGATGAACGTCGAGTAGAGCGAGTACGACGGAGCCTCCTGACCGGGCATCTGCATCGTGAGGTAGTACGGCGGCTGCAACAGCGTCGCGTTCGCTCCTGCCGTCGGCTCCCTCGGCGTCGTCCAGGCGTCCTCGCGGGAGTAGAAGGATCCCGGGTCGGTCACGTGGTAGCGCCCGAGCACGGCGCGCTGCATCTTGAACAGGTCGGCCGGGTAGCGCACGTGGCTGAGGAGTTCGCCCGACATCTCCTCCATGGGCTCGAGCGTCGAGGGGAAGACCTTCTGCCAGGTCTGGAGGATCGGGTCTTCCTCGTCCCACGCATAGAGCGTGACCGAGCCGTCGTAGGCGTCGACGGTGGCCTTCACCGAGTTGCGGATGTAGTTGACCTCATCGAAGGGGAGCGCGGTCGGCAGGCCTTCGCTGTCGGCGATCGCCTCGCTCATGCTCACCTTGTTGGAGTACGGGTACTGGTCGGTGAGCGTGTAGCCGTCGACGATCCAGACGATCCGATCGTCGACGACGGAGGGGTACGTGTCGGAGTCGAGGGTCAGGTACGGCGCGACCTTGCGCACTCGGTCGATCGGGTCGCGGTCGTAGAGGATCTGCGACTCGTTGTTCACGGCGTCGGAGAGGAAGATCTGTTCCGACTGGAACTTCAGCGCGTACGCGAGCTTCGTGAAGACGTTGTCGAGCCTCGGCCCACCGTCGCCCTCGAACGTGGTGCGCGTCTCCCGCTCGCTGTCGCCGCCCGCCGGATAGTCGAGCTCGACCGGGTCTTCGCCCTCGGGCGCGCCGACGATCGAGTAGTCGGGCGAGTCCTCGCCGAAGTACACGCGCGGCTGGAACTCGCCGAGCGCGCCCGACGACGGGATGCCCGACTGCAGGAACACGGGCTGGCCGTCGACCGACCGCTGGTTGCCTGCCGCCGCAACCAAGCCGTAGCCGTGGGTGTAGACGATGTGCGAGTTGAACCAGGTCTGCGCGTCGCCGAGTCCGTCGAGTGCGAGATCGCGCACGGCCACGACGGTGTCGCGCGTCTCACCGTCGATCTCGTAGCGGTCGACGTCGAGCGCCTCGGGGAACTGGTAGTACTGGCGGAACTGCTCGAGCTGCCGGAACGCGGGGCTGATCACCAGCGGGTCCATGAGACGGATGTTCGCCGTGGTCTCGGCGTCGGACCGCAGCGCGCCGGGCTCTGCGTCGGTCTTCGCCTCGAACGGGGTGAGCTCGAGGCCGGCGACGTCGTACGCTTCGCGCGTCGAGTCGATGGCCTTCTCGATGTACGGCGCCTCGAGCGTCTTGGCGCTCGGGTCGACCTGGAACCGCTGCACGACCCACGGATACAACGACCCGATGATGATGCTCGACACCACGAGCAGTGCGGTACCGATGAGCGGCAGCCGCCACCGGCCGATGGCCGCCGTGATGAAGAAGAGCACCGCGACCACGGCGGCGATGGCCGCGAGGATGCCGCGACCGGGGATCACGGCGTTGACGTCGGTGTATGCCGCACCGGTGATGATCGGCCCGGCCTCGGAGACGGTGGCGTACTGGTCGAGCCAGATGCTGACCGCCTGCAGCAGCAGGTACACGCCCGTCGTGATGGCGATCTGCACACGCGCCGACTTCGAGATGACGACCTCGCGGCCACTCACCCGGATCGAGCCGTAGAGATAGGCGGTGGCGATGACGAGCAGGAGCGAGAGCAGCACCACGGCCGAGGCGAACCCGACGATCGAGCGGTAGAACGGCAGCTCGAAGACGAAGAAGCCGACATCGAACCCGAACTGCGGGTCGGTCGTGCCGAACGGCGTGCGGTTCAGCCAGGTGAGCGAGAGCTCCCAACGACTCGACGTCGAGACGCCCGCGAAGACGCCGAGCAGGACGGGCACGCCGTACATGGCGAGGCGGCGCAGCGGCTCGAACACCTCCTGGTAGCGGTCGAGCTGCGAGTTCAGCTTGGCGTAGACGGGCCTGGTGCGGTACGCCAGCTGGATGGATGCCCAGACGGGCACCGCCATCGCCACGAACCCGATCGCGAAGAGCACCGCGCGGGCGATCCACTCAGTGGTCAGGACCGGGAGGAATCCCAGCTGGTCGTACCAGAGCACGTCGGCGTAGAGGCCGACGAAGACGAAGAACGCGATGACGAGCACCGCCAGTACCCCGATCGTGACGGCGATGGGGGCGCGTCGGCGCGGAATCCTCGGTGCTTGCGGCTGTGCTGACAATCTCGGCCTCGTGTTCGGTCGCGGGGGGATCGAGATTCCATCCTATGGTCGCGAGGCTTGGAATCGGCTGCTCACGAAACGGGGCAGGAGGCGAACGCGGAGGTGTCGGCACCCTCGCCCACCGCCTCGACGACGTCGCGCGCCTCGTCGAGGGTCGACACGGCGAAGACGGTGATGCCGTCGGGGACATGTCCGGTCACCTCGCCGCAGTTCGACTCGGGCGCGAGGAACCACTCGGCACCCGCGTCCTCGGCACCCCAGAGCTTCTGACGGATGCCGCCGATCGGCCCGACCTGCCCGGCCGAGTCGATGGTGCCCGTGCCCGCGACGATCTCGCCGCCCGTCATCGCCCCCGGGGTGAGCTTGTCGACGATGCCGAGGGCGAACATCATGCCGGCGCTCGGCCCGCCGACGTCGTCGAGCTGCAACGTGATGTCGACCGGGAACTCGTAGCGCATCTGCACGCCGACCCCGATCACGACCGTGTCGTCACGCCCGACCGGGGTCACCGACACCGTCTCCTCGACGCCGTCGCGGAGCACGCGCAGCTCGGCGGGAGCGTCGGTGCCGTTCTCGCGCAGCGCGTTGCGCAGTTCGTCGACGGCGTGCACGGCGGCGCCGTTCACGCGCTTGATCACGTCGCCCTCCTCGAGCACGCCGTCGGCGGGAGTGTCCGCAACGATTCCCGCGACGGTCACCTCGCGTGGGAACTCGTACTCGAGCTCCACGAGCGCGGCCGCGATGGCGTCCTGCTGCGAGTCGACCATCGCGGCTTCGTTCTGCGCGTCCCGGTCCTCGTCGCTCAAGCCGGGCGGGAAGATCGCCTCCACGGGTACCGCCGAGCGGGTGCGATCGAACCAGGCACCGAGCACCTCGAGCCAGTTCGGCGTCTGCCCCGGGCGACCGAGCACGGTGACCGTGAGCAGGTTGAGCTCGCCGTCGGTCTCGAAGGTCTCCTCGTCGGGAATCTCGATGAGCGGCACCTCCTCGTCGCCGCGCTCAGCGGCTCCGAGGGTGTCGTAGACGGGACCGGGCTGCTCGATGACGTACGGCGAGGGAAGCAGGGCGAAGAGCAGGGCGATCACCGCGGCCACGACGATCGCGGCCCGCCCGATGCGCTCCTTCCGGGAGCGGCCCTGCGGGCGCGTCGACGCATCATCGTCGAAGAGGGCCATCCGTGATTCGTTCCTTCCGGGCGACGGAGTCGCCGTGCGCGAGCGCCAGGGCGGGCGTTGTTCGCGAAGGGCGGACACCCGGAAGGCCAAGCCTAGGCCATTTCCCAGACCCGCACCCTGAGCCGGGGCTACGGTTGAAGGAACGCGACTGGAGGTGGCTCACGTGGCCGATCGGGACGACGAGCCTGGCGACCGGAACCCCGAGGAGGAGTTCCGCGAGATGCTCCGCGAGCTCCTGTCCGGGGCCGGTGGCATCGATCCGTCGCAGCTCGCCGGTGCCGCCGGACTGCCGAACGATCCGGCGAGCATCGCCGCCCTGTTCGGCCAGCTGCAGCAGGCGATGAACCGGGGCGACGACGGCATCGACTGGAACGTGGCGCTCCGCCAGGGCGAGGAGCGCGCGTCATCCGGCCAGCGCCAGATCGGCGACGACGACCGGGCGCGCCTCGGCCAGGCCCTGCAGGTCGCCTCGCTGTGGCTCGACGAGACGGTCGACTTCTCGGCGCTCCCCGAGAGCCCCGAGCTCCTCACCCGTCGCGCATGGGTCACCGCCACGATGCCCGTGTGGACCCAGCTCGCCGAGCCGGTCGCGCTCAGCATCTCCGACTCGCTGACCCGGGTGATGAGCGAGCAGGCGCCCGAGGAGCTGCGACCCATGATCCAGGGCGCGAGCCGCATGATGCGCGGCATCGGCGGCGCGCTGTTCGCGATGCAGCTCGGCCAGGTCGTCGGGCAGCTCGCGACCGAGGTCGTCTCGGGCGGCGACATCGGCATCCCACTCCAGAACGATGGTCGCGCCGCGCTCGTGCCGCAGAACGTCGCCGAGTTCGGCGAAGGCCTCGACATCCCACTCGACCAGGTCGAGCTGTACCTGGCCGTGCGCGAGATCGCACACGCCCGCCTCTTCCGCCACGCACGCTGGCTGCGCCTGCACCTCATCACCGCGATCACCGACTTCGCACGCGGCATCGACATCGACACCGACCGACTCGAACAGCTCGCCGAGGGCTTCGACCCCTCGAACACCGAGGAGCTCCGCAACGCGGTGGTGAACGGTGCGCTCATCCGCCCGAAGAGCGAGGCCCAGCAGGGCGCGCTCGCTCGCCTCGAGACGATGCTCGCGCTCGTCGAGGGCTGGGTCGACGCGGTCACGGCGGATGCCACGGAGCGCCTGCCGCGCTCCGACGCCATCGCCGAGTCGATCCGCCGCCGCCGCGCGTCGGGCGGCCCCGCCGAGTCGGCGTTCGCCACGCTGGTGGGCCTCGAGCTCCGACCCCGCCGGATGCGCGAGGCCACGGCGATGTGGCGGGCCGTCACCGAGGCCGTGGGCGTCGAGGGCCGCGACGCTCTCTGGGCGCACCCCGACCTGCTGCCGACGGCCGCCGATCTCGACGACCCGAGCGCGCTCGTCGCTCGACTCACGGGCACCCGCACCGCCGAGTCCGACGCCGACGACGAGTTCGATGCGGCACTCGAACAGCTGCTTCGCGGCGAGACGCCGGCAGCGCCCGGCGAAGACGGCGAGGAACCGAAGAGCTGAGTCGCGGGGAGCGGCCCCGCGCGGGCCGGACCCGCTCCGGCCGGCCCTTCCCCTGTGGACGGATGCCGCGCGCGCAGCGTCATCTCGGGCATGCTCCCGGCATGGCACCGCGGATCGATCCACTCCTGCCCCTCGTGTGGCGCTCGCCGACCGACCTGCAGCTCGGTGCGTCGAGGGCACCGGTCATCCTCTCCGACGCCGGCGACGTCGAGGCCAACCTCATCACCGCACTGCGCCACGGGGTGAGCACGTCGACCCTGCTCACCATGGGCACGGGCCTCGGGGCCGCCCCCGAGCAGGTGCACCGTCTCCTCAGGGCGCTGGCTCCGGCGTTCCTTCCCGAGGCTGGCCAGGCCGCCGAGCGTGCCCCCGACCTCGAGCCCGTCCACGAGGCCGCGGGCACCGCACCCCGAGGTGCTCCGCCCATCGTCGCGCTCCACGCCGACGGGCTCGTGGGCAGTCGTCTGGCATCGAGCCTGAGCGCGCTCGGCTACGACGTGACCGACGCGCGCGACGGCCTCGACGACGCCACCCTCGCGGTGCTCGCCGCGCCCTGGGTCATCCGGCCGGCGCACTACCTGCCGCTCCTCCGCCGCGATGTGCCGCACCTGGCCATCGTCTTCGACGACACCGGCGTCAGGGTCGGTCCGCTCGTCGAACCCGGATCGGGCCCATGCCTGCGGTGCCTCGACCTCACCCGGCGCGATGCCGACGCCGCCTGGCCGGCCATCGCCGCACAGCTGGCGGGAAGGCCGGCGGCCAGCCGAACGCCGCGTGCCGAGCTCGACGCGAGCGCACTGGCCGCGGCGGTCGTCGATGACCGACTCGCCCACGGCCTGACGGGGCTCTCGGCCGCGTCGCTCACGTTGGGGCGACCGGGCGCCCTCCCGATGCGCCGACACCACGAGCCGCATCCCGATTGCGGGTGTCGAGTTCCTGCAGGAACCGCGACGGCTCCCGCTCGCCTCGCTGCCCGCCACCCCCACGAGGCCAGCTCAGCGAGAGCCGGCGCCGTGCCCGCGTGATGCCGACGTAGAGCAGGCGCCGCTCCTCGTCGATGGCGTCGAAGCCCTTCGCGTACGAGATCGGCAGCATGCCCTCGGTGAGGCCGACGATGAACACCTCGTCCCACTCGAGGCCCTTCGCGGAGTGGAGCGTGGCGAGCGTCACGGCCGAGACGGTCGGCTCGTGCTGCGCCTCGGCGCGAGCGCGCAGGTCGTCGGCGAACTGGCGGAACGTCGTGCCCTTCGGCGCATCGTCGACCAGGCGGGCGATCGCGTTGAGTGATTCCCACCGTGCTCGCACAGCGCCCGGACCGTCGGGCGGCTGCACCGTCCAGCCGAGCGAACGCAGCACGTCGCTCACCGATTTGAAGAGCGGCTCCCCCGCGATGGTGAGCGCCGCCGCCCGGAGCGAGTGCACCGCCTCGCGCACCTCGGGACGGTCGAAGAAGCGCACCCCGCCGCGCACCCGCGAGCTCACGCCCACCTCGTCGAGCGCCTTCTCGAGGATCGCGGTCTGCGAGTTCACGCGCATCAGCACCGCGATGGTCTCGGGCGGCACGCCCGCATCGACGCGCTCGCGGATGCGGGTGGCCACGCCCCTGGCCTCGGCGAGGTCGTCGGCGTACGACACCACGTCGGGTTCGATGGCGGATGCCGCGGCGGCATCCGTCGATCCGACCGAGCGCCCCGCGACCGCGACCGCGACGAGCTGCAGGGCACCGGGTCGGCCGCGCATCAGCCGGTTCGCCACGCCGATGATCGCGGGGGTCGACCGGTAGTTGCGCTCGAGCCGCACGACGGTCGCCTCCTCGAAGCGCCGCTCGAAGTCGAGGAGGTAGTCGGGGGTGGCGCCCGCGAAGGAGTAGATGGTCTGGCTGGCGTCGCCGACCACGCAGAGGTCTCGGCGCCCGCCGAGCCAGAGGTCGAGGAGCTGCTGCTGCGCCGGCGAGACATCCTGGTATTCGTCGACGACGAAGTGCCGGTAGCTCTCGCGAACGTGCATGGCCACCGAGGGTTCCGACTCGATCATGCCGGCGGTCGCGAGCAGCACGTCCTCGAAGTCGAGCATGCGCCGCTCGTCCTTCAACTGCTCGTAGCCCGCGACGAGGGCGCGCATCTGGTCGGGCGTGAGCGAGCCCGGCGCGCCCCGGCCGGCGAGCCGTCGTTCGTAGTCCTCCATGCCGAGCGCGCTGACCTTGCGCCACTCGATCTCGGCGGCGACGTCGCGCAGCGTCGCCACGTCGACGCGGAGCTTCAGCCGCTCGGCGGCCTCGCCGAGCACACGTCCCTTGTACTCCAGCACGCGGGGCGCGTTGCCGCCCACCACCAGCGGCCAGAAGTGGTTGAGCTGCGCGAGCGCGGCCGCGTGGAACGTCCGCGCCTGCACGCCACCTGCTCCGAGCATCCGGAGCCGGGCCCGCAGCTCGGCCGCCGCGCGCGCCGTGAAGGTGAGCGCCATGACGCGTGCCGGGTCGTACGCGCCCGAGGCGACGCCGTACGCGATGCGATGCGTGATGGCGCGGGTCTTGCCGGTGCCCGCGCCGGCGAGCACGCACACCGGGCCGAGCAGCGCCTCGGCCACCACCCGCTGGTCGTCGTCGAGGGCGCCGAGGAGGGGATCGTCGGATGCCGCGATCACGACGTGATCCACGGAATCCCCTCGTCGATGGGGCCGCCGTACCAGCGCTCGAGCATCCATCGTGCGATCGAGGTGTCGCCCGGGAGCCCGATGTCGGGATTCGCTCCCGAGAGCTCCTCACGCGTGAACCAGCGCAGCTCGAGGATCTCGACGCCGTCGGGCTTCGCACCGGCCGCCGCGGCAGTCGTGGCCGCCCGCGCGGTGAAGCCGATCATGAGGCTCGCGGGGAGCGGCCACGGCTGGGACGCCGCGTACTCCACCCGGTCGACGACGAGCCCGGCCTCCTCGCCGATCTCGCGCACGACGGCCGCCTCGAGCGACTCCCCCGGTTCGACGAACCCGGCGAGGAGCGAGAAGCGGTTCTGCTCCCAGAGGGCGTTCGACCCGAGCAGCACGCGGTCGGCGTCGTCGGTCACGAGCACGATCACGGCGGGGTCGGTTCGGGGGAAGAGCAGGGTGCCGTCGCGGTCGCACTTGCGGGCCCAGCCCGCCTGGATCACGGTCGTCGACGACCCGCAGCGTGGGCAGTACGGACTCGCCTCATGCCAGTTCGCGAGGGCGACGGCCTCGGTGAAGAGCCCGGCGTCGCGGTCGCCGAGCACGGGCGCCGCCGCGCGGAGGCTCGCCCACCGCGCCTCCTCGGGCTCGATGCGGGACGCGGCATCCGCGTCGAAGACCCGAACCTCGATCGGCGTGCGGGCGGGCACGCCGTCGTCGGTGATCGTCCGCCCGAGGTAGCAGCGCAGGGCGGGCTCGGGCAGGTCGGCCGGCCGACGGAAGTCGAGCACCGGTGCCGAGCCTTCGACCCGCTCGGCGAGGAGCACTCGCCCGCGGTGCAGCGCGATGACCCGTGCGGCCGGGTCTGCGTCGAAGTGCGCGGCGAACTCGTCGTCGGCGCGAGCCTCCCCGTCGCGGTCGATGGCCGCGCGCGCGAGCGGCGGAGCGGACGTTTCGCGCACTGGACACCTCTCTGCACGTTCGGAGCGGAGTCGGCGTGAAGGCGTGGCGGTCGCCCGGGAGGCGGACTCACCTGCTTAAGCTGTGGCCATGGCCAGACCCCCTCTCACTCTAGCCGCGTTGGCCACGGCGGCGGTGCCCGGCCTCGAGGTGCGCGGGGCCCGTACGCACACGCGCCGGAGCAACGGCGGGTACGACAGCGTCGAACTCACGGCGGCCGACGGCCGGCATCTCGTCATCCGTGCGCCGCGCTCGCAGAGCGCCGAGAGCGAGCAGTCCGCCGACCTCGTCGCCATTCGTGCGCTCACGCCCGGCATCCGCTCGCTCCTGCCCTTCCGGGTGCCGTCCTTCGTCGGCCAGGCGCCCATCGACGGTACTCGCGCCATCGTCACGGAGTTCCTGCCGGGCGTGGTGCTGACCGCCGACGAGCTCACCGAGCACGAGTCCCTGGCGTGGGCGGTGGGCACCGCCGTCGCCGCGATCCACACGCTGCCCGGCGGCTTCATCAGCGACGCCGGACTCCCCCGCGAGACCGCCGACGAGGCGCACGACGCCGTCGTCGAGCTCGTCGGCCGTGCGGCCGACACCGGTCACCTGCCCGCGGCGATCCTGCGCCGCTGGGAGCAGGCCACCGACGACGCGACCCTCTGGCGGTTCCGGCCAACCGTCATCAACGGCTCGCTCACCGCGGATTCGATCCTCGTCGACGGCGACATCGTCACGGCGATCGTCGGCTGGGGCGCGCTGTCGGTCGGCGACCCGGCGCGCGACCTGCACTGGTTGCTCAACTCGCGCGGGGTGGCGGCCGAGTTCGCCCTGGAGGCCTACACCCGGGGTCGGGCCGGCGTGGCAGACGCCCATCTGCCGCAGCGCGCCCTGCTCTACGGCGAGCTCGAGCTCGCCCGGTGGCTCCTGCACGGCGTGGAGCGGCGCGACGCCGCGATCATCGACGACGCGGTGTCGCTCCTCGACGGCCTCGTCGAGCGGGTGCACGACCACTCGAGCGAACCCCTCTCACCCGACACGGGGCCCATCCTCGCCGTCGGCGAAGTGGAGCGGATGCTCGACGACACCCCCCGCGACCACGAGCCGCGCGACGGCGGCGCGACCCTGCTCACCGACAGCTACGACTTCTCGGAGCTCGAACGCCGCGAGGCCGGTGAGCGGCCGATGGCGGCGATGAATGCCACGGCGCCGATCCCGCTCGACCTCAGCGACTGGGGCGACGCGGCGCCGCCCGAGCCGCCTCGCCCTCACGACGACGCGGACACCGACGGCACCGACGCGGCATCCGCCGCCGCCGCAGGTCGTGCAACCGATGCCCAGGAGCGGCGCAACGCCGCCTCGTCGTAGAGGCGATCGGGTCGGATGACCCGGTCCTCCTCGACGAAGTAGAACACGGCGTCGATCTCCTCGGGCGCGACACCGGCCCACGTCGCGTACGCCAGGCGATAGAGGGCCAGCTGCGTCTGCTTGAGCTCGAGGTCGTGCGCGTCGCGCGGTGCGGCGCCCGTCTTCCAGTCGACGACCTGGTACCGGATGCCCCGTGCCGCGAGCTCCCCGCCCGCCGGCACCTCGTACACCGCGTCGAGCTTGCAGACGAACACGTGCCCGTCGATGGGCAGGTGCAGCTCCAGCTCGACCGCGATGGGCCGACGCCCGCCCCACTCGGAGGCCTCGAACGTGGCCTGCAGGGCGCGCAGGCGCTCGGGCGCGGCATCCGTGAGCTGGGAACCCTGCTGTTCGGCGTCGTCGGCGATGGCGGCCCAGCCGTCGTCGATCGCGGCGGCGTCGCCCAGACCCGTGGATCGATGCTCGACCCAGGCGTGGAAGAGCGTGCCGATGCGGGTGGCGCGGTATGGACGCTGCGGCATCGGCCGGCGAAGCTGTTCGGCGACGGCCGCCGGGTCGTCGACGTAGTCCTTGAACCGGGAGGCGGGCACGCGGGCGGGGATCTGCGCCGCACCGGCGCCCTCGAACCGGCGCCGCCGGTCTTCGAGGAGCAGCCTGAGCTCGTCGGCGAGCCGGGGCCCGATGCCCGCGCCGCTCGGTCCCTCGGCGGCGCCGCGCACGGCGTCGGCCGCGCCGTGCACCCGGTCGCGTCGCGCGCCGAGCGGGTCGAGGGGCCACTGCTGGCGCGTCGTCGCACCCTCGCGGGGGTTCTCGTCGGCTGCGGGGGCCATCGGCAGCGCCACCGGATCGATGACACGGGCGACACCGAGTTCACGGAGGAAGGGACTCGGCTCGCGCGATGACTTCTGGGTCGACCACCACGAGCCGGTGAGCAGCAGCTCGTCGCGGGTGCGCGTGAGTGCGACGTAGGCGAGCCGCCGCTCCTCCTCCGCGTGCCGATCGCGGTTCTCGTCGGCGAACGCCCTGACCGCGACGTCGAATTCGGACTGGCTCTGCACGCCCCGCCACTGCAGCTCGGGCAGCTCGTCGCGGTCGCCCTTGAAGTCGAACGGCAGCTCGCCGAACGCGAGCCATCCCTTCGTGGTGCGCGGCTTCGACGGGAGCTCCTCGTCGACCATGCGGGGAATCGCCACCAGATCCCACTCGAGGCCTTTCGACCCGTGGATGGAAAGCACCTGCACGGCACCCGGTTCGGGCTCGTCCTGCCGGGGTGCGAGCCGGTCGCGTTGCTCGGCCTCGGTGAGCCAGCCGAGGAACGCACCGAGCGTGGGATGCTCCGCCACGTCGGCGAAGCTCGCCAGCAACTCGTCGAACGCCTCGAGGCTCGGTGCTCCGAGGGGCTGCGACGCGTTCGCCGCGACCTCGATGTCGAGCATGAGCTCCTGCACCACGAGGTGCACGAAGTCGACGAGCCCGAGGCCGGCGCGACGCCGCAGCGATTGGAGCTGTGCGCCGGCGCGGCGCATGCGGCCGAGCCCCGTCTCGCTGAAGCCGCGAAGCGCGCGGTGCTCGTCGGGCGCGGTGAGCAGGAAGTCGAGCGCGTCGACGATCGAGGGCGACTCGTCGGGTGCGATCGAGGCCCTGAGCCCATTGCGTACCTCGTCGTCGAGGCGATGGCTCGCGAGGTCGCGGTCGGCGAGCCAGCGGGCGAGATCGTGCAGCGCGGCGAGGTCGGCGGGACCGATCCGCCACCGTGCCCCGCCGAGCACGCGCACGAGCTCGGAGCCGGCGGTGGGATCGTGCAGCACACGCAGCACGCACACGAGATCGGCGATGACGGGCTGGTCGAGCAGCCCCGCGAGCCCGAGCACGTGCACCGGCACACCCCGCGCGCGCAGCGCATCGGTGAAGACGCCCACGTTCGCGAACGTGCGACAGAGCAGCGCCCCGCTCGGGGCCACGCCCGGTCGAGCCCGCCCGAGGCGTTCGGCGAACCAGCGCGCCACGAGGTCGGCCTCCTCCTCGATGGTCTCAGCCCACGCCACCTCGAGCCGACCCGGCCCGGCGAACGGCGAGGCCACGAGCGGCGCCTTCGGGATGCCGGCGTCGAGCGGCCCGATGAGCGTGTTGGCCGCGTCGAGCACGATGCGTGGATTGCGCCAGCTCGTGGAGAGGTCGTACACGCCGCAGACGCCCTCGGGGGCGAAGTCGTTCGCGAAGCGAGCGAGGTTGGCGGCGCTCGCGCCGCGCCATCCGTAGATCGACTGGTCGGGGTCGCCGACCGCCATGACCGAGTGCCCCCGGAACAGCGTCGAGAGCAGTCGGGTCTGCACGACGCTCGTGTCCTGGTACTCGTCGAGGAGCACGGTGCGTGCTCGCTCGCGGTACGCGTCGACGACCTCTGGATGCCGCTCGCAGATCGCGAGGGCCAGTGCCACCTGATCGGAGAACTCCACGTAGCCGCGCTCGCGCTTGGCCGCCGCGTAGGCGTCGGCGAGATCGAGGAGGGGCGGCAGCGCGGCGACCACGCCGAGTGCATCGGTGAAGGTCTGGAAGTCGGTGCGCTTGCGCGGCGCCTCGATCGGCAGGCCCTCCATCGCGAGGAAGTCGCGCGCGAAGGCACGGACATCGCGGCTGTCGGCGACGTTCTCGGCGAGCGCGCGGCTGAGCGCGAGCACCGCGCCCGTGACGCGGTCGAGCGAGGCGTCGAGCTCCACGAGCCGCGGGTCGGCCGACGCGCTCGCCACCGAACGGGCGAGGAGCCACGCGGATGCCTCGCCGAGCACCGACGCGTCGGGCTCGCGCCCGATGAGCATCGCGTGCTCGCGGTAGATGGTGCTCGCGAAGGCGTTGTAGGTGCTGACGGCCGCCGCCTCGAGCGGATCGAGCTCGACCTCGGCGATGCCCTCGGCGACGAGTTGCCCGACGCGTTCACGCACCCGGTCGGCGAGCTCGCCGGCGGCCTTGCGTGTGAACGTGAGGCCGAGCACCTCGGGCACGGCGACGTGGCCGTTGGCGAGCAGCCACACCACGCGGTTGGCCATCGTCTCGGTCTTGCCGCTGCCCGCGCCCGCGACGACGATGCTCGCGCCGTGCGGGTCGGCCTCGATGACGGCGCGCTGTTCGTCGGTGGGCTGGTGCAGGCCCAGTCGCGTGGCGATCGCCGCCGCGCTGATCGACGGCCGACGACCCACGTTCGTGCCGCCCCCGCTCAGGTCGACGCCGCCGGTCATGCCGACACCGCCGGAACGAGGTGCACGCGGTACTGCCAGGCGCCGAAACGCGACCGGAAGCCGAGCTCGCCGGGCCCCTCGAACGTGCTGCCGGCCATGATCCCGCCGACCGCCGCCAGTCGCTCGCGGAACGCCGTCTCGGCCTCGTCGTCGAACGGCTGCTGCACGCGTTCGGTGTAGCCGACCCCGCGTGCGGGGCGTGCGAGGTAGACGAGCTTCGCGCCGCCGATGACGCCGGCGTTCGGCACCTCGCCGGCGCGGGCGGCGAGCTGGTACGCCGCGAGCTGCGGATGCCGCGCCGCCTGCTCGACCGTCGGCGGCGTGCGGCCGGTCTTCAGGTCGACGATCACGGTGGTGCCATCGGCGGATGCCTCGACGCGGTCGATGGTGCCCGTGATGCGCACCCGGTCGACGATGAGCGTGAACCGGCCCTCGGCGCCGAGCAGCACCTTGCCGTCGTCGGCGAACGTCGCGAGGTAGTCGGCCGCACCCTCGGTCATGCGCCGTGCGCCGCGCTTCTCGCGTTCGGCGACCCAGCCCGCTTCGAAGCGGAGGTCGCGCCACCGCGCCTCGACGGCCGCCCAGAGCGTCTCGACGCTCGTGTCGCCGTCGTCGCGGGCTCCGGCCTCCTCGACCACGGCGTGCACGATGGTGCCGATCGATGCGGCGAGCCCCGACGGCGGCGAGGCGACGTGGTCGATGAACCATCCGAGCGGCGACTCCTCGGCGCGGTCGATCTGCGAGGGCGACACCGCGACGAACGCCTCGGGGTCGTCGAGGTCGACGAGTGGCGCGGTGGTCGACGGCTCCGCGAGCCCGTACCAGTCGTCGGGGTGCGCGCCCGCGACGCCCTCCTCGGCGAGCAGTGCGAGCGCGGCCGCGGCCTCGGGATCGGCCGTGCCGACGGCCTCGCGCCGGAGCGCCCCCACCATGCCGCGCAGGTGCAGTGGCCTGCGCCGTGGCCGAACCCGTTCGGTGGCATAGCCCATGAGCATCGACGGCTGCTCGTCGTCGTTGGCGGTGCAGCTCAGCACCAGCTGGCGCCTCGCGCGGGAGGCGGCGAGCGCGAACAGCCGCAACTCGTCGCCACGCACCGATGCGCGCGATTCGGCCGCGTTCTCGGGCCCAGGCAGCGGCGCACCGGAGCGCGCCGCGGCGACGACCCGCGGCAGGAGCACGGCGTGGAGCAGCGTGCCGCGGGGCCGGAGGTTCGGCCACACGCCGTCTTGCAGGCCCGCCACGACGACGACGTCGAACTCACGGCCGATCAGGGCCGGGGGCGTGGTCACGACCACCGTCTCGGCACTGCGCTGCGGCGCCAACGAGTCTTCGGGGAGCTCGTTCGAGAGCACGTCGTCGACGAACCTGCCGGCCGGGGCCTCGGGCTCGCGCTCGACGAAGCGCGTGGCCGCGGCGAACAGCGCGACCGCTGCGTCGAGCGAACGGTTCGCCTCCTCCGCGAGCACGCCCGTGCCGCGCGCCTGCGCGCCCCACTCGGTCGCGAGCCCGCTCCCCTCCCACAGCGACCAGAGCACCTCCTCGATGGTGCCGCCGTCGGCAGCGACGCCTCGAGCGGCGGCGAGGAGCTTCGCGATGCGTGCGGCGCGACGACCCGGCGCGGCATCGATGGTCTCGAAGCCGCCCGGCGCGGAGAGCACGTCGACGAGCAGTTCGTCGCCCGAGCGGGAGCCGCCGCTCGCGAGCTCCTCGTGCCGGAGCGCCAGGCGGAGTCGGCGGAGGCCGACGCCGTCGAGCCGCCCGAGCGGGCCGGTGAGCACCTCGATCGCCCGCTCGGAAGTGAGCGGCTCGCGATCGAGCGCGAGCGAAGCGGCGGCCAGCAGTGCAGCGGCCGCCGGTGCATCGCGCAGTGCCGTGCGGGCAGCATCGCCGGCGGTGGGCACGTCGGCGAGCGCCAGGCCCCGCTCGAACCCGGGCACGTCGGCGCCGGAGCGCAGCACGACCGCCATCGACGACCACGGCACCCCGTCGAGCAGGTGGCGCTCGCGCAGGAGCGCCGCGACGGACTGGCACTCGGCCGCGTGCGAGGGCGCCTCGATGCCGAGCACCGGGGCCAGCGGATCGGCATCGTCGGCCGGGTCGTGCTCGCCGAAGGCCGCCTGGCGATGCGTGCCGCCGAGCGCCGCACCGATGTGCGACGTGACCGAGCGCACGACCTCCCGGATCCCCACACGGCCGCGTTGCACACGCGCGAGATCGATGCGTCGCACGGGGGCGCCGTCGAGCACGGTCGTGAGGGAGCCGAGGAGCTCGGGCCGGCCACCGCGGAACCCGTTGCTCGCCACGTCGGGATCGCCGAACGCGACCACGGCGACGCCCCGTGCGGCGAACGCACCGAGCATGGCGGCGGCGGCCTCGGTGGCCTCCTGGGCGTCGTCGACCACGATCAGACGCAGCCGGGCGAGGTCGCCGAGCGCAGCGGATGCCGCGACATCCGTCGTGCTGCGACGCACGATCGCGGCGGCGAACGCGCCCAGCTCGGCCGAGTCGAACTGGTTCGGGCGAACCTGCTCCTTCACGTCGGCGTACTCCCCGAGGAAGGCCGCCGCCGCGACCCACTCGGGCCGCCCGGCGCGTTCGCCGAGCTCGGCGAGCGCCGCCGCGTCGACACCGTGCTCGACCGCGCGCATCATGAGGTCGCGAAGCTCCGACCGGAAGCCGCGCAACTCGCGCACCTCGGGGCCGAGCGGATCGGGCCAGGCCGGGCCGAACCCGTCGCGGATGCCGCCCTCGAGCAGGTCGCCGACGATCTGGTCGTGCTCGGCGCCCGTGAGCAGCGTCACCGGCGCGCCGGTCGCCGCTCGGACGAGCTGGAACGCGATGGAGTTGGCCGTTCGGGCGAGCGGCCCGCGGGTCGTGACGCCGAGGCGCACCGCGAGCTCGTCGCGCAGTGCCGTGGCCGACGCCCGCGTCGCCGAGAGCACGAGCACTTCATCGCTGTCGTATCCGCGGCGCTCGACTCGGTCGGCGACGAGCTCGACCACGAGCCTCGTCTTGCCCGTTCCGGGGGCGCCGAAGACCGCCGCGTGCTCGTCGTCGGCGAGGATCGCGACGGGGTTCGGGAGGGTCGCGATGGCGGGCATGCCTGAACGGTAACCCGTTCCGCCGACAGTGAACGGGTGCGGCCCGGCGCGGCCCGTGACGTAGTGTTTTGGTCACAAGCAGAAAGGCGCACAGTGGACGTTCGCATCGGCATCCAGAACTCCCCCCGTGAACTCGGATTCGAGACCTCGCAGTCGGCGGCGGAGGTGGAGCAGGCCGTCGCAGCGGCGCTCGCCGGGCAGTCGGCGCACCTGAAGCTCTCCGACAGCAAGGGCGCCGTGTACGTGGTGCCCTCGGCGGCCCTCGCGTACGTCGAGATCGGCTCGGAGGAATCGCGCCGCGTCGGGTTCGTCGCCTGACGATGGAACTCCTGTTCGTCGCGCTCGGCGGGGCCATCCTCGGCCTCGCCGCACGCTACTCGCTCCCCCGACGACACACCTACGGCAGCGCCGTCGTGCCGGCGATCGGCACGGGCGTCGCCGCCGTCGTGTGGGTCGGGCTGACGTGGCTCGGCTGGCCATGGGATGGCGGCTGGATCTGGGTCGCCTCGCTCGCCGCGGCGGCCGTGGCATCCGTGGTGGCCGTGCTCCTCATCGGGCCGCGCCGCGAGCGCGGTGACGAGGCGCTCTTCGAGCGTCTCGCACGCCCCGGAGCGTCAGCCCGCCGGGCCTGACCGGGCTCAACCCGGCTCGACCGGCCCGACCCCAGTCACGCCGTGAGGCCGAGCGCGTCCATGCGACGCGTGTGGTCGGCGATGAGGTCGGTGAACACGGGCTCCACCTGCTCGCCGGCCCGCGCCGAGGCATCCGACGCCCTGAGCGCCGACCTGGCGATGAGCAGGGTGTCACCCACGAGGCTGCGCCCCCAGAGGGCGAGCCGGTCGGCCAGCCCGGGCTCGCCGTGGATCGCGTTGCGCAGTTCGGATTCGAGCACGACCGCGGCGCCCTCCTCATCGAGGATGGCGCGCACGCGAGCCCCGAGGTCGGCCGGGAGGCCCTCGGCGAGGCGTGAGAAGAACGAGTCGAGCATGCCAGCGGTGAGGTGGATGCCGAGGAGCAGCTCGTACCAGTCCGCCCCCGCCGTCGCCTGGCGGAAGCGGTCGGTGGCGGGCGCGAACGGCGCCATGACGTCGTCGGGCTCCACCTCGAGCCGGCGGATCTCGGCGATGAGCGCGTGGTGCTTGCGCAGGGCGACGCCCGCGGCGGCGCTCAGCCCCTCCTTCGACGGCAGGGTCGGTGCGGTCGCCACGGCCTTCGCGAGTCCCTCGAAGAACTCGAGCTGGATGTAGGCCGCCTGCCCGAGGAACGGCACCTGCTCGGGCACGAGTTCGTGGAAGTCGACGCGCGCCAGCTCGGTCGGGGCGACGCGCGGGCGCAGTCGCGGCGTCTCGGGACGCGAGCCGCGTCGATTCGTCCGGAACACCACTGGGCAAGCCTATCGGAGGCTCTCAGGGAGTCTCGGATAGGCTGGCAGGGCATGCGGACGATGGATCCGCGGCCGTGCGCCTGGAGTCGAGACGAGGCGCACCCTCATCAGCGACATTCGACAGGCAGAACTTTGACTACTTTCAGTGACCTCGGGGTCGCGTCCGACATCGTCGACGCGCTCGCCGCGAAGGGCATCATCGATGCCTTCCCCATCCAGGAACAGACCATCCCCCTCGCCCTCTCGGGCCAGGACATCATCGGCCAGGCCAAGACCGGCACGGGCAAGACCTTCGGGTTCGGCCTGCCGATCATCCAGCGCCTCGGCGACGACCCCGAGCACGGCGTCAAGGTGCTCGTCGTCGTGCCCACGCGCGAACTGTGCGTTCAGGTGACCGAGGACCTCGAGATCGCGGCATCGAACCGCCCGACGCAGATCGTCTCGATCTACGGCGGCAAGGCGTACGAGGGCCAGATCGAGCAGCTCAAGGCGGGCGCGCAGATCGTCGTCGGCACGCCCGGGCGCCTGCTCGACCTCGCGTCGCAGCGCCTGCTGTCGCTCCGCAACGTCAGCGAGATGGTGCTCGACGAGGCTGACAAGATGCTCGACCTCGGCTTCCTCCCCGACATCGAGAAGATCATGGCGCAGACGCCGCCGACCCGGCACACGATGCTGTTCTCGGCCACCATGCCCGGACCGATCGTCGCGCTGGCCCGCCGCTTCATGACCCGCCCGATCCACATCCGCGCGACCGATCCCGACGAGGGCCTCACGCAGGCGAACATCAAGCACCTCGTCTACCGCGCGCACTCGCTCGACAAAGACGAGGTGATCGCGCGCATCCTGCAGGCCGACGGCCGCGGCAAGACCGTCATCTTCACGCGCACGAAACGTGCGGCGGCGAAGCTCGTCGAGGAGCTCAACGACCGCGGCTTCAACGCCGCGGCGGTGCACGGCGACCTCAACCAGGACCAGCGCGAACGCGCCATGGCCGCCTTCAAGGCCGGCAAGAAGGACGTCCTCATCGCCACGGATGTCGCAGCCCGCGGCATCGACGTCGACGACGTGACGCACGTCATCAACCACACCATCCCCGATGACGACAAGGCGTACCTGCACCGCGTCGGCCGGACCGGCCGCGCGGGCAAGACCGGCATCGCCGTCACGTTCGTCGACTGGGACGACCTCCACAAGTGGGCGCTCATCAACCGCGCGCTGGAATTCGGGCAGCCCGAGCCGACCGAGACCTACTCGTCGAGCCCGCACCTCTACTCCGATCTCGACATCCCCCACGGCACGAAGGGACGACTGAAGCCCACGGCCACCGCCGCCCCGGCGCGTTCGAGCGTTGCCGGCCGCAGTGAGGGCCGTGCCGAGGCCGACGCCGACCGCGCACCGCGTTCGCGCTCACGCCGGCGCACGCGCGGCGGCACGCCGACCGGCGAATCGGTCGCCGCGAACGAGACGGCCGATTCGACAGCCGTCACGAAGGAGCCCGGCACGGGAACGCACGACGGCAAAGGGCACGAGCACCACGACGGCAATGCCGCACCCCGCCGTCGCCGTCGTCGTCGTGGCGGTTCGACCGGCGGTGCCGCGCCCGCAGCGTGAGGCTGCCGGACAACGTCCGCGGCGTGAGCCTTCCGGCCGCGCCCGCGGCGTGAGCCCTAAGGCCTGACCGGCGCCGAGCCGCGCCCTTCGGCGATGATGCGCTCGACCACGTCGGCCGCGGTGCGGCACTCCCCCAGCACGTTCGGCTTGCCGGCACCGTGGTAGTCGCTCGACCCCGTGACGGCGAGTCCGAATTCGCGGGCGAGGGCTCGGAGCCGCGGCTTCGCGTCCTCGCGGTTCTCGGGGTGGTCGATCTCGAGCCCGAAGAGGCCGGCGTCGACGAGCTGCCGCAGTCGCGCGGGTGGGATGACACGTTCGGCGCCGCGGGTGCCGGGGTGCGCGAGCACGGGCACCCCGCCGGCCGCGCGGATGAGCTGGATGCCCATGAGCGGGTCGGGCGCGTAGTGCGGCCGGGCGTACCCGGCCCCCGGATCGAGGATCCCGGCGAACGCCGCCGACCGGGTCGACACGTGCCCACGGGCGACGAGCGCGTCGGCGATGTGCGGCCGCCCGATGGTGGCGCCCTCGGTGGTCTGCGCGAGCACGTCGTCCCAGGTGAGCGCGTAGTCGCGCCCGATCCGGCGCACGATCTCCTCGGCACGCGTCAGGCGTGACTCGCGGATGTGCGCGGTCTCGGCGAGCAGGGCCTCGTCGAGCGGGTCGATGAGGTACCCGAGCAGGTGCACGCTCATGAACTGCTCGCGCGTCGAGAGCTCCATGCCGGGAATCAGCACGACACCCGTCTCTGACACGGCCGCCGCCGCCTCGGCCCATCCGCTCGTCGAGTCGTGGTCGGTGAGGGCGATGCCCCAGAGCCCCGCGGCCGCGGCCTGCTGCATGAGGCGGGCGGGCGACTCCGTGCCGTCCGAGACCGTCGTGTGCGTGTGCAGGTCGGCGATCCCGGCGCCGACGGGGGTTTCGGACATCCCTTCATGCTAGTCGCGGCATCCTCACCGCCGACTCCCAGCGCATCGGCGGCAGCACCGCGGCCACGACCCGGGGTGCTCCCCTAGGGTTGGTTGAATGCTCCGTTTCCTCGGCTGGATCGTCGTGCTCGGCACCGCCGTCCTCGCGGCCGTGCTGGTGTGGCCGCAGGGGCTCGGACTCCAGAACCAGTGGGTCGCCGCGCACGTCGTCGCCCTGCGCGGAGCCGCCGCCCTGGGCGGCGCCGTGTTCGCAGCAGGCTTCCTGCTCTTCACGATCCCCCGCCCCACGCGACGCTTCGGCATCGCCATGGCCGTCGTGCTCGCACTCTTCTCCGCGGGCAACCTGGCGGTCCTCGCCGCGCGCGGCGGGAGCGGTACGGATGCCGCGGCCGACGAGGCATCCGTCACCGTCCTGTCCTGGAACACCCTCGGCGAGGTGCCCGACGCGTCGACCATCGCCACGCTCGCGCTCGACGAGGGCGCCGACGTGATCGTGCTGCCCGAGTCGACCGGACCGCTCGGCGAGGAGGTCGCGATCGCGATGCGCGTGGGCGGCAGTCCCATGTGGGTGCACACGGTCGCCTTCGACGACGTGGCCAAGGCGCGCTCGACGACCATCCTCATCACGCCGGGGCTCGGCGACTACACCGTCACCTCGGCGCTCGTACCCGGACCGCCCGGCAACACCAACACGCTGCCGTCGATCGTGGCCGACCCCGTCGAGGGCGACGGCCCCCGCATCGTCGCCGTGCACGCCGTCGCTCCGATCCGGTGGGAACTGCGCAACTGGCGCAGCGACCTCGACTGGCTCGCCGAGCAGTGCGCCGGGGAGAACGTGATCATGGCCGGCGACTTCAACGCGACCGTCGACCACTTCGCGGGGCGCGGCGTCGACGGCGGAGATCTGGGACGATGCCGGGATGCCGCAGTCGCAGCTGGCGGCGGGGCGATCGGTACCTGGCCGACGTTCCTGCCGAAACTCCTCGGCAGCCCGATCGACCACGTCATGGCGACGCCCGGCTGGCAGGTCGACGCCTTCCGCGTGATCGGCGAGGTCGACGGGTCGGGCAGCGACCACCGACCCGTAGTGGCGACGCTGCGCCCTGCGGAGTGACCTCGGCTCGCGGCATCCGCTCGGCCACCGGTGCCAGAATGGACGGCATGGCGAACACCGACACGAGCACGACGACCGCACGCCCGACGTCGGAGGACGAGGACCGCAATGCCAACCGCTCGACGACGCCCGGATCGGAGGGGTTCAAGCGCTACATCGGCAGCGGCTGGGCCGAGCGCGACGAGGCCCTGCCCTCCGCCCGCGAGCAGGCGAGCTTCGCTGCGGCGCGGCGCGCGAAGGTCTCGGCGGCGTTCACGGGCGTGCGGCTGATCCTTCCCGCCGGCGACATGAAGCAGCGTGCCAACGACACCGACTACCCGTTCCGCGCCCACTCGGCCTTCGCGCACCTGACAGGCTGGGGCTCCGACTCCGAGCCCGGCTCGGTGCTCGTGCTCGAACCGAACGGCGACGCCCACGACGCCACCGTGTACTTCCGCGAGCGCGCCGGCCGTGACACCGAGGAGTTCTACGCCGACGCGTCGATCGGCGAGTTCTGGATCGGGCCGCGCCCATCGCTCGCACACGTCGCCGCCGACCTGGGGCTGGCGACCCGCGGCATCGCCGACTTCGACGACGTGATCCATGCGGTCGACACCGCCACGCTCGTCGTGCGTGAGGCCGATCCCGCGATCACCGAGCGGGTCGACCACGCGCGCATCCGGTACGCCGCCGAGGTGGCCCTGTCGACCAATGCGTCGGATGCCCCGTTCTCGCTCGAGGTGGGCGGCGAGCACGAACCCGACGCCGACCTCGCGCGCGTGCTGAGCGAGCTGCGCCTCGTGAAGGACGAGTTCGAGGTCGCCGAGATGCGCGCCGCGATCGACGCGACGGCGCGCGGCTTCACCGAGGTGTTCCAGGAGCTTCCCCGCATCACCGCAGAGGTACGTGGCGAGCGGGTCATCGAGGGCGTCTTCGCGACGCGCGCCCGGCTCGACGGCAATGACGTCGGCTACAGCTCCATCGCCGCGGCAGGGCCGCACGCGACCTTCCTGCACTGGACCCGGAACGACGGCCCCGTCGTACCCGGCGACCTGGTGCTCCTCGACGCGGGCGTCGAACGCGACACGTACTACACCGCCGACATCACGCGCACGTTCCCGGTGAACGGCACCTTCTCGCCGGTGCAGCGTCGGGTCTACGAGGCCGTGCTCGAGGCTGCGGATGCCGCGTTCCGCGTCGTGAGGCCCGGTGCGATCTTCCGCGAGGTGCACGCCGCCGCCATGGAGGTCATCGCCCGCAAGACCGCCGAGTGGGGCTTCCTGCCCGTGTCGGCCGAGGAGTCGCTGCAGCCCGAGAACCAGTTCCACCGCCGCTACATGGTGCACGGCACGAGCCATCACCTCGGGCTCGACGTGCACGACTGCGCGCAGGCGCGTCGCTCGATGTACATGGACGGCGTGCTCGAAGCGGGCATGGTGTTCACGATCGAGCCGGGGCTCTACTTCCAGTCCGACGACCTCACGGTGCCCGAGGAGTTCCGCGGCATCGGCGTGCGCATCGAGGACAACATCCTCGTCACCGCCGACGGCGCCGAGAACCTCTCGGCGGCGATCCCGCGCACGGCCGACGAGGTCGAGGCGTGGGTGCGCGGCAGCGGCGCCTCGTCCTGACCGCTGCGCGCGATCGGGTGCCGCTCAGGCGCGCTCGGCCTGGCGTGCCTTCCACCATGCCCAGAAGCGGGCCAACTGGCGCTTCGTGAAGGCGGCGAGCCGCTTCGCCCACGCGAACTCGGTGCCGAGGATCGCAAGGCCGAGGAAGACGACGAGCCATCCGGGACCGGGCAGCGGCACGAGCAGCAGCCCGCCGATCGCGATGACGCCGCCGAGCACGCCGACGCCGATCCGGTAGGCCAGCCGAAGTCGCGGGTGGCGGTCGATCCAGCGACGGATGCCACGGAGCATCCGCCTGATCGGTCGATCGGGCCGCTCGCCCTCGGCGATCTCGCGCTCGATCTCTCGCTGCGTGATCTCGTGCATCATGCGCACACGATATATCTCGAGTCTGGAAATGCGCCGCGACTCTGGTGGCCATTCCGTCGCGGGGTCTACATTGGGCAGCACCGCCGATACGCAGGAGGATTCCATGCCGACCCGCCGCACCGCACTGCTCGCTCTCGGATCGGCGGTCGCCGCGGCCGCCCTGTTGACGGCACCGTCGGCCGCCTTGGCCGGGCCGATCGAGTACACGCCCGGTTCCGACGGAGCCGGCGACCCGTACTTCCCCCTCGCGGGCAACGGCGGCACCGACGTCGTGCACTACCACCTCGACCTCGACTACACACCGGCGCCACCGGATCCGGCACCGCTCGAGGGCCAGCTCGACGGCGTCGCCACCATCGACCTCATCCCGACGCAGGATCTCAGCCGGTTCAACCTCGATCTGCGCGGCCTCACCGCCACGGACGTGACCGTGGCCGGCAAGCCGGCGACCTTCACGCAGACGGCGAACGAACTCGTCATCACGCCCACGAAGAAGGTCAAGGCGGGCAAGCCGGCCCAGGTCGTGGTCACCTACGGCGGCACGACCACGCGCCCGACGGACATCGAGGGTGCGCTCTACGGCTGGGTCACCACGCGTGACGGCGCGATGGTCGTGAGCGAGCCCGACGGCTCCGCGACGTGGTTCCCGGTCAACGATCACCCCACCGACAAGGCGACCTACTCCTTCGAGATCACCGTGCCCGAAGGCCTGGTCGCGGTCGCGAACGGGCTGCCCAGCGCTCCCGCGGCCACGGCCGAGGGGAAGACCACCTGGTACTGGGACGCACCCGATCCGATGGCCGCGTACCTCGCCACGGCCAGCGTGGGCGACTACGTCGTGGACGAGTACGTCGCGGCGAACGGCACGCCCATCTTCGATGCCGTCGATCCGGCACGTCTCGGCGACCCGTCAGCGGCCCTCGCGCTCACGAGCGACATGCTCGTCTTCTTCGAGGGCCTCTACGGCCCGTATCCCTTCAATTCGTACGGCGCGATCGTCGACGACGACTCGGTGGGCTACGCCCTCGAGACGCAGACGCGATCGTTCTTCTCGCGCACCGCGCGCGAGGGCACCGTGGCCCACGAGCTCGCCCACCAGTGGATGGGCGACCACGTGAGCCCGTATCGCTGGTCCGACATCTGGCTCAACGAGGGCTGGGCCACGTACTCGCAATGGATGTGGGCCGAGCATCGCGGCGGTGACACGGCCCAGGCGACGTTCGACGATTACCTATCGATCCCGGCCGACGACGAGGAATGGGACCTCATCGTCGCCGACCCGGGTCCACTCGGGCTCTTCCTGAACCCGGTGTACGACCGGGGTGCCGCCACCCTGCACGCCCTGCGCGTGGAGCTCGGCGACGACGCGTTCTTCGAGTTGGCGCGGGCGTGGGTGGAGCGCTTCGGCGGCGGCACCGCCTCGACGGCGGACGTCATCGCCCTCGCCGAGGAGGTGTCGGGCGACGAGCTCGACGCGTTCTTCGAGGTGTGGCTCTACACGGGTGAGAAGCCCGTCACCTGGTAGGCGGCGGACACTCCCCAACGCTCAGGACTCGGGGGCGTCGCGTCGCTCGCGCGCTGCGCGGCGCGCCGCATCCTGCGCCTCGCCGTAGGTGAGGCCGCGCGGTTGTTCGTCGGCCGGCTGCTCGGTTCCGGTGTCGGATACCGCGACGTGCTCCTCCCCGGCGATCGGCGTCGGCGCGGCGGCCGTCGCATCAGCGGGCGCGGGCGGAGCCGAGGGGGCTGCGGGAGCCGACGGAGCGGCCGGTGCCGCCGCCGTCGAGCTCCATGGCGTGGCGGTCGCCGCGACATCCGATGTGCCGAGCACTTGGCGCGCACGCGTGACGTGAGCGGGCTCGGCGATGATCAGGTAGCGCGTGGCGAGCACCTGCGCGATCGAGGTGAAGTCGCGGCGACGGCGGTTGGCGGCATACGAGACGACGCTGAAGATCATGCCGAATCCGGCGCCGATGAGGATCGCGGAGCCGAGGATGCCGAGCGACGCGCCCGTCGGCGCGAAGATGAAGAACAGCAGACCGAGGAAGGTACCGAACCAGGCGCCCGACAGTGCACCGGCACCTGCCGCCCGACCCCAGCTGAGCTTGCCCGTGATGCGTTCGACGCTCGTGAGGTCGGTGCCCACGATGGCCAGCTCCTTCACCGGGAAGTCGGCCTTCGAGAGCGTGTCGATGGCGGCCTGCGCTTCGGCGTAGGTCTCGAAGCTCGCCACGGTCTCGCCCTTGGGCAGGGTCGGGTATGCGCGTGCCATTCGGCCGCCGAACGGGGATTGGTTGCTCACGCGGCCATTCTCCCATGCGGGCACGTGCCGCCGCCGGGAACCGGTCGGGAATCCACGTTCGGGGGCTAAGTTGGTAGCGTGAGCGCAACGAGAGTCTTCGTCGCCCGACTCGCCGGCTGCGCGGTCTTCGACCCGGCCGGCGATCGGGTCGGCAAGGTGCGCGACGTCCTCGTCGTGTACCGCAAGAACGACCCTCCGCGCGTCGTGGGGCTCATCGTCGAGATCCCGGGCAAGCGGCGCGTGTTCGTCTCCATCGGGCGCGTCACGTCGATCGGCGGCGGCCAGATCATCACGACCGGTCTCATCAACCTGCGCCGCTTCGAGCAGCGCGGCGGCGAGGTGCGCGTCATCGCCGAGATGCTCGGTCGCAAGGTCGTCTTCAACGACGGCTCCGGTCAGGCGACGATCGAGGATGTCGCGATCGAGGAGCAGGAACCCGGGGAGTGGGAGGTCGACCAGCTCTTCGTGCGTCGCCCCAAGGGCGCCTCGCCGTTCTCGAAGGGCCAGTCGGCGTACGTGACCTGGCGCGAGGTGCGCGAGTTCACGGCGAAGGGCGAGGCGCAGTCCGCCGAGCAGCTCATCGCCACCTACTCGGAGCTGAAGCCGGCCGACCTCGCGAACACGCTGCTCGACCTGCCGCCGCTGCGCCGGCACGAGGTGGCCGCGGAGCTGCCCGACGACCGGCTCGCCGACGTGCTCGAGGAGATGCCCGAGTCCGACCAGGTCGACATCCTCGCCAAGCTCGGCGACGACCGCGCGGCCGACGTGCTCGACCACATGCAGCCCGACGACGCCGCCGACCTCATCGCCCAGCTCCCCGAGGAGCGCGGCGAGCACCTCCTCGAACTCATGGAGCCCGAGGAGGCCGACGACGTGCGGTTCCTCCTCTCGTACGGCGCCAACACCGCGGGCGGCCTCATGACGACCGAGCCCATCATCGTCTCGGCCGACGCGACGGTGGCCGAGGGGCTGGCGCTCATCCGCCGGCACGACCTTCCGCCGGCGCTCGGCGCGGCGGTGTGCGTGACGCTGCCCCCGTACGAGCCGCCGACCGGGCGCTTCCTCGGTCTCGTGCATTTCCAGCGGATGCTCCGCTACCCCCCGCACGAGCGCCTCGGCACGCTCATCGACCAGGGCCTCGAGCCCGTCCGCGCCGACACCTCCGCCGCGGAGGTCAGCCGCATCCTCGCGAGCTACGACCTCGTCTCGGTGCCGGTCGTCGACGAGAAGCATCGACTCGTCGGGGTGGTGACGATTGACGACGTGCTCGACTACCTCCTGCCCGATGACTGGCGAAGTCATCCCGAAGAGACCGAAGTGGGGCGCCGCGCCGCGGCGCGCGCACAGCTGACCACAGGTAGCATCCCGATCCCGCATGGAAGGAGGGCAGGAGATGGCACGCGTTGACGTCGAGAACCGCCGGTTCGACACCCCGAAGGGCATCCGCCGATCGCCCGCCTTCCGCATGGCCGGCGATCGCGACCGGTTCGGCCGCTTCACCGAATGGGTGGCGCGCGGCATGGGCACGCCGTGGTTCCTGTTCGGCCTCTCCGTCTTCGTCATCGCGTGGATCCTGTGGAACACCTTCGCGCCCGAGCGGTTGCGGTTCGACTCGATCGAGCTCGGCTTCATCGCGCTGACCCTCGTGCTCTCGCTGCAGGCCTCCTACGCAGCCCCGCTCATCCTGCTCGCTCAGAACCGCCAGGACGACCGCGACCGCGTGCAGATCGAGCAGGACCGCCAGCGGGCCGAGCGGAACCTCGCCGACACCGAGTACCTGGCCCGCGAGGTCGTGGCGCTCCGGCTCGTGGTGAAGGAGCTCGCGACGAAGGACTTCATCCGCGCCGAGCTCCGCGCCGCGATGGAGGAGCTCGACCGTCAGTCCGACGAGGAGGCCGAGCATGCCGCACGTTGACGCCGCGGCGCTCGAGCAGGGCGTCCGCGCCGCACTCACAGGTGTCATCGACCCGGAGATCCGCAAGCCCATCACCGAGCTCGACATGGTCGCGTCGGTCGCGGTCGGCGACGACGGTCGCGCGCGGGTCGGCATCCGGTTGACGATCGTCGGATGCCCCGCCAGCGACCGCATCGAACGCGACGTGCGGCAGGCCGCCGAGACGGTCGTGGGGGCCGGCAACGCCGAGGTCGACCTCACGGTGATGACGCCCGAACAGCGTCAGGCGCTCACGGAACGCCTCCGCGGCGGCCGAGCGGCGCGCGGCAACCCGTTCGGACCGGGCACGCTCACCCGTGTGATCGCGATCACGAGCGGCAAGGGCGGCGTGGGCAAGTCGACGATCACTGCGAACCTCGCGGTCGCACTCGCCGCACGCGGTCTCAGCGTGGGGCTCGTCGACGCCGACGTGCACGGCTTCTCGATCCCCGGGCTCCTCGGGCTCGTCGACGAGCACGGCAACGCCGCCCGCCCCACGCGGGTCGACGACATGATCCTGCCGCCGGTCGCGCACGGCGTGAAGGTCATCTCGATCGGCATGTTCGTGGAGCCGACCGAGCCGGGCGGACGCGCGTCATCCGTCGCGGTGGCCTGGCGAGGGCCGATGCTGCACCGCACGCTCAACCAGTTCCTCACCGACGTGTACTTCGGCGACCTCGACGTGCTCCTCGTCGACCTTCCGCCCGGCACGGGCGACGTCGCGATCTCGCTCGGCCAGTTGCTGCCGAACGCCGAGGTCGTCGTCGTCACGACACCGCAGCCCGCCGCGGCCGACGTGGCCGAGCGGTCGGGCGTGGTCGCGCGTCAGACCGGGCAGCGCATCGTCGGCGTGGTCGAGAACATGGCGGGCTTCGCCGGGCCCGACGGTGGCGTCGTCGAGCTGTTCGGCGCAGGCGGCGGCGCCCTCGTCGCCGACCGGCTCTCCGAAGGGCAGCCCTCGCCCGTTCCACTCCTCGCGAGCGTGCCGCTCAGCATCGCGCTCCGCCAGGGCGGCGATGCCGGCACCCCGGTGGTCGTCTCGGCGCCCGACGATCCGGCGGCCCGCGCGATCGAGCAGGTCGCCGAGCACCTGGCCGCCCTCCCCCGTTCCCTGGCCGGACGCCGGCTCGACGTCTCGGTGCGGTGATCGAGCGATGAGTCGGATGCCTCGCGCCCACTGTCTCCGTTCGCTCGCGCTCGTCGCCGCCCTCGCGACCGTGGCGCCCGTGCTCGGCGGGTGCGCGACACCCGCCCCGGCACCCGCGCTCCCCGACGGGCTCGCGGTCTCCATCAAGCAGGGCCGCCTCGACGTGCCGGCGGGCCGCCTCGTCGTGCACTTCGAGAACCACGGCACCACGCCCGTCACGATCGAGTCGTTCGCACTCGACATCCCGACCCTGGAACCGGGGCTCGGGCGCTCTGAGCCGATCGAGCTCGACGCCGGCGACGCCATCGACATCAGGCTCGACCTTCCGGCGAGCGTCTGCGATGCCGAGCCGAACCCGGTCGAGGTCGACCTCACGGTGGCGACTGCCGATGGCGCTCAGGAGGGTCGCCTCACCGCGGAGGACCCGTTCGACACCATCGCCCGGGTGAATGCGGCGGACTGCCTCGGCGAGTCGGTCGCCGCCATCGCGGCACTCGTCATGCCCGAGCACCTGCGCTCGACCGGCGCCGGCGCCGAGCGGCGTGCCTTCATCGATGTCCGCGTCGAGCCCGTGGCATCCGCCGACGGATCGATGCGCATCGAGCGCGTCTACGGCACCACGCTGCTGAACGCCGAGGACGGCATCGACTGGACCCTCGGCCTCGACGTCGCCGGTGGCGACGCGCCGTTCACGATCAGCCTGCCGGTGCGGCCCGCGCGCTGTGACGCCCACGCGATCGCCGACGACAAGCGCGGCACGATCCTCCCGTTCGAGATCGCGACCGATGACGGCCGGGCCGGCCGCCTCGACGTGCCGTCCGACAATGGGCTCAAGGCCGAGCTGTACGCCTACTACGGCGAGCGCTGCGGCCTCGCCGTGCCCGCCGGCTGAGGCGCCGCGGATCGAGAAGTCGCGAATGCACGGTGCCACCCTGCGAACGCGACATTTCGATCAGGGGCGGGCACGACCGGATGCTGCGACAGCTCGTCCGTTCGAATCGAGAAGTCGCGTTTGCACGGTCGCACGCTGCGAACGCGACTTCTCGACCCTCGAGGGCGATGCGGCCCGGGGCGACCGCGCCCGCTCAGTCGCGCGGCTCGACCACGCGGGCGAGCAGTTCGATCAGCAGCCGCTCCGTGAGCGGCCCGGGCAGCGCCTCGACGAGCGCGAGCACGGGCGCGAGGCGATCGGGCAGCGCTCCGCCCGCTCCCTCGCCGGCGAGGAGTCCGAAGGCGCCGAGCAGCGCCGCGGCACCGTCGGAGTCGATCCCGGCAACGGATGCCTCGGCGAGCGCGTCCGCCCCGCCCGGAACCTGCGAGGCGAGCCCCGCGACGAGCTCGCCGCCGTCGATCGTGGGCACGCCACGAACCCGGTCGGCCGCATCGATGAGCGCAACGGCGAGTTCTCCCACGACGGCGTCCGTGACGGGGGTCACCGTGAGGTGCGTGGTATGCGGCAGGCGTGAACCGTCGGATTGCGTACGGCCCGGTTGCAGCTGCACGTGCCAGCCGGATTCGCGCGCGGCATCCGCCCACTGATGCGGGTCGACCCGACGTTCGACCGGCGCCCGCTCGTCGACAGCCACCGCGAGGAGCGGACCGGTCGGCTCGCCGACCACCCGGAGTCCTTCGATGCCGCCGATCACGTCGCGGAGCTCGCGGGTGGCCGAGGCGGCTCGGGCCGTGAGCTCGGCGAAGCCGCCGGTGCCGAGCACGCGGACGATCGCCCAGGCGGCCGCAAGGGGCCCTGCGGGCTTCGACCCGGTCATCGTGGGGTTCACCACGGGGTAGCCGGGCCAGTCGGTCGTCGCGAAGTACTGGTGGCGCTGCCGGTCGCGCCCCCGCGTGAGCAGCACCGAGACCCCCTTGGGCGCGTACCCGTACTTGTGCAGGTCGGCCGAGAGGCTCGTGACGCCCGGCACGCGGAAGTCCCACGGGGGCACGGCCTCGGGCCAGAACGCCAGCGCGAACCCGCCGATGCACGCGTCGACGTGCAGGGCGATGCCGCGCGGCGCGGTGATCGCCGCGACGTCGGCGATCGGGTCGAGGGTCGCGAACGGGTACGACGGCGCACTGAGCACGACGAGCGCGACATCATCGCCGAGGCGCTCCTCGATCGCGGCCGGCGTGGGCGCACCGGTGTCGGGATCGACGGGCACGAGATCGAGCGCGAGTCCGAAGTAGTGCGCCGCCTTGTGGAATGCCGCGTGCACCGTCGTCGGAGCGACGATCCGGGGGGTGCGCGGCGTGCCGGCGCGTGCCGCGCGCCACACGTCGCGGGCCGTCTTCACGGCGAGCAGGCAGCTCTCGGTGCCGCCCGATGTGACGGAGCCGACGATGACCTCCTCACCGTCGGCGGCGGACTCGCCGTGGAAGATCCGCCGCGCGAATCCGACGACGTCCGCCTCCATTGCGGCGACCGACGTGAACGTGGTCGGATCGAGCCCGTTCACCGCCTGCGCGATCCGCGCCGCGCGGGCCGCGAGGTCGTCGAGTTCGGGCAGCCCCGAGTCGTACACGTACGAGAGCACGCGTCCGCCGTGGGTCGGCGCATCGGCGCGGCGCAACGCCTCCAGCTCCGCGAGCACCTCGTCGGGGCTGCGCTCGAAGGCGCTCATCGCAGCGCCGCCGGTGCCGCGGCATCCGCGTCGATGTCGCCCTTGCGCAGCGGATATCGGCGCAGCGGGAGGAGGCTCAGGAGCACCAGGGCGGCGGGCAGCAGGCTGAACGCGATGGTGATGCCGGCGATCGCCGCACCGGGCTGCTCGACGACGGTGGATCCGGTCGACTCGGCGTAGCCGGTCACCGCGAGCACGATCGTGAGGAGCGTCGCGCCGAGCGCCATGCCCGCCGTCTCGCCCGCCGTCCAGACGCCGCCGAAGCTGCCGGCCCGGCCGGCGCCGTGACGCCCGGCGTCGTGCGAGATGACGTCGGGCAGCATCGCCATCGGCAGCGACTGCATGCCCGCGTAGGCCGCGCCGGCGAGCGCCACCGGCGCGTACACCCACGGGCCCGGCGCCCAGAGCATGCCGACGAGGCTCGCCGCCGCGACCGCGAAGAGCGCGCTCGCGATCACGAAGCCACGCTCCTTGCCGATCCGGCGTGCCACCCGTTCCCACGCGGGGGCGCAGAGCACGGCGGGCGCGATGAGCGCCACGAACAGCGCGGTGACGAGGCGCTCGTTGCCGAGCACCCACGTGGCCACGAACTGGGCGCCCGCGAGCATGGCACCCGTCGCCAGGCCCTGCAGCACGAACGCGGTGAGCAGTGCGCGGAACGGCGCGCTCCGCCGCAGGGCCGCGATGCCCTCGGCGTAGCCGACGCCGATGCGGTGTCCGGCCGGGGCGGCCGTCGCCGAGACCTCCGACACCGGGGCGGCCGTCGCCGAGACCTCCGACACCGGAGCGGCCGTCGCCGAGGCATCCGACACCGCCATGCCGCGCGCCGCCGTCGTCGCGGCGATGAGCATGCCGACCCCGATCACGACACCCGCGACGAGCGCCATCACGAGGTACCCGAGGCGCTCATCACCCGGGAACGCGGCGCGGATCTCGGGACCGCCCGCGCCGAACAACAGGATCGCGACCGTCAGCACCACGACCCGCCACGTGAGGAGCCTCGTGCGGGCGTCGTAATCAGGCGTGAGCTCGGCGGGCAGCGCGATGTACGGCACCTGGAACACGCTGAAGGCGGTGGCCGTCGCGAGGAACGCGACGAAGACCCAGACGGCGGATGCCTCGGGCACGAGCCCCGCCGGAACCGCGAACGTCAGCAGGAATCCCACGGGCAGCGCCGCCGCGCCGATCGTCATCCACGTGCGGCGAGTGCCGGTGCGGACGAGCGCCCGATCGCTGCGCTCACCGATCCACGGGTCGACGACGACGTCCCACACCTTCGCGGCCGTGACCACGAGACCGGCGAGGAGCGCTGTCACCCCGAGCGTGTCGGTGAGGTAGTAGACGAGCACGAGTCCGGGCAGCGTCGCGAAGCCGCCGGTGCCGATCGAACCGATCGCATACCGGGTGACGACGCCGCGGGAGAGGAGTCGCTCCGGTGCGGTCATGGTGGCAGTGTACTCATCCCGCAGCGAAGTGGGACGTCTGACCTAGACTGTGCCCATGCGTGCGCCGACGGCCTCCCCCGAACTCTTCACGAGCCTCGCCGACGATGTCGTCGCTTCGGGCACCGAGACGATCAGCATGCCCTCCCCGCTCGACGGCGAAGGCATCCATGAGCTCCCGCGCTCGAGCGCCGACGACGTACGCGACGCCATCGCGCGGGCCCGGCTGGCCCATCTGGCATGGGCCCGTGCGGGCTTCGCCGAGCGCCGTCGCGTGCTCCTGCGCGCGCACGACCTGTTGCTCGACCGGCGCGAGACGCTCCTCGACCTCGTGCAGCTCGAGAGCGGCAAGAGCCGCGGCCAGGCGCTCGAGGAGGTCTTCCAGTCGGCGTCGGTGACCCGGTACAACGCGCTGTCGGCACAGCGGGTGCTCCGCGGCCGGCGCCGTCGCGCGGGCGTTCCGCTCGTGACCACGACGCGCGTGCGGTACCGGTCGAAGGGCGTGGTCGGCGTCATCACGCCGTGGAACTTCGCGTTGAGCCTCGCCGCGATGGACGTGGTGCCCGCACTCGCGGCCGGCTGCGCGGTGGTGCAGAAGGCCGACGACCAGGGGGCGCTGACCATCCTCGCGCTCCGCCGCGCGTTCATCGACGCGGGCGTGCCCGAGGCGCTCTGGGCCGTCGTCACCGGCACGGCGCACGAGGTGGGCGAGACGCTCACCGACCACGTCGACTACATCTGCTTCACGGGTTCCACGGCGGTGGGCCGCCGCATCGGCGAGAAGGCGGGCCGCCGTCTCATCGGCGCGTCGCTCGAGCTCGGCGGCAAGAACCCGCTCATCGTGCTCGAGGACGTCGACCCCGCGAAGGCGGCGGCGGATGCCGCGTACGCGTGCTTCTCGGCGATGGGCCAGCTCTGCGTCTCGATCGAGCGGCTCTACGTGCACCGGGCGGTGGCGGGCGAGTTCACCCGGGCGCTCGTGGAGCGCCTCCGCTCGGCCGAGGTCGGCACGGCGCGCGACTACACCATGGACTTCGGGTCGCTCACGAGCCGAGAGCAGCTCGAGAACGTGCAGGCGCACCTCGACGACGCCCTCTCGAAGGGCGCCACCGTGCTGGTGGGGGGCAACCCCCGCCCCGACCTCGGGCCCTGGTTCTTCGAGCCGACCGTGCTCACCGGCGTCACGCCCGAGATGCGCGTGTACGCCGAGGAGACGTTCGGCGCGATCGTCTCGCTCTACCTCGTCGATACCGAGGAGGAGGCGGTGCTGGCGGCGAACGACAGCGAGTACGGTCTCAACGCCTCGGTGCTCACGCGCTCGGCCCGCCGGGGACAGCGCGTGGCCGACGCGCTCGAGGCTGCGAGCATCAACATCAACGAGGGCTACCGGGGCACGTTCAGTTCGGTGGACGCGCCGATGGGCGGCCTCAAGGCATCGGGTGTCGGCCGCCGGAACGGACCCGAAGGTCTGCTCCGCTTCGCGGACTCCATCACCGTGTCCCGCTCGACGGGCCTCCTGCAGCTGCCACGCACCGGGCGCGAGTACGGGGCGCTCGCCGAGCTCTTCGTGCTGCTCGCGCGCGTGCTGCGCGGCGTGCGGCGGCGCTGAACCGCGGCGCGAGCCCTCGATCGTCAGGCGGCCGTCGTCAGGTCGCCTCGGAGTCGAACGGCGCCGCCTCGCCCGCGCCGAGCGCGTCGAGCTTGCGTTTGCGCTGGAGGTAGGCGGAGTTCTCGTTCACCGCGGCGCGCGCGACGACGGGTTTCTCGGGTTCGGCGAACGGATCGACCTCGGTCAGCGCCTCGCGGATGATGCGTCGCGGGTCGTATTGGCGGGGGTCGAGCTTGCGCCAGTCGACGTCGTCGAAGTCGGGACCCATCTCCTCCTTCATGCGGGTCTTCGCCCCGTTCGCCATGTCGCGCATGGAACGCACGAGACGGCCGAGTTGCGCAGCGTAGTGAGGCAGACGATCGGGTCCGAGCAGGAAGACGGCGATCACCCCGATGATGAGGAGCTTCTCGAACGTCAGACCGAACACCCCTACAGGATAGTCGGGCGGCGAGGCGTGCGAACGCCGTCGCCCGCGGGCCCGTAGGCTAATGGGTCGAGAGCCAGCCACCGGGAGTCGCCACGTGTCCGAAAGAGACCTGAACTGGAAGTACGTCGACGACTCCGTCGTCGAGACCGAGGCGGTCGTGAAAGCCCGTCAGCAGTCACTCGAGCTCGGCATCGAACCCGTCTCCCCGGCGGTCGGCGCGCAGCTCGCCGTCATCGCCGCTGCCGCGCGTGCCGAGTCCATCATCGAGGTCGGCACCGGAGTGGGCGTCTCGGGACTGTGGATGCTGCAGGCCGTGCGCGGCGCGCTGCTGACCTCGATCGACACCGAGAACGAGTACCAGCAGCACGCGCGCGAGCATTTCGCCGACGCGGGCATTGCGCCCGCACGCGTGCGGCTCATCGCCGGCCGGGCGAGCGAGGTGCTGCCGCGCATGAACGAGAACAGCTATGACGTGGTCGTCATCGACGCGGATGCCCCGTCGGTGATCGAGTACGTCGAGCACGGCCTGCGCCTGGCGAAGCCCGGCGGTTGCGTGCTCGTCGCACGAGCCCTCTGGAAAGGACGCGTCGCCGATCCCGCCCGTCGAGACGACGCTGCCACGGCGTTCCGGGAGCTCATCGCGGAGCTGTCAGCGTCCCCAGCAGTGGCAACGGCCGTCTCCCCTGCGGGAGACGGCCTGTTGCAGATCGTGAAGTTGGGCGCTTGACCCTCGCCTCAGGCGGGGTTCACGACGCCGCCGAGGACGTCGTACAGCTCCTTGGCCTCAGCGTCGTTCACCGAGACGACGAGGCGACCGCCCCCCTCGAGCGGAACCCGCACGATGATGAGGCGACCCTCCTTCACAGCCTCCATAGGCCCGTCTCCGGTGCGTGGCTTCATGGCCGCCATTGAGCTACCCCTTTCGTGGCTGTCCCCTCCATTATCGGCCATGCGAAGCGGCGCTGGGAAATCCTCGCCGGGTCTGTGGACAACGTTTACTGCCCGGTCACCACGCGTGAAGGCTCGCCGCGTGCCGATTCGTCGCCTCATCAGGGCGGAGTCCAATCCCGGCCGTCGATGCCCCAGCAGAGCAGCAGCCACCCCAGTTGGAGCGCGAGGGAGAGCGCGACCACGGCCCATCGGTACCACCGGGCGCGCGGGAGTGCGATCGCGCCCAGCAGCGGGAACAGCGGAGCGAGGATGCGGAACGTGCTCGACTGCGGGAAGAACACCGCCAGCAGGTACAGCGCGTAGCTCACGCTCCAGAGCCGGATGTCGACGCCCAGCCGCCGCACCGCCGGCGACGCGATCACGAGGCCGAATGCGACGACGACCGCGATGACCGAGATGGTTCCGAGCGGTTGCCCGAGCCACCATCCGCCCGACTGGAACCAGGCCGTGAACGGCACGAGCTCCTCGTAGCCGATGTACGCCGAGCGCCAGGCCAGCTCGGTCTCGGTGTAGCCGTGCAGCTCGCCGGTCACGGCCCACACGATCGCAGGCCAGGCGAGACCGGCGAGACCGGCGAACACGGCGACGGATGCCACGAGCACGCGCTCTCGCAGGGGGAACGCCTCCCGGTTCCGACGGAACCAGCGCCACAGCCAGTGCAGTCCGAGCGCGAGGGCGAAGGCGAGCGCGCCCGGGCGCGTGAACGACCACACCCCGATCACCGGGAATAGCCACGCGTACCGACGATCGACGAGCAGCAGCAGGGCGAGGGCGAGCCAGAGGAATCCGAGCGACTCGGCGTAGCCGAACTGCATGATCGGCGCGACCGGGGCGACGCAGAAGAGCACGACGGCGAACAGCGCGCGATCGGGCTCGAGGAAGCGCGACATGAGCCGGTGGAAGACGAGGGCGGCGCCGAGCCCGGCCAGCGTGGCGACGAGCACCGAGGCCACGTTCCACGACAACCCGAGGAGCATGAACGCCCCGACGAGCGCCGGGTAGACGGGAAGGAACGCCCAGGCGTTCTCGGCCACGTGCCCGTCGTCGGTGAGGGGCAGCTCGGCGGGATATCCGGCGGCGAGGATCACCTGGTACCAGCGCGCGTCCCACAGGTTCGAGTACTCGAACAGGTCGGGACTCGCCCCCGTCCACGGATTGGCCGCCTGCACGCTTGCAAGCCCGAGGACGAACGCGGTCGTCACCGCCCGCGCGGCGACGTAGACGAGCATCACCTTCGCCCACCACGGTGCCAGTCGCCACCGCACGCGCGGCGACCATCGCGTCGCCCGGAGGGGGTCGTTCTCCCGCTCGAGTGACGCGCTCGTCACCGCGTCGCTCAGGCCGCGCCGGTCAGCCACGCCCGAAGCGCCCGTTCGCACGACAGGATCTGGTCGCAGGCCACGCGCTCGTCGTCGGCGTGCGCCTTGAGCGGATCGCCCGGGCCGAAGTTCACGGCCGGGATGCCGAGGGCGCTGAACCGCGCGACATCCGTCCACCCGTACTTCGGCTTCGCCTGCGCGCCGACGGCACGCACGAACTGCTGCGCGAGCGGCGCGTCGAGACCCGGCCGAGCCCCCTCGGCCTCGTCGACCACCGTGAGCTCATACTCGGGGAACAGCGCGGCGACGTGGTCGATCGCCTCGGCCACGGTGCGGTTGGGCGCGAAGCGGTAGTTGACGTGCAGCATCGCCTCGTCGGGAATGACGTTGCCGGCGATGCCGCCCGTGATGCCGACCGCGTTGAGCCCCTCGCGGTACTCGAGTCCGTCGACCTCGACCGTCGCGGGCTCGTACGCCGCGAGCCGCTCGATGGCCGGCGCGAGCTTGTGGATCGCGTTCTCGCCGACCCAGCTGCGCGCGGAGTGCGCGCGGAGCCCGTACGCCCGCAGCTCGACGCGCAGGTTGCCGTTGCATCCACCCTCGACCTGTCCGTTCGACGGCTCGCCGAGGATCGCGAAGTCGCCGGTGAACAGGTCGGGTCGGTGTCGGGCGAGCCGGCCCAGTCCGTTGAGCTCCGCCGAGACCTCCTCATGGTCGTACCACATCCAGGTCAGGTCGACGATGGGCTCGGTGAGCTCGAGCGCGAGCTTCAGCTGCACGGCGACGCCGGCCTTCATGTCGACCGTGCCGCGGCCCCACAGGTAGCGCTGGCCGTCGATGGTCTCGTACCGGGTGGGCACGTTGCCGTTGATCGGCACCGTGTCGAGGTGGCCGGCGATGACCACCCGGCGATCGCGTCCGAGGTTCGTGCGGGCGACGATGGTGTCGCCGTCACGGATGAGCTGGAGGTGGGATGCACCGGCGAGCGCGGCGACGATGAGGTCGGCGAGCGTCTGCTCGTCGCCCGAGACGCTCGGCACGTCGCAGATGGCCTGCGTGATGGCGACCGAGTCGGCGGTGAGGTCGAGCGCGGCCCTGGGCGAGGCGGGAGTCGGCATGCCACGAGTCTACGGATGCCCCGGGGTCCGTCTCCGTGTCGTCATCCGGAAACGAGGCACGGCGTGCGCGGATACGCTGGATGCATGCCCGCTGACGACACCGCCTCCCCCCCTGCCCGCCTCGCCTGGGGTCACGGTCTCGAGACGGTCGCCGCCGACGGCACCGTGCTCGACACCTGGTACCCCGCGCCGGCGCTCGGTACGCCTGACGACGGCGGCCCGTCGTCGGCGGACCTCGACGAGTTCGCCGGCCCCGACGTGCGGCGCGCCGTCACCGTGCGGCCCGTCACCACCACGATCGACCTCGACGCGGCACCCGCAGGCACGGCCGACGCGTACCTGCGCCTGCACCTGCTCTCGCACCTCGTCGTGCGTCCCAACGGGCTCAACCTCGACGGCGTGTTCGCGCACCTGCCGGCCGTGGTCTGGACGAGCGCGGGCCCGGTGCATCCGGCCGACTTCGACCGGTTGCGGCCGCGACTGCAGCGCGCGGGGATCCACGCCACGGGCCTCGACAAGTTCCCGCGCCTGCTCGACTACGTCACGCCCGACCGCGTTCGGATCGCGGATGCCTCGCGGGTGCGTCTCGGCGCGCACCTCGCACCCGGCACGACGGTCATGCACGAGGGATTCGTGAACTTCAACGCCGGCACGCTCGGCGCCTCGATGGTCGAGGGTCGCATCTCGCAGGGCGTCGTCGTGGGCGACGGCAGCGACATCGGCGGCGGCGCCTCGATCATGGGCACGCTCTCGGGCGGCGGCACCGAACGCGTGTCGATCGGCGAGCGGGCCCTGCTCGGCGCCAACTCGGGCATCGGCATCTCGATCGGCGACGACTCGGTGGTCGAGGCGGGCCTCTACGTCACCGCGGGCACCAAGGTCGTCGTGCTCGGCGGCGCCGGCGGGGAGGGCCGCACCGTGAAGGCCCTCGAGCTGTCGGGACAACCGAACCTGCTCTTCCGCCGCAACTCGCTCAACGGTCGGGTGGAGGTGCTCTCCCGCACGGGCGAGGGCATCGTGCTGAACGCCGCGCTGCACGCCTGACGGTCTCGAGACGCGTCGCCGGCGCCCGCGCTCCTCGAACTCCGGAGCGGTACAGTGGTGTGCTCAGGCCGCCGCGGGGCGGCCGTCGCCATGCGCCGCACGAAGGAGTGACGTGGGTACCGACGCACCGAGAACCCGTCGGCACGGGGGCCTCCGGTTCCTCACCGTGATGCTGGTCACGGTGCTCGTGCTCGTGGTCGCCGCAGCAGGATTCGGCTGGTGGACGGTGCAGCGCTCGTTCCCAACGACCGCCGGCCGCATCGAGGCGCCGGGTCTGAGGGCCGCCGTCACGGTGTATCGCGACGACGCCGGGATCCCGCAGCTCGTCGCCGAGACCGACCATGACCTGTTCTTCGCCCAGGGCTTCGTGCACGCCCAGGACCGGTTCTGGGAGATGGACTTCCGCCGGCACGTGACCGCGGGGCGCCTCGCCGAGCTCTTCGGCGAGTCCCAGATCGCGACCGACACGTTCATCCGCACCCTCGACTGGCGCGGCATCGCCGAGCAGGAGTACCAGCTCCTCGACGAGACCTCGCGCGCCCTCTACGAGGCGTACGCCGCCGGTGTGAACGCCTACCTCGACGAACGCGACGGCTCCGCGCTCTCGCTCGAATACGCCGTGCTCGGACTCCAGAACCCGGGCTATTCCCCCGAGCCCTGGTCGCCCGTCGACTCGATCGCGTGGCTGAAGGCCATGGCCTGGGACCTCCGGTCGAACCTCGGTAACGAGATCGACCGCGCGCTCCTCGCGACCGCACTGCCGCCGGACGAGGTCGCCCGGCTCCATCCCGACTTCCCGTGGGGCGAGAAGCCCACCATCGTCGATGGCCTCGCCGCGGCCCCCGCGACGCTGGGGGTCACCCCGCTTCGCGAGGTCGACGCGAGTGCGAAGATGGATGCTCCGGATGCTCCGGATGCCCCGACCACCGATCTCACGACGTACGCTGCTCCCCTGGCGTCGCTTCGCGCTGCGGTCGACGCCATCCCCGAACTGCTCGGCCCCGAGGGCGGCGACCTCGGCTCCAACTCGTGGGTCGTCTCGGGCGCGCACACCGAGTCGGGCATGCCGCTGCTCGCGAACGACCCCCACCTCGGCCCCGCGATGCCGTCGATCTGGACGCAGATGGGCCTGCACTGCGCCGAGCTCCGCGACGACTGCGCGTTCGATGTGGCCGGCTACACGTTCTCGGGGCTGCCCGGCGTCATCATCGGACACAACGAGCGCATCGCCTGGGGGTTCACCAACCTCGGCCCCGACGTGGCCGACCTCTACCTCGAGCGCGTCGAGGGCGACACCTACGAGCTCGATGGCGTGATGCTGCCGCTCACCGTCCGCGAGGAGGTCATCGAGGTCGCCGGCGGCGATGCAGTCACCGTGACCGTGCGCTCCACCGCCCGCGGACCCCTCGTCAGCGACGCGGGCGGCGACTACGCCACGATCGCCGAGAGCCCCGCCGCGGCATCCGCTGAGGGCGACGTCGGCAACGCCGTGTCGCTGCAGTGGACGGCGCTCACGCCCGGCAGCACGGCGCAGGCCGTCTTCAACATCAACCGCGCACGCGACTGGGACGGATTCCGTCAGGCCGCCGCGCTCTTCGATGTCCCTGCCCAGAACCTCCTCTACGCCGACGTGGACGGCAACATCGGCTATCAGGCACCCGGACGCATCCCCATCAGGAAGTCCGGCGACGGCACCGTGCCGCTGCCCGGCTGGACGAGCGCGAACGGCTGGTCGGGCACCGTGCCCTTCGACCAGCTGCCCTCGGTGCAGAACCCCGAACGCGGCTACCTCGTCACCGCGAACAACGCCGTGAGCGCGAACGGCCCGATGTTCACGCGCGACTGGGACCACGGGTATCGCGCCGCGGGCATCGAGGGGCTGCTCGACGAGCGCATCGCCGCGGGCGAGAAGCTCACGGTCGACGAGCTCGCCGAGATGCAGCTCGACACCGCCGACGCGAACGCCGCGACCCTCCTTCCCGTGATCGCGGAGCTCGAGCTCGACGGCGACGCCGCACGCGGCGCGGCGCTCCTCGAGGGCTGGAACGCGCGCGCCGACGCCGACAGCGCCGACGCGGCGTACTTCGCGGTGTTCTGGCGCAACCTCCTCGACGGCATGTTCGGGTCCCTGCCAGAGGACACCCGACCGAAGGGCGGCGATCGCTGGTTCACCGTCGTCGGGGACCTCCTCGACGAGCCCGACGCCCGGTGGTGGACGAACGACGACCTCGGCGTCGCCGGCCGTGACGCCATGATCGGGCACGCGCTCGAGGCGGCGTGGCGCGAGGCATCCGACCGCATGGGCCCCGCCAGCGACTCGTGGCGCTGGGGCAGATTGCACACCCTGACCCTCACGAACTCGACGTTCGGCGAATCGGGCATCGCCCCGATCGAATGGCTCTTCAACCGTGGGCCGTTCGCGCTCGGCGGCGGTTCGGACATCGTGAACGCCATCGGCTGGGACGTGTCGCAGGGCTACGAGGTCAACTGGGTTCCGTCGATGCGCATGGTCGTCGACGTCGGCGACTTCGACGCCTCGCGCTGGGTGAACCTCACGGGTGCGTCGGGCCACGCGTTCCACCCGCACTACGACGATCAGGCCAAGCTGTGGCAGCGCGGCGAGATGCGCGAGTGGCCGTTCACGCTCAGGTCGCTGCAGGATGCCGCGCACGACACCCTGCACCTGCGCCCGGCGGGCACCGACTGACGTCGAGCACCGCCCGAGGGCGGCTCAGGCCCCGGGGTAGCGCCGCTCGGGCTCGCCCACGTAGAGCTGCTGCGGGCGACCGATCTTCGTCTGGGGATCGAGGTTCATCTCACGCCAGTGCGCCATCCAGCCGGGCAGCCGGCCGATCGCGAAGAGCACCGTGAACATGCGCGTGGGAAAGCCCATCGCCTTGTAGATGACGCCCGTGTAGAAGTCGACGTTGGGGTAGAGGCGACGCTCCTTGAAGTAGTCGTCCTCCAGCGCGATCTGCTCGAGTTCCTTGGCGAGGTCGAGGAGCGGGTCGTTCACGCCGAGGCCGGCGAGCACCTCGTCGGCCGACTCCTTCACGAGCCGCGCGCGCGGGTCGTAGTTCTTGTAGACGCGGTGGCCGAAGCCCATGAGCTTCACGCCGTCCTCCTTGCGCTTGACGCGCTCGACGAACTTCGCGACGCCCTCGCCCGAGTCGCGGATCTGCGCCAGCATCTGCAGCACGGCCTCATTGGCACCGCCGTGCAGCGGGCCCGAGAGCGCCTGGATGCCCGCGGAGATCGACGCGTACAGGTTCGCGCCCGTCGAACCCACGAGTCGCACGGTCGACGTCGAGGCATTCTGCTCGTGGTCCTCGTGCAGGATGAGGAGGCGGTCGAGCGCCTTGGACAGCACGGGGTCGATGATGTACGGCTCGGCCATGTTGCCGAAGTTGAGGCGCAGGAAGTTGTCGACGAAGCTCAGCGAGTTGTCGGGGTAGAGGAAGGCCTGCCCGGTGCTCTTCTTGTGCGCGTACGCCGCGATGACCGGGAGCTTCGCGAGGAGCCGGATCATCGTGAGTTCCACGTCGTTGAGGTCGTGGGGGTCCGACGAGTCCTCGTAGTACGTGGAGAGCGCCGACACCGCGCTCGAGAGCACCGACATCGGGTGCGCCGTGTGCGGCAGCGCTGAGAAGAATCGCTTGAGGTCCTCGTGCAGGAGCGTGTGGCGGCGGATCCGCTCGTCGAACTCGCCGAGCTGGTTGGCGGTGGGGAGGCTGCCGTAGAGGAGCAGCCAGGCCACCTCGAGGTAGGTCGAGTGCTCCGCGAGCTGCTCGATCGGATAGCCGCGGTAACGGAGGATGCCCTGCTCGCCGTCGATGTAGGTGATCTTCGACTGGGTGGACGCGGTGTTGACGAAGCCGTAGTCGAGCGCGGTGAGACCGGTCTGGCGGGTGAGGGTCGACAGGTCGATGCTCGAGTGGCCGTCGACCGCCTCCCGGACCGGGAACTCGGCCGTGCCGTCGGCGAAGCTGAGGGTGGCGGTCCGGGGCTCGTGCCCGGGTGCCTGCTGGTTCACGACGTCGCTCACGGCGCCTCCTGTGATCGTCACTTGCGCGGTCACCTGCCTTCGGTCAGGGGCCGATGGCCGCGGCCCGAATACAGCCTAGACGTGCTCGGGGCACACTGTGACATCCGCCAAGAGGGACCGGCATTCGTTGGACCGACCGCACAGTCGCGCCGTCAGACGGCCGCGGAGGCCCGCAACCGCTCCGCCGCGGCCGAGATGCGTTCGTCGGTGGCGGTGAGGGAAAGCCGCACGTGCTCGGGGTAGTGCACGCCGTAGAAGTGCCCGGGACCACCGAGGATGCCGAGGTCGGCGAGCCGGCCCAGGCTGTCCCACGCGTCGCGACCCTCGGTCGCCCAGAGGTAGAGGCCCGCCTCGCTGCGGTCGATGCGGAAGCCGGCCGCCTCGAGCGCCGACTTGAGCGTGGCGCGGCGGGCACGATAGCGCTCCTTCTGCTCCACGACGTGCACCTCGTCGCGCAGGGCGACGGCCATCGCGTGCTGCAACGGCTGGGGCAGCATGAGGCCCGCGTGCTTGCGCACGTTCGTGAGCCGGGCGATCACGGTGCGGCATCCGGCGACGAACGCGGCCCGGTAGCCGGCCATGTTCGACTGTTTCGAAAGGGAGTAGATGACGAGCGTGTCGCGTCGATCGCCGTCGGTCACTGCGGGGTCGAGCAGGCTGGGCACCGGTTCATCGGCCCAGCGGCCCTCCCAGCCGAGCTCGGCGTAGCACTCGTCGCCCACGATGACCGCGCCGACTTCGCGGGCCCGGGCGCGGGCCGCACGGAGCTCCTCGATGGTGAGCACCCGGCCGTCGGGGTTGCCCGGGCTGTTCAGCCACACCAGCCGGGTCTGCGCGGGCCACTCCGACGGGTCGTCGGACGCCATGGCGGTTGCGCCGGTGAGCACGGCACCCATCTCGTAACTGGGATACGCGGCGCGCGGATGCACCACCACATCGCCCTCGCCGAGGCCGAGCAGGAACGGCAGGAGCGCGACGAGCTCCTTCGATCCGATGGTCGGCAGCACGTTCGCCTCGGTGAGACCCGTCACGCCTCGCCGCCGCTCGAACCACTCCACGATCGAGGTGCGCAGCTCGGGCGTGCCAACGGTCGTGGGGTAGGCGTGCGCATCGGTGGCGGCCGCGAGTGCGTCTCGCACGATCACCGGCGTGGGGTCGACGGGCGAGCCGATCGACAGGTCCACGAGGCCGTCGTGGTGCGCCGCCGCCCGTTCGCGGTACGGACCCATGAGGTCCCACGGATAGTCGGGCAGCTCGCCGCGCGCCATGCTCAGTGGACCTGCGGCGGCAGGGCGGCGACCAGCGGATGGTCCTTCGGGATCACGCCGATCTTCGCGGCGCCGCCCGGCGACCCGATGTCGTCGAAGAACTCCACATTGGCCTTGTAGTAGTCGGCCCACTGCTCGGGGAGGTCGTCTTCGTAGTAGATCGCCTCGACCGGGCACACGGGCTCGCAGGCGCCGCAGTCGACGCACTCGTCGGGGTGGATGTACAGCGAGCGTTCACCCTCGTAGATGCAGTCGACGGGGCACTCGTCGACGCAGGCGCGGTCTTTGACATCGACGCACGGCAGGGCGATGACGTAGGTCACTTTGGCTCGGTGTCCTCTCGGAGGGCTGGGCTTCCAGTCTATGCGGCCCCGGTCGCCGCGCGTCGCCGAGCGGGAAGCTCGGGCCACGCCACGACGAGCACGGCAACGAGCGCGGGCGCGACGGCCCACACGGTGCCGCGGACGTCACCGGTGACGAGTACCGACCCCCCGGGGCCGGGCAGCGTCAGCAGCGCCACCGTGCCGACGATGCCCACCGCCGCACCGACGGCCGCCAGCCGGCCGCCGGCGACGAGCCGGACGCCGACGAGGAGCGCGAGCACGCCGACGATCGCTGCGACGAGCCCCCACGGCACCACCACGGCGCCGATCGACAGCTCGTTGCGGTGGCCGATCGTCGCCACGGAGCCGTAGATGATGCCGACCAGGATCCCCAGCGCGAGGATGCCCGCGCGTGAGGTCCAGGTCGACGTGTCGGCCGCGGGGGTCACTGCGCCTTCGGCGTCACCGTGTAGGTGACCGTGCTGCCCTCGCCGGCGAGCAGCACCAGGTATGCGGAGCCGGTGTAGACCTTCGCGCCGAGCTGGCCGCCCGAGACCGACGTGTCCTCGGTGAAGCCGGCCGCTTCGAGCTCGCCGGCCGCGTCGGCGAGCGCATCGCTCGACGTCGTGGTGACCGCGATGATCCAGCCCTCGGTGCCACCGGCGCCCGCTGACAGGCCGATCTTGCCCTCGAGCACGGGCACCTCGGCCGGGAAGTCGGCGGGCAGCTCGCCCGAGAGGCTCACGTCTCCGCCGGTGGCCTCCTCGACCGCGCCCTCGACGCTGCGGTTCACGAGCTCTTCGATCGGGTTCGCGAAGCATCCGGTGAGGAGCGACGCGGTGACGCCGGCGATCGCGACGGCCATCGCGGCTCGGGTCGTGATGGGCAGGGTGGGCATGCGGGCTCCTCGAGGGTGCGAAGGGGGTCGCGGCGCACGCGGCATCCGCTCGTGTCGGATTCTATCGGCCGGGGCCGTCGGGACGATGCCGTAGCGTGGTGAGCGGTGCGGCAGGGGCCGCTCGGGGAGGATCGATGACGATGTCGGATGCCGCAGCAGGAGGAGCGACCACCGAGGGCCCGGCGGTGCGGGTCGAGCTGGAAGGCGGGGTCGCGGTCGTCACGATCGATCGACCGTCCTCGCTCAATGCCCTCTCGGCTCAGGTGCTCTCCGAGCTCGAGTCCGTCTTCACCCGGCTCGCCGACGAGCGCGACCTCCGAGGCGCACTGCTCGTGGGTGCCGGCGGCCGCGCGTTCGTGGCCGGGGCCGACATCCGCGGCCTTGCCTCGCTCCAGCCCGAGCCCGCTGCCGACCTCGCCCGCCTCGGCCACCGCGTCGCCGCGGCGATCGAGGCGCTGCCCGCTCCCGTGATCGCGTGCGTCGACGGGTTCGCCCTCGGCGGAGGGCTCGAGGTGGCGCTCGCCTGCGACCTCATCTATGCGACGGATGCCTCGGCCTTCGGCCAGCCCGAGGTGCGGCTCGGACTCATCCCCGGGTTCGGCGGCACCGTGCGACTCCCCCGCGCGGTCGGCCTCGCCCGGGCCAAGGAGCTCATCTACACCGGGCGGCGCATCGGCACCGACGAGGCGGTCGCCCTCGGCCTCGTCGCGCGCCGGTTCGCCGACCGCGACGCGCTCCTCGCCGGCGCCCGCGCCACCGTTGCCGAGATCTCCGCGAACTCGCCGACCGCGGTGGCGATCGCCAAGCGGGTGCTCGTCTCCGCGGCAGGCACGCCGACCGACGTCGCCTCAGCCCTCGAGGTGCAGGGCTTCGAGAGCGCCTTCCGCACCGATGACATGCGGGAGGGCGTCAGCGCCTTCCTGGAGAAGCGGGAACCGCGTTTCGGCGGCTGACTCGAACCTCGGGCTGCCTCGGCTCAGCCGATGCGCGCGCTGAGCCAGGCGAAGCCGTCGAACCGCACGCCGTCGGCACCGAACATCTCGAGGTGCAGGTGCGGGCCGGTGGACTGCCCGGTCGAGCCGACGAGGCCGAGCTGCTGACCCGCGCTCACGCGCTGGCCCTCGGACACCGCGAGCGAGCCGTACTGCATGTGCGCGTACGACGAGGTGATGAGCTCGCCGCCGATGTTGTGCTGCACCTCGACGTTCACGCCGAGGCCGCCGCCGTTCTCGGTGGCGAGCACGACCACGCCATCGGCGATGGACATGACCGGGGTTCCGTTGCCGGGATTGAAGTCGACCCCGTCGTGGTACGTGGAACAGCCGGAACAGGGCGCCGCACGCGGACCGAAGCCCGAGGCACGCTTCTCGGCGTTGATGACCGGCCACACGATGAGGTCGGACTCGATCACGGCGACGGTGCCGATGCCGGCCACCTGGGAGACGATGGGCGGCGGTGCCGCCTCGATCGCGTAGCTCTCGCTCGCGATCGGCGACAGCTCGGCCTCGCTCGCGACCTCGATCGTCTGCGAGCGCAGTGAGATCGTGTCCTCCACGACGGGTGCGTAGACGGAGGCGCGGTGCTCGGGGTCGGTGGCCGTGACGGCGAGCGCGGGAACGCTCGTCGCGATCATCATGCCGCCGACGAAGGTCATCGCGATCGTCGAGAGGGCGGGACGAAGACCGCGCGACGCAGTGCGTCGGCGACCGCGGGTCGGCTGCGACTTGGGAGCGCTCGCCGCGGTGTGAACGGCGCGGGGAGCGCCGGGTTCACGTGAGGGACGGGGTCGGATTCGGACAGGAGCGGGGGCGGCCGCACGGCGGCCGTGGGTTTTTGGGGGATTCATTCAGTTGCGAAGTTCGGGTTCGGGGGCTTCGGACGGTAAGCGGCCACCGTACGCATCGAGTCTGAGAATTTCCCGTTACCGTTCCGTGATCTGGCATCCGGTGCCGAAGACCACGGCCGAAACGACGAGAGCGGATGCCGCGTGAGCCCGCGACATCCGCTCTCGGCTGAGCTCAGCCGAGCTCAGGCCTGCTTCTTGAGGCGCGACACCGCACGCGCCCGCGCCGTCTGGTCGAGCTCGACCTTGCGAATGCGCACCTTCTCGGGAGTGACCTCCACGCACTCGTCCTCGCGCGCGAATTCCAGGCACTCCTCGAGCGTGAGCTGGCGCGAGGGCGTCATCGACTCGAAGGTGTCCGAAGTGGACTGACGCATGTTCGTGAGCTTCTTCTCCTTCGTGATGTTCACGTCCATGTCGTCATTGCGCGAGTTCTCACCGATGACCATGCCCTCGTAGACCTCTTCGGTGGGATTCACGAAGAAGGTCATGCGCTCCTGCAGGGCGATGATCGCGAACGGGGTCACCACGCCCGCGCGGTCGGCGACGATCGAGCCGTTGCTGCGCGTCGTGATGTTGCCGGCCCACTCGCCGTAGCCGTGCGAGATCGCGTTCGCGATGCCCGTGCCACGGGTGATGGTGAGGAACTCGGTGCGGAAGCCGATGAGCCCGCGGCTCGGCACGATGAACTCCATGCGCACCCAGCCGGTGCCGTGGTTCGCCATGTTGTCCATACGGCCCTTGCGGGCGGCGAGCAGCTGCGTGATGGCGCCGAGGTACTCCTCGGGTGCGTCGATGGTGAGGTGCTCGTACGGCTCGTGCACCTTGCCGTCGACCGTCTTCGTGACCACCTGGGGCTTGCCGACCGTGAGCTCGAAGCCCTCGCGGCGCATCTGCTCGACGAGGATCGCCAGGGCGAGCTCGCCGCGGCCCTGCACCTCCCACGCGTCGGGACGGCCGATGTCGAGCACCTTCAGCGACACGTTGCCGACGAGCTCGCGGTCGAGGCGGTCCTTCACCATGCGCGCCGTCAGCTTGTGGCCCTTGACCTTGCCGACGAGGGGCGACGTGTTCGTGCCGACCGTCATCGAGATGGCGGGGTCGTCGACGTGGATCGCGGGAAGGGGGCGCACGTCCTCGGGATCGGCGAGCGTCTCGCCGATCGTGATCTCCTCGATGCCGGCGACGGCGATGATGTCGCCCGGGCCCGCCTCCTCGGCGGGGAAGCGGTCGAGGGCCTTCGTCTTCAGCAGCTCGGTGATGCGCACGTTCGAGTGCGAGCCGTCGTGGCGCACCCACGCGACCGTCTGGCCCTTGCGGATCGTGCCGTTGAAGACGCGAAGCAGCGCCAGTCGGCCGAGGAACGGCGACGCGTCGAGGTTGGTGACCCACGCCTGCAGCGGGGCCTCGTCGTCGTACGTCGGTGCGGGGATGTGCTTCAGGATCGCCTCGAACAGCGGCTCGAGGTCGTCGCTGTCGGGCAGGCTCCCGTTCTCGGGCTTCGTCGTCGAGGCTCGGCCGGCCTTGCCGGACGCGTACACCACGGGAACGTCGAGGACGGCATCGAGATCGAGCTCGCCGTCGGTGCCGGCCGACACCGCGTCGTCGGCGAGGTCGGACGCGAGCCCGAGCAGGAGGTCCTGACTCTCGGTGACGACCTCGTCGATGCGGGCGTCGGGACGGTCGGTCTTGTTCACGAGAAGGATCACGGGCAGCCGCGCCTCGAGCGCCTTGCGCAGCACGAACCGGGTCTGCGGCAGGGGGCCCTCGCTTGCGTCCACGAGGAGCACCACGCCGTCGACCATCGAGAGGCCGCGCTCGACCTCGCCGCCGAAGTCGGCGTGGCCCGGGGTGTCGATGACGTTGATGATGACGGGGCCGGATGTCGCGTGCACGCCCGCATACTCGATCGCCGTGTTCTTGGCGAGGATCGTGATGCCCTTCTCGCGCTCCAGCTCGTTCGAGTCCATCGCGCGCTCGTCGACGTGGGCGTGCTCGGCGAAGGAGTGGGTCTGCTTGAGCATCGCGTCGACGAGCGTCGTCTTGCCGTGGTCGACGTGGGCGACGATCGCGACGTTGCGCAGGTCGTTGCGGGTGGCGTTAGCCATGTGGTGGATTCCTCGCGGTGGGGCATCCGTCGGTCGATCGCGAGCGTGCGGGCTCGGATCGACGGCGCGGAAGCGCTTGATGAGAGTCTGTGGGAGCGCGACGACCGTGAATCGACGGTTCGCGCGCCTCTACACTACCGTGCCCGCCCGAACGAACGCCGTGTGCCTCCGGCGCGCGCCGGCGGGAACGACGAACGCCCGGTCCCCGACGAGCGGAGACCGGGCGTTCGCGGCATGCGGTCGGCTAGGCGCCGAGCTCGATGCTCGCCCCGGGGATGGCCGCGAGGAGGTCGCGGGTGTACTGCTCCTTGGGGTCGTCGAACACCTCGTTGGTGGCCGCCGCCTCGACGATGCGCCCCTTCTGCATCACGCAGACGTTGTCGGCGATGACGCGCACGACCGCGAGGTCGTGGGTGATGAAGAGGTAGGTGAGCTGCAGCTCGGCCTGCAGGTCGGCGAGCAGGCGCAGGATCTGCGCCTGCACGAGCACGTCGAGCGCGGAGACCGCCTCGTCGAGCACCACGATCTCGGGCTTCAGGGCCAGCGCACGCGCGATGGCGATGCGCTGGCGCTGTCCGCCGGAGAGCTCGTTCGGGTAGCGGCCGACGAGCGACTTCGGCAACGACACCTGGTCGAGCAGCTCGTACACGCGCTCGCGACGCGAGGCCTTCGTGCCCACCTTGTGCGTGAACAACGGCTCAGCGATGGTGTTGCCGATGTTGCGCAGCGGGTTCAGCGAGCCGTACGGGTCCTGGAAGACCGGCTGCATGCGGCTGCGCAGCTTGAACAGCTCCTGGCCCGTGGTGGACGCGAGGTCCTTGCCGCCGACCACGATCTTGCCGCTCGTGGCCTCCTCCAGCTTGAGGAGCATCTTGGCCACGGTCGACTTGCCCGAACCCGACTCGCCCACGAGCGCCGTCGTGGTGCCCTTGGCGATCTCGAACGAGACGTCGTCGACCGCCGTGAACTCGCCCGACCCGCGGATCTTGAACACCTTGGTGAGGTGCTCGACGATGATCGCGGGCGGTGCGGATGCCGCAGTCTCGAGCATCTCGGCTCGAGCCTCCGCCGTGGCGACCAAGTCGATCTCCTCGCCGGCGACCGCCGAGGCATCCTCCGAGATCGCGGCCTCGGCGGCCTGAACGCTGCCGGTCGCCTGGATGCGGCGTGAGGCGAGGCTCGGCGCCGCGGCCACGAGCCGCTGCGTGTACGGGTGCTGCGGGTTCTGCAGGATCTCGACCGACGGGCCCGACTCGACGACCTTGCCCTTGTACATGACCACGAGCTGCTCCGCACGCTCGGCCGCGAGGCCCAGGTCGTGGGTGATGAACAGCAGGGTCGTGCCGAGCTCACGGGTGAGTGACTCGAGGTGGTCGAGGATCACGCGCTGCACCGTGACGTCGAGCGCCGAGGTGGGCTCGTCGGCGATGAGCAACTGGGGGTCGGCCGCGAGGCCCATGCCGATCAGCACGCGCTGGCGCATGCCGCCCGAGAACTGGTGCGGGAACTGCTTCAGTCGGCGATCCGCGTCTTGGAGCCCCGCCTGCTTCAGCACCTCGATGGCGCGCTTCTTGACCTCCCTGCGACCGGTCGCGATGCCGTTGGCCTTGATGGCCTCCTCGACCTGGAAGCCGATCGACCACACCGGGTTGAGGTTCGACATCGGGTCCTGGGGGACGAAGCCGATCTTGCGACCGCGGATCGCCTCCATCTCCTTCTTCGACGCCTTGGTGAGGTCCTCGCCGTCGAGCAGGATCTGGCCGCCGGAGATGTGTCCGGTGCCGGGGAGGAGGTTGATGATCGCGTGGGCGGTCGTCGACTTGCCTGATCCGGACTCCCCCACGATGGCGAGGCTCTGCCCGCGATACAGCGTGATGTTGACGCCGTCGACGGCCTTCAGAAGGCCCTCCTGGGTGTTGAACCCGACCTGGAGGTCCTTGATCTCGAGGATCGGACGCTCACCGCGGCCGTCGTTGTCCTGGAACACGTCGGTTCCGTGCACGGTCTCGGTCATCGCTGGGCCCTCGCCTTCGGGTCGAGTGCATCACGGACGACTTCGCCGAGCATGATGAAGCTCAGCACGGTCACCGACAGTGCGATGGACGGGTAGATGAGGGTCTGCGGTGCGGTGCGCAGGTCCATCTGCGCCGCCGAGATGTCGTTGCCCCACGACATGGTGTTCGAGGGCAATCCGACCCCGAGGAAGGAGAGCGTCGCCTCCGCAACGATCGCCGAGGCCAGCGAGATCGTCGTGATGACGATGACCGGGGCGATCGAGTTGGGCAGCACGTGGCGCAGCAGGATCCGGAATCGGGAGACACCGAGGGCGGTTGCCGCCATCACGAAATCGGCGTTCTTCACCCGGAGCACCTCGGCTCTCAGTACGCGAGCCGTGGATGGCCACGCGAAGATGCCGATGGCGAGCGAGATCACCCACACGTTGGCGTACTTCGAGAGCACCGACATCACGACTACGGCCGCGAGGATGTAGGGGATCGAGAAGAAGATGTCGCCGAGTCGCGAGAGCAGCGAGTCGATGAATCCGCCGTAGAACCCGGCGAGCGCCCCGAAGACGATGCCGAGGAACGCCACGAGGAACGTGACGATGAGGCCGACGGAGAGCGAGGTCGAGGTGCCATGGATGATGCGCGAGTAGATGTCGCATCCCTGCTTGGTGAAGCCCAGCGGATGCCCGTCGGCCGGTCCGCCGTTGCTGTTCGCCAGCTGGCAGTCGTTGTTGGGCGCCACCTGCGTGAACCAGCTCGGGAACAGCGCCACGATGACGACGAGCAGGATCATTGCAGCTGAAATCCAGAACATCGGCCGCTTGCGGACGTCGGCCCAGGCATCGCGCCAGAGGTTCGAGGGCTTCCCCTCCGCCTTGACGGAATCGATCGCGACGAGCGGGGTCTCCTCGAGGGGAGCGACGAAGTGCTGCTGATCGGGTCGGGTGTTGGCGTTACTTGGCATAGCGGATCCTCGGGTCGAGCACGGCGTACAGCAGGTCGATCAGCAGGTTGACCAGGAGGTAGATCAGCACCATCACGGTCACGAACGCGACGACGGTCGGGTTCTCACCGCGGATGATGGCCTGGTACACCGTGCGACCGACGCCCGGCACGTTGAAGATGCCCTCGGTGACGACGGCGCCCACCATGAGGATGCCGAAGTCGACCGCGAGGTAGGTGACGACCGGAATCAGCGAGTTGCGCAGGATGTGCACCGGAACGATGCGCCGACGGGAGAGGCCCTTGCTCGCGGCGGTGCGAACGAAGTCGAGGCTCTCCGTCTCGATGACCGACGCCCTCGTCAGTCGCACGATCTGGGCGAAACTGCCCGTTGCGAGCACCAGCGCGGGTAGCACCAGATCCTGGAGGGGGGCACCCGTGCCCACCGTGGTTCTGAACCAGCCGAGCTGGATGCCGAAGACGTACTGGCCGACGAAGGCGACGACGAAGATCGGCAGCGAGATGAAGATGAGGGCGACCACGAGCGCGCTCGCGTCGAAGATGCCCCCCTTGCGGAGACCCGAGATCAGCCCGACGGTGATGCCGCCGACCATCAGGAAGAACGTCGAGAGCGCCGCGAGACGGAGTGTGACCGGGAAGGTCTGCGCGAGGATCTCGGTGACCGGCTGGCCGGAGAACGAGACGCCCAGGTCACCACGGAAGATGTTGCCGAGGAAGATCAGGTACTGGACGATGAACGGCTGGTCGAGGTGGTACCGCGCACGGAGCGCCTCGAGCACCTGCGGGGGCGGGGACTTCTCGCCGAAGAGGGCGATGATCGGATCTCCGGGCATCGCGAAGACCATGAAGTAGATCAGGAAGGTGGTGCCGAGCAGCACGGGGATGGTCTGCAGCAATCGGCGCACGATATAGCCGGTCATGGATCATGCCCCGCAGTTCGTGAGAGTTGACATCGATTAAACCTCGTCGTCGTGGGTTCGTCCACACGATGCTACGCCGATCGGGCGGGCGTCGCGGGATTACGTGGGAGTGGGGCGGCAGCCTGTCGGCCGCCGCCCCACGGGCGGGTCAGAGTCTAACCCCGGCTCGCCTCGGAACGAGAATTTACTCGCTCTTGGTGACCTCGTGCAGGATCGGCCAGCCGTCCCAGCCGAACTTCACGTTCTCGACCTGCTCACCCCAGGCGCCCATGGCGTTCGTGTACCAGAGCGGGATGACGGGAAGGTCCTCGAAGAGGATCTCCTGAGCCTGCTGGAACTTCTCGATGCCCTCCTCGACCTCGGTCGCCGAAGCGCCCTCGTCGAGCAGCTTGTCGAACTCGGGGTTCGAGTAGTCGCCGTCGTTCGAACCGGCACCCGTGCCGTAGAGCGGGCCGAGGGCGTTGAACATCGACGGGTAGTCGAACTGCCATCCGGTGCGGAACGCGGTCTGCGTGGTGCGGCTCGTGATCATCGTCCGGTGCTCGGCGAAGGTCGGGATGGGTGCACCCGACGCATCGATGCCGAGGTTGTTCTTCAGCTGGTTGGCGACCGCGTCGACCCAGCCCTGGTTGGGGCCGTCGGCGTTGTACTGGATCTGGAACGCACCAGACCACGGGGCGATGGCGTCAGCCTGCGCCCACAGTTCCTTCGCCAGCTCGGGGTCGAACTCGAGCACCTCGGCACCGGGGATGTCCTCGGAGTAGCCGTCGATGACCGGCGCCGTGAAGTCCTTCGCAGGCGTGCGGGTGCCGTTGAAGATCACGTCGGTGATCTCCTCGCGGTCGATCGCGTGGGACACGGCGGCCCGGCGGAGCTTGCCCTCCTCGCCACTCCAGTGCGGCAGTCGCTCGGGGATCGTGATCGTGGCGTTCGCGGCCGACGGCTGGTTCACCGCGCGGCCCTCGAAGTCGGTCTCGAACGTCTGGAGCGCACTGTCGGGGATCGTCTGGATGACGTCGAGATTGCCGCCCTGAAGGTCGGCGTACGCGGCATCGTTGCTGGCGTAGAGGATCATGTCGACGCCGGCGTTCTGCGCCTCGCGCGGGCCATCGTAGTCCTCGTTCTTCACGAGGTCGATGCGCTCGCCGTGCTGCCAGGCACCCTCGCCGTCGAGCATGTACGGGCCGTTGCCGATCGGGTTCTCACCGAAGGCCTCGGGGTCCTCCCACGCCGCCTCGGGCAGCGGGAAGTACGCCGTGTAGCCGAGGCGCAGCGGGAAGTCCGACTCGGGCTGGCTCAGCGTCACCTCGAACGTGAGGTCGTCGACGACCTCGAGGCCCGACAGCTCGTCGACGTTCTCGTCGTAGCTGAAGCCCTCGATGCTCTCGAAGAAGTAGCTCGAGAGCTGCTCGTTGTCGAGTGCAGCGCCGTAGTTCCAGGCCTTGACGAACGATTCAGCGGTCACGGGCTCGTCGTTGGTGAACGTGAGGCCATCGCGGATCTTGATCGTGTAGGTCTGCGCGTCCTCGGTCTCGATCGACTCGGCGACGTCGTTGTGCGCGGCGCCCTCGGCGTCGTAGTAGACCAAGCCGGCGAAGAGGTTCTGGATGACCAGACCACCACCGACCTCATTCGTGTTGGTCGGCCACAGCGGGTTCTGGGGTTCGATGTTGTCGACCGAGACGATTGCGGCCGAGTCGCCGGCAGCGCCGGTCGACCCGGCGTCACCGCTGGTGCAGCCGGAGAGCGCGAGCGCCCCCGCAGCCGCAAGAGCAATGGCGGCAACGCCAGTTCTCTTGATCTTCAATGTTCCTCCTGTGAGATGTGCGTCGACAGCTCGGCTTCTGGCCGCGCTGGAGCGCTGGTACCCCGAGACTATGAAGCGGCCACCCCGGGCGCAAACTCTTCGGGAAACCGTTACCGACGCGCAATCTACCAATCGGAGGCCGTGCGGATTCCTCGTTTTCAGCGCAGGATTCTTGCGTCCTCGGGCAGCGTGCGAGGATATCCGCATGTCGGCTGCACGGCGCCTGCGGGTCGAGATGGTCATCGTCCTCGGGCTCTCGCTCGGGGCATCCGCCGTGTACGCCGTGGTCTCGCTCATCGCGAAGCTCACCGAGGAGCGTGCGCTCGGCGACCAGTCCGTCGCACTCAATCCCTCGCGATCGCCCCGCGAGTGGCTCGACTTCACGTACCAGCTGCTCGATCCGCTGTTCGGCCTCTTCGCGGTCGCGCTCGTGCTCTACCTGCTGTGGCACCCCGGGGTGGACCCGTTCCGTCGCATCGGACTCGATGCCTCACGGTTCGGCCGGGACGCGGCATCCGGCCTGCTCCTCGTCGCCGTGATCGGCGTGCCGGGGCTCGCGCTCTACGCCGCCGGGCGGGCGCTCGGGGTGACGGTCGCCGTGCAGACGTCACCGGCGGACTGGTTCTGGTGGACGGTGCCGATCCTCGTGTTCCGTGCCCTCGAGGCCGCGCTCACCGAGGAGGTCATCGCCGTCGGCTACCTCTTCACGAGGCTCCGCGAGCTCGGCGTCGGCCCATGGGCGACCATCGTCTCGAGCGCCCTGCTGCGCGGCACGTACCACCTGTACCAGGGCTTCGGCCCGTTCATCGGCAACGCGGCGATGGGCGTCCTGTTCGGCTGGTGCTACCACCGCTGGGGGCGCACGATGCCGCTCGTCGTCGCGCACTTCGTGCTCGACGTCGTGTCGTTCGTGGGCTATCCGCTCGCGGTCGGCTGGTGGCCCGAGCTCTTCGTGCCGTCCGCGGCCTGAACCTTCGTGCCGTCCGCGGCCTGAACGGCACGCAGCGGATGCCGCGGCCGCGGCGCCTGCGCCACGTGCTCGCTGCGCCGCAGCGCGACGACGGTCGCGGGCATCGGCGGCAGCGCCTCCTCGGGCGGCTCGACCCGCAGATCGGAATCGGCGGCGCGCACGCGTGCCATCTCATGCCAGCTCCGCCGACTCGGCGTGCAGACCGCGGAGAACCCCTCCGCGCCGAATACGGCTCCGCTCGCGAAGCCCGTGAACGACTGGGCGCGGCGCAGTGCCTCCGCCGTACCGGGGTCGCGGCGCTCGAGGAGGTCGGCGCGTCGTTCGGGGCCGAGGCCGCCGGCCGCGAGCACCGAGGTTCCGATGAGCAGGCCCACGAACGCGACGGACGCGAGCGTTGCGATGAGATCGACCGAGAACATGCGAACCCCCAGAGCCGAGAGAACCTCAGTGTACTCCCGGGCGGCGCAGGAGGGACATCCCGGATCCGGCGCATCGCCGGCGCATCGAGCATGGACGGCGACCGCGGTCGAACCGGCCGCGGGTCTGGGGGATCGATCATGGACCTGCCACACGCCATCATCGCGAGCGGCCTCGCGGCCCGCGCCACCGAGCGCCGCGACCGCTCGACCGAAGCCGAGATCCGCGAGGCGGAGGAGCGCGTGACCGCTCGGCTGCGTCGTCAGCCGCCGATCTTCTCCCCCGAAGGAGTCAGCACCCACCACACGCCGCCCACCCCCTGGCCGGTCGTGTCGCCCGCGGCCGAGTCGCCCGCGAAGTAGTAGAGCGGCCAGCCGTTCAGCGTGACCTGGGTGGCGCCGTCGACTCCGCTGATCGTGCCGACCTCGCCGGTCACGCCCTCGACCACGGGCACCTCGGAGTCGGTCGTGACGGCAGGCCAGTTCGTGGCGCACTGCCCTTCGCACGTGCTCGCCCCGGCGCCCTGCGTGTCGCTGTCGAACATGTAGACGGTCATGCCCTCGCCGTCGACGACGATCTCGCCGAGGTCGGAGTCGGCGGTGGTGAGCGCCGCCTCCCCCGCGGCCGACTCCTGGGTCGGCGATGCGGTCTCGGCCGGAGCGCCGTAGCCTTCGCCTGCAGGGGCCTCGGAGTCGGTGCCGGCGGTAGCGGAACAGCCGGCAAGCGCGACGGCCAGCGCAGCGACGGCGAGCCCGGATGCGATTCGGAGCTTCATGGTGGAACCTCTCTCATTCTCGGGACCGCGAGGGCGGTCCGCTGAGAACACGAGAGGCGGCGCCTCGTGGTTCACGCCCCGACGGAACTCCCCGGGCGGAACTCACTCGGCCGGGACTCGCCGGAACTCACTCGGGTTCGCCGAGCAGGAGCACGTCGCCGCTCGTCACCGACCGGATCTCGAGCGACGCGATGTCGTCGACCTCCACCGCAGTGCCCGCCTCGAGTCGCGCCGTCGCGCCGGGACTCGCCCGCCAGCTCGACAACTCGCGGCGCTCGCCGTCGTGGTCGACGACGTAGAGGGCGTACGGCCATCCGTCGACCGGTGCGCCCGCGGCATCCGTGCCATCGGTCTCGTAGGTGCAGTCGAGGTCGATGCGCGTCCCCCAGGCGACCGGAGTCAGCTCGGCCGTCGCCGTCACCGGCACGTCGGCGACCGTCTCGAAGGCGATGACCTCGACACCGGGTGGCGTCCTCGTGAGCCCGAGCGGCACGACGACGGCCGTGATCGCAGCGGCCCCGGCCAGGGCGGCTACGGCGAAGCGCACGCGAGAGCGACGGATGCGCCGACGACGCGCCTCGTGGCGCACCGCGGCCAGCAGCTCGGGGCGCGGCGCGGGAGCCGGAGCGGGCCCCGTGCCCACGGCGTCGCCGTCCTCGAGGAGCGCCTCGGCGCGCTCGGGCGTGAGCCGCGCGAGGAGCCCCGGCATCGGCGCGAGCTCCTCGACCGCTCTCCGGCACCGTTCGCACGACTCGAGGTGGCCCTCGTACTCGCGACGTTCGGCAGGTGAGAGGGCGCCCAGCACATAGGCCGAGTCCCAGTCGGCGAAGCGCTCGTGGTCGGCGGAACGGTCGGCGTTCATCGGGTCACCCCTTTCTCCTGCAGGGCGAGCCGCAGCGCTCGCAGGCCGTAGTGGAGCCGGGACTTCACCGTACCCTCGGGGATGCCGAGCCGGCGGGCGACCTCCGCGATGCTGCGCCCGCCGTAGTAGGCGTGCACGATAACCGCCCGGTGCTCGTAGTCGAGCCCGGCGAGCGCCTCTTCGACCAGCAGGCTCTCGAAGAGCGCGTCGGTGCCGTCGGCGCTGACCCGATCGGGTGTCTCCGCGACGCCGATCTCGTGGCGACGCCTGGCGCTGCGCGCCTCGTCGATCACGAGGTTCCGGGCGACCGTGAACATCCACGCCCGGGTCGATTCGGGCTCCTGGGCGAGGATGCGCGGGCTCCGCCACGCTCGCAGCAGCGTCTCCTGCACGATGTCGTCGGCGCCCGAGGGATTGCCCGTGAGATGCACGACGTAGCGCCACACCGACGGGGCATGGGCGTCGTACAGTGCGACGAGCCGGCGGTCGTCATCGGGCGGCATCCGTCACCTCCTGTCCTGACAACGAGACGGCGTGGCATCCGGTTCACCGAGCTCGGCGATCGGTGAACCGAATCGGCCGCGGCGTCGTGTTCTCGGCATGGATCCCTCATCCCACGCCGTGCTCGCCGCGGAGGACGTCCTCCAGATCGCCGGCCTGCCGTTGCACCCGCTCGTCGTGCACGCCGTCGTCGTGCTCACGCCGCTCACAGTACTCGCACTGCTCCTCGGCACCTTCTGGCCCGCGGCCAGACGGCGCCTCGGCATCGTGACGCCACTCGGCGCGCTCGTGGTGCTCGTGCTGGTGCCGGTCACGGTGCTCGCCGGGCAGACGCTCGCCGAGGCGATCGGCCCGGTGCCGGCCGTGGCGCGGCACCAGCAGCTCGGCGAGCAGTTCCTGCCGTGGGCGATCGGACTCTTCGTCGTTGCCACCGGGCAGTGGGCGTGGTACCGCTACGGCGTGGCGCGGCTCCGCGAGCGGTCGCTCGCCGGCGCACGCGCCGTGACGATCGGTCTCGGGGTGGCATCCGTCGTCGTCGGAGTGGGCGCGGTCGTGCTGCTCGCGCTCATCGGGGATTCAGGGGCCAGGGCCGTGTGGGGCGGGCTCCTGGGCTGATCGCCCCGAGCGCCGCCCCACCCGGGGTCCGAGTCGTAACGCCTCCTACGCGAACGCCTCGATGGGCGGGCAGGCGCAGACGAGGTTGCGGTCGCCGTAGGCCTGGTCGATGCGCCGCACGGGCGCCCAGTACTTGTTGCGCACGAGCGAGTGCACGGGGTACACGGCCTGCTCGCGGGTGTACGGGTGCGTCCACTCGCCCGCCACGACCGACTCCGCGGTGTGCGGGGCGTTCCGCAGCGGGTTGTCGTCGGCAGGCCACTCGCCGCGGCCCACGGCGTCGGCCTCCGCCTTGATCTGGATCATCGCCTCGACGAACCGGTCGAGCTCGGCGAGGTCCTCCGACTCCGTCGGCTCGACCATGAGCGTGCCCGCGACCGGGAACGACATCGTCGGGGCGTGGAAGCCGTAGTCGATGAGGCGCTTCGCCACATCGTCGACCGTCACGCCCGTCTCGGCGGTGAGCGGGCGCAGGTCGAGGATGCACTCGTGCGCCACGAGCCCGTTCTCGCCCGTGTACAGCACCGGGAAGTGGTCGCGCAGGCGGGCGGCGACGTAGTTCGCCGAGAGCACCGCGGCGGCCGTGGCCTGCTTCAGGCCCTCGGCGCCCATCATGCGCACGTACGCCCACGAGATCGGCAGGATCGACGGGCTGCCGTAGGGCGCCGCCGACACCGGGCCGCCGTCGTGGCTCACGCCGCCCGCGTGGTCGGCGCGCTGCGCCATCGAGTGGCCGGGCAGGTACGGCGCGAGGTGCGCCTTCGCCGCCACCGGGCCGACACCCGGGCCGCCGCCGCCGTGCGGGATGCAGAACGTCTTGTGCAGGTTGAGATGCGACACGTCGCCGCCGAAGTCGCCGAACCGCGCGTAGCCGAGCAGCGCGTTGAGGTTCGCGCCGTCGATGTACACCTGACCGCCCGCGTCGTGCACGGCCTGCGTGATCTGCTTCACCTCGTGCTCGTACACGCCGTGCGTCGACGGGTACGTGATCATGAGCGCGGCGAGGTCGTCGGCGTGCTCGGAGATCTTCGCGCGCAGGTCGGCGAGGTCGACGTTGCCGAGCGCGTCGGTGGCGACCACCACCACGCGCATGCCGGCGAGCACCGCGGATGCCGCGTTGGTGCCGTGTGCGCTCGACGGGATGAGGCAGACGTTGCGCTGGTCTTCGCCGTTCGCGCGGTGGTAGCCGCGGATCGCGAGGAGCCCCGCGAGCTCGCCCTGACTGCCGGCGTTCGGCTGCAGCGACACCGTGTCGTAGCCCGTGACCTCGGCGAGCCAGGTCTCGAGCTGCTCGATGAGGCCGAGCGTGCCGACCACGTCGGCCTCGGGGGCGAAGGGGTGCAGGTTCGCGAACTCGGGCCAGGTCACCGACTGCATCTCGGTGGCGGCGTTGAGCTTCATGGTGCACGAGCCGAGCGGGATCATGCCGCGGTCGAGCGCGTAGTCGCGGTCGGCCAGCTGCTTGAGGTACCGCATCATCTGCGTCTCGGACTGGTGCGTGTTGAACACGGGATGCTCGAGGTACGGGCTCGTGCGGCGCAGGCTCTCGGGGATCGCATTCGGCAGCGAACCGCTGCCCGTGCGGAACGGCGCATCGTCTTCGCCGAAGGCGCGCACGACGGCCTGCAGGTCGTCCCACGTCGTCGTCTCGTCGACCGCGACCTGCACGGTCGACTCGTCGACCTGCCACAGGTTGACGCCGAGCTCACGCGCGCGAGCCACGACGTCGACGGCGAGATCCGGCACCCGCACCCGAATCGTGTCGAAGTACGCATCGTGCACGAGTGTCAGCCCGAAACCGGTGAGCGTTTCGGCGAGCGCCTTCGCCTTCGCCGCGGTGGTCACGGCGATGTGGCGGATGCCCCGGGGCCCGTGATACACGGCGTACATCGACGCCATCACGGCGAGCAGCACCTGCGCGGTGCAGATGTTCGAGGTCGCCTTCTCGCGGCGGATGTGCTGCTCGCGCGCCTGCAGGCTGAGCCGGTACGCGGGGTGACCTGCGGCATCCTGCGAGACGCCGACGAGACGTCCGGGCATCTGCCGCTCGAGACCGGTGCGCACGGCCATGTAGCCGGCGTGCGGACCGCCGAAGCCCATCGGCACGCCGAACCGCTGCGACGTGCCGACCGCGACATCCGCCCCCAGCTCACCCGGGCTCGTGACCAGTGCCATTGCGAGCAGGTCGGCGGCGACGACCGCGAGGGCGCCCTGCTCCTTCGATGCGGCGATGACGGATGCCGGATTCCACACCCGACCCGAGGCGCCCGGGTACTGCACGAAGAGGCCGAAGTGCTCGCCGAGGGCGGCGACGTCCGTCGTCTCGTCGAGTTCGGCGACGACGAGCTCGATGCCCACCGCGGCCGCGCGCGACGCGAGGAGCGCGTGGGTCTGCGGCAGCGCGTCGGCATCGACCACGAATCGGTTCGACGGCGACTTCGAGCCACGCCGAGCGAGGAGCATCCCCTCGACGACCGCGGTGCCCTCGTCGAGCATGGACGCGTTCGCCGTCTCGAGGCCCGTGAGGTCGGCGACCATCGTCTGGAAGTTGATGAGCGCCTCGAGCCGGCCCTGCGAGATCTCGGGCTGGTAGGGCGTGTACGCCGTGTACCAGCTCGGGTTCTCGAGCACGTTGCGGCGGATCACGGCGGGCGTCTCGGTGCCCGAGTAGCCGAGGCCGATCATCGACGTGCGCACGGTGTTCTGGTCGGCGAGGGCCGCGAGCTCGGCGATCGCCTCACGCTCGGTCGTCGCGGCCGGGATCGCCGAGTCGACGACCTCGCCCATCCGGATCGCCGTCGGCACGGCCGCCGTCAGCAGGGCGTCGAGCGAGTCGTAGCCGAGTGCCGCGAGCATCCACTCGTGGTCATGCGGCGTCGTGCCGATGTGCCGGCGCCCGAAGGCGTCGACGTCGAAGGCCGAGGAGGTGCTGGTCATGAGGTCGCGGCTTCCTTATTCGCCGGTGAGGGCGCGGTACTCGTCGTGGCTGAGGAGCTTGGGCAGCGACGCGGCGCTCACCTTGATGAGCCAGCCCTCGCCGAACGGGTCGCTGTTCACGAGCTCGGGCGCGTCGATCACGGCCTGGTTCGCCTCGACGACCTCGCCGTCGACGGGCGCGAAGAGCTCGCCGACCGACTTCGTCGACTCGATCTCGCCCACGACGCTGCCCGCGGTGATCGCGGTCCCGGCGGCGGGCAGGTCGACGTAGACGACATCGCCGAGCTTCTCGGCGGCGTAGTCGGTGATGCCGATCGTCACGGTGTCGCCGTCCTGGCGCAGCCACTCGTGTTCCTCGGTGTACTGCAGGGCGGTCTGGTCGGTCATGCTTCTCTCCTTGGTCACGTGGTGCGCTGGCAGGTCACTTGGTGCGCCGGTAGAACGGTGGCTCGACGACGGATGCCGCGACGCGCGTGCCCCGGACGTCGACGTACAGCCCGCGGCCGGGCTCCGCGGCATCCGGTGCGACGAACGCCATGGCGACGGGATGGCCGAGCGTCGGCGACAGCGCACCGCTCGTGATCTCGCCGACCTCTCGGGCGTCGTCGCCCTCGCCGTCGTACACGGCGTAGCCGGCTCGCGGTGCGCGACGACCCTCGGCGGTGAGGCCGACCAGCACCGGGGCATCCGCTGCCGGCCCGCGCTCGATGGCGGCGCGTCCGATGAAGTCGTCGGGCTTGTCGAGCGCGAGGACGCGGCCGAGGCCGGCCTGCACGGGCTGGACGTCGCGGCCGAGCTCGTGGCCGTACAGGGGCATGCCGGCTTCGAGGCGAAGGGTGTCGCGGCTCGCGAGCCCGCACGGCACGACCCGCGGGCCGCCCGTCTCGCGCAGGGCCTGCCAGAGTCGGGGCGCGCGATCGGGGGCGAGGTAGAGCTCGAAGCCGTCCTCGCCGGTGTAGCCGGTGCGGGCGACGAGCACGGGGTCTCCCTCGAACGTCGCGGGGAACGCCCGGTAGTACCCGAGGGCGTCGATGCTCGCGTCGAAGTCCTCCTCGTCATTGCCCGGCCCGTCGACGCCGAAGCCGGGCGTCTCGAGCAGCACGGCCCGGGCGTCGGGACCCTGCAGCGCGATGAGCGCGATGTCGCGGCTCTCGTCGGCGACGAACGTGTCGAAACCCTCGGCGCGGGCGCGGAGCTCGTCGGCCACGACGCCGGCGTTCGACGCGTTGGCGACCACCATGAAGCGGTCCTCGCCCGTGCGGTAGACGACGAGGTCGTCGATGATGCCGCCGTCCTCCGCGAGGAGCAGCGAGTACTTCGCGCGCCCGATCTCGATGGCCGAGAGGCGGCCGGCGAGCGCGTGGTCGAGCGCGGCCGCGGAGCCCGGGCCGAGCAGCACGATCTCGCCCATGTGCGAGAGGTCGAAGATGCCGGCGTTCGTGCGCACCGCGTGATGCTCGGCGAGGTCGCTCGAGTACCGCACGGGCATCTGCCAGCCGGCGAAGTCGGTGAAGCTCGCGCCCGCGGCACGGTGCACCGCATCGAGCGGGCTGCGTCGCTCGGTGGTGCTGGCGTCGGGGTCTCCGCCGGGTTCGGTGCTGCCTGCTGCGGTGGTGCCGGAATCGGTCACGGAGTTCTCCAGAGTCGCGTGGGCGGTCGGCGGATGCCGCTGGGAACTCCCCCTCTGTCGTGGGCCTGAGAGATTCACGCGATCGCTCGCGCTTTCACCGTCGGCGGGATGTGGGCGGGAATGCCTGATCCGCTTTCCAGAGCGGCCTCGTCATCGCGGTGTGGTTGACCTGAGAGATTGGCGGGGAGGCTTGCTCCTTCGGTGCCGTCTGGTGCTGCGTGAACAGTACCGCCGGCTCTTCCGCGACGCGTCGATGGCCCGGTATGAGGTTGTAGGGCCGATCCTAGCCGACCCGGCCCGCGCCCGCTGGTACCGACCGCCGCGCGTGCTCTCCGACGGGGCTCGTCCCGCATTCCGCCGTTTCCCGAAGTCGCAGTCGAGCGCCCTCAGCTCCGCGAGTGCGTGCACGACTGCGACTTCTCCGTCGCCGCCCGAAGCGGTCGGCTGTGGAAAGGACGGGCGGCACCGCTGCATGCTCCGGAATGCTTGCGGCATGCGACGACCCGGGGACCTGCCCACCGAGCTCGCGGCACTCGGTGTCTTCCCGGTCGCGCGGGCACGGCAGCTCGGCATCACACGCGGCCGGCTCGCGGCATCCGACCTGGTCACCCCGAATCGAGGCGTGCGCCGGCTCGCCGCCGCGGATCCCGACCTGCACACGACCGTGCTCGCCTTCACCGACCGGATGACGCCTGCGCAGTTCTTCAGCCACTCCACCGCTGCCCGACTGAACGGCGTGCCGTTGCCGTCGGAGGTGGAGGCCGACGGGCGGCTGCATGTCTCGGTGCTCGGCAGGGCGCCGATGCCGCGGATCCGCGGCGTGGTCGGCCACCGGCTCGACCCGGAACGCACGCGGGTCATCACCGCCGGCGGCGTGCGAGTGACGGATGCCGCCACCACCTGGTGCCAGCTCGCCGCAATGCTCTCACTCGACGACCTGGTGGCAGCGGGAGACCACATGCTCACGGGCGGCGCCCTGGCCGGCGGACGGGTCGCGACAGCGACGGTCGCCACCCTCACGGCGGCCGCCGAGCTGCACCGCCGGTCGCCCGGCGCCGCACGGATGCGCACGGCGCTGCCGTCGCTGCGCGTCGGCCCGCTCTCTCGACGCGAGTCGCTGCTGCGGCTCCGGATGCTCCGCCACGGCCTTCCTGAACCGCGACTCAACCACCCGGTGCCGGAGGGCCGGCACGACGGACACGTGCCGCACGTCGACTTCGCGTACCCCGAGTATCTGGTCGCGATCGAGTACGAGGGCGACTACCACCGGTCGCCCGCGCAGTTCCGCCGCGACATCCGCCGCTATGAGCATGTGCAGGATGCGGGGTGGATCGTCATCCGGGCCGCCGCCGATGACGTGCCCGACGACGCGGCGGCGCCGCGAGCGGTCGAACTCGTCGGGCGGATCGAGCAGCGGCTGCGTTCGCGGGGTTGGCGCCGCTGAACTGGGGGCGACGCTGACCTCGGGCGCGCGACGCGTCGTGGGGCATCCGTGCCTGGCACAAGTCGCACTCGGGCACCCTCCGATGCCTCGAAGCGTGAACGACTGCGACTTCTCCGAGGGGGTGGCCGCGACATCCGGCCCGACGAGAGCCGGAACCACAGGGCGTCACGAGGTTTGGCGTTCAGGTCACCATGACTGTAAGCTGAACTCAGCAGAGTTCGAGTCATCATGACTCTAAGCAGACAGCACGGGAGGTGAACGGATGCCGCAGCCCAGCGACCTGGCCACACGCCTCGCCGTGTCCACGGTGATCTTCGCGCTGCGGCCCGACCACACGGGTCGCCCGGTGCTGTGGACGCCCCTCGTGCGCCGCACGCGGGAGCCCCAGCGGGGATCCTGGGCGCTGCCGGGCGGCTGGCTGCCTCCCAACGAGGAGCTCGAGGTCGCCGCGGCTCGCACCCTCCGCGCCACCACAGGGCTCGCGCCGAAGTACCTCGAGCAGCTCTACACGTTCGGTCAGGTCGACCGCTCGCCCGGCGCCCGCGTCGTGTCGGTCGTGTACTGGGCGCTCGTGCAGAGCGACGAGGCCGCCCGCGCGACCGCCGGCCCCAACGTGCGCTGGGTGCCGGCCGACACGCTTCCGGCACTCGCGTTCGACCACAACCGCATCGTGGAGTACGCCCTGTGGCGCCTGCGCAACAAGGTGGAGTACGCCGAGATCGCGCACGCGTTCCTCGGCGAGACGTTCACGCTCGCCGAGCTCCGCGAGGTGTACGAGGCAGTGCTGCAGCGCGGCCTCGACCCGGCGAATTTCCGGCGCCAGATGATCGCGTCGGGCCGACTCCGCGAGACCGGCGAGCGCGTCGCCGGCGCGCCCCACCGCCCCCCGAAGCTCTACCACTACGACACCTCCGCCGTGACGGCCGAGACCCGCGAACCGTTCATGAGAGAGAGGCCAGCGTCATGACCACCCCCACCACCCCCACCCGCGCCGCGGCATCCGTCGACCGCACCATCCGCCTGATCACGACGGGCGCCGCCAGCGGCAGCGCCTGCTCGCCCGATCTCGCGAAGGGTCCGTGGGAGTTCGACGCAGGGCCCGCCGGCTACGGCCCCGGCTCCTCGATGGGCGACGTGATCCCCACGGGGTCGCCGCGCCAGGGCGCGCTGCCCGAGGAGTACCGCACGGCGACCGACGAGGAGCTGCACGCCCGCATCCGCGCCGCGAAGGCGACGCTCGGCGACCGCGTGGTCGTGCTCGGCCACTTCTACCAGCGCGACGAGGTCATCGAGCACGCCGACTTCACGGGCGATTCGTTCCAGCTCGCGAACGCCGCGAAGGGCCGCGCCGACGCCGAGGCCATCGTGTTCTGCGGCGTGCACTTCATGGCCGAGACCGCCGACCTGCTGTCGCGTCCCGAGCAGGCCGTGATCCTGCCGAACCTCGCCGCGGGCTGCTCGATGGCCGACATGGCCGACGAGTCGAGCGTCGAGGAGGCGTGGGAGCAGCTCGAGGAGGTCTACGGCGACCTGTCGGCGCCGGGCTCCGACGGCCGCGTGCCCGTCATCCCGGTCACGTACATGAACTCGTCGGCCGCCCTCAAAGGCTTCGTGGGCCGCAACGGCGGCATCGTCTGCACGTCGTCGAACGCGAAGACCGTGCTCGAGTGGGCGTTCGAGCGCGGCGAGCGCGTGCTGTTCTTCCCCGACCAGCACCTCGGTCGCAACACCGCGAAGGCCATGGGCGTGCCGCTCGAGCAGATGCCGATGTGGAACCCGCGCAAGCCGCTCGGCGGCAACACCATCGACGAGCTCGCCGACGCGCGGGTCATCCTCTGGCACGGGTTCTGCTCGGTGCACAAGCGCTTCACGGTCGACCAGATCGCTGCCGCGCGTGCGCAGTATCCCGAGGTGCAGGTCATCGTGCACCCCGAGTGCCCGATGCCGGTCGTCGACGCAGCGGATGCCGCGGGCTCGACGGATTTCATCGTCAAGGCCATCCAGGCCGCCCCGGCCGGCTCCACCTTCGGGATCGGCACCGAGATCAACCTCGTGCAGCGCCTCGCCGCGGAGCACCCCGAGCACACGATCTTCTGCCTCGACCCCGTCGTGTGCCCGTGCTCGACGATGTACCGGATCCACCCGGGCTACCTCGCGTGGGTGCTCGAGGAGCTCGTCGCCGGTCGGGTGGTCAACCGGATCCAGGTGGCCGATGACGTGGCCGACCCGGCGCGCCTCGCCCTCGAGCGGATGCTCGCGGCGAAGCCGCCGGTCGCGGCACCGGCTGCCCCGCCAGCGCCGCGACCGGCAGCGCCGGCAGCGACCAAGGCGGCCTGACATGGTGCATGTGCTCGTCGTCGGCGGCGGCATCGCCGGACTCTGGACGGCGGTGAAGGCCGCCGACGCCGGGCACACGGTGGAGCTCGTCACGAAGACGGCGCTCGCCGACGGCAATACCCGGCACGCGCAGGGCGGCATCGCTGCGGCGCTCTTCCCCGACGACTCCGTCGAGCGCCACCACGACGACACGATCGCCGCGGGCGCCGGCCTCGCCGACCCCCGGGCCGTGCGGGTGCTGGTCGACGAGGGCCCGGCCCGGGTCCGCGACCTCATCCGGTTCGGCGTCGAATTCGATCGCGGTGAGTCGGGCCTCGAGCGCGGACTCGAGGCGGCGCACTCGCGGGCACGCATCCTGCACGCCGGCGGCGACGCCACCGGGGCGGCGATCGAGGCGGCCCTCGTCGCGACCGTGCGGCGCCGCGCCGTGCGGATCGACGAGGAGACGATGCTCGCCGACCTCGTGGTCGAGGGCGGCCGAGTCGTCGGCGCACGCCTGCTCGCGGCATCCGGAACCGTCACCGAACGACGCGCCGACGCCGTGGTGCTCGCGACCGGCGGCAGCGGATGCCTCTACACCCACACGACCAATCCGTCGGTCGCCACGGGCGACGGCGTGGCGGCCGCGTGGTGCGCGGGCGCCGCCGTCGCGGACCTCGAGTTCGTGCAGTTCCACCCGACCGCGCTGGATGCGCCCGGCACGCCGCTCATCTCCGAGGCCGTACGCGGCGAGGGCGCCCTGCTCGTCGACCGCGACGGCGAGCGCTTCATGCTCGCGGTCGATCCGCGCGGCGAGCTCGCCCCACGCGACGTCGTGGCCCGCGCCGTGTGGCGGCGCATGGCCGAGCAGGGCGGCACGCCGGTGTTCCTCGACGCGACCGGGCTGGGCGCCGCGTTCCTGGCGCAACGGTTCCCGACCCTCGATGCGGCATGCCGGGAGGCCGGATACGACTGGTCGGCCGAGCCCGTGCCGATCACGCCCGCGGCGCACTACGCCATGGGCGGCGTGGTGACCGATCTCGACGGACGCACGACCCTCCCCGGGCTCTTCGCCGTCGGCGAGACGGCCCGAACCGGCGTGCACGGCGCGAACCGGCTGGCGTCGAACTCTTTGCTCGAGGCGGCCGTGTTCGCCGACCGGGCGGCGCGCGCCCTGGGCGTGCCTGCTTCGGCTCCCGCTCGTGCACAGAACGGCGGATATACGATCCGGCGCGCCGGTGCGAAGGCCCGAGTCGACGGGGTGTCGGATCGTATCTCCGCAAGAACGAGCACGAGCACCGTCATGACCGCGGGCACGGATGCGGATGCGGGCGCGAAGGCGACCGCGGGCGTCGTCGATCGTGTCGCGCTGCAGCGGCTCATGTGGGAGCACGTCGGACTCGAGCGCGACGCGGCGGGGCTCGCCGCGGCATCCGCTCGACTCGCAACCTGGCGCGCGCCCGAGGTGCGCGATCGCCGCACCGCGGAGGACCGCAACCTGCTCGACCTGGCCCGCCTCACGGTCGCCGCCGCGCTGGCGCGAACCGAGAGCCGGGGCGCGCACTTCCGCACCGACGACGTCGAGACCCCCGACCTCGAGACCCCCGACCTCGTGACCCCTGCCCGCGTCACCGCCGACACCGCGAAGGAAGCCGCCTGATGACCGAGCTCCGCGAGATCGACCGCATCGTCGGCGCGGCACTCGAGGAGGACGCCCCGTGGGGCGACCTCACCAGCGAGACGCTCATTCCAATGACGGCGACGGCCCTCGCCGAGCTCGTCGCCCGCGAGCCGGGCGTCGTGAGCGGCATCGAGGTGTTCGCGGCCGCGTTCCGCCTCGTCGACCCGCGCACCGAGGTCGAACAGCTCGTGGCCGACGGCGACCGGTTCGCGGCGGGCGACGTGCTCGCGCGCGTGCACGGGCCGGCTCGCGGCATCCTCACCGCCGAACGGGTCGCGCTCAACCTGCTGCAGCGCATGTCGGGCGTCGCGACGCTCACCGCGCGCTACGTCGACGCGGTCGCGGACACCGGCGCGCGCATCGTCGACACCCGCAAGACCACGCCGGGCCTGCGCAGCCTCGAGCGCCAGGCGGTGCGCGACGGGGGCGGCCGCAACCACCGTCGCTCCCTCTCCGACGCGATCATGGCGAAGGACAACCACCTCGCGGTGCTCACTGCGGGCGGCCGCGACCTCGCGACCTCGCTGCGGGAGGCACGCGAGCGGATGCCGCACACCGCTCATCTCGAGGTCGAGGTCGACCGCCTCGACCAGCTCGACGCCGTGCTCGCAGGCGGCGCCGACACGATCATGCTCGACAACTTCAGCCTCGACGACCTGCGGGCGGGCGTCGCGCGCATCGGTGGACGGGCCGTGGTCGAGGCATCCGGCGGCGTTTCACTCGACACGGTCGGCGCGATCGCGGCAACGGGCGTCGACGTGATCTCGGTCGGTGCGCTCACGCATTCCGCTCGCGCGCTCGACCTCGGGCTCGACGTGGTGATCGAGGCGCCGGCGGTCGGGAGCGACACGTGATCTTCCTCGACCACGCCGCGACGACTCCCGTGCGACGGGAGGCGCTCGAGGCGATGTGGCCGTTCCTCACCAACGCGTTCGGCAATCCGTCGAGTCATCACGGGCTCGGCGACGAGGCGGCGCGCGCACTGGCCGCCGCACGCGCCGACGTGGCCGCGGTCATCGGATGCCGCCCCGGAGACGTGGTCTTCACGAGCGGCGGCACCGAGGCAGACAACCTCGCGATCAAGGGCATCGCGCTCGCGAACCCGCGCGGCCGCCACGTCGTGGTCTCGCCCGTCGAGCACGAGGCCGTGCTCGAGTCGGTTGATCACCTCGTGCGCGTGCACGGATTCGAGGTCTCGTTCGTCGACGTCGACGAGCACGGGCTCGTGCATCCCGAGGCGCTCGCCCGGGTCATCCGTCCCGACACGACGCTGGTGTCGGTGCAGCTCGCCAACAACGAGATCGGCACGGTGCAGCCCATCGGCGAGCTCGCGGCCGTCGCCCACGCGTCAGGCGCGGCCATGCACACCGACGCCGTACAGGCGGCGGGCTGGCTCCCGCTCTCGCTCGACGAGCTCGGCGCCGACGCGATGTCGCTCGCGGGCCACAAGGTCGGTGCGCCGAAGGGCACGGGCGCGCTCATCGTGCGCGGCCGCATCCCGCTCGAGCCGGTGCTGCACGGCGGCGGCCAGGAGCGCGGCCGCCGATCGGGCACCGAGAACGTCGCCGGTGCGGTCGCGTTCGCGACGGCCCTCCGCCTCGCCGAGGTCGAGCGAGCGGATGCCGCGACCCGCGTGGGCGCGCTCGCCGCCGAACTCGTGGCCCGGGTGACTGACGACGTGCCCTGGGCGCAGCTCACGGGCGACCCCGTGCGGCGGCTTCCCGGCACGGTCTCGTTCGTGTTCCCCGGCACGAGCGGCGAGGCGGTGCTGCTCGAGCTCGAGCGGCAGGGCGTGATCTGCTCGAGCGGTTCCGCGTGCGCCGCCGGCAGCGACGAGCCATCGCACGTGCTCACCGCCATCGGCGTGTCGGCCGAGGTGGCCCAGACGGCGGTGCGCTTCACCCTCGGCACGGAGACGACGGCCGAGGAGATCCACGAGGCCGCGGCATCCGTCGCTCGTGCCGTGTCGGTGGTGCGCGCTATCGTCGCACCATGATCGATTCCACCGTCATTCCGTCCGACGACGAACCAGTCGTGACCGCGTAGCACCGGCACGACACTCGCCCGGCCCCACGGTTTCCATACGTTCCGATCCATCTCCCGATCTGGGAATACTTCGCCGTCGGGGCCCTGTTGACCCACGTATTCGAAGCTCTTCTCCGGCGCAGCCCTGCGCCGAACTCGATTGGATGCATTCTTTGACCGAACGCGCCACCACCGACCTCGACGACCTCGAGGTCACCCGCAACGACGACCCTCGGCCTCACGAACACCCCGACGCCGAGGCACTGCACGGAGCCCGGAACAACCGGGTGATCTGGCTGCTGCTCGCCGCCACGTTCGTCGTCTTCCTGAACGAGACGATCATGGGCGTGGCCATCCCCCACCTCGTCGACGACCTCGACATCACGCTGTCGGCCGCGCAGTGGCTGACCACCGCGTTCATGCTCACCATGGCCGTGGTCATCCCGATCACGGGCTTCCTGCTGCAGCGGTTCGCGACGCGTCCGATGTTCATCACTGCGATGAGCCTGTTCTCGACGGGAACGCTGATCGCGGCCCTCGCGCCCGGCTTCGAGGTGCTGCTGCTCGCCCGCGTGGTGCAGGCGACGGGCACCGCGATCATGATGCCGCTGCTCATGACCACCCTCATGACGCTGGTGCTGCCATCCGACCGCGGCCGCATCATGGGCCGGGTCTCCATCGTGATGTCCGTCGCGCCCGCCATCGGACCGACCATCTCCGGCCTGATCCTGAACTTCCTGTCGTGGCGGTTCATGTTCTGGCTCGTCCTGCCCATCGCCCTCGTCATGCTCGTCATCGGATACCGCCGTGTCGAGAACGTGAGCGAGACGCGGGTCATCCCCATCGACGTGTTCTCCATCGTGCTCTCGGCGTTCGGCTTCGGCGGCGTGGTCTACGGCCTCAGCATCGTCGGCGGTGTCGTGAGCGGCACCGATATCGCGTCCGCGCCGCAGATGTGGATCGCGCTCGCCGTGGGTGCCGTGGGCGTGGCGGCGTTCATCGTGCGCCAGCTCCTCCTGCAGCGACGCGACCGCGCCCTGCTCGACCTGCGCACGTTCAAGACCCGCAACTTCGCGGTCTCGGTCGCGCTCATGACCGTGATGATGGCGGCGCTCTTCGGCACCATCATCCTGCTGCCGGTGTACCTGCAGGATGTGCTGCACCTCGAACCCGTCTACACGGGCCTGCTGCTCCTGCCCGGAGGCCTGATCATGGGCCTCCTCGGTCCGCGCGTCGGCCGGCTCTACGACCGCTTCGGGCCGACGCCACTGCTCGTGCCCGGATCGATCGTGGTGAGCGGCGTGCTGTGGTCGCTGACCCTGGTGACCGAGCAGACCTCGCCCTGGATGCTGCTCGCCGCCCACGTGGCGCTGTCGACCGGACTCGCGTTCATGTTCACGCCCCTCTTCACGTCGGCGCTGGGGTCGATCGAGCCGCGCTTCTACTCGCACGGCTCGGCGACCGTGGGCACCATCCAGCAGGTGGCGGGCGCTGCGGGCACGGCGCTCTTCATCACGGTGATGACGTCGCAGGCGGCGGGCCTCGCGATGAGCGGCGCGAGCGCCGAGGTCGCGGCTTCGGCCGGCATCCGCAGTGCGTTCATGGTCGGCGCGATCCTGTCGCTCCTCGCGATCGTCGGCGCGTTCTTCGTGCGCAAGCCGGCCGACATGATGCCGGGTGCCCACGCGGAGCACACCGCCGAGGCCGACGCGGTCGACGTCGTGTGACGGCCGACCGGGTTCGACCCGGCTTCGTCCCCCGCCTGATCGAACGGGCCCGGCATCGCGCCGGGCCCGTTCGCTGTTCAGGACCTCAGCCGCAGTTCGGGCGACAGGTGCGCTGCGAGAGCGCATCGACGAGCACCGTGCCGAGGTCCTCGGGCTTGGTGGCCGAGTACGCGGCGCCCTTGGTGGCCTGGGCGATGCGCTGCATGGCGGCGAGGTCGGTGTCGGGGCCGAATCCGATCATGATGACCGCCACAGGCCTGGCGGGGTCATTGGTGCGCTCGAGCTCCGCGACCAGCGTCTCGAGGTCGATGCCGTTCTCGTCCTCGTTCTTGCCGTCGGTGATGACGAGCACCGTGTTGACCTTCTCGGGATCGTACGACTCGCGAACGCGCTGCACCGCCGCGAGGGTCGAGTCGTAGAGCCCGGTGGCACCGCCGAGCCGGCCCGGCAGTGACTGGATGATGCCGGCGATCTGCTGCTTGTGGGCGAGGTCCGCGAGCGGCGCGATCGGCGAGACATCCTCGTAGTCCACGTCGCCGTTGCGAGCCGTGGAGAAGAGCCAGACGCCGAGCTCCACCTCGCCCGAGAACTTCTCCATGGCGCCGACGGCCGCCTGCTGGAAGATGTCGATGCGACGCAGGCCGTTCTCTGCGGGTTCCTCCATGGAGCCCGACACGTCGATCACGGCGAGCATGCGTGATCGCAGCGTGAGCACACCCCACGCGCGAAGGATCTCGAGCTGCGCGGCGGCGTCGGGCTTGGCCTGCTGCGCCGGCGGCGCCTCGGCCGCAAGGCCCGGCACGTCGAGGGCACCGGTGCCGTCGGGGCCGCGGAACCCGGCAGCGGCCAACTGCTCGGCACCGTCGCGCACGGATGTCTCGAATGCGCCGAGCAGGTCGGCTCGCGAGGGTGCCTCGCCGTCGCCTGCGTCCTCAGCGGCATCCGCCTCGTCCTCCGCGTCGGTGGCCTTCGGCAGGCGCACGAGCGGGTAGTCCAGAAGGACCGTGCCATCGGAGGGGTAGGCGGCCACGAGCGTCTCTGCCGGCTCCTCGAGGTTGAACGCCGCCACCTGGGCTTCCGTCGTGACCACGACGCTCGGCAGTTGTGCCGCGGACAGTGAGCCGATCGCCGCGCCGGTGGACGCCGGAATCGACTTGCCGAGCTCGATCATGGCGCCGGCGAACTGACGGGGGTCGTCAGGTGAGGAGTGCCCGCGCAACGCGAGCAGCCCGGCGAGGCTCGCCGCGGAGGCCTCAGGGTCGGGGAGGATCGTGGGCAGCGTGCCCGAGAGCACGCGGGCCCACGTCACCGGCGCGGCCGCGATCTCGGCTGCGCGTGCCGCGGGAGCGGCCAACACCACCGGGGTCGTCGCGACGGGGTCGCCCACGTGCACGTCGGGCGCGCTCTGCCCGAGCGAGGCGGCGGTGGCGGCGGTGCGATCGAGCCAGACACTCGACTCGGGCACCCACACGTCGGCGTTGAGCGTTCCCGAGGCGAGCACGGCGGACGTGTCGGCGGAGTCCTGTGCCTTGACGACGGTCTCGACGCATTCCTTCGACGCAGCGTCGAAGTCCTTCGCGATGTCGGCGATCGCGGGAGCGATCGAGGTGTCCGCAACCACGACGAGCTGCTCGGGGTCGACGCAGCCCACCTCGGCGGACGCGAAGAGGGGATTCAGGTGACCGCCCACCCACAGGTACACGCCGGTGGCGATGACACTGACGACGGCGAGCGCGGCAACAGCGGACAGGATGAGCGCACGGCCCGGCTTCTTCGCCGGGGCCTTGGTGCTATGACGCCCCACGGACACTCCAAGCCCGACGACGCCGTGGCCTCGCCGATTCCCAGTAGAACGGGTTCCCCCGTTCCGGGGGAAGGATTTCCCCAGTGTAGGCGACCGACCTCACAACGCGAATCTCACGCGCACGCGTCTGCCTGAGCGTGCCGGCAATCGGCTCGAGTGGACGAATTAATGCGGGTCGGATGACCCCCAGTCATCCGACCCGCTCCCCCGCCCTGGGCGTCGACCCCTCAGTCGGCGCGCAGGCGATTGTGAAACTGTCCGAGCGACCCACCGCGACAGGGTGTTCCCCCGAGCCCTTGGTGGTGCGCCGTTCGTAGTTACGACGGTAGACGGGACGATTCCGCGACGAAAGGGCTTGACGATGGGAGAAGCGGCAACTATAAGCGAGAAGTGGCAACGACCGGTGGCGGCGGATCGCCACGACATGCGAGCATGACGAGAAAGCCACTCCGAGTCCGAGGCGCGCGCATGACGATCATCCGAACCATCCCCGAGTCCGACGCCGAGGGTGAGGTCGCGGAGTTCTACGCCGACGATGTGGAAGCCCTCGGATACGTCGCGTCGTATACCAAGGCCATGGCCATGAACACCGGGGCATTCCGGGCATTCGAATCGCTCATCGGGTCGGTCGCGAATCCGCTCGGCCTGCGGCGCTACGAGCTCGTCACGCTGGCCGCCGCACTCGGTACGAAGTCCCACCACTGCCGGCTCGCGCACGGCGTGAAGTCGCTCGAGCTGTTCGATGAGGAGCAGCTCGAACGCATCGCACGCGACTATACCGACGCCGGCCTCACCGATGCCGAAGTCGAGATGATGCGGTACGCCGAGCAGGTGGGTCGCGACGCTTCGGCCATGACCGACGCCGACTCGCAACGCTTGAAGGACGCCGGATTCACCGACCAGGAGATCGTGGACATCGCGATCGCGGCATCCGCCCGCGTGTACTTCGGGAGGGCCCTGCAGGCGCTCGGTGTCGAGGTCGACCAGCCGCCGATGCTGGGCGCGCCCCTTCGGTCGGCACTGGTGGAGGGCCTCGACCGGGCGTAGAGCGGATGCCACGACGCATGCCCGGCGCGTGTGCGGAACGGAGGGGGCCGAGATGGACTACTTCAATGACCGGCGAGACGCGGGGCGGCAACTCGCCCAGGCCTTCGCAGCACGGCAGCTCGATCGGCCGGTGGTCCTCGGACTCCCCCGCGGCGGCGTCCCCGTGGCCGCCGAGCTCGCGCGTGCGCTCGGAGCGCCCCTCGACGTGCTCGTGGTGCGCAAGCTCGGGCTGCCGCGCCAGCCCGAGGTCGCCATGGGGGCCATCGGCGAGCGCGGCGCCCGGGTGTTGAACGATGACGTGTTGCGATCCGGCGGTGTGTCCGACGAGCAGCTCGCAGCAGTGGAGCGCCGCGAGCGAGCCGAGCTCGAGGCGAGGGTCACGCGCTTCCGCGCGGGGGCGCCCATCGTCGATCTCGCCGGTCGCACGGCCGTCATCGTCGACGACGGGGTCGCCACGGGCGCCACCGCGCGCGTGGCCTGCCGGGTGGCGCGTGAACTCGGCGCGGCATCCGTGATCCTCGCGACGCCGGTCGGGGCGCCCGATAGCATCGCCGAGATCGCCGCCATGCCCGAGGTCGACGAGGTGGTGTGTCTCTCGACGCCCCGCGGTTTCATGGCGGTGGGCATGCACTACATCGACTTCTCGCAGACGACGGATGCCGAGGTGCAGGCGATCCTCGCCGAAGCGCGCTCGGGCGACGGCTCGTCGGCCTGACGCCCAGCCGCTCAGCGACGCCCGATGACCACGGTCGCGGCGATCTCGTCGTCGCGCTCGATGCGGGCCTCGAGCCCGCCCGTTGCCACGAGCGCTGCCGTCGCCCGCGCCTGCCGCCGGCTCGTCTCGATGAGCAGGTGGCCACCGGTGGCGAGCCATTCCCGAGCGGATGCCGCGACCAGGCGGTGCACGTCGAGCCCGTCGGTGCCGCCGTCGAGCGCGATGCGCGCCTCGTGGTCTCTCGCCTCGGGCGGCATCATGGCGATCTCGTCGCTCGGGACGTACGGCGCGTTCACGGCGAGCACGTCGACGCGCCCACGCAGTTCAGCGGGCAGCGCGTCGAAGAGGTCGCCCTCGACGACCAGTGCGCCGAGCGGGTCGAGGTTGCGGCGTGCGGCACGCACCGCTGTCGGGTCCAGGTCGGCGGCGACGAGCCGCACGGGCCCGGCGGCGTGGGCCACGGCTGCGCCGATCGCGCCGGCACCGCAGCAGAGGTCGACGACCACGGGCTCGCGCCCCTCGCGGGCGGCGTCGCGGGCGAACCGCGTCGCCTCGGCGGCGAGCAACTCCGTGCGGCGGCGCGGCACGAACACCCCGGGCTCGAGCAGGATGCGCAGGCCCGCGAACTCCGCCCAGCCGACCAGCTGTTCGAGCGGCTCGCCGGCGACGCGCCGCGTGACGAGCCGTTCGAGTTCGGCGGCGGCATCGGGATGTCCCGCAGCGGCCTCGCTGAGCAGGTCGGCCTCGTCCTCGGCGAAGACGCAGCCGGCGGCGCGGAGTCGCGCGATGAGTCGGGGGTCGGGGGTCACGGTCGGGGTGCGCATGCGCGACAATGCTAGAGTGCATCGCATGACCACGTCGATCCGCACCTGGTGGCCCGCCTCCTAGGCGGCCACGCGTTTCGACGTACGACGACCGCCCGAGGGCGGTCGTTTCGCGTTGCAGCGGGATGCTCCGGCCGAGGGCCCGACCGGAGACCGCCATGACCAGCCTGCTGACCTCGCTCCTCGGAGCCGCCGAGGCACCGCATTTCGCGGTGATCCATCGCGAGCACGAACCGACGCTCGACGTGTTCGTCGGCGACGTCGTCGACGTCGACCTGCTCGCCGACATCCCCCTCGACGGTGCCGAGGTGATCGCGCTGGTGCCGTTCCGCCAGGTGCGCGAGCGCGGCTTCGAGGCGCACGACGACGGAGCGCCGATCCGCTGCCTCGTGGTGCGCGAGCGCGAATCCGTGCCGCTCGCCGAGGCGATCGACCTGCTGCCGCGGCATCCGACGGTCGTCGACGACCTCGACGTCGACGTGAGCGACGCCGACTACGCCGCGACCGTGCGACGCGTCATCGACGACGAGATCGGCCGCGGCGAGGGCGCCAACTTCGTCATCCGGCGCGAGTTCACGGGAACCACGGATGCCGCGCCGGCGACGGCCGTGCTCGGATGGCTGCGGGCGCTCCTCGAACACGAATCGGGCACGTACTGGACGTTCGCCCTGCACACGCCGGGGCTGGCTGCGGCGGGCGCGACGCCCGAGCGGCACGTGTCGTCGATCGGCGGCACGGTGTCGATGAATCCGATCAGCGGCACGTTCCGGCACGTGGGCCATGATGTCGGCGACGAGGCCGACCGCCTGCTCGCCTTCCTGCACGACGTGAAGGAGCGCGAGGAACTCGTCATGGTCGTCGACGAGGAGCTGAAGATGATGAGCGCGGTCTGCCCCGACGGTGGCCGCATCCGGGGTCCGTTCCTGAAGCGGATGTCGCGGCTCACGCACACCGAGTACCTGCTCGAGGGGCGCTCCGACCTGGATCCACGCGAGGTGCTGCGTCGCACGATGTTCGCGCCGACCGTGACGGGGTCGCCGATGGGGAACGCGTGCACGGTGGTCGCCCGCCACGAGCCCACTGCGCGCGGCTATTACGCCGGCGTGCTGGCGCGATTCACGCCGCGAGACGGCGGGTACGACCTCGATGCACCGATCCTGATCCGCACCGCGTACCTCGACGCGGGCGGCCGCGTGCGAGTGCCCGTGGGTGCGACCCTCGTGCGCCACTCCGACCCCGAGGGCGAGGTCGCCGAGACGCACGCGAAGGCGGCCGGCGTGCTCACCGCGCTGGGCGCGCTCCCGCGGCGCTCACCGTCCGGCGCCCGCGACGGCCACGGTGGCGGCGCCACCCGACCCGCCCACGGCGAGCCCTCCGACGACACCGACCGCGTCGAAACCCTGCTGGCGGCGCGCAACGAACACCTCGCCGCATTCTGGCGTACCCCGCAGGCCGCGCTGCCCTCCCGCGGATTCGACGCCCTCGTCATCGACGCCGGCGACGACTTCACGACCATGCTCGCCCACCAGCTGCGGCACCTCGGCCTGGCGGCAAGGGTCGCGCCGTGGCACGAGGTGCTGCTCGAGGCATCCGCTGATCTCGTGGTCTTCGGGCCCGGCCCCGGGGACCCGCGCGAACCGGGCGAGCCGCGAATGGCGAGGTTGCGCGAACTCATGACGGCGCGCCTCGCATCGCGGCGCCCGATGCTCGCGGTGTGCCTCAGTCACCAGCTGCTCGCCGACCTCGCCGGACTGCCGATCGAGCCACTGCCGGCGCCCCGGCAGGGCGTGCAGCTCGACGTCGACGTCTTCGGGCGTCGCGCGGCGATCGGGTTCTACAACACGTTCTCGGCCATCGCCCCGAACGGTTCGACGACGCCCAGGCTCGGGCTCGAGGTGGCGTCGGATGCCGCGACCGGCGTCGTGCATGCGATGCGGGGTGGGGGCGTGGCGTCCGTGCAGGGACATCTCGAATCGGTCACGTCGCCCGACGGCCTCGCGCTCCTGACCAAGCTGATCGACGAGCTACTGCCTGATGCGGTGGTGGTTCGGGCGCCCAGGGTCGCGGCGGCCGCGCGCGGATGATCCCGCACATCGGGAAGTTTGGCAAGGCATTGCCGCAGTTCGTCCGCGCACGGTTGTCTGGTGCCGCACCGACCTGAGGAGGCGGATTTCCGTGGACACCAGCACCATCATCTGGATCATCGTCGGCATCGTCATCGTCATCGCGATCGCCGTGGTCGCCTGGCTCCTGACGAGCCGGCGGCGCGACGAGGCTCGTCGCGAGTCCGAGCGGAAGAAGGCCGCCGAGCTGCGGCACAGCGCGGCCGAGACCGACGCCGAGCGCCGCGAGCGTGAAGCCGAGGCAGCCCGGGCCGCGGCGGCGGCGAAGCAGGCGGAAGCCGACGCGGCGCAGGCGCGCCTCACGTCCGAGCGACTCGCCCGCGAGAGCGCCGGCCACCAGGACGACGCCGAGCGCCTCCGTGTCAAGGCCGAGGAACGCCTCCAGAAGGCCGACCAGCTCGACCCCGACGTCGACGCGCATCGGCGCGACGACCTGCGCGCCAGCGAACGCACTGCGGCGGACGTCGACGGCGACGGCCGGCGCGACGACCTGCGCGCCAGCGAACGCACTGCGGCGGACGTCGACGGCGACGGCCGAGCGGACACGACGCGCGCCCGCGGTGTCGACGACCGCGATACCGAGACCGGCCGTCGCATCTGACGCGCCACGCGAGCGGGCGACGGAGCCGAGGCTCCGCCGCCCGTTCCTCATGCCGGCGCGGCGTGATGCTCGATGAGCACTCGCACTTCCTCGACGAGGTCGCGCACCGGTCCTTCGACTCGAAGGCCCGGCGCCACGACCGTGATGGGCAACGCCGCCACGGGTGAGCGCGCCGCCCCCACCGACGAGCGCCACGAGGAGATCTGCTCGGAGGAGGCGACGTAGACGATGCGGCCGAGGCCCACCCATGCGTGGGCGGCGGCGCACATCGCGCAGTGCTCGCCCGAGGTGTAGACGGTAGCTGCGGCGCGCTCGGCGGGCGTGAGGTGCGTCAGCGCCCAGCGCGCGATCTCGAACTCCGGATGCCGCATCGGATCGCCCGTGGTCTCCTCCCGGTTCCGATCGGCGAAACGCTCGGCGCCCGAGGCGTCGACGAGCACCGAGCCGAACGGACTGTCGCCCGAGTCGGCGGCCTCGCGTGCCAGCTCGACCGTTCGACGGAGGTGGACGAGATCGGTTTCGGTGATGCCCATGTCACTCCATTCGCAGGTGGACGCGCTCGTACCCGCCGGTCGGGTAGCGCGCGTTGACGGGTGTGCTCACGTGGCCGGGTTCGATGCTCCGAGTGGCGGCGAAGATCTCTTCGAACAGCACCCGCAGCTCGAGTCGCGCGAGCGGGGCCCCGGGGCAGTCATGTACGCCACGGCCGTAGACGAGGTTGTCGGCCGGATCGCGGTCGAGACGGAACTCGTCGGGGTCGCCGAACACCCGCTCATCGCGATTGGCGGACGCCCAGAGCACGATCACGCGCTCGCCGGCGGGAATCGTCCTGCCGCCGATCGACACCGGCTTCGTGGTGCGTCGTCGGTTGCCGATCAGGGGCGCCTGGATGCGGAGGATCTCGTCGCTCGCGGCGACGCGGCGGCCCGGGTCGTCGCGGAGCAGCCGCTGAACCTCGGGATGCTCGGCGAGGAAGTGCGCCATGATCCCGACCGCCGCTGCGATCGTGGCGAGCTCCCCGACCGTCCAGTTGCGGATGATCGAGACGATCTCGTCGTCGGTCAGGCGCCGGCCGTCGATCTCCTCGTGCAGGAGGGCGGCGGTGGCGTCGAGCTCCGCGGGCGCATCACGACGGAGGTCGAGCTGCTCCGTGATGAAGCTGTCGAACTCGAGGGCCACGGCCGACATCGCCTCGCGGTCGGCAGCGAGGGTCGCGTCGTGGTTCTTCCGCGTCCACTCCCGCAGCGGCATCCGCAGGCCTTCGGGCCAGCCCATGAACGCGCACTGCACGTTGTTCGCGAACGGCTCGGCGAGCGCGCTCATGATCTCGACGTCCTCGCCGAGCGGAACATCTCGCACGAGCTCACGCGCGATACGACGGCATTCGGACTCGAACGCCGCCATGCGCTCGGACGTGTAGTACCGGTCGACGATGGCGCGGTAGGCGGCGTGCTCGGCCCCGTCGTAGCCGTTCGGCACCGAGCGATGATGCGACACGGCATTGGAGTACGTCTCGGGGTCATCGAGGATCGCCACGTTGTCGGCATGGCCGAACACCGCCCAGTTGCCGTAGCGGCTGTAGGCCACGGGGCATCTGGCCCGCATGGCGTCGTACGCGGCGATCTGGTCGGCCTGCGCTTCGGCCGAGCGCGGTTCCCAATCGATCTCATACGACCCTGTCTGCGACCCTGCCACCTCGCCACTCGCTCCCCGCGGGCGCCGGTGCGACCCGCATCCTCGTCAGGCTACTCCGCGGCGGTGCTCCCTCGGCGGCGCCGGGCGTGCACCGAGCGTGCCTCACGTCAACCGAGCGCGATGACGGCGTCGAGGGTCTCGTCGTTGAGCGGGCGATCGGCGAAGACGAGGCGCTCGAGGTGGGTCGTGTCGTCGGGGCCCACGGTCGCCTCGCCCGAGGCGCCCCGCCACACGAGTTCGAGGTCGAGGCGTTCGAGGACGCGGATCGAGGCGGAGTTGCCCGCGAGCACGCGCGCCGTGACCGGCGTCTCGGGCCGGATGGAACGCGCAGCCGCGAGCGCGACGCCTGCCGCCTCGGTCGCGAAGCCGTGCCCCCACGCCTCGGGAGCGAAGCGGTAACCGAGGTTCCAGGCGTCGAACTCGAGCATCGCCGCCCCTGCGGAACCGAGGAACGAACCGGCGGCGAGCCCGGCGACCGGCCGCCGCAGCACCACGGCGCAGTGCCCGAACCCGAAGCGGCGCCGGCTCGCGACCGAGCGCTCGATGGCGCGCGCCGACTCGCCGCGACTCGTATGGCGGCCACTCGGCAGGTGCTCCCAGGTGCGGGGGTCGCCGTAGACGCGGAAGTAGTCGTCGACGTGGTCGAGGGCGAGGGGGCGGAGGAGGAGACGTTCGGTGCGGAGTTCGTCGATCATCGGGGACAGTCTCGCAGCGACATCCGACACCCGACCTCCGACACCGCTCGAACGGCGGGACTACTTGAGCAGTCGCGACAGCACCCGATCGGCGAGTGGTTTGCCCCCGGTCTGACACGTCGGGCAGTACTGGAAGGTCGAGTCGTGGAAGATGACCTCGCGCACGGTGTCGCCGCACACCGGGCACGGTTCCCCCGTGCGCCCATGCACCTGCATGCGCGTGCGCTTCGAGTCCTTCAACTCGCTGGGCGGCCGGCCCGCCGCCGCGGCCATGGCGTCGGCGAGGGTGTCGCGCAGCGCGTGGTAGAGGCGCTCGACGTCGTGGGGCTTGAGTTTCGCGGCGAGCGCGTAGGGCGACATGCGTGCATTGTGCAGGATCTCGTCGGAGTAGGCGTTGCCGACGCCGGCGAAGACCGACTGGTCGCGCAAGAGGCCCTTCACCTGGGTGCGCCGGTCGGCGAGGATCGCCGCGAAGTCGTCGAGCGTGAAGTCTGGCGCGGTGGGATCGGGGCCGAGCCGGGCGATGCCGGGCACCTCGGCCGGGTCGCGCACCACGTAGACGGCCAGCGACTTCTTCGTGCCGGCCTCGGTGAGGTCGAACCCCGAGCCGTCGTCGAGCCGGACGCGCAGCGCGATCGGCGACTTGCCGGGCTTCACCACGGTCTTCGGCAACTCGTCGTACCACCGCAACCATCCGGCACGGGCGAGGTGGAACACGAGGTGCAGCCCGCCGATCTCGAGGTCGACGAACTTGCCTTGGCGGGATGCCGCATCGACGGTGCGCCCGGCGAGCTCCTGCAGGGGCGGGTCGAAGGTCTTCAGCGCCGAGATGGCCGCGACGGATGCCCCGACGACGGCATGCCCCACGGCGCGCTCGCGGAGGAATCCGACGAGCGCGTCGACCTCGGGCAACTCGGGCACCCTGCCATCGTCTCACCGTCCGCCGACATCCGGGCAGGCATCCTAGGATCGGCTGGTGATCGATCCCCTCCCGCTCGTCGATGGAATCACCCTGCGCGAGCTTCGACCCGGCGATGCCGAGGCGCTGGCGGCCGCGTACGCCAGGAATCGCGCGCACCTCGCTGCGTGGGAACCCGAACGGGCCGAGGAGTTCTTCACGACGGCGTGGCACGAGACGGACGTGGCCGCGCAGCTGACGTCAGCCGCGCGGGGTGACTCGTTGCCGATGGTCCTCACTGCCGACGACGTAACCATCGTCGGCAGGTTCACGCTGTCGGGCATCGTTCGCGGGCCGTTCCAGAGCGCGAACCTCGGGTACTGGGTCGACGCCGGCCGCAACGGACGTGGAGTCGCCTCCGCAGCGGTCGCGGCGATCGCCGACGTGGCGCTCGAGGAGCTCGGACTTCACCGAATCCAGGCGGCAACCCTCACCCACAACGCCGCCTCCCGGCGGGTACTCGAACGCAACGGGTTCGGGCACATCGGGTTCGCGCCGAGCTACCTGAAGATCGCCGGCCGCTGGCAGGACCACGAGCTCTTCCAGCGCATCCTGCACGACTGATCGGTCGACCCGGCCGACGTCAGTGACCGGCGTCGCTCACGAACTTCAGGCCGACGACGCATCCGACGAGCCCGACGATCAGCAACGCCTTCACGAGCGAGAACGGCTCCGAGCCCGTCGCCATGGCGTAGACGACCGTGAGCGCCGCCCCGATGCCGACCCAGACCGCGTAGGCGGTGCCGGTCGGTAGCTCGCGCATCGCGACGGCGAGACCGATCATGCTCGCCACGAGCGCACCGCCGAAGACGAGCGACGGCCCCAGCTTGGTGAAGCCGGCCGACTTGCCGAGCGCGGTCGCCCAGACGGCCTCGAGCACACCGGACACGATGAGGATGACCCATGACATGACTGCCTTCCCATGGCCAGTCTTGTCGCGCACCGGGTACTGAACCGTCGTCCGGGAGCCATGGTGAGGCTCGCCGCCGAGCTTAGCCGCCGTGCCTGCTCAACCCCTGTGCAGGGGCGGCGCCGGTCGCGGCGAGCACCAGCGGAGCGGGTTCGGCGAGGCTCGCGGCATCCGACCGGGAACGCCACGCCCGGATGGCACGGGCGACCACCGGCTGCCCCATGACGATGCCGAGGAAGACGAGCGCGAGCCCGAGGAGCTGCTGCGTCGAGAGCGACTCGCCGGCGACGGCCACGCCGAGCAGCACCCCGGTAACGGGGTTGAGCAGGCCGACGAGACCCACGGTGCCGGCATCCAGATGGCGCAGTCCGGTGAACCACGCCACGAACCCGATGGCCGTCGCGACGATGCTGACGTAGCCGAAGGCGAGGAGCGCCGACGCATCGAGGGCGGGTGGAGCCCCCTCCCATACGAGCGCCGCGGGCACGAGCATGGTGCCGCCCGCGATGAGCTGCCACGACGTGAGCGAGAGCACGTCGACGCCGCCACCCCATCGCTTGGCGAGGATGTATCCGAGTGATGACATGCTCATCGCGGCGACCGACGCGGCGACGCCCCAGAGGTCGACGGATGCCTCGCCCGTGACGAGCATGAGCACCACGCCGGCCAGCCCGACGACCGCACCGGCCAGCGGAAGGACACGAAGGCGTTCGGAGACGAGGAGCCACGCGAAGCCCATCATCACGATGGGCGAGGTGGCCATGATGGTCGAGGCGATGCTCGTCGGCAGCAGCTGCGCCGCGACGTAGACGAGCGCGAAGAAGGCGCCCATGTTCAATGACCCGAGCACGATCGACCGCCACCACCACGCGCCGCGAGGTCGCTGCCGTCGGATCGCGAGCAGGAGGAGCCCGGCCGGGAGGGCGCGCAGCACCGCTCCCCACAGGGGAACCTCGGCTGGCAGGAACTCGCGGGTGACGTAGTAGGTGCTGCCCCACGCGATCGGCGCAATCGCCGCCACGAGGGTCCAGCGCAAAGTAGCTTCCACGGAAGACATAATAGCTTCCATGGAAGCTAGAATCAACTCCATGGATGCCCCGAACGATCGCGTTGCCCAGATCATCGCCGAGTGGGAGCGTGAGCGGCCCGATCTCGACCTCGCGCTCGCGCCGCAGGGCGTCATCGGCCGGTTGCATCGCCTGGCGATCCACCTCACGGAGGACCTCGTCGTGGTGTATCGCACGTTCGGTCTCTCCGAGGGCGAGTTCGACGTGCTCGCCACCCTGCGCCGGGCGGGATCCCCGTTCGAGCGCACGCCGAGCGAGCTGGCCGCGTCGACCATGGTGACCACTGGCGCCATGACCAAGCGCATCGACCGCCTCGAGGACCGGGGGCTCGTCACCCGTCGGCAGAGCGAGGTCGACGGTCGCGGCCGCGTCATCGCGCTGACCCCGGCGGGACTCGACCTCATCGACCGCGCCTTCGCCGCGCACCTCGCCAACGAACGCCGCCTCCTCGATGAGGCGCTCAGCCCAGCGGATGCCGCCACGCTCGAGCGCGTGCTCACGACCTGGCTCGCGCACTACGAGTCATGAGGCACCGTCACGTTGTGGAAGGACGGCGACGCGCGACCGGAGAGCGCGTTATGGTCGAGCCATGCGCACCGACGAACTGAGTGGCATCCGCGTCCTCCACCTCGACGCCGAAGGCGACCTCATCTCAACCCCCGACGACGCCGCCGACCTGGTCGGCAGCGCCTGGTCGCATCGGGCGACCATGGTCGCCGTGCCGGTCGCGCGGCTCGACCCCAAGTTCTTCAACCTGCGCTCGGGCATCGCCGGCGAGATCACCCAGAAGGTCGTGAACTACCGCCTGCAGCTCGCGGTGCTCGGCGACCTCAGCGCACAACTGGAGAAGAGCACCGCCCTGCGTGACTGGGTGCGCGAATCCAACGCCGGCGACCACATCTGGTTCCTCGACGACGAACTGGCGCTCGAAGACAAGCTCGCCCGGCGCGCCGCCCGCGTCACCGCTCGCTGAGGCTCGGTGCCCGTCGCGATCACTCCGCGCGCGACGGCGATCGGTCGGATACCTCGGGCAGGAGTTCGCCCGCGGTCTGGCAGGTGGGGCAGTACTGCGCCGTCGTGCTCGCGAACGCGAAGTCTCGGATGACGCCGCCGCAGCGCGGACACGGCTCGCCGGCGCGCCCGTGCACCTGCATCGCGGCGACCTTCGCCGCTTTCAGCCGATCCATCGGAACCCCGCGCCGTGCCTCGACGGCTGAGGTGATGACGCCGACCGTCGCCTCGAAGAGGCGCTGGCGCTCGGCTTCGGTGAGTTCCGATGCGCGCACCACGGGCGAGAGCTGCGCGGCATGCAGGATCTCGTCGGAGTACGCGTTGCCGATGCCGGCGAGCGACTCCTGGTCTTGGAGCACCGCCTTCAGTTGCTTGCGACGCCCCACCACGACGCGGTCGAGATCGGCCTTCGAGAAGGCGGGATCGGCCGGGTCGGGTCCGAGCTTGGCGACCGCCGGCACCTCGCGTGGGTCGTCGACCACCCACGTGCCGAGCGACACCCAGTCGCCCGCATCGGTGAGTTCGAGGGTGCTCCCGTCGTCGAAGCCGATCGCCGCGAGCGTCGGCGGTGGCGGCTCGGCGGAGGTCTCGCTGCCCGTTCGCGTTGCCGCAGCGTCGGGCTCGTCGACCGCGTCGCGCCACCGCGCCCATCCGTGCCGGCCGAAGGAGACGACGAGGTGCTGGGATGCCCCGACGGACAGGTCGAGATGCTTTCCGCGCCGCACGGTACCGGTGACCTGCTCACCGACCAGCCCGCTCGGTGGTCGGGCTCGTGTCTTGGTCGTGCGGAACTCGACCACATCGACGTCGGTGATGGCACGACCACGCAGGCGCTCACCGACCTCGTCGGCGAGCGCCTGCACCTCAGGCGATTCCGGCATGACGCCAGCATGGCACAGACCGCCCACATGCGAACCGTCAATCCCGTGCCGCCGAGCGTCGCCATGTCGTACCGTGACGTCATGCTCCGACGACTCGTCTCCCGCGTCTTCTGGGCGTGCAGTCGGTGGCGGCTCGTCGGTGGCCCGGCGCCCACTCGCCCGACCATGCTCATCGGTGCCCCGCACACCTCCAACTGGGACTTCGTGCTCATGCTCGCCATCGCGTGGCGGCTCGGCATCGACGTGCGGTGGCTCGGCAAGAAGAGCCTGTTCAGCGGATGGGGTGGACCCATCATGCGGCGGATCGGCGGCATCCCGGTCGACCGGACAGACCCGAGCCGGGTCGTCGGCGAGGTCGTCGACCGTGTACGCGCCGGCGAGGTGTTCGGCCTCGTCGTGACCCCCGACGGCACGAGGGGCACGCATCAGTACTGGAAGTCGGGCTTCTACCGCATCTCCCGCGAGACCGGCATGCCCGTCACCCTCGGCTTCGTCGACCGGACGACGATGACCACCGGTCTCGGGCCGACCTTGGAGCTCACCGGAGACGTGGCCGGCGACATGGAGCGGATCCGTGCGTTCTACGCCGACAAGGCCGGCTTCCGTCCCGACCGCCGCGTCGAGCCTCGCCTGCGCGATGAGCACGGTGCGGCGCCCACCCTGTGACCGGACCTCAGGGCGTCACTTCGAGCCGAAGTCGAGCTGCGACTCGGCGACCGCGATGACCGACCAGGTGCCGCCGTCGGTATCGGTGAACTCGTAAGCCGGCACGACGAGCACGCTCCCATCGGGCTGCCACTGGCTTCCGAGACCGAGCCGGGCCTCGACGATCTCGACCTCGTTCACGGGCCACGACACCGCGGTGCCGGCGGTCGGTGGCGCGGGCACCTCGGTCGGCGGCGTCCAGACCTCGGTCGTGACCGGGACGTCCCGCATCGCGGCGGGCATCACCGTCATCTGGGCACCGAAACGAGGATCGGAGAGCCGCTCGAACGCCTCTCGCTCGCTCACCACCGGATAGTCGCCGAGCGGCACCAGTTCGGCGAGCGCGCCCGAAGCGCTGAACACCCCGCCGTCGGAGACCTCGACGCTCCACGCCTGGTCGATGCGCTGGCCGTCGACGACCCTCCAGGCCTGCGCCGTCCGGGTCGGCGAGCCCTCCCAGGTCTCCGACGTGAACTCGAACGCGCCGGGGTCTCGGCCGGTCGACGAGATGAGCGACCGCAGTGCGTCGATCGCGGCATCCTCGCTCGGTGGCGTACCGGTCGGCTCACACGGCTCGTCGACCTTCACGCAGTGCCACGGGTTGATCCCCGGGTCCGAGTACCAGAAGGCCGACATGCCGTCGAGCGATACGCTGAGCGACCGCCCGGTGCCATCCTGAAGTCCGACCATCCACGTCCCGAAGGACAGCTCGGGCGTACCCTCGACGCCGAGCGCCGCGGCGAGCACCGCGATGGAATCGGCACCGGATGCCGCGCGCGCGTCGAATCCGTAGGCCGCCGCCGTTCCCTCCGAGCTGGAGAGCCCCGACGCGGTGAAGTGGTTGCGGCCGCCCCAATAGGGATACATCATTCCGGAGGCATCCGATCCGAACGACTTCGCGTCCCCCGTCGAGGGCTGCGGCATCACGCCCTGCTCGGCGACGCCGGCATCCGCCCCGCTCGGCAGCGAGATGGCCGGAGCCGCGCCGTCGGCGAGGTTCGTCGCTCCCCCGGTCGTCGCGCCGATGCCGTAGCCTGCCGCACCGCCTGCCGCACCGACGACCACGAGCGAGGCGGCGACCGCGGCGACCTGCAGCCATCCGCGGCGCCGGCGAGCCCGCTCGAGTCCGAGGTCGGTCACGGCTGCGCCGCCCTCGACGCGGCCCGTGTCCGCGGTCGCTCGCGCGACGACCTCGTCGCCGAACCCGTCGCGGGGCTCCAGACCGGCTGCGGGGTCGGCGGCACGCAGCCGCTCGACCGGGTCGCGCTGCTCGTCGTCGCTCATGGTCAACCTCCGTGACATCCGCCCTCACCCATGCCTGTGTGCCGTTCGGCCGGAACCTTGCACGCGGCGAGGGTCAGAACGACATCCGCTCGCCCCAGGACTCGCGGAGGCGCTTGCGAGCTCGCGAGAGCGCGGCATCCGCTCCTGAACGCGAGATGCCGAGCACCTCGGCGAGGGCGTCGCCGTCGAGGCCCTCCCACGCGTGCAGGAGGATGATGCGCCGGTCGCGTTCGCCGATGCTCATGAGCGCGCCGCGCAGCTCGTCGTCGAACAGCGCGCTCAGCTCGGGGTCTTCGGCCACCCGTCGCTCGCCCCGCTCGGGAACGTCCTCGACGGGCAGGTCGACGAGCTTGCGGCGGTGGTTGGCGAGCGTGAATCCCGCGGTGCGGTACAGCCACGGCAGCACCGCCTCGCGCGGCACGTCGTCACGCCTGCGCCAGGCGGTCGCGAACACGTCGGCCGCGAGGTCCTCCGCATCCTGGCGCGGGCCGCGCCGAGCGAAATACCGGACGAGCGCCGTCGAGTGCTCGCGCACGACCGCGGTGAACCAGGCGAGCGGGTCGTCGGCGCTGGTGACGGCGCCGGCGTCGGCGGGCCGCGGCTCGGCGCGCTCGGGCATCGGCACCCCCTGGGTCGTGTCGGCGTCTGCGGCGTCGGTGCTGGCGGTCCTCACGCCCTGCTTGTGTCGCGACTGTGGCGAGTCTTGCACGTGCCGGGTCGATTCGTCCGGTGGGACGCTGTGGAGAACCGCATGATCGCTGCGCGCCGCGACCATATGATCCGAGGATGAGCCTCACCCAGCCCACGGGCTTCGTCGCCGCTCCCCCGGCGGCCCGAACGAACGTCCTCGCGATCGTCGCCATCATCACCGGATTCATGGCGCCGATCGCCGGCATCATCACCGGCCACATGGCATTGCGTCAGATCGCCCGCACCGGCGAGGAGGGCCGAGCCGCTGGGCAACAGGAAGCTGATCGATGGCATCCGGACCGGCCCAACCGCCGATCGGACCGCGCCACAGACTTCGCAGCAGCATGAACCGTGCGAGGTTGGAAGGTTTTCGCAAATCTCCGACTTGGCCCAGTCGCCAGCATCGGCTGCGCCGAGTGCTTCGAATCGCGCGCAGCGACTCCGCTGCCGCCCTTCCACGCGCGTCCAGACTGTTCAACCAAGCCTGCCACCCGTTTGAGGATTCACTCACCGTGACAGCATGCCCCACGCGTACCTCGGCTGGAGATCCGCCAGCACTATCAGCAGCTTGGCCGCCCAAGCCGATCACTACTCTGTTCGCATGACCGTGAACGGAGATCGCCAGTTCCCCGCCGCGCTCGCCGCTGCCATGGCGGTCCGACTCGAGTGCATTGGCGAGGATGGCGTCGATTTCGAACCCTACGAGTCCTTTCTGGCTGCCGATGAGACCACCGAGTGGTTCCGCGCGTGGACAGGCAACAGCGAGCTGAACGGCGACGGCTTCCGCGTATTTGGACAGGACGGCACCGGCGGGAACGCAGCGTTCTGGCTGGTTCGTCCAGATCGTGAACTGGTGGAGCAGCCCGTTGTCTTTCTGGGGTCCGAAGGAGAGACAGGCGTTGTCGCTCGCGACCTGGGTGCCTTCCTGTGGCTGCTGGCTGACGGCTTCGGCCCGAGGGAAGCAGCCACCTCGTATGAGCCCGAGCCTGATTGGGCTCCCCAGGTCAATCGCGACCTGACGGCCATCGCGGAGCAATTCGCTCCGGACCGCCGCGCGTCGGCAAGGGCGATCATCGCGCAAGCCACACAGGAGTTTCCTGACTTCGACGACACCATCATGAAGCTCTGCCGTTGAGCCGGGGCCCGATGCCCGCCACCGGTCGTGGCGGGCATCGGGCCGGGGTCAGCGGTGCCGACTGTGCTCTTCGGGCCTCATGGCCACTGGTGTGGCCGGAGGATGTGGCGTGGCGGACATAACCGAGGTTCCACTGACGGTGCTTCGGCTGCGGGCCGCTTGCGTCCGCCGGTTCGGTCGAGCGGTTATGCGCCAGTTGAGGACCTTGGCGGGGTGCTCGGCGCTGTCGAGCACTCGTTGGGCGCTCACCTCGGTCAGGAGACGTCGGGGGTTGTGGCCGGCGGTCTCGGCGTGGGCGAGGGTTGTGGTGAGGGCGGTCCAAGTGGGGTTGGTGAGGATCCGGTCGGCGTGGTCGGGGAGGCCCGCGCGAACGTCCTGCTCGTAGCGGACCGCCGCTCACCGCTCTCGGGTACGTCCTCGACGGGCAGGTCGACGAGCTTGCGCCGGTGGTTGGCGAGCGTGAACCCCGCCGTGCGGTACAACCACGGCAGCGCGGCCTCGCGCGGCACGTGGGCGCGTCGGCGCCACGCCGTCGCGAACACCTCGGCCGCGAGGTCCTCGGCGTCCTGGCGGGGATCGCGACGGGCGAAGTACCGCACGAGCGCGGTCGAATGCTCGCGCACGACCGCCGTGAACCACGCGAGCGCGTCATCGGCGTCGCCGCCAGCTGGCGGCTCGGCGCGCTCGGGCATCGGCACCTCCTGGGTCGTGTCGGCGTCTGCGGCCTCGGTGTCGGCGGTCCTCACGCCCTGCGTGTGTCGCGCTTGCGCCGGTCTTGCACGTGCCGCCGCGATTGGCCGCACGCACGGGCGTCTGTGCGGCTCGCTCAGAAGTCAGGCGGCGAGGATTATGAGTAGAATGGTTACTCATAATCGTTGCGGAGGGAATTATGACCAACGCCCCAGACGCACCTTCCTCATCGGCGACGTGGCCCGCGCTTGCTTGGGAGAAGCACGTCTGGATCCCCAGCACGGTCTGGGGAGCGGACGCAGACCGCGACGCGCTCGGAGTTCCGTTCCGGGCGGCTGTGCCGCCGCAGATCGCTGCGCTCGATCCCGAACCGTCTCCGGATGCGGCATCCTCCGCCGAACTGGCTACCCGGGAACTGAGTCGATTGGATGCCGAACTCGGCGACCGAGTTGCAGCCTTCGGCCCGGTGCTCCTGCGGTCGGAGGCCGCTTCGTCCTCGCAGATCGAGAACATCACGGCATCCGCACGCGCGATCTTCAGTGCAGAACTCGGCGCCAAGAGCGGACGCAACGCCGAACTCATCACCGCCAACACGCGCGCAATGACTGCCGCCATCGAGCTGTCTCAGCACGTCTCGGCGGAGGCGATTGCGCAGATGCACGCCGTGCTCATGGGTGACCAGCCCCGCCACACGCCGGGCCGATGGCGTGAGGAGGCGGTCTGGATCGGCACCCGCAGTGACAGCCCGGTCGATGCGGAATTCGTCGCACCCCATCACTCGCGCATCGCCGGGCTGATCGACGATCTCGCGGTGTTCGCACGGCGGACGGACGTCGCTCCACTCGTCTCGGTCTCCATCGCGCACGCGCAGTTCGAGACCATCCACCCGTTCACCGACGGCAACGGCCGCACCGGGCGCGCACTTGCGCAATCGCTGCTGCGATTCCGCGGCGTCACACGGAACGTGGCACTCCCCGTGTCGGCGGGTCTGCTCGCCGATGTCGAGGGCTACCACCGTGCGCTTACTGCGTACCGCGAAGGTCACGTCTCTCCCATCGTCTCCGCGTTCGCTGACGCCGCGCTCCGCGCTGTCGCCAACACCCGTGAACTCGTCACGGAGATGGACGGCATCCGCGCGAGCTGGAGCGACCGACTCACCGTGCGCCGTTCGAGCAACGCCTGGCCACTGCTCGACGTGCTGATGCGGCGGCCGGTACTGGACTCCGCTACCGCCGCTGCCGCACTCGGCGTGCAGCAGCCGAACGTCTACCCGCCGCTCAGGGCACTCGTGGATGCGGGGATCCTGAAGACGAAGGCCGAGCATCGTCTGGGCCCGTTCTGGCGGAGCGATGAGCTGCTCGCCGCGATCGACCGCTTCGCCGAACGCGCCGGACGCCGCGAAGCGCCTGGACGCTGAGTGGCGGCAACAGAACAACCCTCGCGTCCAGCACCAGCCGCCGGGGAATGGAGCAGTCCCGGAGAAGGACAGGAGGTCAGAGCGACTTCTTGACGACGCTGGACTTCAACTGCATCCGTCCGAACCCGGGAACGTTCGCGTCGATGTCGTGATCGCCCACGCCGTCGGCGATGAGCCGGATGCCGCGAACCTTCGTACCCACCTTCACGACGCCGCCGCCGGCGCCCTTGACCTTCAGATCCTTCACGACCGTGACGGTGTCGCCGTCGGCGAGCACATTGCCGACGGAGTCCCTGATCGAGGCCGGCGCATCCGCCCCGGTCTCCTCCGCCGCTGCGGACCATTCGTGACCGCACATCGGGCAGACCAGCAGCGCCCCCTGCTCATGGGTGAACGACTCGCCGCACTGCGGGCACGCGGGCAGCGCGTCACACGTTGAAGCGGAACTCCACCACGTCGCCATCCTGCATGACGTAGTCCTTGCCCTCCATGCGGGCCTTGCCCTTGGCACGGGCCTCGGCGACCGAGCCGGTGGCGACGAGGTCGTCGAAGGAGATGACCTCGGCCTTGATGAAGCCGCGCTCGAAGTCGGTGTGGATGACACCGGCCGCCTGCGGGGCCTTCCAGCCCGTGTGGATGGTCCACGCGCGCGACTCCTTGGGGCCCGCGGTCAGGTAGGTCTGCAGGCCGAGGGTCTGGAAGCCGATTCGGGCGAGCTGGTTGAGTCCCGACTCCTCCTGGCCCGTCGACGCGAGCAGTTCCGCGGCGTCCTCGGGGTCGAGGTCGATGAGCTCCGACTCGATCTTCGCGTCGAGGAAGACCGCCTCGGCGGGGGCGACGAGCGCGGCGAGCTCGGCCTTCTTCGCGGCATCCGTCAGCACCGCCTCGTCGACGTTGAAGACGTAGATGAAGGGCTTCGCGGTGAGCAGGCCGAGTTCCCTGATGGGCTCGAGGTCGACGGATGCCGCAGAGAGGGGTGTGCCCTTCTGCAGCACCTCCTGCGCCTCCTTCGCCGCGGCGAGCACCGACGGGTCGATCTTCTTGCCCTTGAGCTCCTTCTCGAAGCGCGGGATGGCCCGCTCGAGGGTCTCGAGGTCGGCGAGGATCAGTTCGGTGTTGATGGTCTCCATGTCGGCCTTGGGGTCGACGGTGCCCTCGACGTGCACGACGTCGGAGTCCTCGAAGCCGCGCACGACCTGCGCGATGGCGTCGGCCTCGCGGATGTTCGCGAGGAACTTGTTGCCGAGCCCCTCACCCTCGCTCGCGCCGCGCACGATGCCCGCGATATCGACGAACGCGACGGCGGCGGGCAGGATCCGCTCGGATCCGAAGATCTCGGCGAGGGTCTTGAGCCGCGGGTCGGGCAGGTTCACCACGCCGATGTTCGGTTCGATCGTCGCGAAGGGGTAGTTCGCCGCGAGCACCTGGTTCTTGGTCAGGGCGTTGAACAGCGTCGACTTGCCGACATTCGGGAGACCGACGATTCCGATGGTGAGAGCCACGGGGGTCTATCGTACCGTCAGGTCGGTCGGGGCATCCGACGCTCCCACTCGCTGCCGGCGGCGCTGGTGCAGCGTGAGGTAGACGCCCGCGATGACGACCGCGCCGCCGATGAGCGCCGGGAGCTCCAGGGTCGCCCCGAGCGCGAGCGCGATGATGACCGTGAACACCGGCAGCAGGTTGAGGAAGACGCCCGCACGCGACGGACCGACCTTCGATGCCCCGATGTTCCAGAGCGCGTAGCCCGCCATCGACGGGAAGATCACGATGTACGCGAGGCCGAGTGCGCCGGCGCCGCTCGTCGGCAACGAGACGCCGGTGAACGCGATGACCGGCAGCATGGTCACCACGGCGAACACGCTCTGCACGGCGGTGGCCGTGATGGGCGTGGTGACGAGCCGCCGGGAGATGAGCGAGTACACCGTCCACGCGAGCACGGAGGCGATGACGAGCAGGTCGCCGACGCCGAAGCCCTGCGCGACGACCTGGCCGAGGTCGCCGCCCGTGAGCACCACCGTCACGCCGACGAACGCGACGACGAGCCCGATGACCTGCACGCGGTTGAGGCGTTCGCGCAGGAAGATCGCGGCGCCCAGCGCGATGACCGCCGGGTTGATCGCGCTGATGACGGCCGCGTTCACGGCGCCGGTGAAGCCGAGCGCGGCGTACAGGAACAGCGTGTAGCCGGTGAGTCCGAGCAGCGACTGCAGCAGGTGCAGCTTCCACTCGCGCAGGGCCGCGCGCCAGTCGGGCCGCTCGATGATCCATGCCAGTGCGATGAGCGGCAGGAACGCGAAGACCCACCGGAAGAACGTGAGCGAGATCGGCGAGATCTCGCGCGTCACCATCTCGCCGAACACGTAGTTGCCCGCCCAGAAGAGGTTGGCGAGCGCCAGGAAGAGGTACACCCGGCCGCGTTTCACCGATTCAGCCTACGTCGTCGCGGAGCGGCCGCCGACCCGTCAGCGCAGGCGCGACCGGAAGCAGTGCGTGACGTACGGCACCGCGAGTTCCGCCGCGCCCGCCACGTCGGGGTGCGTGTCGAGCAGGGTCTCGAGGGCCGCCATCGTCGCGGCCTGCTCGGTCGGGCTCGCGGTGATGTAGTAGCTGCGCGATCGCACCAGGTCGAGGAATCGCGCCCGCGACATCCGCTCGATCCACTCGACCGTGTGCTCCTCGATGGCGCGGAACGGCGGGCCGATCTTCACGTAGCCCTCGAACGTCGCGCTCGCATCGTGGCCCTCGTGCATGATCGCGCCGGCCTGCCTGAGCCAGTCCGAGCGGATGTCGCGGCTGTTCCAGACCAGGCCGAGCACGCCGCCCGGGCGCAGCACGCGCGCGATCTCGGGCACTGCACGCTCGGGCACGAACCAGTGCCATGCCTGGCCGGCGACCACCGCGTCGACCCAGTTGTCCTCGATGGGGATGTCCTCCGCCGTGCCCAGGATGCGCGGCACGCCCGGCACGGCGACCTCGAGCTCCTCGAGCATCTCCTCGACGGGATCCACGGCGATCACGTCGCGGTCGAGCGCGACGAGGGCCTCGGTGAGCTTGCCCGTGCCCGCACCGAGGTCGAGCACCCGGGCCGCGTCGCCGATGAGCCATTCGATGGCCTCGACCGGGTAGCCGGGCCGCGATCGGTGGTAGACGGATGCCGCAGCGCCGAACGAACGGGCCACCTCCACCGTCGCGGGGTCGCCCGGGTCGACGACCACGCCGTCGGGACCGCGGTTCACTGGCTCGGCATCCACGCCGCCCATTCCACGCCCGCGGCGGGGCATCCGTCAACTGTCGGAACGGCGTGCGACGATGCACACGTGCCAGTGGACTTCACCGCGATCGACTTCGAAACAGCCAACTCGTCGGGAGCGTCCGCCTGCTCCGTCGGTCTCGTGAAGGTGCGCGACGGCCGTGTCGTCGACCGGGTGCACTGGTACATCCGCCCACCGTTCCCGCACAACGAGTTCTCGGAGTGGAACATCCGCATCCACGGCATCACGCCCGAGATGGTGGCGGACGCCCCCGGGTGGGATGTTCACCTGCCGGCGCTGCGCGAGTTCGCCGGGGCCGACGTGCTCGTGGCCCACAACGCCGGTTTCGACATGGGCGTCATCGCGAAGACCACGGCAGCCTTCGGGCTCCAGGTGCCCGACTTCCGCTCCCTGTGCAGCCTGCAGGTCGCCCGTCGCACGTACCACCTCGAGTCGTATCGCCTGCCGGTCGCGGCGATGGCCGCGGGCTTCGAGAGCTTCTCGCACCACGATGCGCTGGCCGACGCCGAGGCCTGCGCCGCGATCGTCGTGCACGCCGCGAAGCGGCACGACGTCGACGACCTCGAGCGGCTCGCGCACGTCACGCGTGTGCAACTCGGCGCCATCGGCCGGGTCGCGACCGGCGAGCAGCGCACCACGCACGCCCCCATGGCGCTGCAGTAGGCGGCGCGGTGGTCGAAGAGCGCCGCGCGCACCGAGACCCCGCCCCGCCGCACCAGCTTCCGCCCGATGTCGGCGGCCGCTGCGACACTGGCGGCATGGACCTCCTCGCACTTCTCCTCGGCCTTCTCGTCGGCGCGATCCTCGGCGGCCTCGGCGTCGCCGTGGTGTCGTCGCGTCGCGCGGCGAACGCGCCCGCGGCCGAAGACCCGGCGCTCGTCGAGGCCCTGCACCAGGCGCAGCTCGCCGAGGTGCGGGCGGCCGAGGAGGCCGCGAAGTCCGTGCTTCGCGAGGAGCTCGCCGGCATGCAGGCGACCGCCGAGCTGTTGCGTGAGCAGATCATGTCCGCGCAGCAGCAGCACCGCGAACTCGTCGAGCAGCACCGCGCCGAGCAGCAGGGGCGCGAGGCCCGCGAGCAGGCCGAGAGCCGCGTGCTGCAGGCGCTCGCCCCCGTCAAGCAGACCCTCTCCGAGATGCAGTCGAAGGTGAGCGACCTCGAGTCGCAGCGCAACCTGCAGCACGGCGAGCTCGCGCAGCAGCTGAAGTCCGCCGCCGAGTCCGAGGAGCGCCTGCGCTCGACGGCCGAGGCGCTCGCGTCGGCGCTGCGTTCCAACAGCACGCGCGGCGTCTGGGGCGAGACGCAGCTTCGCAGCGTCGTCGAGGCGGCCGGCCTCATCGAGCGCGTCGACTTCGACGTGCAGTCGAGCATCTCGAGCGACTCGGGCTCCGGCCGTCCCGACATGGTCGTGCGCCTGCCCGGCGGCAAGTCGATCGCCGTCGACGCCAAGGTGCCGTTCAACGCATACCTCGAGGCGAGCCAGATCCCCGCGACCGCGAGCGGGGCGGATGCCGCGCGCCGCGCTGACTTCCTGAAGCAGCATGTGCAGGCGGTGCGCGCCCACATCACCGCGCTCGGAGCGAAGGGATACTGGAACGGCCTCGACGCCTCCCCCGAGCTCGTCATCGCGTTCATCCCGAGCGAGTCGCTCGTGTCGGCCGCACTCGAAGCCGACCCCAGCATCATGGAGTTCGCGTTCTCGAAGCGGGTGGCGCTCGCCTCACCGGTGACGCTCTGGTCGGTGCTCAAGACCGTCGCATTCTCGTGGCAGCAAGACGTGCTGACCAACGAGGCCAAGACCCTCTTCGACCTCAGCCGTGAGCTGTACTCGCGCCTCGCCACGACCGCGAGCCACATCGAGAAGCTCGGTCGAACCATCGAGCGCAGCGTCAAGGACTACAACGCGTTCGTGGGTTCGCTCGAGCGCCAGGTTCTGCCCACGGCCCGCAAGCTCGGCGCACTCGACGAGTCGAAGGTGCTCGCGCCGTTGCAGGGCATCGAAGAGGCGCCGCGCGAGCTGACCGCCTACGAGCTCGTCGCGGGCGCCGGCGCCGACCTCGACCCCGAGTTGCGCCTCCAGCTCGAGACGCCCGACGTCGCGAAGCGCGACTGACGCCGACCGCGGCTGCCGGCCGCGGTCGCAGCGCGGCCTCCTGGCTGGGTCGGAGGACCGATCGGTCGCGGATCAGGTCGCCAGCACGCTGATGACGTTGCCGGCCGGGTCACGGAACCACGCGATATCCGGACCCTGGCCGGTGCGGCTCCCCCACGCGATGCCGCGCTCGTCGGTGCCGAAATCCTGCTCCCCGCTGTAGATCTTCGTCACGACCCCGGCGGCGTTCAGCTCGTCGACCGCCGCCCCGATATCGTCGACCACGAGATTCAGCATCGTGTACTCGGCCGGCACGTGATCGGGCTTCGAGTACACGAACACCGACTGCCCCGACGGGAGAGTCAGCTGGAGCTCTCCCATCGAGCCGTCGGTGACCGGGAGCCCGAGTTTCGAACCGTAGAACTCTCGCGCAGCGACGACGTCATCGACACTGAACCCGGGGAACGCATCTCGAATGCTGACCATCGATCTCCTCCTTCGGTGGACGCCCAGGCTCCCACGTGGGCGGTTGCTCGTCGACCCGCGGCATCGCAGGTCAGGTCGTACTACGAATCAGCCCCTCGGCGCGTCGGATGCGGCTCATCGACAGGCGGCTCGAATCCGGCAGCCGCCTCGGCACCCGTGACCACGGACTCGTCCAATCCGTCGCCGAGCGGGTGGGCGAGCTCGTCACTGCCGAGCCGGGCGATCGCGAGCGTGGCCAACGCGATGATCGGCGGCAGCAGGCCGGCGACGAGGAAGGCCGGTGCGAGCCCGATCCACTCGCCGATCGGACCCGCGACCGCCATCGAAACCGGCATGAGGGCGAGGGAGACGAAGAAGTCGAGGCTCGACACGCGGCCGAGCATCGCCGGCGGCACGCGGCGCTGCAGGAGCGTGCCCCACAGCACCTGTGCGCCCGAGAACACGAGGCCCACCACGAAGAGCGCGATCACCATGATCCAGAGCTCCGACGTCGACCCGAGGATCGCGAGCGGAATGCACCCGAAACCCCACGCCACGATCATGATCGTGAGGTAACGCCGCGGCATGCGGAACGAGGCGACCACGAGCGAGCCCACCGCGCCACCGACGCCGAACGCCGCGAGGGCGATGGCGAACGCGCCGGCTCCGCCGCCGGTCTGCTCCTTCACCGCGAACGGCAGGAGCACCTCGATCGGCCCCATGATGATGAGCACCAGCACGATCGCGAACAGCAGCGTCGCGAGCAGCCACTTGGTGCGCAGGAGATAGACGAAACCGTCGCGCAGGTCGACGAACGTCTGCCGCACCGGATGCGACGTCTCCGCGCTGAAGTCGCGTCGCACCGGGGTCGACCGCATCGTGGCGAGCACCACCGCCGCCACGACCTGCAGCCCCGCGACGACCGCGAACGCGAGCCCCGGCGACTGCACGGCGATGAGGAGGCTCGCGAGTGCGGGGCCCGCCGCCTGCATGACCGTGGGACGGAGCACGCCTTCGATGCCGTTCGCCGCGAGCAGCTGATCGCCGGGCAGGATCGCGGGCAGCCACGCCGAGTACGCCGGGTAGAAGAACCCGTCGGCGATGCCCAGCGCGAATGAGATCACGGCGAGGTGCCAGACGTCGATGGTGCCGGTGAGCGCGAGCACCGCCGCCGCCGTGAAGCCGGCGCCGCGCACCACCTCGACGGTGAGCAGGATGCGGCGCTGCGGGATGCGGTCGGCCGCGACCCCGCCGAAGAGCACGGCGATGACGAGCCCGAGGCTCGACCCGACGGCCACGATCGAGAGGTCGGCCGGACCGCCGCCGAGCTCGACGACCTGCCACACCGCGGCGACGAGCCAGGCGCCCGCGCTGAGCAGGGACGCCGTCAGCGCGAGCGCGAGCAGCCGGAACTGGCCCGAGCCCATCGGCCGGAGGGCGCGCGGAAGTCGGATGGAGTCGGTCACCCGCCCATTCTGGCGTGGGCCGCGGACATCCGCCCGCGGCATCCGGTCACCGGTCGGTCTTGTCCAGCCACTTCTCGACGAGGTGGTCGGCGATGACCCGACGGATCGTGCCCGACCTGCCGCGCAGCACGATGCTCTCGGTGCGGATGATCGGGCCCTTCTTGCGCACGCCGTCGACGAGTTCGCCATCGGTCACGCCCGTCGCGACGAAGAACGTGTTGTCGCTGCGCACGAGGTCGTTCAGCTCGTAGACATGGTCGAACAGGAGCCCGTCGGCCTCGCCGCGCTCACGCTCGGCGTCGTCGAGGGGCGCGAGGCGGCCCTGCATGAACCCGCCGAGCGCCTTGATGGCGCACGCCGTGGTGATGCCCTCGGGGCTGCCGCCGATGCCCACGCACATGTCGATGCGTGACTCGTATCGAGCGGCGTTGATGCCGCCCGCGACGTCGCCGTCGCTGATGAGGCGGGTGCCGGCGCCGGCCTCGCGGATGTCGGCGATGAGCTGTTCGTGACGCTCGCGGTTGAGCACGGCCACGCGCATCTCGCCGATGGGCTTGCCCTTGGCCGCGGCGAGCGCGCGCAGGTTCTCGCCGATCGGCTTGCGGATGTCGACGACTCCGATGCCGGCGGCATCCGTCACGATCTTGTCCATGTAGAAGACGGATGACGCGTCGAGCATCGTGCCCCGGTCGGCCACCGCGATGACCGACAGCGCGTTCTGCCGCCCCGCGGCCGTGAGCGAGGTGCCGTCGATCGGGTCGACGGCGATGTCGCAGGCGGGGCCGCGGCCGTTGCCGACGCGCTCGCCATTGAAGAGCATGGGCGCCTCGTCCTTCTCGCCCTCGCCGATGACGACGACGCCGTCGAAGTTCACCGTGCCGAGGAACGCCCGCATGGCGTCGACCGCGGCGCCGTCGGCGCCGAGCTTGTCGCCGCGGCCGATCCAGGGGTAGGAACGGATCGCGGCCGCCTCCGTGGCCCGCACGAGCTCGAGCGCGATGTTGCGGTCGGGGTGCAGGTAGAGGCTTTCGGTATCGGTGCTCACCATCGAGGGGTCCTCCTGGAACGTGGTCAGGTGTCGACGCCAGATCCCGCGTCGAGTGGTGCGGCGGCGTCCATTCGAGACTATCGAGGGGCCTTCGCCGAGCGTCGGAGTTCGGGACGATTCGGCGTGAAAGATCGTGCATTCTTTACGCTTGCACCGTGCGCGGCGGGGGCCCGCGGCATCCGTCGGCATCTGAGCCGCGCTCGGCAACTCGATAGACTCGTGACGACTCGACTCACTTCCGAAGGAGCAGGTATGCCCATCGCAACGCCCGAGCAGTACGCACAGATGCTCGACACCGCCAAGGCGAAGGGCTTCGCCTTCCCGGCGATCAACGTCTCCTCCTCGCAGACCCTGAACGCGGTGCTGCAGGGCCTCACCGAGGCGGGCTCCGACGGCATCATCCAGGTCACCACGGGCGGCGCCGACTACTTCGCCGGACACACCGTGAAGGCGCGCGCCGCCGGGGCGCTGGCGTTCGCGAAGTTCGCGCACGAGGTCGCGACGTCGTACCCCATCACCGTCGCGCTGCACACCGACCACTGCCCTAAGGACGCGCTCGACAGCTTCGTGTACCCGCTCATCGCCGCCTCCGAGGAGGAGGTCAAGGCGGGCCGCAACCCGATCTTCCAGTCGCACATGTGGGACGGCTCGGCCGTGCCGCTCGCCGAGAACCTCGAGATCGCGAAGGAGATCCTGCCCCGCATGAGGGCGATCAACGCCATTCTCGAGGTCGAGATCGGCGTCGTCGGCGGCGAGGAGGACGGCGTCCAGCACGAGGGCTCCAACGAGGCGCTCTACACGACCCTCAATGACGCGGTCGCGGCGGTCGAGGCGCTCGGGCTCGGCGAACAGGGTCGCTACATGGCCGCCCTGACCTTCGGCAACGTGCACGGCGTCTACGCGCCCGGCAACGTGAAGCTCCGCCCCGGCCTCCTCAAGGAGATCCAGGACGGCCTCGCCGAGAAATACGGAACGAGTGAGAAGCCCCTCGACCTCGTCTTCCACGGCGGATCGGGATCGAGCGACGAGGAGATCGCCGAGGCGGTGCGCAACGGCGTCGTCAAGATGAACATCGACACCGACACGCAGTACGCGTTCACGCGATCGATCGCCGGCTACATGTTCCAGAACTACGAGGGCGTGCTGAAGGTCGACGGCTCGGTCGGCAACAAGAAGCAGTACGACCCGCGCGCGTGGGGCAAGGTCGCCGAGTCGGCGATGGCCGTTCGCGTCGCCGAGTCGACCCGCCAGCTCGGGTCCGTCGGCAATTCGATCAGCGCCTAGGCCCCGGATGTCGCAGCAGCACGCCGGAGACCCCGAGGAACCCGCCCGGCGTGACGAGCGCCCTCGCCCGCAGTACGGCGAGTACGCGCCCGAGGGGTGGTCCTGGCAGCCGCCGGCCGGTGAGCAGACGTCCGACCCGGCGCCGCAGATGGCCACGCCGCCGGTTCGTCCCGCCGCGGGTGCGGCTGCGGCATCCGCTCGCGACGCCCGTCCCGACCGCCGAGGCGACCGCATCGCCACCATCGCGTTGCTCGTGCTGGGCCTGCTCGGCGCGTGGCTGTCGGTGGGCGTGCTGCAGGCGATGCCCGAGTCGATGCAGCTGCTGCACTCGCAGCAGGGCCTCGAGCCCTTCACGCCCGGCCCCGAACTCTCGGGGCTCATCCTCACGGGGTCGATCGTGCAGGTGGTGCTCTGGGTCGCGACGGCGCTCGGATCGTTCGCCCTCATGCGGGCGGGGCGCCTCTCGTTCTGGCTGCCGCTCGTGGGCGGCGCGGTCGCGGCGATCGTGCTGTTCGCCTTCACGGTCGTGGCGATCCTCGGCGACCCGGCGCTCCTCGACAGCCTGGCGACGACAGCGCCCTGAGCGCGCCCAGCCAGCCTGAGCCGACGGTGACCTGAGCGGGCGGAGCCGCGCCCCTCAGTCCTGCGTCGCGCGCGCCCGCCCGCCGAGTGCCCGCGCGTCGCGGTTGCCGGCGAGATCGCGGCGCAGTTCCTTCGGCAGCGAGAACATGAGGTCCTCCTCGGCCGTCTTCACCTCGGCGACCTCGCCGTAACCGGCGTCGGCGAGCGCGTCGAGCAGTTCCTTCACGAGTTCTTCGGGAACGGATGCCCCGCTCGTCACGCCGACGGTCTCGACGCCGTCGAGCCACTCCTGCTGCACCTCGCTCGCGTAGTCGACGCGGTAGGCGGCCTTGGCGCCGTACTCGAGTGCGACCTCGACGAGGCGCACGCTGTTGGAGCTGTTGGCGGAGCCGACGACGATCACGAGGTCGGCCTCTTGCGCGACCTTCTTGATCGCGACCTGGCGGTTCTGGGTGGCGTAGCAGATGTCGTCGCTCGGCGGGTCGGCGAGCTTCGGGAACTTCTCGCGCAGGCGCCGCACGGTCTCCATGGTCTCGTCGACCGAGAGCGTGGTCTGCGAGAGCCAGACGACCTTGTCAGGGTCGCGCACCTCGATGTTCTCGACGTCGTCGGGGCTGTTCACGAGCGTGACGTGGTCGGGCGCCTCGCCGGCGGTGCCCTCGACCTCCTCATGGCCCTCGTGGCCGATGAGCAGGATCTCGAAGTCGTCGCGCGCGAAGCGCACCGCCTCGCGGTGCACCTTCGTGACGAGCGGGCAGGTCGCGTCGATCGCGTGGAGGCCGCGGTCGGCGGCGGCATTCACGACGGCGGGCGACACGCCGTGCGCGCTGAAGACGATGTGCGCGCCCTCGGGCACCTCGTCGACCTCGTCGACGAAGATCGCGCCCTGCTGCTCGAGCTGGGTCACGACGTGGATGTTGTGCACGATCTGCTTGCGCACGTACACCGGTGCACCGTAGTGCTCGAGCGCCTTCTCGACGGCGATGACGGCGCGGTCGACGCCTGCGCAGTAGCCGCGCGGGGCGGCGAGCAGGACCCGCTTGTGTCCGGGGACGGGGATATCCTTGAGCCGGCCGCGCACGCCAGGCACCCTGGGCATGCCGAGGCCGATCCGCGGGGCATCCGTCGTACTCGTCACGGTGTCATCCTACGCGGCGATACTGAACAGACGGCCTGAGCGGCCGCTGCGACGGAAGGAGCCGACTCGATGGCGGATGCACCGGCGACACGTGAGGCGCCGTGGCCGGTCGCGCTCCTCTCGGGCAAGCTCAAGGAGTACCTCGATCGCCTCGGCACGGTGTGGGTCGAGGGCGAGCTCACCCAGTGGGGAGTCTCGGGCGGCAACGTCTACGGGAAGCTGAAAGACCTCGAGGCCGACGCCACGATCTCGATCACGATGTGGTCGTCGGTGCGTGCCCGCCTGTCGGAGCAGTTCAAGCAGGGCGACCACGTCGTCGCGCTGGTGAAGCCGAGCTGGTGGGTCAAGGGCGGCTCGCTCTCGATGCAGGTCTACGACCTGCGGCACGTCGGGCTCGGCGACCTGCTCGAACGCCTCGAGCGGCTCCGGGTCCAGCTCGCCGCCGAGGGCCTCTTCGACGTCTCCCGCAAGAAGCGGCTGCCCTTCCTCCCGGGCGTCATCGGGCTCGTCACCGGTCGCGACAGCGACGCCGAACGCGACGTGGTGCGAAACGCGCAGCTTCGCTGGCCGAGCGTCGAGTTCCGCATGGCGTATGCCGCTGTGCAGGGCGATCGCACCGCCGTCGAGGTCGTCTCGGCGATCCGGCGGCTCGACGCCGACCCCACCGTCGAGGTGATCATCGTCGCGCGCGGCGGCGGCGACTTCCAGAACCTGCTGGGGTTCAGCGACGAGCGCGTCGTGCGGGCGGCGGCCGCAGCATCGACCCCCATCGTCTCCGCCATCGGCCACGAGGCCGACCGGCCACTCCTCGACGAGGTCGCCGACCTTCGAGCGTCGACGCCGACGGATGCCGCGAAGCGCGTGGTGCCCGACGTCGCCGAGGAGCTCACGCGCGTCGAGCAGGCACGCGCGCGCCTGGGCATGCGGCTCGCGTCGATGCTCACGCGCGAGATCGACCGGATCGGGCACCTGCGTGCACGTCCGGCGCTCGCCGATCCCCGCTGGATCATCGACCGCCGCACCGAGGAACTGACGCGCTGGGTGGCGCGCGGCACGGAACTCATGGAACGGGGCGTCGAACGGCAGACCTCCCGCATCGGCGAACTGCGCGGCCACCTCCGGGCGCTGTCGCCGCAGGCGACGCTCGACCGCGGCTACGCCATCGTGCAGCGCGACCACGACGGCGTGCTGACGCGTCCCGACCAGGCACCGGAGGGCACGTTGCTGCGCATCACGCTCGCCGAGGGGCGGCTCGGCGCCGTCTCCACGGGAAGGCCGGCGGGCGACGAGGCGGTCGGCGCCGCCGAATAGCGTCGGCGCCGCCGAATAGAATGGACACCATGCCCCCCTCCACGGATGTCGCCGAGCTCACCTACGAGCAGGCGCGCGACGAGCTCGTGCAGGTCGTCGCCGAGCTCGAGCAGGGCTCCGCGACGCTCGAGCAGTCGCTCGCATTGTGGGAGCGCGGCGAGGCCCTGGCCGCCCGTTGCGAGGAATGGCTGATCGGGGCGAAGGCGCGCCTCGACGCCGCACGAGCGGGGGCGGCCCGCCCAGCGGCATCCGACGACGCCGGCAGCCGCTGATGGCCGCGCGCAGTCATCGTGTCGTCGCCGAGCTCGGTCGACCCGAGACCCCTGAGGAGATCGCGGCCCGCCAGGCCGAGAACTCCCGCAAGCACCGCCAGCGCCAGACCGTCAAGAACCTCGTGCTCGCGCTCGGCGCGAGCCTCCTCGTGGTGCTCGTCATCGTGCTGATCGTGCCGCGCAGCGACACGCCGATCGAACGCGACATCGACGTGGCCGCGGTCGCGAAGCAGGCGCAGGCGGCGAGCGACGACCCGCTCGCGGTGCCTGAGCTTCCCGAGGGATGGCGGGCCAACGCCGCCGAGCTGCGCAAGTCGGAGGCCGACGAGGTCACCGCCTGGTACGCGGGCTACCTCACGCCGAGCGACGAGTATGTCGGCATGTACCAGGGCCTCGACGCCAACCCCACGTGGGTCGCCGAGCTCCTCGCCCGCACGCTCGCGTCGGGCACGACGACGATCGACGGCGTCGAGTGGACGGTGTACGACAACCGCCGCTCCCCCGAAGACGTCGGCAACGCCCGGTACGGCCTCACGACCGAGGCCGGAGGCACGACCTTCGTGCTGCTCGGCACGGCGACGCCCGAGGAGTTCGAGACCGTGGCCACCGAGCTCGTACCCGCCATCGAAGCCCAGGACTGACCGCACCCGCACGCCGACCACCGATCACCGAGGCCACACCGACGAACCCGAAAGGATCCGCCGTGAGCGAGCAGCCCACCGCACGCCCAGAGACCCCGGCCGCGACGTGGCGCGAACTGCGTCGCGGCAATGAGCGATTCATCGCCGGCGAGCCGTTGCACCCCCGGCAGGATGTCGATCACCGCACGGCACTCGCGGGCAACCAGCGCCCGCTCGTCGCGGTGTTCGGCTGCAGCGACTCGCGCCTCGCGGCCGAGATCATCTTCGACGTGGGCCTCGGCGACGCGTTCGTGGTGCGCAACGCCGGGCAGGTCATCTCCGACTCGGTGCTCGGGTCGCTCGAGTACGCGGTGGGGGTGCTCGGCGTGCCGGTCATCCTCGTGCTCGGGCACGACGAGTGCGGCGCGGTGCGCGCCGCGATCGAGTCGCAGGCTCCCGAGGCCGCGCCGCTGCCGCCGCACATCGCGAGCGTCGTCGACCGCATCGTGCCGGCGGTCCGGCGCGTCGCCGGCGCCGGGCCCGACCAGCCCATCCAGCCCGAAGACGTGGACGCCGCGTACGTCGGCCGCGAGCACCTGCGCGACACCGTCGCCGAGCTCCTCGAGAGCTCCGAGATGATCAGCGATGCGATCGCTGCGGGTACGCTGGCTATCGTCGGCGCGAACTACCGCCTCGTCGAAGGACGCGCCGAGACCGACATCGTCGTCGGGCGCATCTGACCGCCGCTGACATCTGACCGCCGCTCGCGCGGCCCGCGCCGGGTGGCCCCGGCATGCAACCGAAAGGGAACACACCGTGGTGGACAACGCCGCCGAGTATCGCATCGAGCAGGACACGATGGGCGAGGTGAGGGTGCCCAAGTCGGCGCTGTATCGTGCCCAGACGCAGCGCGCCGTCGAGAACTTCCCGATCTCGGGCTCGCAGCTCGAGCCGCAGCAGATCCAGGCGCTCGCACGCATCAAGAAGGCGGCCGCGCAGGCCAACGCCCGTCTGGGCGTGCTCGACGCCGACATCGCGAAGGCCATCGAGGAGGCCGCCGACGAGGTCATCTCCGGCCTTCACGGCTTCGTCGAGCACTTCCCGGTCGACGTCTACCAGACCGGCAGCGGCACCTCCTCGAACATGAACATGAACGAGGTGCTCGCGACCATTGCGACCGAGAAGCTCGGCCGCGCGGTGCACCCGAACGATCACGTGAACGCGTCGCAGTCGTCGAACGATGTCTTTCCCACGTCGGTGCACATCGCCGTCACGGCGGCGCTCATCGACGAGCTGATCCCCTCGCTCGACCACCTCGCGGTCGCCCTCGAGGCCAAGGCCGAGCTGTGGGCCGACGTCGTGAAGGCGGGCCGCACGCACCTCATGGACGCGACGCCGGTGACCCTCGGCCAGGAGTTCGGCGGCTACGCCCGCCAGGTGCGCCTCGGCATCGAGCGCGTGCGCACGGCTCTCCCCCGCGTCGCCGAGGTCCCGCTTGGCGGCACCGCGGTGGGCACCGGCATCAACACGCCTGCAGGCTTCCCGCAGCTCGTCATCGAGCTCCTCCAGCAGGACACCGAGTTGCCGATCACCGAGGCCGCCGACCACTTCGAGGCGCAGGCCAACCGCGACGGCCTCGTCGACGCATCCGGTGCCCTGCGCACCATCGCCGTGAGCCTCACGAAGATCTCGAACGACCTGCGCTGGATGGGCTCGGGCCCCAACACCGGCCTCGGCGAGCTGCAGATCCCCGACCTCCAGCCCGGCTCGTCGATCATGCCCGGCAAGGTCAACCCGGTGGTTCCCGAGGCCGTGCTCATGGTGTGCGCCCGGGTCATCGGCAACGACGCCACGGTCGCGTGGGGCGGAGCATCCGGAGCCTTCGAGCTCAACGTTCAGATCCCCGTGATGGGCACGGCATTGCTCGAATCCATCCGCCTGCTCTCGAACTCGGTGCGGGTGCTGGCCGACAAGACCATCGATGGGCTCGAGGCGAACGTCGAGCGAGCCACCGCCCTGGCCGGCATGTCGCCCTCGATCGTGACCCCGCTCAACAAGCTCATCGGCTACGAGGCCGCGGCGAAGATCGCCAAGCACTCGGTCGCCAAGGGCATCACCGTGCGCGAGGCCGTGATCGACCTCGGCTACGTCGAGCGCGGCGAGCTCACAGAGGAGCAGCTGGACACGGCGCTCGACCTGCTCTCGATGACGCGACCCCCGCAGGCGAAGTAGCCACGGCGCGCGGGGCCGTCGGCGAGCCCGTCTTCGACGCGGGGCTAGGTTGGAAGCATGGATCACGGAGGCATCCCCGTCACGGCCCTCGATGAGCTCGAGGAGATCGTCGGTCGCCCACTGCCCGCGGTGCGAGGCAAGGTGCGCACCCGCCTGCACGAGCTCGACCGGCAGTGGCTCGCGGCATCCCCCATCTGCTTCATCGCGACGGCCGACGCCACCGGCAACGCAGACGTGTCGCCGAAGGGCGACCCGCCCGGGTTCGCGACCGTCCTCGACGACACGACGATCGCGATCCCCGAACGGCCCGGCAACCGACGCGCCGACGGATTCCACAACCTCCTGGCGAACCCTTACGTCGGGCTCATCTTCGTGATCCCGGGTCGCGGTGACACGCTTCGCATCAACGGGCGGGGGCGGCTGCTGCGCGACGTGCCATACGCCGACCGGATGCGTGTGCGCGGACATGAGCCGCGCCTGGTGCTCGAGGTGTCGGTCGAGGAGGTGTTCTTCCACTGCTCGAAGGCGTTCCTGCGGTCGAAGGCCTGGGACCCCGAGACCTGGAAGCCCGAAGCAGCTCCGCGCCGCGCGATCATCGCGCAGACGCTCGAGCGCCCCCACGACACCGTCGAGGCGCTCGAGGCGTACTACGGGCCGTCGTACGCTGAGAAGATCTACGGCTGAGGCCCGGATGCCGCGACACTCGTCGACGGCATCCGCCCCCTCACCTCAGCGCCGGAACAGGGGCGGATGCCGCGGCGTGCGTGAGCACATGACGAATCGACAGGCTCCCGCCCGAGTGCCCTGCTCTCATGAAGCCCACCCGCCGTCAGCTCGCCGCCGCTACGTCAGCTCCGCCCCATCCAGCATCTCCGACACGAGCGCCGCGATGGCCGAGCGCTCCGAGCGTGTCAGCGTGATGTGGGCGAACAGCGGATGCCCCTTCAACGTCTCGATCACGCTCGCGACGCCGTCGTGGCGGCCCACCCGCAGGTTGTCGCGCTGCGCGACGTCATGCGTGAGCACGACGCGCGAGTTCTGCCCGATGCGGCTGAGCACGGTGAGCAGCACGTTGCGTTCGAGCGACTGCGCCTCATCGACGATCACGAACGCGTCGTGCAGTGACCGGCCGCGGATATGCGTGAGCGGCAGCACCTCGAGGATGCCCCGGTCGACGACCTCGTCGAGCACATTGTCGGAGACCACGGAGCCGAGCGTGTCGAACACGGCCTGACCCCAGGGGTTCATCTTCTCCCCCTGGTCGCCCGGCAGGTAGCCGAGCTCCTGGCCGCCGACCGCATAGAGCGGGCGGAACACCATGATCTTCTTGTGCTGCTGGCGCTCGAGCACCATCTCGAGGCCGGCGCACAGGGCAAGCGCCGACTTGCCGGTGCCCGCTCGACCGCCGAGCGAGAGGATGCCCACCTCGGGGTCGAGCAGCAGGTCGATCGCGAGTCGCTGCTCGGCCGAACGACCATGCACCCCGAACACGTCTCGATCGCCGCGCACGAGCTTCACCTCGCGCTCGCCGACCACGCGCCCGAGCGCCGAACCGCGTTCGGAGTGGATCACGAGCCCCGTGTTCACCGGCATGCCCTCGACCTCGGCGGTCGTCATGTGCTCGTGCTCGTAGAGCTTCGCCATGTCGTTCGACCCGAGCGAGAGCTCGGCCATGCCGGTCCAGCCGGAGTCGAGGGCCAGCTCGGCGCGATACTCCTGTGCGTCGAGACCGATCGATGCGGCCTTCACGCGCAGGGGCAGATCCTTGGAGACCACGGTGACGGCAACCCCGTCGTGGGCGAGGTTCGCCGCGCAGGCGAGGATGCGGGAGTCGTTGTCGCCGAGCTGCAGCCCGCTCGGGAGCACCGACGGGCTCGAGTGGTTGAGCTCGACCCGCAGCGACCCACCCTCCCCGACGGGAATCGGGAAGTCGAGTCGCTCGTGCTCGATGCGCAGCTCGTCGAGGATCCGAAGCGCCTGCCGGGCGAAGTACCCGATCTCGGGGTCATTGCGCTTGGCTTCGAGCTCCGTGATGACGACCACGGGGAGCACCACCGCGTGCTCGGCGAAGCGGAACAGCGCCCGCGGGTCCGACAGCAGCACCGACGTGTCGAGCACGTACGTGCGCTCGGACTGCGCCACATGTTCGGGCAGAGACACGTCAGGGCGTGCCTTGGCACGCCCTGAGATCCGACCGCTGGACTTGGAGGTTTCGAGTGAGGCCACGACCGCTCCTGCCCCGAGCACATTCCGCTCGGCTCTCGCGCCGGCCGGCGAATCCTCCTACGAGCGCTTCACGAAGCCGACTCGACCGGGCGCCTTGCCCGATGCCTCGACGCTACGATGCCCTCGCCGGATCTGCGACAGCGACACGCGAATCGTCACCTGTCGTTCACATTCGAGCGGATGCCGCAGCAGCCCGCCGACGACGACGTCGCACCGACGCGCACCGACGCGGACCCGACGCGCCGCCCGCGGCATCCGTCGCCGTCGCCGTCGCTCAGTACGAGGCTGCCGTGCCGTACGAGACGAACGCCGCGCGCAGCATGTCGATCGTCTCGGCGCTCGTCGCCGCGTGGATGCCGAGTCGCACTCGACCCAGGCGGGTCGTTGCCGTCACGCCGTGGTTGTGCAGTGATGCCGTGAGGAAGGTCACCTGCTCGGCAGGCGGTTCGAGCACGACGAGCCCGGCACGTTCCTGCTCGTCACGCGAGGAGACGACGGCGATCGCGAATTCGTCGGCGAGGTCGATCACCTCGCTCACCCGTTCGGCGATGGCCGCGTTGATCTCGCCGACACCGGTGGCCGAGATCTCCTCCATGGCCGCAGCGAAGCGCGCTTCGGCGATCGGGTCGGGGTACGTGACGCGATAGGCCCGGGCATCGGGCGCAGGCGGCGGCACATGGCCCCAGGGCTCGTCATCCTCGGTGCCGCTGAACCCCGAGAACACGGGCGTGAGCCGCTCGAGGGCGCGATCGGAGAGCGCCATGATCCCGGTGCCCCAGCCGGCACGGCACCACTTCTGCCCGCCCGAGAGCACCACGTCTGCCGAGTCCCACGGCACGTCGACGACGCCGAAGCCCTGGATCGCGTCGACGATGAGCAGACGGTCGCCGATCACCTGGCGAATACCCTCGATGTCGCACAGGTAACCCGTGCGCGAGTCGACGAGACTCACCGCCACGGCCCCGATGTTCGCCTCGAGTTGCTCACGGATCTGCCCGGGCGTCACCTTGCCATGGTCGGTCTCGAGCCAGACGGGCTGCACCGAGTGCAGCGCCTCCTGCGCGCGCACGGCGGCGATGGGCAGGCTCGGGAACTCCTCGGCCGACAGCAGCACGCTCCCGGTGAGGCCGAACATCGCATGCATCACACCCTGCGTCGTGTTCGGCTGGAACACGATCTGGTCGGCCGGGAAGCCGGTGAGCTCAGCGGCGGCACGGCGCACCCGCGCATCCTGCTCGAGGAACACGTCGAAGCTCCCGTGGCGCCCGCGCTGGAGCACCTGGGTGAGCGCCATCGCCTCCTCGGCGGCGGACGTCGAGAGCGGACCGACCCGACCGTAGTCAAGGTAGCCGGGCTCCTCAGTGAACCCGGCGATGTATGCGTCGATCGTCACGATCGCCCCCTTCTCCGAGCCATATCATGACAGACCGCGGGGGCGTGCGACGAAGGAATCATCCCCCGAACCGGCGGTGACGGCCCGCGTAATCGCGGAGCGCCCGTAGGAAATCGACCTGTCGGAGGTCGGGGCCGAGCGCCTCCACGAAGTAGAACTCGCTGTGCGCGGCCTGCCACAGCATGAAGTCGCTCAGCCGCTGCTCGCCCGAGGTGCGGATGACGAGGTCGGGGTCGGGCTGGCCGCCGGTGTAGAGATGCTCGCCGATGAGGTCGGGCGTGAGCCGCTCGGCGAGGTCCTCGAGGCTGCGGCCCTCGGCGTGATGCGCGGCCACGATCGAGCGCATGGCGTCGGTGATCTCCTTGCGTCCACCGTAGCCGACGGCGAGGTTCACGTGCATGCCCCGCTTGTCGGCGGTGCGGTGTTCGGCCGCGTCGAGTGCCGCGATGAGCGGCTCGGGCAGCCCCGTGTCGGAGCCGACGTGCTGTACGCGCCAGTCGCGGTAGTGCGAGAGCTCCTCGGCGAGCTCGGCGATGATCTCGATGAGGTCGGAGAGTTCGGAGTTCGAGCGGTTGCCGAGGTTGTCGCTCGAGAGCAGGTACAGCGTCACCACCCGGATGCCGAGGTCGTCGCACCACTCGAGGAATTCGCGCATCTTGGCGGCTCCGGCGCGGTGTCCGTGCGCGGCGCTCTCGTAGCCGAGCTGCTTCGCCCATCGGCGGTTCCCGTCGATGATCATGGCGACGTGTCGCGGCAGCACGGAGGTGTCGAGTCCGCGCTTGAGCCGGTTCTGGTAGAGACGGTAGAGGAGACCGCGACCGAGGGGCTGATCGCTGTTCTGCACGGATCTACGCTACCCCTCCGACGCCGCGCCCACTCACAGCGGAACGTGATCGACGAAGCCCTACGCTGTGTCCATGAGCCCAGATCGCCGCGACGATTCCTCCGATTTCGCCGACGAGCTCTCCCGCCCCGTCGCGCACGAGGACACGGCGGATGCCTCGATCACGCGCGAGGCGCACGGGCCCGACCTGCCCAACATCCCGCTGCTCGACGACTCGGTGGCGCACGCCGATCCGAAGCCCACGTGGCGGGGATGGATCCACGCGGGCACCTTCCCACTCACGATCGTGGCCGGCATCGTCCTCATCGCGCTCGCCGAGGGCGAGCCCGCGAAATGGGCGTCGGCGGTGTTCGTGGTCACGTCGATGCTCCTGTTCGGCATGTCGGCGCTGTACCACCGCTTCGACTGGGAGCCGCGCACGAGGGTCCTCCTCAAGCGCATCGATCACGCGAACATCTTCCTGCTCATCGCCGGAACGTACACGCCGATGTCGATCCTCGCGCTACCTCCCGACAAGGGTTGGCTGCTGCTCGGCCTCGTCTGGGGCGGAGCGGCCGTCGGCATCGGCTTCCGCGTGTTCTGGATCCATGCGCCGCGCTGGCTCTACGTGCCGCTCTACCTGCTGCTCGGCTGGGCCGCGGTCATGTACCTCGGCGACCTGCTCGCGGCCAGCGTCGCGATGATGGTGCTCGTCATCGCGGGCGGGCTGTTGTACACGGTCGGCGCGATCGTGTACGCACTGAAGAAGCCGAACCCGTGGCCAGGTCGGTTCGGATTCCACGAGATCTTCCACACCTGCACGGTGCTCGCCTTCGCGTGCCACTGGGCCGCGACGCTCATCATCGCGGTCAATCCGGTCTACAACCTCGGCTGACGGATGCCGCGGGCATCCGCTTCGGCGTCAGCGCCTTGTCGGCGCTTCGCCCTCGTCGTCGGATGCCGCGGGCCGCTCGGCCTCGGACGTCGCCGTCGTGACATCCGGAGCCGTCGCCGTGCCCTCGCCGCCGCCTTCGCCGCCGTTCGCGACGAACTCGGCTTCGAGCCGCTCCGCTTCGAGCTGCTGGCGCACCTCCGCGCGGTAGTTCACCCGCCGGATGCGACGCACCATGTCGAGGATCAGGAGCACCACGACCACCATGACGAGGAACGTCGCGATGAATCCGACGACGCCCGGCGTGACCAGGTCGGGGTCGAACTCCTCTTCCTGCGCCCGCTGCAGGAACGGCACCGTCGCAGCGATCACGAGCGTGCTCGAGAGCTGGAACTGGCGGGCACGGCGAGCATCTGGTTCCCTTCGCGGGGCGGGTTAGGCTGGATCCCAAGCCTAGACGATCGAGGCGGGAGGCAACCGTGGTGACCGGGCAGCAGGCCGGGGCGCTGGACGCCCGCTACGGGCGCACCAGACCCCACCGCACCCGCGATCGACTCCTGCTCATCGCCGGCGCCGTGGCCGTCGCGGTGGTGCTCATCGCGTGGGTGGTCTGGGCGGGGCTCGACGGCTCGAAGCCGTCGGTCGAGGCCACCGACACCGGACACGTGCTCATGAACGACGAACGCGCCGTCGAGGTGAGCTGGACCCTCTCGGTGCCGCCCGGCAACGAGACCGCGTGCATCGTGCAGGCGTTCGACGACGACTTCACCGTCGTGGGTTGGAAGGTCGTCGAGATCCCCGCCTCCGACCGCCACCTGCGGGAGTTCACCGAGACCGTGCGAGTGGCCCAGGAGGCCAACACCGGTTTGATCTCCCGTTGCTGGCTCAGCTAACATGGGAGATTCGCTCCGACATTCGTCGGGGCGACACGTCTATTCCGACACGTCTCACGACATGTCGACAACAGGAGTGCAGCACCATGGCCCAGGACACCACTGTCACCTGGCTCACCCAGGAGGCCTTCGACCGACTTGCCGCCGAGCTCGAGGAGCTCTCCACGCACGGTCGCGAGGAGATCGCGAAGCGCATCGAGTCGGCGCGAGAAGAGGGTGACCTCAAGGAGAACGGCGGATACCACGCCGCGAAAGACGAGCAGGGCAAGCAGGAGGCCCGCATCCGCCAGCTCACCGAGCTGCTCCGCCACGCCCAGGTCGGCGACGCGCCGCAGTCGTCGGGCGTCGTCGAGCCCGGCACGGTCATCACGGCGGTCATCGCGGGTGACGAGGAGCGCTTCCTCATCGGTAGCCGCGAGATCGCGGGCGACTCCGAACTCGACGTGTTCAGCGAGCAGTCCCCGCTCGGCGCCGCGATCCTCGGCCTGAGGGTCGGCGACTCCACCAGCTACACCACGCCGAACGGCCGCGAGATCGCGGTCGAGGTCACCGGCGTCGAAACCTGGGGCGGCCAGTAGACGCCCTCCCCGACCGCGCATCGACGACGGCCCGCTCGCTCACGCGAGCGGGCCGTTCTCGTCAGCCGTCAGTCGTCGATGATCTTGGGGTCGTACCCGGCCCGCCGCAGCACCTCGACGACGGAGGCACGGTGGTCGGAGCCGCGGGTCTCGACCGAGAGCTGCAGTTCCACCTCCGAGATCTGCAGGCCCGAGCCGTGCCGCGTGTGCAGCACCTCGATGACGTTGGCGTTCGCCTCGGCGAGGAGCTCCGCCACCCGGGCGAGTTGGCCCGGCCGGTCGGGCAGCCCGATGCTCAGTGTCAGGTACCGATCGGATGCCGCGAGCCCGTGCGCCACGACCCGCTGCATGAGGAGCGGGTCGATGTTGCCTCCCGAGAGCATGGCGACGACGGGTCCGTCGCTGGTGACGGCGCCCGTCATGATCGCGGCCACGGCCACCGCTCCGGCGGGCTCCACGACGAGCTTCGCGCGCTCGAGCAGCACGAGGAGCGCACGGGCGATGTCGTCCTCCGAAACGGTGACGACCTCGTCGACCGTCTCCCGGATGATGGCGAAGTTCAGCTCGCCGGGCCGGTACACCGCGATGCCGTCGGCGATGGTGGGTACGACGGGCACCTGGCGCGGCTCACCGGCCGCGAGCGAGGCGATGTAGGGGGCGGCGTTCTCGGCCTGCACGCCGATGATGCGAAGCGCGCGTCCCTCGCGAGCGGCCTGCTGCTTGGCCGCGCTCGCGATGCCGGCGACGAGGCCTCCCCCGCCGATCGGCACGACGATGGTCGTGGCATCGGGGGCCTGCTCGAGGATCTCCAGACCGAGCGTGCCCTGGCCCGCGACGACGTCGGGATGGTCGAACGGGGGGATGATGACGGCGCCGGTCTCTGCGGCGAACGCGGCAGCCGCCTCGAGCGTCTCGCCGATGGAATTGCCCGCCAGCACGACGTCGGCGCCGTACGACCGGGTCGCGTCGAGCTTCGGGAGGGCGACGCCGACCGGCATGAAGATCGTGGCGCGAATCCCGAGCTCCCGCGCGGCGAAGGCCACGCCCTGCGCGTGGTTCCCCGCCGACGCCGCCACGACCCCGCGCGAGCGCTCGCTCTCGCTCAGCGCCGCGATGCGGTGATAGGCGCCGCGCAGCTTGTACGAGCCCGTTCGCTGGAGGTTCTCGCACTTGAGGTACACCGGCACGCCGAGGCGGGCACCGAGGAATCGCGACGTCTCCATCGGTGTCTCTCGGGCCACGCGACCCACGACCTCGCGCGCATGTTCGAACTCGGCGAGGCTCGGTCCGGGAATCGTCGTGATCACGCGTTCATTCTCCTCGTTGGTAGCCGGGTCGTTGCGGCACGGTGCGCCAGAGCGGCGAATGGGCCTCCTCCACCGGTGGACCCGGGGCGAGCTTCCACGACCCGCCCGCGATGTAGTTGATCATGACGTTCATGACGGCGGCGACCGGCACGGCGAAGAGGGCGCCCGCGATTCCGGCGAGCAGCGAGCCCGCCGATACCGCCACGACGACGCCGAGCGGATGCACCTTCACGGCCGTTCCCATGATGAGCGGCTGCAGGATGTGTCCCTCGACCTGCTGCACGAGCAGCACGATGCCGAGCATGATGAGCGCGATGACCCAGCCGTTGTAGACGAGCGCGATGAACACGGCGAGCGCCCCCGTGACCACGGCGCCGACGATGGGGATGAAGGAGCCGAGCAGCACCAGGATCGCGATCGGCACCGCGAGCGGCACGCCGAGGAAGAAGGCGCCCAGGCCGATGCCGACCGCGTCGATGGTGGCCACGAGGATCTGCACCTTCACGAAGTTCTGCAACGTCGCCCAGCCGGCGTTGCCTGCGCCGTCGACCGCCGCGCGTGCGCGGCTGGGGAAGACGCCGACGATCCAGTTCCAGATGCCTCGCCCGTCGATGAGGATGAAGATCGTCGCGAAGACGGCGAGCAGCATGCCCGCCACGAAATGCCCGAGGGTCGATCCGACCGAGAGGGCGCCGCTCACGAGGACGCCGCTGTCCTGCTGCGCGGCCGCGAAGATCTGATCGACGAAGGCGTTGAGCTGGGTTTCGGTGACGTGCATCGGACTCTCGAGCAGCAGCACCCGGAACTCGTCCCAGGCGACGAGCGACTGGGCGGCCAGATCGTCGAAGCCGCGCACGATCTGGCTGATGCCGAGGGTGAGCAGGCCCCCGACGACGGCGAGCGTCGCGAGCATCACGACCGTGATCGCGAGCCACCTCGGCCACCGATGTCGCTGCAGGAAGTGCGACAGGGGCACGAGGAGCGCACCGATCAGCACCGCGACCAGAATCGGGATGAGGATGAATCGCAGCTGGAAGATCAGGAAGATGACGACCGCGAGCACGCCGCCCACGAGCAGGAGCCGCCACGACCATGCGGCCGCGAGACGCATGCCGTAGGGCACCGAGTCGGAGGCGTCGCGACGCGGTGGAGCAGTGTGGGGCGTCTCGGGCGCACGGGTACGTCGGCGCCGCGAAACCCTGCCCCGAGCCCGACCGTTCGACCCAGTCATCGCTCCAGTCTAGGCGCGCAGCATGCGGGAAACGGCATGCGATGGCCCACTGTCGGAGGCGACCGTTAGCCTCGAAGGACCATGGTCGATTCCGTCAGTCGGGCCCTCGCACGCCGCATCTCCCTCGCCGCCCAGGGCTTCGGGCGATCCACGCCCGACGCCCCCGGACTCCGTCAGGTACGCGGCGTCGTCGAACGTCTCGGGCTGCTCCAGATCGACTCCGTCAACGTGTTCGAGCGCAGCCATTACCTCCCGGCCTTCAGCCGGGTCGGCGCCTACGACCGCGCCCTGCTCGACCGCTTGGCGCATGGCAGGCGTGGTCGCCTCCTCGAGTACTGGGCGCACGAGGCGGCGTTCATTCCCCGCGAACTCTGGCCGCACTTCGAGTTCCGCCGCGAGGAGTACCGGCGCCGGGGCAGCGATTGGGGCGGGTGGCTCGTCGAGAACCGCGCGCTCGCCGACTGGCTGCGCCGTGAGCTCGAGGCCAACGGTCCGATGCCGGCGAGCGCCATCGAGCACGATGCCAACGAGCGCCGCGGCCCGTGGTGGGGCTGGTCCGACGTGAAGCGCACGCTCGAGTGGATGTTCCGGGTGGGTGAGGTGGTATGCATCGAGCGGCGGCGGTTCGAGCGTGTCTACGCGCTTCCCGAGCAGGCCCTTCCGCCCGAGCTCCTCGGCGTGCCGCCCACCGAGGCCGACGCCGTGCGCGAGCTCGTGGGGCGCGCGGCATCCGCTCTCGGCATCGCGACCGAAGCCGACCTCGCCGATTACTGGCGCATGAAGCGCGCCCAGGTGCGTGCAGCGGTGCACGACCTCGAAGATGCCGGCGAGCTCGTGCCGGTCGAGGTGGCCGGGTGGAACACCGGCAGACGCCCGACGCCCACTTGGGTGCACCGCGATGCACGACGACCGCGGCGACTCGAGGGCGCCGCCCTGCTCTCGCCGTTCGATCCGGTCGTGTGGTTCCGCCCGCGCACCGAGCGACTCTTCGACTTCCACTACCGCATCGAGATCTACACGCCCGAGGCCGACCGCAAGTTCGGCTACTACTCGCTCCCGCTGCTCATCGACGACGACCTCGTGGGGCGAGTCGATTTGAAGAGCGACCGCAAGTCGCGGGTCCTGCGCGTGCAGTCGGCGTGGTCGGAGCCGGGGGTCCCCGCCGACACCGCAGCACGGCTCGCGCCGGTCCTACGGCAAGCCGCGGCGTGGCAGGGTCTCGACGACATCGAGGTGGTGGGTCGCGGCGACCTCGCGCCCGCGTTACGCGCCGAGCTCAGCGCCCCCTGAGGCAGCCGCCGCTCAGAAGGCGCCGCCCATCTGCTCGAGCCGCTTCACGCGCTCGGCGATCGGCGGGTGCGTGGCGAACAGCCGGTCCATGACGCCGGGACGCAGCGGATCGGCGATCCAGAGGTGCGCCATCGAGGAGTTCTGGCGCCGCATGGGCCGCCCGTACGCCTCGAGCTTCTCGAGCGCGCTGGCGAGTGCGTCGGGATGGCGGGTGGTCATCGCGCCCGTGGCATCCGCGAGGTACTCCCGCTGGCGCGAGACGGCCAACTGCACGAGGCTCGCGACGAGCGGGGCGATGAGCATGGCGACGAGGCCGACGATGAGCATGACGGGGTTCTGGTTGTTGTTGCGCCCGCCGAAGAAGGTCATGCGCAGGAACATGTCGGAGATGAAGCCGATGGCCACGACGAGCCCGAAGACGATCATCGACAGCCGGATGTCGTAGTTGCGGACATGCCCGAGCTCATGGGCCATGACACCCTCGAGCTCGGCGTCGTCCATGATCTCGAGGAGCCCGGTCGTCGCGGCGACGACGGCGTGCTCGGGGTCTCGACCGGTGGCGAACGCGTTCGGGGCAGGGTCGGAGATGACGTACACCTTCGGCATGGGGGAGCCGGTGGTGATCGACAGATTCTCGACCGTGCGCCACAGCCGCGGGTGGTCGGCCTTCGAGTGCAGCTGGATCGCACCCGACATGGCGATGGCCTGCTTGTCGGCGGTGAAGTACTGGATCAGGGCGTACGCCGACGCGACCACCACCGTCACGATGACGATCGTGAGGTCTTGGTAGACCCACGCCGCGAGCCAGCCCAGCCCGCCGATGATGGCGAGGAAGAACAGGATGATGAAGACGGTGTTGCGCTTGTTCCTGGCGATCGCTCGGTACAACGCCGGCCCTTAGAACTGCACGCGCGGCGGCTCTGCGATCGCCGCAGGCTCCGTCACCTCGAAGAACTCGCGCTCGTTGAAGCCCAGGCTGCGCACGAAGAGCGTGTTCGGAAAGACCTTGATCTTCGTGTTGAGCTCGCGCACGCCGCCGTTGTAGAACCGACGCGAGGCCTGGATCTTGTCTTCGGTGTCGACGAGCTCGGCCTGCAGCTGCAGGAAGTTCTGGCTGGCCTGCAGCTGCGGGTACGCCTCGGCGACCGCGAAGATCGACTTCAGGGCCTGCTGCATGTGGTTCTCGGCGGCACCCGCCTCGGCCGGGCCGTGCGCCTGCAGGGTCTCGGCACGAGCGCGCGTGACGTTCTCGAAGACCGCCTTCTCGTGCGCGGCGTAGCCCTTCACCGCCTCGATGAGGTTCGGGATGAGGTCGGCGCGGCGCTTGAGCTGCACCGTGATGTCGCTCCAGGCCTCGTCGACACGCACGTTGAGCGTCACCAGCGAGTTGTAGGTCGCCCAGAGATAGATGCCGATGATCACCACGAGCGCGACGACGATGATGACGGGGATGAGCCATTCCATGGCACGGACTCCTAGCGCTCTTCGCGAAGACTTGGTGTGCCACCATCCTAGTGAGGGGCGGGCCCGATTCATCGGGCTTCCCATGAGACTCGGAGGGAAGTTCCAAGCGACTCAGGGCTCGGATTCAGGCCTCGGTCGCGGGGCGCGGTGCGTCGCCCGCGGAGCTGTCGACGAGGACCCGGTCGAGGTAGGCGTTCGCGAAGCGGCGTTCGGGGTCGAACTCGTCGCGGACCCCCACGAAGTCGTCGAACCGGGGGTACACCGCGCGCAGGGTCTCGGCGGCCTGGGTGTGCATCTTGCCCCAATGCGGTCGTCCGTCGAAGCCGCGCATGATGTCCTCGACGGCCGCGAAGTACTCGCGGGGGTCCTCGCGGAAGTAGCGGTGCACCGCGAGGTACCCGGTGTCACGTCCGTACGCGGTCGAGAGCCAGTTCTCGTCGGATGCCGCGGCCCGCACCTCGATCGGGAAGCTGATGCGCCACCCCTTCCGCTCGATGAGCCCGCGCACCTCGCGGAACGCGTCGGGCACCGCCGCGAGCGGCACGGCGTACTCCATCTCCCGGAACCGCACGCCGCGATGCGTCGTGAACACCCTCGGCGAGAAGTCGGCGAAGTCCCGGCCACCCGAGAGTCGTTCGACGAGGCGCGCGAGGCGAGGCGTCGTGCCCGGCGCGACTCGGCCGACCGCGCACACGGCGCGGTAGGCGCCATTGGCGAGCAGCTCGTCGTCGACCCACCGTGAGAGGCGCCCGAGGGACTTCCGCGGCGCCTCCCCCGGCAGCCGGGTGTTCGTCTTCGTGAGCGCGCCGCCCGTGTGCGGGAACCAGTAGAACTCGAAGTGGTCGGCCCCGCGCACCCGATCCATCCACCCGTCGAGCACATCGTCGAGCGGTTCGGGACGCTCGACCGCATGCAGCACGTACCTCGGAACCAGCTGCAGCGTCAGTTCGACGAGGACACCGAGCGCGCCGAGCCCGAGGCGCACGGCGGGCAGGAGCTCAGGGCGCTCGGTCTCACTCACCGTCACGAGCTCCCCCGTGCCCGTCACGAGCTTCACCCCGACGACCTGGGTCGCGAGGCCGCCGAACGCAAGGCCCGTGCCGTGGGTGCCCGTCGAGATCGCGCCCGCGATCGTCTGCCGGTCGATGTCGCCCATGTTCGCCATCGCGAGACCGTACGGTGCGAGGAGGTGCGGCAACCGATGCAGCGGAGTACCGGCCGCGAGCGTGACGCGGCCGGTCGAGACATCCGCGTCGATCACCCCCGAGAGGTCGGTGAGATCGAGCTGCACGCCGGGCGCGACGGCGATGCCGGTGAAGCTGTGGCCCGAGCCCACGGGCTTGATGAGCAGGCCGGATGCCGCGGCCGCGGCGACCGCGCGCTGGACCGCGCCGGCCGTGGCCGGCCGTTCGATGCGCAGCGGACGCACCGCCTCCGTGCGTGCCCAGTTGCGCCAGGTGGCTCCGCTCGCCGTCACAGGAACGCCTTCCCCTCTCCTCGGTACGTCGGAACCGTGTCGACCACGCGACCGCCGTCGACGACGGCGAACGCGTTCAGGTGCTCGGCGAGCTCGCCCGACTTCGTGTGCCGGAACCACACCCGGTCGCCGACGCGCAGGGATCGTGCGGCCCGCCCGGTGACGGGCGTCTGCACCTCCCCCGCGGCCTCGCGAGGGAGCAACGAGAGCCCTTCGGGCCAGACGATGCGCGGCAGTCGATCGGGGCCGGGCGGACCCGACGCGATCCAGCCACCGCCGAGGATCGTGGCATGCTCGGGGCTCGGTGAGCGCACGACGTCAAGCGCGAACGCCGCCGCAGGAGCCGGCCGGAACTGCGCGTACCCGTCGAACAGGTGTCCGCCGAGCAGGCCCGAACCTGCGGCGATCTCGGTGACCGAGGCATCCGCCGCCGTCGCCTCCAGCGAGCCCGTGCCGCCGCCGTTGACGAACTCGAGATCGGCGTGCTCGCGCACCGCGGCGACCGCGCGTGCGCGCCGCTCGACGAGCTCGGGCATCGAGCGCGACTGCATCCACCGGTTCATGGCGCCGTCGACGGGTCGGCCCGCCGGCCGGTTCACGACACCCGCGATCTGCGCCTCGTACGCCATCATGCCGACGAGTCGGTAGCCCCGCCGCCCGGCGATGTACGCGGCGAGCGCGCCCGCCTCGGCCGGCTCGTGCACGGGCGACCGGCGCACGCCGAGGTGTCCGAGCACGGGCACCTGCCACGAGGCGTCGAGTTCGAGGCACACCCGGATCGTCTCGCGCTCGCCGGGCGGCAGCACGGCGTCGATGAGGTCGAGCTGCTGCGGCGAGTCCACCATGAGCGTGATGCGGCCCGCGAGGTCGGCGTCGAGGCCGAGTCGGCGGATGCCGCGGCGCTCCGCCGAGGGGTAGCCCACCACGAGGTCGTCGACGGTGTCGGCCAGCCACAGCGCCTCGGCGAGCGTGTACGCGAGCACCCCGTGGTACCCCGGCTCGCGGAGGAGCGCCTCGATGACGCTCCGCGCCCGCACCGACTTCGTGGCGATACGGATCGGGGTTCCGGCGGCGCGGCGCACCATGTCGAGCGCGTTGTGTCGCAGCGCCGCCAGGTGGATGGCTCCGACGGGCGCGTCGACGTCGCGCGTGGCCTCGGTGAGGGAGGGCCAGTGCCGGGCGGGATCGAGCCAGCTCGGGGCATCCGTCGCCGCATCGCCCATCCGCAGGTCGAGGCCCGTCATCGGGGGTCTGCCATTCTCGAGAGGGCGTCCGCCGCCGCTCGCGCCACCGCGCGGGCGGCGGCGTCATCGCGGTCGACGAGCCAGGTGAGGGTGAGCCCGTCGGTGAACGCGACGAGCACATGCGCCACCTCGGCGACCGGGCGGCGCCAGGTGGTTCCAGCGGCGTCGGCGGCGATCTCGAGCGAGTGCTCGGCGAGCTCGGCGTAGCGGCGGTACTGCGCGACGGCGAGCGGATGCCGCTCCGCCGAGCGGAGGGCGTACTGCGTGAGCTCGAGCATGGCCTGCTCGTGATCGGGGTCGGCCTCCAGGTGCTCGAGATAGCGCAGCAGGCCCGACTCGAGGATCTGGCGCAGGTCCTGGCCGGGAACGACGTCGGGGATGACCGCCTGCTGCTCGCGGGCGACGACCGTGGCGATGAGCTCGTCGATGAGTTCGTCGCGCGAGTCGAACGCGTAGTGGAAGCTCGCGAGCGACATGCCGGCCTCGGCGACGATCGCGCGCGTGGTGGCCTGGGCGATCCCCTGCCGCGAGACGACGCGCAGGGCGGCCTCGACGAGGGCGTTGCGGCGCTCGGATGCGGGGATGCGGGCCACCGGGCTCCTCTCGACGCCGTCGCCGACTGAAGTGGGACGGTCGTCCCAGTCGCACCAGTATGCAGGAAACGCGTCGTCGCTGCATCCGTCGCCCGCTACGCTCGCAGCATGCGCCTCGGGGTCCTCGACGTCGGTTCCAACACCGTGCACCTGCTCGTGGTCGATGCCCATCGCGGCGCGCGGCCGATCCCGATGACGTCGCAGAAGTCGGTGCTCCGCCTCATGCGGTACCTCGACGCCGACGGCGCGATCCGCCCCGAGGGCGTCGATGCGATCCTCACCGCGGTCGGCGAGGGCGCCGAGGCTGCGCGGCGGGCGGGCATCGACGAGTTCCTCCCCTTCGCGACGTCCGCGATCCGAGAGGCGGCGAACGGCGAGGAGGTGCTCGCACGGGTCGCCGACGAGACAGGCGTGGAACTGCAGGTGCTCTCCGGCGAGGACGAGGCGGAGCTCACCTATCTCGCGGTGCGCCGCTGGTACGGCTGGTCGGCCGGGCGGATCCTGCTGTTCGACATCGGCGGCGGCTCGCTCGAACTGACGCAGGGCCTCGACGAGGTTCCGGATGTCGCGCGGTCGCTGCCGCTCGGAGCCGGCCGTTCGACCATCGAGTTCCTCCCCGACGACCCGCCGTCTTCCGACCAGGTCGCGAATCTGCGCGGGCATGCGCGGGCCATCCTCGCCGAGGCCGTTGCGCCATTCCGCGAGCTGCCCGCACCCGACCACATCGTGGGATCGTCCAAGACCATCCGCTCGCTCGCCCGGCTCGCGGGCACGGTCGAGGAGGGCGTCGGGCCATCCGATCGCAGCGTGCTCACCCGCCGCGGTCTCGACGACTGGACGCCGCGGCTCGCGAAGATCCCCTCCGACGCCCGCCCGGCGCTGCCGGGCATCACCGCCGACCGGACGTTCCAGATCGTCGCCGGTGCAGTGGTGCTCTCCGAGGCCATGCGGGCCTTCGGCGTCGACGAACTCGAGGTGTCGCCGTGGGCGCTGCGCGAGGGGCTGATCCTGCGGCGCCTCGACCGGTTCAACGAGTAGGGTCGCGCGCTCGCTCGCTGCTCGCCCGCCGCCGGCCCCGCTGCTAGCCTGTGGCCAGCGAGCGGAGACGAGGATGCTTCTCTTCGAGGAGGCCGGCGCCGCGATGACGGGCGAAGACGTCGTCCGGGTCATCGTCGCCATCCTCACCGCGCTCGCAGCGCTCCTGGCGCCCCGGCTGGGCGCCCGCCACGACGACCTCGAGCAGGCCGAGCGGCTGACGACCCTCCTGCCCGACCTGGCCTCACCCGAGCGCGAGCTCCTGCATCAACTCCGCGACGACCACGCGGTGGTCTGGGCGCTCCGGCAGGCCGCGCCGGTGCTGCCCCGCGATGCTCGATCGGGTCAGGTCCGACCGCCGCCGGGCCTGGATGAGCGCCGAACGCGCGAAGCGCGGACTGCGTCCCCCCGTGGACGACCGCCTGTTCCTGGAGGTCGCGAGCGACGCCGAACGACGGGCCGCATGGCAGCGCGCATCACGAGACCGAGCAGAAGGAGAGGATCGACATGGCTGAGCGAGTGACGCGCGAGGTGCTCGAGGGCTTCCTGAAGGCGTTCAACGAGCACGACCTCGACGCGATCATGGGCTACTTCGCCGACGACTGCGTGTTCTACATGCCGAGAGGCGCGAAGCCACGCGGCGACCGGTTCGTCGGCAAGGAGGAGGTCCGGGCAGGGCTCGCGAAGCGATTCGAGGGCATCCCCGACGTGCACTACGGCGACGACCGCCACTGGGTCTGTGCCGACGGCTTCGGGGTCTCCGAGTGGACGCTCACCGGCACCTCGACCGCCGGTCAGTCGATCGAGGTGCGCGGCGTCGACCTGCTCGAGTTCGACGACGACGGAAAGATCACCCGCAAGGACTCGTTCTGGAAGATCCTCGAGTGACGTCCGACGAGTGCTCCCGCTGGGATTCGAACCCAGACTGAGGCGATTTTAAGTCGCCTGCCTCTGCCGATTGGGCTACGGGAGCGCGATGCCGCCCTGTGGCGGCACCGCGTCCACATTACTTCGCCGGGACCGGCTCGCCCTTGGCCTCGACCTTGGCCGGCTTCGATGCACCGGTTGCGGTGGTCGACCTCACGGCTCTCGAGGTGTTGCCACCGGATGCCGCGACGGCGGGTACCGGCGCCGGAGCGGCCGCGGCGGGCGGCTTCGGGCGGGCGGCGAACGCTTCGAACTGGGCACGCGGGTCCTGCAGCGCGGCGAGCGACACGATGTCGCGACCGAGCCAGAAGTTGTTCCACCAGCCCCAGAAGACGCGGAACTTGCGTTCCCAGCTCGGCATCGCGAGACCGTGATAGCCGCGGTGGGCGAACCAGGCGATGAGACCGGTCAGGGCGATCTTGCCCGACTGGAAGACGCCCGAGCCGATACCGAGGCCGGCGACCGCGCCGAGGTTCTTGTGGAAGTACTCCTTCGGCTCCTCGCCGCGGAGGACCGCCACGATGTTCTTGGCGAGGAGCTTGCCCTGGCGCACGGCGTGCTGGGCGTTCGGCACGCAGTACCCGCCGACGCCGCCGCCCGAGAGGTCGGGCACCGCGGCGATGTCGCCGGCGGCCCAGGCGTCGGCCACCCAGTCGTCTTCGTCGCCGACGCGCAGGTCGGCGCGGGTGAGGATGCGGCCGCGCTCCTCCACGGGCAGGTCGCTGGAACGCACGATGGCCGGGTTCGCCATGACACCCGCAGTCCACACGATGAGGTCGGACTCGAACGTGTCGCCGGTCGACAGTTCGATGACGCCGTCGCTTGCGCTCGTGAGCTGCGTGTCGAGGTGGATCTCGGCACCGCGCTGCGCGAGGTGCTTGATGACCCAGTAGCTCGTCTCGAGCGACACCTCGGGCATGATGCGGCCCATGGCCTCGATGAGGTGGAAGTGGGTCTCGTCGAAGCTGAGCTGCGGGTAGTACTCGAGCAGCGCGCTCGCGAAGGAGCGGAGCTCGGCGAACACCTCGATGCCCGCGAAGCCCCCGCCCACGACGACGAACGTGAGCAGGCGCTCGCGCTCGGGACCGGGGGGCAGGGTCGCCGCCTTGTCGAAGTTCGTGAGCACGCGATCGCGGATGGCGACGGCCTCTTCGACCGTCTTGAGCCCGATGGCGTTCTCGGCGATGCCGGGAATCGGGAAGGTGCGCGACACGGCGCCGCCCGTCACCACGACGACGTCGTACTCCAACTCCCACGAGTCGCCGACCTCGGGCGTGATGGTCGCCGTCTTCGACGCGTGGTCGATTCCGGTGACCTTCGCCGTGATGATGTTCGTCTTCTTCAGGTGCCGTCGCTGGGAGACCACCGAATGGCGCGGCTCGATCGAGCCGGCCGCCACCTCGGGGAGGAACGGCTGGTAGGTCATGTACGGAAGCGGGTCGACGATCGTGACCTCAGCCTCGCCGGGACGCAGCCACTTCTCGAGCTTCCACGCTGTGTAGAACCCCGCATAGCCACCGCCGACGATGAGAATCTTGGGCACGGTGAATGGACTCCTCAGTTGTGATCAATGCGGGCTGTGGTTGCGATCACTGTTCGCGAGTTCGGACAGTCCGCCTGGTATGCCGAGTGGCGCCGATGCCCAACAGCGTTGCTAGCGTACCAAATCCGGCGACGAGCGAGAGCGGGACGGTGATGTAGGCCAGCGTCCAGGCCGTCGGCAACAACGTCTGCGCGCCGTCCGACCTCGGCAGCGGCGGGTCGGCGATCGGCACGATCGGCTGGTTCTCGGCGTCGGTCGGCGGGGCCGGGACATCCGCTCGCCGATGCAGCTCGATCCAGGCGGCGAGGCTGCCGAGGGGGTTGGCCTCGACCTCGGCGACGTCGGCCGTGAGCGCCGCGACCGGGTCGATGATGCCCCAGCCGTAGAGCGGGCTCGGCACCTCGTGCCCGTTCGGGTCGGCGGTGCGGATGAGCCGTTCGATGACGTTCGCCGCATCCAGCTCGGGGTACTCGCTGCGTACGAGTGCGACGAGGCCCGAGACGATCGGCGCCGCGGCGCTCGTGCCGTTCCACTGCACGTACCCCCCGTCGGGCAGCACGCCGACGAGGTCCTCGCTCGGCGCGGCCACCGCGATCGTGATGCCCTGCGAGCTCGCGTCGAAGCTCGCGTTCTTCTCGCGATCGACGCCGGCGACGGTGAGCACGCCAGGGATGGTGGCCGGCGCGCCGACCTCGCTGGTGCCGCTGCCGCGGTTGCCGGCCGCGGCGACGACCACCACGTCGTTCTCGAACGCGTACATGAACGCGTCGTCCCAGCTCTCGGGCCAGTCGCGGGTGTTCCGGGTGAGCGACATGTTGATCACGTCGGCACCCGAGTCGACCGCCCAGCGCACGGCCTCGGCGATCTGATCGTCGTTCGACTTCTCGGCGCCGGTGTCCTGACCGAATGCGACCGAGGCGGTGAGGAGGTCGGCCTCGGGGGCGATGCCGATGACGCCGTTCCCCGCCCCCGTGCCCCGACCGGCGAGGAGGGATGCCACGAGCGTGCCGTGGTTGGGGTCGTCGCCGACGGGCGTCTGGCCGTCGGGACTGCCGAGGCCCGAGACATCCGTGCCGCCGACGATCGCGCCGCGCAGTTCGGCAACGTTGCCGTTCACGCCCGTGTCGATGATGGCCACCGTCACGCCCTCCCCGCGCGAGCTGGTCCACGCGGTCGTGAAGCCGTAGTCGGCGAGCCAGTATTCCAGGTCGCGCACGGTGTCGGCGTGGGCCGGGGTCGCGCCGGCGAGCGCGATCATCGTCGCCGCGGCCACCACCGCGCCGACCTTGGCGACGCCGGCGAGCGCGCGACGCACCGGCGAGGTCTCACGCAGTATCGACCGGGTCACACGCGGCTCCCGGTGTCGTCGTCGGCGGGGTCAGCGGGATCGGGCACGTCGACGCCGTAATCGGGGCACTGGCAGACCTCGGGCGACCACGTCGAGCGCGCGAGCGCGAGGTCGCCGATCGGATTCACCCCGGGGCCCGCCGCGAGCGCGTGCCCCGCGAGCGCGTGCAGGCACTTCACACGCGACGGCATGCCGCCCGCCGAGATTCCCGCGAGTTCGGGCACGACCGCGATCGACTCGCGGTCGGCGAGATACTGCTCATGCGCTCGTTCGTAGGCGGCGGCGACCTCGGAGTCGGCGGCGAGCAGTTCACCGCACTCGACCATGACCTGCGCCGCCTCGAGGAACGACATCGCTGCCGTGGCCGCCGGATGCGTCAGGTAGTAGAACGTGGGAAACGGCGTGCCGTCGGACAGCCGCGGTGCCGTCGACACGACCGTCGGCGCTCCGCACGCGCATCGTGCCGCGATGCCCACGACGTCGCGGGGACGTCGCCCGAGTTGCGCCGCGACGATGCTGAGGTCGCGCTCGCTCACCGGCTCGAAGGGGGGCCGCGTCATCCGTCGCTCCCCGCTGCGGGTACGGGTGCCGCGGGCTCGGTCGGCACGGCCGGCGCGGGCGTGAGACCCGCGATCATCACGGAGTCGAGGAGGGTGCGCATCCAGTCGCCCTTCGATTCGGTCACGTCGGCCGAGACCTCGGCCGTGGCATCCGTTCCCGCCGCCGGAGTCCGGTCGTCGATGACGAGATAGCTCACCTCGCCGGGCATCACGTAGTACAGACGCTCGCGGGCCTGGGTCATGATGAACGTCTCGTCGTTCCAGCGTTCGCGCTCGTCGCGGAGGCGCTGCACCTCCTCCTCCTGCTCGGAGACGGCGGCGCGCAGTTCGGCGATCTGCTGCCGCTGGGCGGCGAACGCCGCGATGGTGGGCGCGAGCACCACGACGGCGAGCACGAGCACGCCCATCATGATGAGCGAGAATCCCGAGAAGCGGATGCCGCTGAGCCATCCCGCCCTCGCGGCCGCCGACGATGTGGCCGCTGAGGCCTTGGCAGCGGGCTTGCGAGGCTTGCCGGGCTTCTGGGTCGACTGAGTCGCCTGAGCCGACGTACCGGGCTTGGCGGGCTTGACCGGCTTGGTCGAATTCGTCGGCTTGGCGGGCTTGGCCGGCTTGGCCTGCTTTCGAGCGTCGGGCTTGCCGGACTTCGCGGAAGCCGAACCTGCGACGCCGGCGGGACGCCGTGGAGGGCGCGGCGGATTCTGCGGCATCGCCCCTCCTCACCGACCCGGCAGACGTGTCGGGAGCGGCCTCACGGCAGCCCCCGACACCCGAAATCAGGCCCTGAACCGGGGGAACGCCGTGCGACCGGCGTACACCGCGGCCTCACCGAGCTCTTCTTCGATCCTCAGCAACTGATTGTACTTGGCGACTCGCTCGCTCCGGGCGGGCGCGCCCGTCTTGATCTGACCGCAGTCGGTGGCGACCGCGAGGTCGGCGATGGTGGTGTCCTCGGTCTCGCCCGATCGGTGCGAGAGCACCGCGGTGTAGCCGGCGCGCTGCGCCATCTTCACGGCGTCGAGCGTCTCGGTGAGCGTGCCGATCTGGTTGACCTTGACGAGGATCGAGTTGCCGACGTGCCGGCTGATGCCGTCGGCGAGGCGGGTCGGGTTCGTGACGAACAGGTCGTCGCCGACGAGCTGCAGCTTCGTGCCGAGCGACGACGTCAGCTCGGCCCAGCCGTCCCAGTCGTCCTCGGCGAGCGGGTCCTCGATCGAGATGAGCGGGTACGCGTCGGCGAGCTCGGCGTAGTACGCATTCATCTCGGCGGCCGAGCGATCCTTGCCCTCGAAGCGGTACACGCCGTTCTCGAAGAACTCGGTGGCCGCGACATCCAGGCCCAGTGCGATGTCGGTGCCGAGCGTGAAGCCGGCCTTGCCGATGGCCTCGGCGATGAAGTCGAGCGCGGCCCGGTTGTGCTCGAAGTCGGGTGCGAAGCCGCCCTCGTCGCCGAGCCCGGTGGAGAAGCCCTTCGACTTCAGCAGGCTCTTCAGCGCGTGATAGGTCTCGACGCCCCAGCGGAGACCCTCGGAGTAGGTCGGCGCGCCGATCGGCAGGACCATGAACTCCTGGATGTCGACACCCGTGTCGGCGTGCGCGCCGCCGTTGATGATGTTCATCATCGGCACGGGCAGCACGTGCGCGTTCGGTCCGCCGAGGTAGCGGAACAGCGGCAGGTCGACCGAGTCGGCCGCGGCCTTCGCGACGGCGAGGCTCACGCCGAGGATGGCGTTCGCGCCGAGGCGCCCCTTGTTGTCGGTGCCGTCGGCGTCCTTCAGTGCCTGGTCGACGACCCGCTGGTCGCTCGCGTCGAGGTCCTCGATGGCGGGGCCGAGCTCGTCGAGCACGGCGTCGACGGCCTTCTGCACGCCCTTGCCGAGGTAGCGGTCCGAGTCGCCGTCGCGCAACTCGTACGCCTCGAACGCACCGGTGGATGCGCCCGAGGGGACGGCCGCGCGGGCGAGGGTGCCGTCGTCGAGCAGCACCTCGACCTCGACGGTGGGGTTGCCACGCGAATCCAGGATCTCGCGAGCGCCGACAGCTTCGATGAATGCCACAGTGAACTCCTCTGTGATGGGAATGTGCTTGGACGACTCCGTCGTGATCCGCGGTTCAGTCTAGTGAGGACCGCTCAGGCGTGACGTCGCGCGATTGATGTCCCGATGCGGCGGCACCCCGATCGGTCTCGCCACTCCCCCGGGCGCCCCATGTAGCGAACGGGCGCGGATGCAGGGTCGCACCCTGCAAACGCGACGTCTCGATTGGGTGGCCGGGACCGGCGGCCGCGCTCAGGCCTGCAGGTCGCGGAACGCGAGCGACGAGGCATCCGTGGTCTCGGGCCCCACCTGCGCCCACGAGTCGAAGCCATCGGCAGTCACGCGGTCGAGCAGGGCGCGCACGTTCTTCACGCGACGCTCGAAGCGCACGCGGGTTCCGGATGCCACGAGCTCGTGCTTGAGCGCCAGCAGCGTCGCCGGGGCGACCTCGGCGTCGTAGACGAGCACGACCGATCGCGGACGGCCCTCGTCGCGCACGGCGAGCAGGTCGACGATGCGCTCGAACCCGATCGAGAATCCGCACGCGGGCACCTCCTGCCCGAGGAAGCGCCCGATCATGTGGTCGTAGCGGCCACCGCCGCCCAGCGAGTAGCCGAGGTCGGGGTGCGCGATCTCGAAGATCGTGCCCGTGTAGTAGCCCATGCCGCGCACGAGCGTCGGATCGAACTCGATGGCCGCGTCGGGCAGGGCGGCCCGCAGCGCGAGGAGGTCGTCGTACGCCTCGAGGTCGAGCCACGCCGGCGGACGCACGACGCCGTCGTGGAGGTGCCAATCGGCCGCCTGGAGCGCCTCGAGCTCGGCCGCGACATCCGTGCCCCCGGTGATGACCCCCAGCTCACGCAGCTCGGCCGCAACCCCGGAGGTGCCGATCTTGTCGAGCTTGTCGATCGTGATGAGGGCGCGTTCGCGGAGCTCCTCGGGCACGCCCCACGACGAGAGGATGCGCGCGAGGATGCGCCGATCGTTGATGCGGATGACGCAGCCGCCGAGCCCGAGCGCGTCGAGCGTCGCCAGCGTCGCGGTGAGGAGCTCGAGCTCGGCCAGCTGCCCGGCCTCGCCGATGATGTCGATGTCGCACTGCACGAACTGCCGGAACCGCCCCTTCTGGGGACGCTCGGCGCGCCACACCGGGGCGATCTGGATGGCGCGGAAGACGGGCGGCAGTGCGGCCCGGTGCGTCGCATAGAACCGGGCGAGCGGCACGGTGAGGTCGTAACGCAGGCCGAGGTCGGCGAGCGAGAGGGCGTCACCGGATGCCGCGGCCGCCGCGAGGTCGTCGGGCGTCAGGCCGCGCTTCATCACGGCGAACGCGAGCTTCTCATTGTCGCCGCCGAGGCCGGCGTGCAAACGCTGTGAGTCCTCCATCACGGGCGTCTCGATCTCGTCGAAGCCGTGCGCCCGATACACGCCGCGGATCACGCCGAGGGCGTGCTCGCGGCGCGCCTTCTCGGCGGGCAGGAAGTCGCGCATGCCGCGCGGGGGTGTGACGGATGCGGCCATGCCGACCATTCTTCCAGCACGCGGGTGGCGGCCGTGCGCTCCCTCGGCAGACCTCGTGGCGGCCGCGGCCGGCCGCCGCCGCTCAGCCGTACAGGTCGAGGTCGACGCCGCGCTCGTGTGCCGCGCGCTGCAGGGCCTGCATCTCGTCGATGCCGACCGCGAGGTACACGTGCAGCCCGTCGGCGTCGTCGCGCAGCAGGTACTCGTAATCGGTCGTGACGATGACCTCGTCGTCGGCGTCGAGGTAGCTCCAGCGCACGCGCACGGTCACGATGCGATCGGTGAGCGCGTTGACCGAGCGGATGTCGGGCACCGCCGACTCGAGGCCGAGCATCCGGTACATCGGATACGAGGAGGCCAGCCCGGCCGACATGTCGGCACGGCTCTCAAGGGCGCCCGCGAAGTCGTCGGTCACGATCATCCCCGGCAGCCCCCACAGCCGCGCCGTCGCGTCGGCGTCGAAGTCCCGAAGGGCGGCCGCATACTCGTCGAAGAACTCGGCGATGCGCTCCTCGTCGATGGCCATCCCGCCTCCTCGGTGATCGCGCCGACCCTGCTTGGTCCATCTGAATCGTCCTGCTCCGACGGTACGCCCGCCGCGCGGCATCCGCGACGTCCGACACGGGCCGGCACGGAACGCGCGGCCTGCGTCACGGCTTCGTCGTGTCGCCCCGACGGTCGTCGTCGATGATCGGCGGCGGCCCGTCGGGATCGAAGGTCCCGCCTTCGTTCACCCAGTCCGCGATCTCGGCGGCATCTTCCTTCGTCACCGGTCGACGCCTGCGGAACAGCGACTTCACTCGCTCCGTGAACTTCGACATACCTCGGACCATAGCCCACGGCGTCGACGACCGTCAGGTGTCGACGTCGGCCGTCTCGGCGGCGCGCACCTCGGCCTCGAGCGCGCGCACGGCGTGGCGCAGTGCCCGCTCGGCGTCGAGCCCCTGCGATCGAGCGGATGCCACGAGCCCGAGCAGTGTGCGGCCGAGCTCGTCCTCCGTGGCGGGCGTCGCCGGGGCCGCGGCATCCGTCGCCGACGCCGGCCGCACACCCACTCCCACCTTCTCCGCCTTGCCCAGCACCTTCTGCGCGAGGGCGAGGGCGGGCATGCCGCGCGGGATCCCGTCGAGCACGCTCGTGCGATGCGGCTTCTCGTCGGCCTTCAGCTCGTCCCAGAACGAGACGACGTCGGCGGCGGTCGCGGCGGTGCGCTCGCCGCCGAAGACGTGCGGATGCCGCGACACCATCTTCGCGGTCATGTGCGCCGCGACATCCTGGATGTCGAAGTCCTCACCGGGTGTATGCGCGGCGAGGTCGGCGTGGAACAGCACCTGGTAGAGCACGTCGCCGAGTTCCTCGATCATCTCGTGGCGGTCGCCCGACTCGATCGCGTCGATGAGCTCCCAGCTCTCCTCGACGAGGTACTGCACGAGGCTCTCGTGGGTCTGGTCGGCATCCCAGGGGCAGCCGCCGGGAGCGCGAAGGAACGCGACGGTCTCGATGAGCTCGTCGAGCGGCGTCGTCTGGGAGGTGCGCCCGTGCGGAACCTGGCTCATCCGTCCAGCCTAACGAGGCGACCCGAGCGACCCGATCGACCCCGGGCGCCCGATAGGATCGAAGTGGAGTGCCGGGAAGTCTGGTCGGCCGGTGGGAAACCGCCGAACGCCCGCCACCATGCCGCGCTCGACCGGCATGGAGACTGCCGAACAAGGGGTCCCATGAACTTCCTCCGCTCCGAGCGCTGGTCCGCCGCACTGCTGCTCATCGCCGCGATGCTCGGCTTGCTCATCGCCAACCTGAGCTTCGGGCCCGGCCTCATCGAGCTGAAGAACGCGCACATCGACCTCCCGTGGCTCGGGCTCGACCTCTCGATCGGGCACTGGATCAGCGACGGCCTGCTCGCGGTGTTCTTCTTCATCGTGGCCGTGGAGCTCAAGCGCGAACTCGTCATCGGCGAGCTGAACTCGCTCTCGAAGGCGCTGCTGCCGGCCATCGCCGCGATCGGTGGCGTCATCGTGCCCGCTGGGATCTTCCTGGCGTTCACGGCCGGCACCGACACGGTCGACGGCTGGCCGATCCCCACGGCGACCGACATCGCGTTCGCCCTCGGCGTGCTCGCCGTGTTCGGCCGGTGGATCCCCACGCGCGTGCGGGTGTTCCTGCTCGCCCTCGCAGTGCTCGACGACCTCATCGCGATCCTCATCATCGCGTTCTTCTTCACGACCGACGCCGACCTCGGCGCGCTCGGCTTCGCCGCCATCACCATCACCGCATTCGGCGCCGTGAGTCGGGTGATGAAGCCCCGCTCCACCTGGATCCTCAGGCGTCGGCCGCAGTGGCCGATCATCATCGTGCTCGTCGCGCTCTGGATCCTCACGTGGTACTTCGTCTACCAGTCGGGCGTGCACGCGACGATCGCCGGCGTGGCGCTCGGCCTCGTCATGGCCCGTCGCCCCGCCGGGCGCTCGGTGCACCTGCTCGAACCGTATTCGAACGGCATCATCCTGCCGCTGTTCGCGTTCTCGGCGGCGATGGTCGCCATTCCCCAGGTGCGCCCGAGTGAGCTCGACCCCGCATTCTGGGGCATCCTCGTCGCCCTGCCGGTCGGCAAGATCGTCGGCATCACGCTCGTCGGCGGTCTCGGCAGCCTGGTCGCGAAGCGGCGTTCCGGCACACCGCTCACGCTCGCCGACCTCGCGATCGTCGGCACCTTGGGCGGCATCGGGTTCACGGTGTCGCTGCTCATGAACGAGCTCGCGTTCGCCGAGTTGCCCGAAGTGGCCGACGAGGGCACGCTGGCGGTACTCCTGGGCTCGGGCGCGGCCATGGCGCTCTCGGCGATCTTCGTGACCCTTCTCTCGCAGTACTACCGCCGTCGCGGAGCGCAGAAGGGCATGGGCGGGGCGTTCTCGCACTGAGCCTCACAGCTCAGGCGGTGACGGATGCCTCCGCCGTCGCGTCCTCGACGGGGAAGATCGCGATGATCAACTTCGACACCCACTCGATGAGGTCCGCGTCGTCGGGCAGTTCGCCACCGGGCATGGGGAACGGCACGAGGATCACGTCGTTCTGCGCGAAGTGCTTCGCGCCCGGGTACAGGCGCTCGAGCCGCACGCGACGCGAATCGGGGATGCGCGCGGGCGCGATCCGGAGCTTCGACCCGGTGGCGAGGACATCTGACAGACCGGCGAGCTGTGCCACGCGACGAAGCCGCGAGATCGCGATGAGGTGCTTCACGGGCTCGGGCGGCAGGCCGTAGCGATCGACGAGCTCGTCGAGCACAGCGTCGATCTGGCCCTCCTTCGCTGCGGGGCCGCTTGCCGCCGACAGTTTCTGGTAGGCCTCGAGTCGCAGTCGCTCGGAGTCGACGTAGTCCTCGGGGATGTGGGCGTCGACTGGCAGCTCGAGCCGCAGTTCGGTCTGGCCCTCGGCGACATCGCCGCGGAACGCCGAGACGGCCTCGCCGATCATGCGCAGGTACAGGTCGAAGCCGACGCCCGCGATGTGGCCCGCCTGCTCGGCGCCGAGCAGGTTGCCCGCACCTCGGATCTCGAGGTCCTTCAGGGCCACCTGCATGCCGCTGCCGAGCTCGTTGTTCGCGGCGATCGTGGAGAGCCGGTCGTGCGCGGTCTCGGAGAGGGGCTTCTGCGGATCCCAGAGGAAGTACGCGTAGGCGCGCTCTCGCCCGCGCCCGACACGGCCGCGGAGCTGGTGCAGCTGCGACAGGCCGTACTTGTCGGCGCGGTCGATGATGATCGTGTTGGCGTTGGTGATGTCGAGCCCGGTCTCGATGATGGTCGTCGAGACGAGCACGTCGAACTTGCGCTCCCAGAAGTCGACGACGATCTGCTCGAGCACGTGCTCGTTGAGCTGGCCGTGCGCCACCGCGATGCGGGCCTCTGGCACGATCTCGGCGAGCTTCGCGGCCGCCCGGTTGATCGACGACACCCGATTGTGCACGAAGAACACCTGGCCCTCGCGGAGCATCTCGCGGCGGACCGCGGCAGCGACCTGCTGGTCGGAGTACGGGCCGACGTAGGTGAGGATCGGATGGCGGTCTTCGGGTGGCGTCGCCAGCGTCGACATCTCGCGGATGCCGGTGACGGCCATCTCGAGCGTGCGGGGAATCGGGGTCGCGCTCATCGCGAGGATGTCGACGTTGGTCTTGAGCTTCTTCAGCGTGTCCTTGTGCTCGACGCCGAAGCGCTGTTCCTCGTCGATGATGAGGAGCCCGACGTCCTTGAACTTCACCTGCTCGGTGAGGATGCGGTGGGTGCCGATGACGAGGTCGACGGTGCCGTCGGCGAGACCGGCGACCGTCTCCCGCACCTCCTTGTCGGTCTGGAAGCGCGAGAGCGCCCGGACGTGCACGGGGAACCCGGCGAACCGCTCGGTGAACGTCTCGAAGTGCTGCTTCACGAGGAGGGTCGTGGGCACGAGCATCGCGACCTGCTTGCCGTCCTGGATGGCCTTGAACGCGGCCCGCACGGCGACCTCGGTCTTGCCGAAGCCGACGTCGCCCGCGAGCAGCCGGTCCATCGGGATCGGCCGTTCCATGTCGGCCTTCACCTCGTCGATGGTCTGCACCTGGTCGGGCGTCTCGGTGAACGGGAACGCCTCCTCCAATTCGTGCTGCCAGGGCGTGTCGGGCCCGAACGCGTGCCCCTTCGCCGCCATCCGCGCCGAGTACAGCTTCACGAGCTCGACGGCGATCTCGCGCACGGCCTTCCGGGCGCGCCCCTTGGCCTGCGCCCAGTCGCTGCCGCCCATCTTCGACAGCGACGGCGCCTCGCCGCCGACGTACCGGCTGAGCAGGTCGAGCTGGTCGGTGGGCACGAAAAGGCGGTCGCCCGGCTGGCCGCGCTTCGACGGCGCGTACTCGAGCACGAGGTATTCGCGCACCGCCGTCGGTGCCTGCTGGATGCCCGCGGTACGGCTCGGACCGGTGGGTCGGCTGCCGGTGGCGACCTCGCGCTGCACCATCTCGACGAACCGGCCGATGCCGTGCGTCTGGTGCACGACGTAGTCGCCGGCCTTGAGTTGCAGCGGATCGACGACGTTGCGCCGCCGGGTGGCGAGCTTCTTGTTCTGCCGCGGGTCGTAGCCGGCGGCTCGCCCGTAGAACTCCGACTCGGAGATGAGGGCGAGCTTCACCTCGGGCACCTCGAAGCCGTTCGCGGCATCCGCCTGTACCAGGTAGGCGACGCCGGGCTCGAGGTCGTCGGGCATCGACTCGATGATGCGTGCGGCGAGCCCCGCCTCAGCGAGCACGTCGCGTGCTCGCTCCACGAGGCCGTGACCGGCGGATGCCACGACCAGCGTCCACCCCTCGCGCAGGCGCTCCGCGGCGTGATCCACCGCGCCGGCCACGTTGCCCGCGAAGCTCGGCATGGCGCTCGCGGCGACGCGAACATGCTCCGATGCCACGCTCGCCGTGCTTCCCGCGGCGGCTGCATCGGTGGCGGATGCCGCGACGACCGCCGCGGCATCCCCGAGGTCGAAGCTCGAGAAGGTCCACCAGACGCGCTTGGGGTCGGGTTCGCCGGGCGCGCTGAAGAGGGCCGACTGGCGGAGCTCGCGCATCGTGACGAAGTCGCCGGCGGCCAGGTCGATGGGGGCCTCGGCCCCCGCCGTCGCGGCCGTCCACGCCGCGGCGAGGAACTCGCGGTTCGTCTCGGACAGGTTCACCGCACGGCCGGCGACCCGCTCGGGCTGCAGCACGGCCACGGCGGTGCCCTCGGGGAGGTAGTGGGTGACGGGCACCAGGCGGTCGAGCAGCGCAGGGGCGAGCGACTCCATGCCCTCGACCGGGATGCCCTCGGCGAGCTTCTCGAGGAGCGTGGAGAGGCTCGGGAATTCGTGCAGCATCTCGCGCGCCCGCTGCCGCACGTCGGGGGTCAGCAGCAGTTCGCGGCTCGGCGCGAGCACGACGCGATCGACGACGTCGGGGAGTGAGCGCTGGTCGGCCACCGAGAACGCACGCAACTCCTCGACCTCGTCGCCGAAGAACTCGACGCGCACGGGGTGGTCGGCGGTCGGCGGGAACACGTCGAGGATCCCACCGCGAACCGCGAACTCGCCCCGGCGGGCGACCATGTCGACGCGCACGTACGCGAGATCGACGAGCTTCACGGCGATCTGCGCGAGGTCGTAGCCGCGGCCGCCGGCCACGAGCTCGATCGGCGCGAGTTCGGCGAGGTTGGCCGCGAGGGGCTGCAGGGCGGCACGCACCGAGGACACGATGATCAGCGGATGCCGCTCGCCGGCGCCGGACCATTCGTGCATGCGCCGCAGGGCATACAACCGTCGGCCGACCGTCTCGGCCGAGGGACTGAGCCGTTCGTGGGGCAGCGTCTCCCACGCGGGGAACTCGAGGATCTCGGCATCGTCGAAGTACGGTGCGAGCGAGGACCGCACCGACTCCCCTTCGCGGCTCGTCGCGGTGACGACGAACAGCGCGGGCGGCAGCCCGGCCTCGGCCCGCCGCTGCAGCAGCCCCGCGAGCAGGGGCGCATCGATGCCGGCGGGAGCCGAGAAGTCGGCGTTCCGCAGGGCCTCGGCGAGCGCGTCGTCGATCGTGGAGGCGCGCGAAAGCGCCGTGTTCAAGCCCTGCAGGATCACCGTACGAGTCTACGCGCGCCCTCCGACGCAGCCGCCGCGGTGCGCCCGCCGCGAACGAGTGGTCGGCTGCTCCCGATACGATGGGCGCCGCACCCACCGACCGGGAGGACCCCATGATCACCGCCGCCGCCGACGGATCGGCGCTGGGCAACCCCGGCCCGGCCGGCTGGGCCTGGTATGTCGATGACGACCACTGGGCGGCCGGTGGCTGGCCCAATGCCACCAACAACCAGGGCGAGCTCACTGCCGTGCTCGAGCTTTTCCGGGCGACCGCGCATCTCGACGACGAGCTGCACGTGCTCTGCGACAGCCAGTACGTCATCAACAGCCTCACGAAGTGGATGTCGGGCTGGAAGCGCAAGGGATGGCGCAAGGCCGACGGCAAGCCGGTCATGAACGTCGAGCTCCTGCAGCTCCTCGATGCCGAGTTGGCGGGCCGCCGCTACCGCTTCGAGTGGGTGCGGGGCCACGTGGGGCACCCGCTCAACGAAGCCGCCGACGCGCGAGCCCGGGCCGCTGCCGAGGCGTACCGTCGGGGCGGTTCCGTGCCGTCGGGGCCGGGTTGGTCCTCCCGCCCCGATTCGGCGGTCGCAGCCGCACCGATGTCCGCCGAGCCCGACGCGGCGCTCGAGCCCGAGCTCGCTCCTGCGGCCGAGCTCGCTCCGGCCGAGGTCGCGTTCGCGGCGGCATCCGACGACGACGCCCTGTTCAGCCTCGACGAGCCCGTCGATGAGTGGCACACGATGACGCTCGAACTCACGACCGAGGAACTCGACCGGCTCGTGCAGCGTGCTCGCGCCGAGGGAGTCCCGCCCGAGGAGTTCCTGCGCGGCCTCATCTGAACGGGCCGCGGTCCGCTTCCGAGGCACTTCGCCCGCGCGCCGCCGCTCAGGCGGGCGAGTGGAACCGCTGCTGCGCGGCGACGAGCCCGTGCGAGACGATCTCCTCGATGGCGTCCGCGGCATCCGACAGCAGGTTCGGCAGCGCCTGGCGCTCGGTCGCCGAGAAGTCCTTCAGCACGAAGTCGGCCGCGTCCTGACGGCCCGGCGGCCGGCCGATGCCGACCCGCACCCGCGTGAACGCGGCGTTGTCGGTGGCCTTCGCGACGTCGCGGATGCCGTTGTGGCCGCCGTGGCCGCCGCCCTGCTTGAGGCGCACGGTGTCGAACGGGATGTCGAGCTCGTCGTGCACGATGATGAGCCGGTCGGCGGGCAGCGAGTAATACGTGACCAGTGCCGAGACCGGGCCGCCCGAGGTGTTCATGTAGCCGTTCGGCTTGGCGATGACGAGCTTGGGACCGCCTGGGCCGAGGAAGCCCTCGGCCACGCGCGATGGCGTCTTGTGGCTCTTGAACGTCGCACCGAGGCGGTCGGCGAGCTGGTCGGCGACCATCTGGCCGACGTTGTGCCGGTTCCCGGCGTACTGGGCGCCGGGGTTGCCGAGCCCGACCACGAGCCACGTGTTCTCAGCCACGGTGTCGTCCTTCCGGCGGCGCAGCCGATCGAGGAGGCCCATGGCGACTCCTTTCGACGGACGGCGGATGTTGCATGTTCTGACGAATGCGAGGGGCCCGCGGCCCGCCTCCGAGCGTACTCGGCTGCGGGGCCGCAGGCCCGTTGCGTGGCGCTGCGCGGCGGCGACTACTCCGACGGCTCGCCCTCGGACGCGCCTTCCTCGGCGCCCTCCGCGGCCTCACCCTCGCCCTCGCCTTCGGCAGCCTCAGCGGCCTCGGCCTCAGCGGCCTCCTCGCCGAGGTCGACCTTCTGCGGCACGTGCACGTTGACGACGAGCGTCTCCTCGTCGATGATGAGCGTCGCGCCCGAGGGGAGCTCGACGTCCTTCGCGTGGATCTGCGTGCCCTCCTCGAGGCCCTCGACCGACACGACGAGGGTCTCGGGAATGTGCGTGGCCTCGACCTCGAGCAGGAGGGTCTTGGCGTCGAGGTCGGCGATGGTGCCGGCGAACGGCTCGCCCTCGAGGTGCACGGGCACCTCCACCTGCACCCGCTCGCCGCGGCGGATGACGATGAGGTCGAGGTGCTCGATGACCTGGTGCACCGGGTCCTTCTGCACGTCCTTCACGAGGGCGAGCTGGCTCTTGCCGGAGATCTGCAGGTCGAGCACCGCGTTCGCCTTGCGGAGGAGCAGGGCGATCTGGTGGCCCGGCAGCGTGAGGTGCTGCGGGTCGGTGCCGTGACCGTACAGCACGGCGGGGATCTTGCCGGTCGCGCGGATCTTGCGAGCCGCGCCCTTGCCGAACGTGTCGCGCGGGGCCGCTTCGACCTTGTTGTCTTCGTCCATGGTGGTTCTCCTTGCGGGCTCACTCGGCCCAGATCGTGTGTCTGTGTTGTTTCGACTCGAACGCGCGCACATCTCGTGCGCAGTGCGTGAGGAACAGCCGTGAAGCCTGGATCCACCGCGTCGATCACGGATGTCGCGACCGGCCACGAGGCCGGCTGCGAGGCATCCCTCGCCGAAGTACAGTCGCCCAGTTTAGCGGATGTCGCGGAGCGCCGTGACCGCGGCCGAGACGACCTCGTCGACCGGGTCGGAGTTCTCGACGCGCACGCCGCGTTCGTCATGGTTGAGCGGTTCGAGCGCGCCGAGCTGCGAGTCGAGGAGCGTCGCGGGCATGAAATGGCCGGCGCGTCGGCTCACCCGCTCGCCGAGTTCGTCGCGCGCCACGACGAGTTCGACGAACACCGCCTCGGCGCAGGTCTCTCGAATGGCATCACGGTACGCGCGACGGAGCGCCGAGCACGCGACGACCCGGCCACCCTCCGCATCGGCGAGCGCAGCACCGATCAGGGCGAGCCAGGGCCCGCGATCGGCATCCTGCAGGGGGATGCCGGCCCGCATCTTGTCGACGTTCGCCTGCGGATGGAGGTCGTCGCCGTCGATGAAATCGAGCCGCGGGAACGACTGCGTCAATCGCTCGGCGAGGGCGGCACCGACCAACGACTTTCCGGCGCCGCTCGGCCCCATCACCACGATGCGGGGCGGGGCATCGGTTCCGGTCATGATGAGCAGGCTACTGCAGGGCTCTGATGCCTCAGGCCGGGCCGGCCGCAACTGCGGCCCTCACCGCAACGGGAGGCAACGGTGAGTCGCGCTCACAGTACGCTTGGTGCGACCCCCAGAACTCACGAGGAGAGCTTTCGTGCCTGAGAACGGATCTGCAAACATCGGCGTCGTCGGACTCGCGGTCATGGGGTCGAACCTCGCCCGCAACCTCGCGAGCCGCGACGGCAACACCGTGGCGGTGTTCAACCGCTCCCCCGAGCGCACGCAGACCCTCGTGACCGAGCACCCCGAGGCGGGCTTCGTGCCGTCCGAGGGCTACGACGAATTCGTTGCATCGCTCGCGAAGCCGCGCACCGCGATCATCATGGTGCAGGCCGGCAAGGGCACCGATGCGGTGATCTCCGAGCTCGTGAAGCGCTTCGAGCCGGGTGACATCATCGTCGACGGCGGCAATGCGAACTTCCACGACACCATCCGCCGCGAGGCCGAGATCAAGCCGACCGGCATCCACTTCGTGGGCATGGGCGTCTCGGGTGGCGAGGAGGGCGCGCTCAACGGCCCATCGCTGATGCCCGGCGGCACCGCCGAGTCGTACGACACGCTCGGCCCGATCCTGCAGACCATCGCCGCGATCGCCCCCGACGGTGAGCCGTGCGTGACGCACGTCGGCACCGACGGCGCCGGCCACTTCGTGAAGATGGTGCACAACGGCATCGAGTACGCCGACATGCAGCTCATCGCCGAGGCCTACGACCTCATCCGCCAGGGCACCGGCAAGAGCCCCGCCGAGATCGCCGACGTCTTCGCCGAGTGGAACACCGGCGAGCTCGAGAGCTACCTCATCGAGATCACCGCGGAGGTGCTGCGCCAGACGGATGCCGCGACGGGCCAGCCGCTCGTCGACGTCATCCTCGACGAGGCCGGCGCCAAGGGCACGGGCGCCTGGACGGTGCAGAACGCCCTGGAGCTCGGTGTGCCGACCTCGGGCATCGCCGAGGCGGTCTTCGCTCGCAGTCTCTCGTCGTCACGGGCGCAGCGCGCGGCTGCGGCCGACCTGCCGGGCCCGTCGGGCGACTGGAAGGTCGATGACGCCGACGCCTTCATCGAGGACGTGCGCCGGGCGCTGTACGCCTCGAAGATCATCGCCTACTCGCAGGGCTTCGACGAGATCGTCGCGGGTGCCGAGCAGTTCGGCTGGGAGGTCCAGAAGGGCGACATCGCGAAGATCTGGCGGGCCGGATGCATCATCCGCGCGCGCTTCCTCAACCGCATCGCGGAGGCGTACGCCGACGACCAGGGCCTCGTCGCCCTCGTCGTCGCCCCGTACTTCCGCGACGCGGTCGCCGGAGCGCAGGAGAGCTGGCGCCGCATCGTGTCGATCGCCGCGCAGGCGGGCATCCCCACGCCCGCGTTCTCATCGTCGCTCGCCTACTACGACGGCCTGCGCGCCGACCGCCTTCCGGCCGCGCTCATCCAGGGCCAGCGCGACTACTTCGGTGCGCACACGTACCGTCGCGTCGACCGCGAAGGCGTCTTCCACACGCTGTGGTCGGGCGACCGCAGCGAGATCGAGACGTCGCCCTCCTCGCACTGAGGAGGGGCGCACGCGAACGAGGGGCCGACGAGGAGGAGGCGAGGCGGATGCCGGAACCGACGTGGCGGAACGAGGGCACCGAGCCCGACTACCGCTTCACACTCGCGAACGAGCGCACGTTCCTCGCCTGGATCCGAACGGCGCTCGCACTGCTCGCGGGCGGCGTGCTATTGCACCAGTTCGCGACGCAACTCGATCCGAGGATCGTGGTCACCGTGCTCTCCGTCGCGCTCGGCGTCGTTGCGGCGGTGTTGAGCGTCGTGTCGTACACGAGGTGGCGCGCCAACGAGATCGCCATCCGGCACGGCAGGCCCCTCCCGTTCAGCTGGGTGCTGCCGGCCCTCGCGGCCGTGAGCCTCCTCACGAGTGCGGTGCTCGTGGTTCTGCTCATCGTCGCATGACCGGATATCGCATGAACCCAGGGCAGGCGTCGTGCGACCGCACGTGATCCCGGCGACCGGCGATCCGGGGCTCCAGCCCGAGCGCACCTCGCTCGCGTGGACGCGCACCGCGCTCGCGATCGCGGTGAACGCCCTGCTCTCCTTGCGCACGGGCCTCGTCGCCGGCGAGCCGTGGCTGGTTGCCGTGGGGGTGCTGCTGTTCGCGGCATCCGGCGCTGCCGTCGTGGTCGGCACCGTGCGCCGTCGGCAGCTGTCGGGCGAGCATCTCGTGATCACGCCGCCCAGCGGGGCCCTCGTGGGCGTCACGGCGGCGACGTTCGCCGCGAGCATCGGCGGTATCGCCTCCGTGTTCGTGGAGGCGGCGTCATGAGCGACCGGCCGCCTGAACTCGACGGCGAACCGCATGATGACGGGCCGGTGTACGGCGAGCGACGACGACGGGCCCTCCGCATCGCCGTGCTGGTGGCGCTCGGCGCACTCGTGCTGCCCGTCCTGCTCTCGGTCTACGGGGTGGCGCATTCGGCGGCGCAGCGAGCATGTGCGGTGTCGGTCAGGGCCTACGACACGGATGCGGCAGGCGCGCGAGTCGCCTTCGACCTGTTCGGTCCGGCCGGCCCGGGCTGGGCGTGCTTCGCCGTCGGCGCGAACGGGAGCGAGACGCTCGTCGCCGAACTCGGGCTCCTGCCGGGCGCCCCGCGCGTTCCCGGCGACGACGAGCGCAACACGTGACCGTGAGCGAGCGGTGCCTCAGCTGGTCGCGACGCCGATGACCCGGAGCAGGTCGAGCGCGGCGGCATCCGGCGTTCCCGCTTCGGCGGAGTAGGCGACGATCCGCAGGTCTGCGCCCTCCACGGTCAGCACATCGCAGTCGAGTTCGAGCAGCCCGACCTCGGGATGTTCGATCCGCTTGCGGTCGGAGACGTGGACCGCCACCTCGGAACGAGTCCAGAGCTCGGCGAATCGGGGTGACTGCACGAGGAGGTCATGCACGAGCTCGGCCAGCTCTCGGTCCTTCGGATAACGGGCGATCGCGCTCCTCAGGTCGGCGACGACGTCGGATTCGAGGGCTCGCCGTTCCGCGGGACTGTGACGCACCCGCCCCGACCCACCGACGAAGACCTGCCACGGCAGATTGCGTGCACGCGGCGCACCCTCGGCGGGAGCGCCCATCAGCGCATCCCACAGCGGACTCGACGTGACGAGCGTCCATCGGGCGTCGAACACGGCCACGGGGAGGTCGCGCATCCGCTCGACGAGGCGCTGCACGCCGGGCGTGACGTGCGCGTCGACGACCCCGGCCGACGGTGCGAGGAGTCCGGCGAGCAGGAACAGGTGGTCGCGCTCGGCCGTGGTGAGCCGAAGCGTGCGAGCGAGTGCCGAGAGCACCTGCGGCGACGGATGCTGCGAGCGACCCTGTTCGAGACGCGTGAGGTAATCCACGGAGACGCCGGCCGCGAGCGCGACCTCTTCGCGGCGGAGCCCCGCCGATCGCCGGTTCGAGCCGACCGGGATGCCCGCTTCACGCGGATCGGCACGATCGCGCCAGGCACGCAGCATCCGCCCGAGTTCCCGTTCCTCGACGCTCATCATCCGAGTATCGCCTGGATCGCGAGCCGGAGGGGTGGTACTGCCGGTCCCGGGATCGCGGGACGACTGGGCACGGTGCCCGCGGCATCCGACGATGAGGACATGACGATCACCCTCATCACCGGAAGCAACAAAGGCCTCGGATTCGAAACCGCCCGCGCGCTCATCGAGGCCGGCCACACGGTCTACCTCGGCGCTCGCGACCCCGATCGCGGCGCTGCGGCGGCCGCCGCACTCGGCGCCCACCATGTCACCCTCGACGTCACCGACGACGCCTCCGTCGCCGCGGCGGCGGCCGAGCTCGAGGCGCGCGAACGCCACCTCGACGTGCTCGTGAACAACGCCGGCATCGCGGGCACCCTCGATGCGCCGCGTGACACGAAGGCGGCGGCGGTGCGGGAGGTGTTCGAGACGAACGTCTTCGGCCTCGTGCGCATGACGCACGCCTTCATCCCGCTGCTCGAGCGTTCGGCGGCCCCCGTCATCGTGAACGTCGGCAGCGGCATGGGCTCGCTCACGGCCACGAACGACCCGACGCGGATCGAGTCGCAGCTCATCGGCATCGGCTACCCGTCGTCGAAGTCCGCGGTCAACATGATCACCTCGCAGTACGCGAGGGGTCTGCCGAGGTTCCGCGTCAACGTCGTGGACCCGGGCTACACCGCCACCGACCTCAACGGGCATCGTGGCACCCAGTCGATCGAGGAGGGCGCGGCGATCATCGTGCGCATGGCGAGCATCAGCGCGGATGGCCCCACGGGCGCGTTCGTGTCGGCATCGGGACCCGTCGCCTGGTGACCATGGGGCGTCGCCGGTCTGGGGCGATCAGCCCTCGGTCGGCGGCACCTCGTCGGGGAACACGCGCTTGTAGGTGCGCCCGTCGGGAAGCTGCACGGTCTCGGCGCGCAGGAGCCCGCGGGTGACGCGCTGGTAGATCGCCTGCGGCGTCACGCCGAGGCGCTTCGCGGCCTCCGAGACCGAGAGTCCGGGCAGGTCGGTGGCCGCGGTCGACGGGCGGTCGCGCTTGCGCTTGCGGCTCGCCTCGTGGCGGCTCGCGATGGCCTCGTCGTCGCCGGCCCACCGGTACTTCGCCGCCGAGGGGCTGAGGCCCGCGGCATCCGCCACCTCGTCCCACGTGGCACCAACGGCGAGCGCCTCGCGCACGGCCCGCAGCGCCGCCGGGTCGGCTTCGAGGGCGACCACGAGCGAGCGGATGCCTCGGAGCCGCTCGAGCGGCGGGGCATCCGACTCCCCCGACTGCTGCCCCTCCTCCGCCTCCCCGGCCTCGAGCGCGGCAAGGCGCTCGAGTGCCCGTGCGGCGTCGGCGGAGAGGAACGACACGACGCTCCGGTCAGTCGGCCAGGAGGGTGTTGCGCACCTCGCGGCGCAGCACCTTGCCGATGAGCGAGCGGGGCAGGTCGTCGGCCTGCACGATGCGACGCGGCACCTTGTAGGGCGTGAGCTCGTTGCGTGCGAAGTCGCGGATCGCGGCCTCGTCGAGCGTCGCCCCCTGCCGGAGCACGACGACGGCGACGACCTCCTCGCCGGTCCGCTCGTCGGGAACGCCGACGACCGCGCAGTCCTCCACGTCGGGGTGGTGACGGATCGCCTCCTCGACCTCGCTCGGGGCGACGTTGAACCCGCCCGTGATGATGAGCTCCTTGATGCGGTCGACCACGCGGACGAAGCCCTCGTCGTCGATCGCGACGATGTCGCCGGTGCGGAACCACGGCGCGCCGCCCGCGGGATCCTCGACGAACACGGCCTCGGTCTCGTCGGGCTTGAGCCAGTAGCTCGAGAACACCTGCGGGCCGCGCACGATGAGCTCGCCCTCGGCGCCCGGCTCGCGGTCGACGGTCGGCTGCTCGGGGTCGACGACGCGCGCCTCGGTCGACGGCAGCGGCAGGCCGACCGTGCCGGCCTTGCGGTTGGGCGCCACGGGGTTCGCCATGAGCACGGGTGAGCACTCCGACAGTCCGTACCCCTCGACGAGGTAGCCGCCCGTGGCCGCCTCCCACGGCTCCACCACGTCGGCCGAGAGCGGCATGGCGCCCGAGATGGCGATCTCGATGCCGCGGAGCGACACGCCCTCTGCCGCGGCCGACTTCGTGAGCCGGTCGTAGATCGGCGGCACGGCGGGCAGGAACGTCGGCGGATGCTGCTTCACGGCCTTCAGCACGAGGTCGGGGTCGAACTTCGGGAAGAGCACGAGCCGCGAGCCCATGCTCATCGCGAAGGTGAGGCACAGCGTCAGCCCGTAGGCGTGGAACATCGGCAGCACGGCGTAGACGACGGACGTGCCGCGCTCGACCTGCGGCACCCAGGCCCGCGCCTGCGCCGCGTTCACGCCGAGGTTCGCGTGCGTCAGCACGGCGCCCTTGGGGCTTCCGGTGGTGCCGCTCGTGTACTGGATGACCGCGACGTCGTCGGGCCCCGGCGCCACGATGTGCGCGTCGATGGGGTCGGATGCCACGAGCCGCTGCCACGGCATGGCGCCACGGACCTTCGTGGTGAGCGCGGCCCGCGACTCGCGCGCCTTCGCGACGGGCAGCCGCAGCATGGCGCGCATGAGTGCCGGCATCGCCTGGGTGAGGTCGACCGACACGATCTGCTGCACGGCGATATCGGATGGGAAGGCCTGGATCGACTCGACCACCTTGTCCCAGGCGATCACGACACGGGCGCCGTGATCCTCGAACTGGTGACGCAGCTCACGCGGCGTGTAGAGCGGATTGTGCTCCACGACGATGGCCCCGAGGCGCAGCACGGCGTAGAACGCCACCACGTGCTGCGGGCAGTTCGGCAGCACGATCGCGACCGGGTCGCCCTTCTGCACGCCGAGCAGGCGCAGGCCCTCGGCGGCACGATCGATCTGCGCACCGAGCTCGGCGTAGGTCGTCGTCGCGCCGAAGAACTCGAGCGCGACGTTCTCGCCGTGCTGCTCGACCGAACCTCGTACGAGGTCGTAGAGCGAGCCCTGTGGCGGTTCGATGTCGTGCGGCACGCCCTCGGCGTAGCTCGAGAGCCAGGGACGGGGGGTCGTGATGGCCATGGCTCAGGCCGCGCCGTCGAACATGCTCGTGACCGAGCCGTCTTCGAACACCTCGCGGATCGCGCGGGCGAGGAGCGGGGCGATGGGCAGCACCGTGAGGCGATCCCATCGTTTCGCCTCGGGAACGGGCAGTGTGTCGGTGACGACGACGCGGTCGATCGACTCGTTCTGCAGGATGTCGACGGCCGGAGTGGAGAAGACCGCGTGCGTCGCGGCGACCACGACGCCGATCGCGCCGTTCGCCTTCAGGGCCTCGGCGGCCTTCACGATGGTGCGGCCGGTGTCGATGAGGTCGTCGACGAGCAGGCACACCCGACCCTCGACCGTGCCGACGATCTCGTGCACCGACACCTGGTTCGGCACCAGCGGGTCGCGACGCTTGTGGATGATGGCGAGGGGCGCGCCGAGCTTGTCGCTCCAGATGTCGGCGACGCGCACGCGGCCCATGTCGGGCGACACGACGGTCAGGGTCTGCGGGTCGAGGAGCTTGCGGAAGTGCTCGAGCAGCACCGGCATGGCGAACAGGTGGTCGACCGGCCCGTCGAAGAAGCCCTGGATCTGCGCGGCGTGCAGGTCGATCGACATGATGCGGTCGGCACCGGCGGCCTTGTAGAGATCGGCGACCAGTCGCGCCGAGATCGGCTCCCGGCCCCGGCCCTTCTTGTCCTGGCGGGCGTACGGGTAGAACGGCGAGACGACCGTGATGCGCTTGGCGGACGCCCGCTTCAGGGCGTCGACCATGATGAGCTGTTCCATGAGCCACTCGTTGATCGGCGCCGCGTGCGACTGGATGACGAACGCGTCGGTGCCGCGGACGCTCTCGTCGAAGCGGGCGTACAGCTCGCCGTTCGCGAACGTGCGCGCGTCGGTGGGCATCAGCTCGGTGCCGAGCTCCGCGGCGATCTGCTCGGCGAGCGCGGGGTGGGCCCGACCGCTCACCAGCACGAGGCGTTTCGATCCGGTGGTCTCGATTCCAGCCATGTGGCTTGTCCTCTCCACCAGCCTCGACCGGTGCGTCAGTCTTCGACGGGGGCGGACGCCGCTTCAGCAGCCTCGGCGGCCTCAGCGGCCTGAGCCGCCGCGGTGCCGGGCCGATGCTTGCGGACCCATCCCTCGATGTTGCGTTGGGGTGCCACGTTCACGCCGAGCGCGCCCGCGGGAATGTCCTTTCGAACGACCGTGCCGGCGCCCGTGTAGGCTCCGTCACCAATCCTAACGGGCGCGACGAACACGCCGTGCGAGCCGGTGCGCACGTGCGAGCCGACATCCGAGTGGTGCTTCCGCACGCCGTCGTAGTTCGCGAAGATCGAGCCGGCGCCGATGTTCGAGTGCTCCCCGATGGTCGCATCACCGACGTACGAGAGGTGCGGCACCTTGCTGCCGGTGCCGATCTTCGCGTTCTTCGTCTCGACGAACGTGCCGATCTTGCCGTCGGTGCCGAGCACCGTGCCCGGCCGCAGGTAGGCGAAGGGACCCACGGATGCTCCGGCGCCGATGACCGACAGTGTGGCATCCGTGCGCTTCACCTCGGCGTTCTCGCCGACCTCGCAGTCGACGAGGGTCGTGTCGGGCCCGACCACGGCGCCCGTCGCGATGACGGTGGCGCCCTTCAGCTGGGTGCCCGGGCGGATGGTCACGTCGGGCCGGATCGTCACGTCGAGGTCGATCCAGGTGGTCGCGGGGTCCTCGATGGTGACACCGTTCAGCTGCCACCCGCGCACGATGAGGGCGTTGAGGCGCGCGGCGGTCTCGGACAGCTGTGCCCGGTCGTTGATGCCCGCGACGAGCCACGGCTGCGACACGGGCACGGCCTCCACCTCGCTCCCGGCCTCGCGCAGGTGCTGGATGACGTCGGTGAGGTACTTCTCGCCCTGCGCGTTGTCGGTCGTGAGGTTCGCGAGCTGGTCGCGCAGGGCGCTCGCGCCGAACGCGTAGATGCCCGCGTTGATCTCGGCGATACCGCGCTCGTCGTCGGTCGCGTCCTTCTGCTCGACGATGCGGCGGAACGCGCCGCGCTCGTCGCGCACGATGCGTCCGTAGCCGCTGGGGTCGTCGTACATGGCCGAGAGCACGGATGCCTGCGCGGCGTGGCCGCGGTGCTGCTCCAGGAACGCGGCGAGCGTGTCGGCGTCGAGCAGCGGCACGTCGCCGTTGAGCACGAGGACCTCGCCCTCGAAGTCGGCGGGGAGCGCCGCGAGTGCCTGCTCGACGGCGCGGCCGGTGCCGGGGACCTCGTCCTGGTCGACGACGACGCAGGCCGGGAAGACCGATTCGACCGCGGCGGCGACCTGGTCGCGCTCGTGGCGCACGACGGCGATGACGTGCGCGGCGTCGAGCGCCTGCGCCGTGCGGAGCACGTGCGAGACGATCGGCGAACCCGCGAGCGGGTGCAGGAGCTTCGGGGTGGCCGATTTCATGCGCGTGCCCTGGCCGGCGGCGAGGACGATGATGGCGAGTTGTTGATCCATGCTCCGCCACCAGGATTCGAACCTGGTCCTCACAGCTCCAAAGGCTGTCGTGCTGCCGTTACACCATGGCGGACCGCGTCCGGACGCGCCGGTCGCGCAGACAAGTCTGCCATGGCACACGGGGGTGCTCGGGGCATCCGACCTCTTGTTATGTGACCTTTTGGTCACGTATTATGGATGCCGATGGATGATGACGATGAGGTGTTCAAGGCGCTGGCCGATCCAACGAGACGCCGTCTGCTCGATCACCTGTTCGAGCACGACGGCGCCCGGCTGGCCGACCTCGAGGGTCTCGCCGAGATGACGCGGTTCGGGGTCATGAAGCATCTCCGGGTCCTCGAGGAGGCCGGGCTCGTCAGCACACGCCGCTCGGGCCGGGAGAAGCTGCACTACCTGAACGCCGTGCCCATCCGACTCATCCACGACCGATGGATCGACAAGTACCGGGTCGGGCCCGCCTCGGCGCTCGCCGACCTCAAACGGGAGCTGGAGGAACCGACATGACGACGACGACGACGCAGATCTACCACGTCTTCATTCGCGCCACCGCGGAGGAGGTCTGGGAGGCGATCACGCGCCCCGAACACACCGTGAGGTACTTCTACGGGGCGAGCATCGACACCACGGAGCATGAGCGCATCAACCGCGGTCCCGACGGCTCGGATTGGGGCACCGAGGCCGTGCTCGAGTTCGACCCGCCGCGGCGACTGGTGCACGAGTGGAGGTCGGGCTATGACGAGGAACTCGCCGCGGAGCCGGCGAGTCGAGTCACGTGGGAGATCTCGCCGAGCGACGACGGGACCTGCCTGGTGACGCTGACCCACGACCGGCTCGAGGGGTCGCCGAAGACCGCCGAGGGTGTCGAGGGCACCGGCTGGATGTACGTGCTGAGCGCCCTGAAGACCGTGCTCGAGTCCGGAGCATCGCTCGTGAAGTCCCCCTGAGCGGGTGCGACCTTCCCGGAGGCCGCACTCGCCGTCCCCCGGCCGGGATAATGGCGGAATGACGGAAGCTGACGAGGTCGACCGGATCGTGCGCGACTGGGAGCGCGAGCGACCCGACCTCGACTTCGCGCCCCTGCAGGTGCTGTCGCGCGTCGCCCGCCTCTCGAAGCACCTCGATCGCGCGAGGCGCCAGGCGTTCACGCGTTCGGAGCTCGAGTCGAGCGAGTTCGACGTGCTTTCGGCGCTGCGTCGTGCGGGTGCGCCCTACCGGCTTTCGCCGAAGCAGCTGCTGCAGCAGACGCTCGTCTCGAGCGGCACGATGACCAACCGCATCGACCGGCTCGTCGAGCGCGGACTCGTGACGCGTCAGACCGACCCGCATGATGGCCGCGGCATCCTCGTCGAGATGACGCCGTCGGGCCTCACCCGCGTGGATGCGGCGATCACCCGTCTTGTCGACGCGGAGGCGGAACTGCTTTCGGAGCTGCCCGCCGCCGAACAGAAGCGGCTGGCGGTGCTGCTTCGGAAACTGAGCCTCGGGTTCGACTGAGGGAACCGATCGACCGTATGCGCGCCAGACGGGAAGTCGCAGATGGCGGGTCGAACGATGCATCCGCGACTTCTCGATCAGGTAGCAGACGAGGCGGCAATGACGATCAGCCCTCAGCCCGTCACGCGTAGTCGTCTGCCGCGAACCAGCGCACGCCGCCGCTGTGCAGAACGAGTTGCGCCCGCACGACGACTTCCTCCGCACGGCACGCCTCGGCGAGCGAGCGCGCCCAATCGCGGTCGCCCGGCGTCGTCTCGGCGCCGCCCGGACGCTCCCACACGAAGACGACCTTCGCCGCCCCGACCTGCTCGACGACCGCCGCGAGGCGATCGGCGATCAGCTGGGCCGCCGTGCCGCCTTCGCCGCTCGGCTCGTCGGGCCGCGCGGGGTAGCCGGCCATTGGCATGAGGAGCGGCAATTGCACGTCATCGTCGTCGAGGTAGAGGGTCCACCACTGACGCCGGATGGCATTCCGGAGAAGGAGCGCCACGCGCTCCTCCACGTCTCGGTCGGTCGTGATGGGAAGGCGTGCGGCCTCGTCGGCATGGAGTCGGGTCATGCGGTGATCGTGGTGGACACCGCGGCACCGCGACATCCGCTCGGCACCTGCTGTGCACCGCCAGAGGCCCGACCGGCCTGAGGAGGACGAGTGGCGACCCGCAGCACCGCCCCTACCGGCGCAGCACCTTGCGCGCGAGCCAGTTGCCGAGGAACTGCACGACCTGCACGAACACGACGATGAGCAGCACCGCCGCCCACGTGACGGCCGGCTCGAACTGCCGGTACCCGTACACGAGGGCGAAGTTGCCGAGCCCGCCGCCGCCGATGAAGCCCGCGACCGCGGTCATGTCGACGATCGCGACGAGCACGAACGTGTAGCCCAGGATGAGCGGCCCCAGCGCCTCCGGGATCACGACGGTGCGCAGGATGCGCAGCGGCCCGGCACCCATCGACTTGGCCGCCTCGATCACGCCGGGCGACACGGTGAGGAGGTTCTGCTCAACGATGCGCGCGATGGCGAACGACGCCGCGAGCGACAACGCGAAGATGAGCGCGTTGTTGCCGATGCCCGTGCCGATGACGAGCCGCGACAGCGGCTGCACCGCGGCGATGAAGATGATGAACGGGATCGGCCGGAAGAAGTTGATCACGACGTTCAGCACGTTGAACACGACGCGGTTCGACAGGAGGCTTCCGGGCCGTGTCGTGGAGAGCCCGATGCCGATCAGGAGGCCGGCGACGCCGCCGAACAGCAACGTGAGGGCGACCATGTAGAGCGTCTCGGCGGACGCGACCCAGAACTCGGAGCCCAGCTCAAGCAGGCGATCCATCAGCGCGCCTCCGTCACGTCGACCCGCGCGGCGATGCGCGCGAGGGCGGCGTCGATCGCGGCATCCGGCCCTCGCAAGGCCAGGGTGAGATGCCCGAACGCGCGCCCCTGGATGTCGTTGATGCCGCCGTAGACGAGCTCGAACTCCACGCCCGCGTTCGCGAGTTCGAGGAAGACCGAGGCCTGCGACGAGTCACCGTCGCGGAACGAGATCGTCGCGATGCGGCCCTCGTGACGCTCGCGCAGCACCGCGAGCTCGACGGGCGACGGGATGCCCTTCACGACCGTCGCCACGAACCGCTGCGACGACGGGTTCTGCGGGTCGGAGAACACGTCGAAGACGTCGCCGCGCTCGATGACCCGACCGCGGTCCATGACGGCGACCTTCGTCGCGATCGACTGGATGACGTCCATCTCATGCGTGATGACGATGATCGTGACGCCGAACTCGCGGTTCACGCGTTTCAGTAGCTCGAGCACCTCGTGCGTCGTCTCGGGGTCGAGCGCGCTCGTCGCCTCGTCGGCGAGCAGCAGCTGCGGCGAGGTCGCAAGCGCTCGGGCGATGCCGACGCGCTGCTTCTGGCCGCCCGAGAGCTGGTCGGGGTGGTTCCGCGCCTTGTCGGCGAGCCCGACGAAGTCGAGCAGCTCGTCGACACGCGCCCCGATCTCGGCCTTGGGCCGGCCTGCGACGGTGAGCGGATACGCGACGTTCGCGCGCACCGTCTTCGAGTTGAAGAGATTGAACTGCTGGAAGATCATGCCGATGCCGAGCCGCATCCGGCGCAGCTCCCGCTCGCTCATCACGGTGATCTCGCGACCGTCGACCTCGATGCTTCCGGATGTCGCGGGCTCGAGCGCGTTGACGAGCCGCACGAGCGTCGACTTCCCCGCGCCCGAGTAGCCGATGATGCCGTAGACGTCACCGGCGTCGACCTCGAGCGTCACGTCGTCGATGGCGACGACGGGCGAGCTTCCCGCGGGACCCGGATAGGTCTTGCTGACGTTCCTGAGCTCGACGAGCGCCATGTGAAGTCCCTACTTCCCGGCGGAAGTCCCTACTTCCCGGCGGCCTCGGTGTCGGACTCGACCTTGGCGAGCGACTCGACGAGGTCGGCGACCGGCGTCTGCACCGAGAGGCCGGTGCCGCCCGAGGACTCGAGGAGTCCGGCCTGCACCTCGGGGTCGGTCTGGAAGATCTCGACGAGCTTCAGGTACGTCTCGTTCTCGGCGTCGTCGGCGCGGGTCGCGAAGATGTTGACGTAGGGCAGCGCGTTCGGGTCGCTGGGGTCGTCCTTCGCGATGGCGTCCTCGAAGGTGAGGCCGGCGTCCTCTACGAAGTCATTGTTGATGATCGCGGCGGCAACGTCGGGAAGCGACGTCGGCGTGAGCGACGCCTCGAGGGCGGTCACCTTGACCTTCGACTTCGCCTCGTCGATGTCGGCGAGGTCGGAGAAGATCGTGCCGCCGCTCTTCAGCTCGACGAGGCCGGCCGACTGCAGCACGAGCAGGGCGCGAGCCTGGTTCGAGGCGTCGTTCGGTACCGCGACGGTCTCGCCGGCCGGGATGTCCTTCACCGAGTCGTACCTCGTCGAGTAGAGCCCGAGCGGGTAGATCGCCGTGGACCCGATGGGCGTGAGGTCCTCCCCGGCCGAGACGTTGTAATCGGCGAGGTACACGATGTGCTGGAACTGGTTGAGGTCGAGCTCGCCCTCGGTCGTCGCCGGGTTCGGCTGGGCGTAATCCGAGAAGTCGATGATCTCGATCGTGATGCCCTCATCGGCAGCGGCCTCCTCGAAGGCGGCCCACTGCGGGTCACCCTTACCGACGACGCCGATCTTCACGATGTCGTCGCCGGCGGTCTCGCCCGCGGCGGGAGCCGCGCAGGCCGCGAGGCCCGCGAGCAGCGGGACGGTGGCCAGGGCGGCGAGGAGCTTGGTGGTGGTGCGTGACATTCCTGTGGTTTCCCTTTCGCGTGGGCGCACGCGATCGGGTGCTGATGGCTGGGAGGCAGGGCTCCGCCAGGTGAGTCGTGACGAGGGGGCGACGTTGCCGCGAACGCGGGCGCATCAACCACGTTAGGCGAAGGATCTGCGCGGTCCCGACCGATCGGTCATGAACGGTCACAGTTCCTGTGACGTCACCGCCCGAGGGTCAAAGATGCGTCGAGCTGATCCAAGGGGTTCGCCGCGACCCGAGCTTCGATGCCCTCGGCGATCGCGAGAGCAGGCGAACTGTGCGGTTTGCGACTCGCCTGGTCCTTGAAGCATCCGACGAACTCCTCGGCGAGCCCCGCACGCGGCAGCGCCCGGATCACCTCGGAACGCAGCTCGACCGGCCACGCGTTCAGCCTCGCACCCGAGATGTCGAGACTGGTCGCCACGCTCAGCAGGTGACCCTCGGGGTCGGTCTCAGGGCCGACCAGCTCGCTCGCCATGTGGGCGATGATGACCTCCCCGGCCCGCCTTCTCCGCTCGGGCGACCAGACCGCACTGGCGCCGAACACCCAGGCCACCGCCGCGCCGGCGTACTCGAAGCCGACGTCATGGCTGTCGAACTCGCGCACCAGGCCGATGTCGTGCAGGAGGGCGGAGACGTAGAGCAGCTCCTCGTCGAAGGCGATGCCGTTCAGCACGCCGTACGAGGCGGCCCAGACATACGAGCGGAGCGAGTGGTTCAGCAGCGCCGGCGAGCAGAACTCGGTCGCGACCTCACGAGCGGCATGAGCGACTCGGGTCTCGGGGTGCGGCACCTCCGCGAGGACCATCGGCTGCATGTGACCTCCCTGGTCGACTGAGGCGTCCAGTCTCGTCGACGACGACATTCCCGAGACGTCGAAGGAGCGACAACGTTCGTACTTGCGCTGCCAACTCCCCTAGCCGTCGATGGCCTCGGAGACTTCGAGCCAGCGGGTCTCGAGTTCGGCGACGGATGCCTCGAGCCGCTGCAGCTCGTCGCCCAGCACGCCGAGCCCCACGTAGTCGCCCTGGTCGTGCACGGCGAGTCGCTCGTGCAGGCGGGCGATCTCGGCGGTGAGCTTCTCGAGGCGCCGGTCGATCGACGAGATCTCCTTCTCGGCGTTCCGGCGCTCGGCGCCCGTGAGCGCCTCCGACGCGGGTTGAGCAGTCCGCGCGGCTGGCGTCTCGAAACCCGCCGGCCCCGCGGCATCCGTCACCTGGCGCCGCAGTTCGAGGTACTGGTCGACGCCGCGCGGCAGGTCGCGCAGGTGGCCGTCGAGGATGGCGAACTGGCGGTCGGTGACGCGCTCGATGAGGTACCGGTCGTGGCTCACGACGAGCAGCGTGCCCGGCCACGAGTCGAGGAGGTCCTCGATCGCGGCGAGCATGTCGGTGTCGAGGTCGTTCGTCGGCTCGTCGAGAATGAGCACGTTCGGCTCCTGCAGCAGGATGAGCAGCAACTGCAGCCGCCGCTTCTGGCCGCCCGAGAGGTTCTTCACGGGCGTCGAGAGCTGCGCGCTCGTGAAGCCCAGCCGTTCGAGCAGCTGCCCGGGCGTGAGTTCCTTGTCGCCCATCTTGTACGCGGTGCGCTGCTCGGCGACGACCGCGCTCACGCGCTCGTCGGCCCACTCGGCCAGCTCGGCGAGCTCCTGGCTGAGGGTCGCGATCTTGACGGTCTTGCCGCGCTTCACACGTCCGGTGGTCGGTTGCACGGCGCCCGTGACCAGCCCGAGGAGCGTCGACTTGCCCGCGCCGTTCACGCCGAGGATGCCGGTGCGCTCCCCCGGCGCGATACGCCACTCGAGGTCGTGCAGCACGGTGCGCTCGGTCGGAGCGCCGGGCGCGGCATCCTGAACCGGGTAGACCACCGAGACGTCGATGAGGTCGACCACATCCTTGCCGAGCCGCGACACCGCGAGCCGGTTGAGCTCGACCGGGTTGCGCAGCGGCGGCTCGTTCTCGATGAGCTGGTTCGCGGCCTCGATGCGGAACTTCGGCTTCGACGTGCGGGCGGGGGCGCCCCGGCGCAGCCACGCGAGCTCCTTGCGCATGAGGTTCTGGCGTTTGGCCTCGGATGCCGCGGCCATCCGGTCGCGCTCGACCCGCTGCAGCACGTACGCCGCGTAGCCGCCCTCGAACGGCTCGACGATGCCGTCGTGCACCTCCCACGTGTCGGTGCAGACCTCGTCGAGGAACCACCGGTCGTGCGTCACGACGACGAGCGCGCCGGCATCCGTCGACCACCGCGACTTCAGGTGCCGGGCGAGCCAGGCGATGCCCTCGACGTCGAGGTGGTTGGTGGGCTCGTCGAGGAACACCACGTCCCAGTCGCCGACCAGCAGCGCCGCGAGCCCCACCCGACGCCGTTGCCCGCCCGAGAGGGCGCCGATCTGGCCGTGCCACGGGACATCCGCCAGCAGCCCGCCGATGACGTCGCGCACCTTCGGGTCGCCGGCCCAGACGTGCTCCTCGATGCCGCCGACGACCGACTCGGACACGGTCATGCCGGGGTCGACGACGTCGGCCTGGTCGAGCATGCCGATCCGGATGCCGCGGCGGCGCGTGACCCGCCCGGCGTCGGGCGCGAGGCGGCCCGCGAGGAGCTTCAGCAGCGTCGACTTGCCGTCGCCGTTGCGGCCGACGACGCCGATGCGGTCGCCCTCGTCGATGCCGAGGGTGACCTCGTCGAAGACGGTGCGCGTCGGGAACTCGAGGTGCAGGCGCTCGGCGCCGAGGAGGTGTGCCATGTCCCACCGAGCCTAGCCGCCACGCCTGCTCGCCCACTCCGCGGGGTCAAGCCCCGCGGCCGCCGCGCCGGGAATCGCGCCCGCCGAGTCGATGCCATTCGCACCGTTGGCCGCATCAGACAGTGCGGATGGCATCAACTCGCCTCCCTGTTGCCAGCCGCGAGCCCGTAGCCGAGCCCTCACCCGATCCCGCATCGCCACGGAGTCCCGTACTTCTCCGTCTGCGCTCACGTCGTCCGACGTCACTTGCACGATCGTCCAGTCGATGTCGGCGAGCATCTCCAGGCGACGGATGTCTCGCCGGAACTGCTCTGCCGGGCGGTGCAGGTCGCTTTGGTACTCGAGCCCACCCGGTATGCCGGATACGCCAGATCGATCATCGCGACGAGGGATCCGTCGCCATCCAGCACCCGATGGTTGCATTCGGGTTCCGGAAGGCCGCCGCGCACGAGGTCGAGACGGAGCAGTGACTCCCGACGCGACAGCGGGCCCCACCGCGCCAGCTCCAGCGCTTGGCGTAACCGCGGGGCACCGCGGCATCCGGGATGCCGCTCGATGGCCGCCGCGAGCTCGTCGCGCGTGCAGCGCGGCGCGCGACCATCGAATGGCTGGGATCCAGTGAGCAGGAAATCGGCGGCGGCGACGAGGTCGTCGAGGGAGAGTCGGGCCGCGCATTGCACCCATGCGCTCGCGGGATCGACGACCCGGAGACCAGCGTGCACATGGACGGCGGCTCGGTCGAGGCTGAGGACGTGGCCGGTGACCCCGCGTGCGGTGGGAGGAGCCGAACCTCGCGGCACCGAGACGTGGAGCGTCGGCGCGGGCCCCGCGGCCGCGCCTGAGAGCGGAGACATCCCGGCGGATGCCGGCAACGGGATGCCCCAGAGCGCGGCAGCCGTCTCATGGCTGAACACCTGACGCCGCGGCATCCGCTTGGCATAGGCCTCGGCGAGAGCGCGCACAGACGTATCGGAGGCCGCTGGTCGAAGGACGCCGTGGAACGGATGCTCGAGATCGTCAGCCATGAGTCGGCGCCAGTGCACGCCTCGTCGGTCGGCCTCGCGGCGGGTGAACGACTTCGCGGTACGGAGACTCCATGGGAGTTCCTGCGATGGTGACATCCGATCAGGCTGCAGCCGACGGATGCCGCGGGTGCGAGGTTCTCCACAGGCAGTGATCGGCTGCGATCGAGTTGAGGTCGAATGCACCGGATGTCCCGTCGTGCGGTGCAGTTGCCATGAACTCGACCTTCGTTCGCGCTCCAAGCCTCGCGCGCGCGCTCGCTCAGGGCCGCGACGGGAACGCCCGCGCGAAGGCGAGCACCGAGCGTCGATCCGCCCCGTCGTCGGGGATCTCGCGCCGACGCCAGCGGAGCAGCAGTTCGTCGACTTCCCGGCCGAACTGGGCGAGCTCGTCGGCGCTCAGCCGCAACCAGTAGTGCCCCGACATGGCCGCGTCGTCCCACGGCGGCTCGGCCGAGTCCAGGAACGCCCGCGCCCGCTCGACCTGGCGGGCAAGCATCACGGCGTCCGCTACGGCTGCCGCCGACTCCGCGGCCGGGCGATCGCGGAACTGCCCGGCCGACCAGCGCATGCCGCGGCTGACGAGCTTCCAACGACGCTGGCGCAGATCCGACGGATCCTGCGGCGCGCGTTCGACGAGCCCCGCCTCGGCGAGCACCCGCAGGTGATGCGAGGCGCTGCCTGTGGCGACCCCCAGCACGTCGGCCAGTGCACCGGTCGTCGACGGCCCATCGACCGCGAGGGCGTCCATGATGCGTGCCCGGTCGGGGTGCGCGAGCGCCGCGAGGGCGCGCACCTCGTCGAGCGTGCGCACATCGCCAGGTGCTCCGTCACTGCTCATGTCAGGAAGCCTATCGGCTCCGCAAGCGTATTTGCGCAAATCTGCTTGCCGAACTATGGTCGGCTTGTGACCACCGACATGCCCACGACGGTCCTCGGGCGAACCGGCATGACCGTCTCCCGCTTCGCGCTCGGCGCCATGATGTTCGGCGCGGCCGGCAACCCCGATCACGACGACTGCGTGCGCATCATCCACACCGCGCTCGACCGCGGGATCAACTTCGTCGACACGGCCGACATGTACTCCGCCGGTGAGTCCGAGGTCATCGTCGGCAAGGCCCTGCGCGGCCGCCGCGACGACGTGATCCTCGCGACCAAGGGCCACTTCGCGCTCGGGGAGGGCGTCAACCGGAGCGGCAACTCCCGGCGACACCTGCTGCGCGCCGTCGACGCCAGCCTGAGCCGCCTCGGCACGGACTGGATCGACCTCTACCAGGTGCACCGTCCCGACCTCGACACCGATCTCGAGGAGACGCTCGGCGTGCTCACCGACCTCGTGCGCGCCGGCAAGATCCGGGCGTTCGGATCCTCGACGTTCCCGGCGCATGAGGTCGTCGATTCGCACCGGGTCGCCGAGGCCCGTGGCCTCATGCGGTTCCGCACCGAGCAGCCGCCGTACAACCTCCTCGCACGCGGCATCGAGCGCGACGTGCTGCCGGTCGCCGAACGCTGGGGCATGGGTGTGCTGACATGGAGCCCGCTCGCGTTCGGGTTCCTCACCGGCCGCTACCGGCGCGACGCGGTGCCGCCTGCGGCCGAGGGGCGCGCGGCCCTCCGGCCCGCATGGTTCGACCCAGCGGATGCCACCACCGCACGCAAGCTCGACGTCGTCGAGCAACTCGTGCCCATCGCCGACGAACTCGGCGTCTCGCTGCCCGAATTGGCCGTGGCATTCCCGCTGGCACACCGGGCGGTCACCTCGGTGATCGTCGGCCCGCGTACGTTGCCGCAACTCGAGTCACTGCTGCCGGCGGCCGCCCTCGCGCTCGACGACGCCGTGCTCGACCGCATCGACGAGATCGTGCCGCCGGGCACCGACGTCTACGCGCCGAACGGCGCCTTCGACGCACCGCGACTGGCCGACCCCGCCCGGCGCCGGGCGATCAGGCGTAGCTGACGCGCGCGCCGTGCACTGGCCCGTGCACGTGCACGGCGGTGAGGCGCGACGCCGACAGCGCCACCTGCAGATCGATCGCCGAGCCGGCGTCCTCGGCGAGGAACGCGACGGTCGGGCCCGAACCCGACACGATCCCCGCGAGCGCGCCGTGCGTCTCGCCGAGTTCGAGGATGCCGCCGAGCCCCGGCGCCAGGGCGAGGGTCGCCGACTGGAGGTCGTTGTGCAGCGCGTCGGCGAGGCGCCGGGGATCCCCTGCGCGCAGCGCCTGCAGCACCGAGGCGGCGACCACGGGCGGCGCGTCGACGGCGACGGGCCGGGTGTTCTCGGCCCGCTGTCGGTCGAGCTCCCCGTAGACGGCGGGGGTCGAGAGGCCGAACTCGGCGAGCGCGAGCACCCAGTGGAACGACCCGGTCGCGAGGGCGGGGCTCAGGCGGTCGCCACGGCCGGTGCCGATCGCGGTGCCGCCCGACAGTGCGAACGGCACGTCGGCGCCGAGCTTCGCGGCGAGTCCGTGCAACTCCTCCTTCGACAGCGCGGTGCCCCACATGGTGTCGCACGCGATGAGGGTGGCCGCGGCATCCGCCGACCCTCCCCCCATGCCGCCGGCGATGGGCACGTGCTTCTCGATCTCGAGGCGCACGCCGCCGGGCACACCGACCGTGCGGGCGAGCAGCTTCGCCGCCCGGATCGCGAGGTTGGAGGCATCCGTCGGCAGGCCCGAGGTGTCGACGCTGCCCGAGAATCCGACGCTGAACTCGTCATCGGGCCACGCCCGCACCTCTTCGTAGAGCGACACCGCCTGGTAGGCGGTGGCGACGTCGTGATACCCGTCGGATTGCACCGCGCCGACGCGCATGAAGAGATTGATCTTGCCGGGCGCCCGCACGTGAACTGCCTCGTCGGTCGCCGCGATCGTCATGCTGCCACGCTATCCCACGGGGTCGGGCGCTTCCCGGTCACCCCACCGCCTGCAGCCAGTCGCGCAGTTCGGCCTTGATCTCGGCGAGGCGCGTGCCGTCGGTCATCCGTCCCCACGTCAGGCCGATCGACGAGCGTCCGTCGCCGACCGGGCTCGCGCTCGCGAGCACGAACTCGCCGCTCTGGAGTGTGAACCGGGCGGTCGGATGCTTCGCCGTGAGGTTGAGGGCGAGGGGCTCCACGTCGAGCTCGGCGGTGACGACCGCGGCGAGCGCCTGCAGCGCCTCGGCCGGGTCGAGTGCGACCGTACGGCTGACGCTCGCCTCGAACCTCCCGTCCTGCCGTTGGCCGGGTTCGCGGATGCCGCGAGCCTGCTCGTAGGCGACCGTGAGGTGCTGCGCCCACCACGCGTCGACGCCGTGCTCCTCCGCGAGCCATGCGGCGATGTCCTTGTGCCGCCACGTGGCGGCGTCGGCGTCGTCGAGCATCGTGTACCACTGGGAACGCGGCCGTCCCGTCGCCTCGATCACGGTGTCGTCGCTGATGCCCTCGGCGCTGCTCCCCACCGGCGTGTCCATGCGACCACGGTAATGCGGGTGTGCGCGCCTGGGAAGGGTCGAGGAGCCGGCCGGTCCGGTCTGCGGGGCCGGCGCTGTCAGGCCTCGACGTGCGCCGACGCCGACGCCGCGCGAGCGATCGCGAGGAAGTCCGCCACGCGAAGCTCCTCGCCACGCGACTGCGGGTCGATCCCGGCGCGCTCGAGCACGCCGGAGGCCGCGGCCGACGACCCGCCGAGCACGACCGACAGCGACTGGCGCAGCATCTTGCGTCGCTGCTGGAACGCGGCGTCGACGATCGCGAACGTCGCCCGCCGTTCCTCCTCGGTGCCGGGCTCAACGCCGCGTTCGAACCCGACGAGCACCGAGTCGACGTTCGGCACGGGCCAGAACACCATGCGCGAGACCTGTCCGGCGATGCGCCACGTACCGTACCAGGCGGCCTTCACGCTCGGACCGCCGTAGACCTTCGATCCGGGCTCGGCGGCCAGCCGGTGGCCGACCTCGGCCTGCACCATGACGATGCCCGACGTGAGCGACGGGAAGTGCTCGAGCAGGTGCAGGAGCACCGGCACCGAGACGTTGTACGGCAGGTTCGCGACGAGCCGCACGGGCGCGAGCCCCGGCAACTCCGTGACGCGCAACGCGTCGTCGTGCACGACCGTGAGGTGGGTGCCGGGCTGCATGAGGCTCACGGTATGCGGCAGCTGCTCGGCGAGCCGTCCGTCGATCTCGATGGCGGTGACGGATGCCCCCGCCTCGAGCAGCCCGAGCGTGAGCGATCCGAGCCCGGGGCCGATCTCGAGCACGGTCTCACCGGAGCGCACCCCGGCAACCTGCACGATGCGCCGCACGGTGTTGGCGTCGTGCACGAAGTTCTGGCCGAGCTTCTTCGTGGGCGTGACGTCGAGGTGCTCGGCGAGATCGCGGATCTCGGCCGGGCCGAGCAGGCGCGGGGCGCTGTCGACGCCATCGGCCGCATGCCGATGCGCGTTCACCGCGGCGCTCCCTGCAACCCCTCTGCCCCCTGCACGGGCTCATCTTGCCACGGCCCGTACACCGCGACCGTGTTCGACGCGAGCTGTTCGCAGAACTCGTCGAGCGGGGTGCCGAGCAGTTCCGCCATGAACCGCACGGTGTGCGGCACTAGGTAGGGCGCGTTCGGGCGTCCGCGCAGCGGCACAGGCGTGAGGTACGGGGCATCCGTCTCGACGAGGATCCGGTCGCGCGGCGCGACCCTGAGGGCATCGCGCAGGTTCTCGGCGTTCTTGAACGTGACGTTGCCGGCGAACGAGAGGTACCAGCCCTCGGATGCCGCGAGCCGGGCGAGTTCCTCGTCGCCCGAGAAGCAGTGGAACACAGTGCGGTCGGGGCTGCCGACCCGCCGCAGGGTCTCGACGACCTCGTCGTGCGCGTCGCGGTCGTGGATCTGCAGGGCGAGCCCGTGCCGCTTCGCGATGTCGAGGTGCGCCTCGAACGCACGGAACTGCGCGCCGCGCCCCTCGTCGCCCGTGCGGTAGAAGTCGAGTCCGGTCTCGCCGATGGCGCGTACCCGGGGTCGGGCGGCGAGCTCCTCGATCACGGCGAGGGCGTCGTCGAGGGTGCCGGATGCCTCGAGCTCGGGTGCCTCGTTCGGATGCAGCGCCACCGCGGCGAGGAGGCGCGGCTCGCGCTCGGCGACGTCGGCCGACCAGCGACTCGTCGCGACATCCGTGCCCACCTGCACCGCACCGAGGACGCCGACGGATGCCGCGCGCTCGAGGTGCTCGTGCACGTCGATCGGCAGGGCGCCGTCGGCGACCTCGAGGTGCGTGTGGTTGTCGTACACGCCGACGGCGAGGGGTTCGGGCGGCGGCGGGTACTCGGCCGCCCGTCCTGCGTCGGCGCGGGTGCGCAGGTGCTCGCTCAACGACGCCATCCGGTGGTCGAGTAGCGAGCGCCAGCGAGCGTATCGAGACCCGTCACTCCGCGACCTCGACGCGCGGGAAGAGCGCCTCGAGCGGCGACACCCGCTCGCCGATGCTCCACTCGTTCGCACGGTCGATCCGCTGCTCCTCCACCGTGCCGGGTGCACCGAGCGCCGTCCACAGCTTGGCCGTCGCCTTGGGCAGCACCGGCGAGAGCAGTACCGCGAGCGTGCCGAGGCCGTGGTAGGCGGTCGCCAGCACGGTCTCGAGGCGGGCGCGCTGATGCGGGTCCTTGGCGAGCGTCCACGGCTCCTCCACGGTGAGGTACCCGTTGAGTGCGTCGACGAGCTCCCACGTGGAGGAGATCGCCTCGTGCACCGCGAGCCGCCGGATGGCCGACCACGCGGCATCCGTCGCCCGCTGCTCGATGGCCGCGATCTCGTGATCGGCGGCCGAGAGCTCGGCGGCGCTCGGCACGACGCCGTCGCAGTACCGGTTGATCATGGCGATGACACGCGACGCGAGGTTGCCGAAGCCGTTCGCGAGCTCAGCCTGGTAGCGCGCCGAGAGGTCCTCCCACGAGAACGAGCCGTCCTGGCCGAAGTGGATCGCGGAGAGGAAGTAGTACCGGAACGCGTCGGAGCCGAACGTGTCGGTGATCTGCTGCGGGGCGATGCCCGTGAGCTTCGACTTCGACATCTTCTCGCCGCCGACGAGGAGCCAACCGTGGCCGAACACGCCGCGCGGCACGTCGAGGCCGGCCGCCATGAGCATGGCCGGCCAGATCACCGCATGGAACCGCAGGATATCCTTGCCGACGATGTGCTGCGCGGGCCAGCGGCGCGCGAACTCCTCGTCGTCCTGCCCGTAGCCGACCGCGGTGATGTAGTTGAGCAGCGCGTCGAACCACACGTAGACGACGTGCGAGTCGTCCCACGGCACCTTCACGCCCCAGTCGAACGTGGACCGCGAGATCGAGAGGTCGGACAGGCCCGAGCGCACCCAGCCGAGCACCTCGTTGCGAGCCGACTCGGGCTGCACGAAGTCGGGCCGCTCCTCGTAGAGCGCGAGCAGCCGGTCGGCGAACGCCGACGTGCGGAAGAAGTAGTTCTTCTCGTGCAGGAGCTCCACGGGCTTGGAGTGAATGGCGCAGACGAGCTGGCCCTCGTACTCGCCCGCGCCCGCGACGAGTTCGGACTCCTGCTTGTACTCCTCGCAGCCGACGCAGTAGTAGCCCTCGTACTCGCCCGTGTAGATGTGGCCCTCGTCGTAGAGGCGCTGCAGGAACTTCTGCACGTTCTGCTCGTGGCGCTCGTCGGTGGTGCGGATGAAGTCGTCGTTCGCCACGTCGATCGTCTCGAGCAGCGGCTTCCAGGCCTCGGCGACGAGCTTGTCGGCCCACTCCTGCGGCGTCACATCATTGGCCGTCGCGGTGCGGAGGATCTTCTGGCCGTGCTCGTCGGTGCCGGTGAGCATCCACGTGTCCGCACCCGCCTGGCGGTGCCAGCGTGCGAGCACGTCGGTCGCCACCTCCGTGTACGCGTGCCCGATGTGGGGCACGTCGTTCACGTAGAAAATGGGCGTGGTGATATAGAACGAGGAGGCGTCGGCCATACGTGCAATCCTATGGGCGCACGGATGCCCCTGCCGCCGTATGACCCCGTCGCACCGGTCGCCTGCGTCGGCAGGTCACTCCACCGTGACGTCGCGCTCTTCGCGCTCGTGCTCCTCGCGCTCGTGCTCCTCGCGCTCGTGCTCCTCGCGGTGGCGCCGCCGCACGCTGCCGTCGGCCAGCGCGGGCGGGACCGCCTCCTCCACCTCCACGTGCTGGTGCGGCGTGAGCACGCCGAGCGTGACGTCCTGCTCCTTGAGGTCGGGCTCCCGAACGCGCTGGCCCGCGTACTCGACGATGCGAAGGCCGAGCACGATCTTGCCGGGCGCCTCCCGCTTGTCGAGCGCCCGGTACGCGTCCGCGACCGAGTCGAGCGAGAAGACGTCGGCGATCGGAAGGCGGATGCGCCGCGCCGCCGCGAGGGCCGCGACCCTGCCGAGCGCCACCGCGTCGCCCGCCGAGATGCGCACGGCACCGTGTTGGTCGACCGCATCCCAGTCGAAGATCGTGAGGGTGCGCGAGGCCGGAACGCCGAGCGCTTTCGCCTCGCCGACCTCGCCGCCGAGGAAGTCGAGGAACGCGCTGACCGGCTCATTCGTGAGCGCGCGCACGCGGTCGGCGAGTCCCGCCCCGTAGCCGGTGGGGATCACGCCGAACTGCCGCAGGAAGTCGAAGCGCGCTTCGGCGCTGGTGCCGATCACCGTGGCGCCGCGCATGCGCGCGAACTGCGCGGCGAGGCATCCGACCCCGCCGGCGGCCGCGGTGATGACCACCGTGTCGTTCGGGCCGAGGCCCAGGCCTTCGACGGCGTTCCACGCCGTGGTGCCGGCCGTGTACAGCGATCCGGCCACCTCCCACGACAGCCCCGGCGGGCGTGGCATGAGATTCTCCTCGGGCACGACCACGTGCGTCGCCTGCGCGCCGCGTGCGACGAATCCCATGACCTCGTCGCCCCTGCTGAACCGGGACGCGCCGGGCCCGGTCGCGATGACCACGCCGGCAAGGTCGCTGCCCTGCGCCACCGGAAGCTCGACCGGCCATCGATCGCGGTGCTCACCCCGTCGAATCGAGCTCTCGACGGGGTTCAACCCGGTCGCGAACACTTCGACGAGCACCTCACCCTCGCCAGGTTCGGGCGTCGGCACCTCGACGACCTCGAGCGTCTCGGGGCCACCGAATCGGGAGTACTGCACTGCGTGCGCCATGTCGCACCTCCACCAGCATCATCCGCTCCTGTCATTGTCCCCCTTACGGGGGAGAAACGACAGGGGTGGGGTGCTGCGGCGGACCGCCGACAGCGTGTTCAGAGTGTGGCGATCGAGGAACCTTGGGTTCTCGCGGTGGTCGCAACACTTAGCGGGTGGAGAGTGTTGTGGCGAGGTTGGCGTTGGCGTACCGGCCGGAGCTGGTGCAGGAGTGT